>CAVIDY010000010.1:0-55169 GCA_963641885.1 Bacteroidaceae bacterium
TTAAATTATTCTCTAATGAGAGAATTTGGGCAATTCCTTCTTTGTTATTACAAAGATATTTTGTAATATTAGTTTCTAAAAAAATTAATTTACTTTTTAAGTTTTTTAAATGTGATATTAAATAGTAAATTAATATTGTAAAAGATATGATTATTAAAAGTTCAACTAAATCATTATTAGAAAAAAAATGATTTTGGAAAATCGCAAATATAGCAATAAATAGAGAGATAGCCAATTTTAAAATAAAAGTTAAAAACGTTTTTAATTTTTGTAATATTATTTTCACAGTATCTTCTCCTATTATTGTATAACAATTATATCTGAAAAAATTATATTTGCAACCAATAATATGAGAGGGATTGGCTGCGCTGGCGCTTCGCCGCTGCGTCCTCGTTCGCTATCGCTCAGCGGCGTACTTGCGTCCGCCTCTCGTCCTAGTCGAACCCTCTCTTCGGGTTCAAATCCCTTACCCGCACTAATAACAAAAAAAGCCCGCCTAAAGGCGAGCTTTTTTTGTTATTGGCGGATAGAGAGGGATTCGAACCCTCGATACCCTTTAGAGGTATACACGATTTCCAATCGTGCGCCTTAGGCCACTCGGCCATCTATCCAAAACAATCGGTATATTAACCGATTATTTTTGTTTCGCAACAATTTTTTGCAAAAATTATCAATAATATGGGATAATTCTTGACGGGTTGCCGTTAATCAGCATACATCTTTGACCAGCGGCAATCAAATTATCTGTGCCTTGTGTTACACTGTAAGTCTGACCGCTGTCGGTTCTAACCACATATTCATAACCGCCTTGCGACATAATCCCTTTTTCAGCTGCATTGCCGACTAAAGCACCGGCTGCCGCACCGCCGATAGCGCCCAAAATAGAGGCGCTTTTGCCGTGACCAATGGTTGAACCAGCCACGCCGCCAGCCACGCCGCCTAAAACTGTACCAGTTCCGCCGCTGCTGTTTACATTAACCGAACGTACGGATAAAACCGTGCAAGGGAAAGCGCTGCTGGCTTGTCCGACAGAGGAATATCCGTAGTCATTGCTGCCGATACTAGGGGCGCAAGCGGCAATTGCCAACAAAGCAGGTAATAAAATTGATAATTTATTTGTCATCTTGATTCTCCTAAATTAAACTTCCTACATAATTATCTATATGAAAACATTTGTCAAGACTGGACAATTAAAGATGAATGTTATATAGTACAAAAGATTTTGTAAATTTATTTAATTAGAGGGTAAAATGTTAAAAAGAACTAAAATCAAACAACTGCTCGCCTCTGAGACAACTTTGGATGAAGTATTGCTCAAAGGATGGGTTAAAACAAAACGCGATTCTAAAGATTTTTCTTTTATAGAAGTTAATGACGGCTCTTGCCTGAAAAATATTCAGGTTATCGCCAATAATACCCTTTCTAATTATAATGATGTTAAAAAACTGACGACAGGTTCTTCGGTGGCAATTAAAGGTGCATTAGTGGAATCTGCCGGCGGCAAGCAAAAATATGAAGTTGCGGCAAAAGAAGTGACAATTTACAGTGTTGCTCCTGATGATTATCCGCTGCAGAAAAAAGGCATGAGCGATGAATTTTTGCGTACAATTGCACATTTGCGTCCGCGCACCAATAAATATGGCGCCGCTTTCCGTGTTCGCTCTCGTTTATCGTATGCTATTCACAACTTTTTCCAAAGCCGTGGGTTTGACTATGTGCATACTCCACTGATTACGGCTTCCGACTGCGAAGGCGCTGGCGAGATGTTTCAGGTTACAACTTTGGATATGAAAAATCCGCCTAAACTGCCGAACGGAGAAATTGATTACAGCAAAGACTTTTTTGGTAAAGAAGCCCGTTTGACGGTTTCAGGTCAATTAAACGGCGAAATGTTTGCCTGTGCCTTGGGTGATATTTATACATTTGGTCCGACTTTCCGCGCCGAAAACTCCAACACGCAGCGCCACGCCGCCGAATTTTGGATGATTGAGCCGGAAATGGCGTTTGCTGATTTGACCGATGATATGGATTTGGCTGAAGATATGGTGCGTTATTGCGTTAAAGATATTATGGAAAACTGCGCCGACGATTTGGATTTGTTTGAAAAATTTGTAGATCCGACTTTGAAATCTACGTTGTCAAACATTGTAGAAAACGGCTTTGCCCGCATTACATATAGCGAAGCGATTGAAATTATGAAAAAATCTGGTCGCAAATTTGAATATGAACCGGAATATGGAATTGATTTGCAGACTGAACACGAAAGATTTTTGGCAGAAGAGCACTTTAAGCGTCCGGTGATTGTGCGCGACTATCCAAAAGAAATCAAAGCATTTTATATGCGTTTGAACGAAGACGGTAAAACCGTTGCCGCCATGGACGTTTTGGTTCCGAGAATCGGCGAGCTTATCGGCGGTTCACAGCGTGAAGACCGTTATGATGTTTTGGTTTCCCGTATTAAAGAATTGGGTATGGATATTGCAAATTATTCATGGTACTTGGATTCTCGCAAATACGGAAGCGTGCCGCACGCCGGCTTCGGCTTGGGCTTTGAGCGTATGATGATGCTGGTAACAGGTATTGCCAACATCCGCGATACAATTCCGTTCCCACGCACTCCGAAATCTATCAATTTCTAAAGGATTAAAATGAAAAAAAGCCTGTTCGTATTTCTGATGTTTGCGCTGCTTTTGGCAGCTGGTAAAGTTTGTTTGGCAGATGAACCGCAGTTTGTTGAAAAATCAGGCGGTAAAGTTCCTATGGTTGAACTGAAACCTGAAGATGATGTTTTTAATGCCGATACAAACATCAATGAACTTGAAGCGCAGATGTCAGAAATTGAACGGCAGCAGGAGAATAGTTCTGATTTAGATTATATTGAAGATGAACAAAATCTGCCGGATTTGCCGTGCGATTCTCCAAACCTGAAAAAACAAGTTGAAAGTTTTATTATGAACAGCTTGAATCAAACGTCGGCATATTCGGTGGCAGAACGGCGGCATCGTATTTTGATGGTGCGTAATTTGGCTGATTTTGAAGATGTTTCTTCTGAAAAAATAGATGGTAGAAAATATTATGAAGCGGCATCGGCGGCGGCTTTTTTGCGTATAAATCAAAAAAGAGAAATTAAACATATTTGCGTCAGCAAAAATACAAATGAGGCGGAAAAGTTCAAGACTTTGTATGTTTTAATTTATCCGTATTTGAACTATTATAAAGTGGTGGTGGCAAATTTAGTTGTTTCTACCGATAAGCTTGACGATGCTTCATTTATTTATAACTGGTGATGAAATTGAGCGAAAACGAGCACAAAAATCTAGTCGTATATGAACCGAAAAACAATCTGCCAATTCTTTCGGAAGAAAATGGGTTGCATGCGTATTTGGAAGAAATCCGCAAGTTTCCGGTTTTAAGCGAAGAAGAAGAAAATCGTTTGCTGAAGGAGTTTAAGGAAAAAGGCGATTTGGCAGCAGCGCAGAAACTTATTACCTCTCATTTGCGTTTGGCGGTTAAAATTGCTTTGACTTATCGGCGTTATGGCTTGCCGACGTCCGATTTGATTTCTGAAGCAAACATCGGGCTTATGCAGGCAGTGAAAAAGTTTGATATAAATAAAAACGTGCGGCTGTCAACGTATGCGATTTTGTGGATTAAAGCTGCTTTGAACGATTTTGTACTGCGTTCGTGGTCACTGGTGAAAATCGGCACGGTGGCGGCGCAGAAAAAACTGTTCTATAACTTGGGACGCATTAAAGCCCGTTTGGGAATTTATGAAAATAAAGAGCTGGAACCATCGGTGGTTAAGCAAATTGCGCAAGAGCTGGTGGTAGATGAAAAAGATGTTATTGAGATGAATCAGCGTATCGGCGGCGATACTTCGCTGAATACGGCGGCGCATAACAATGATGACGAGCCAGTTGAAAAAATTGACTTGCTGGCGGATAAAACTCAAAATATTGAAAAGCGTTTGGAACAAAAACAAGAAGCGGAAGTCCGCCGGAAAATTTTACTTAAATGCTTGTCTAAGTTAAATGAGCGTGAACAATATATTGTGAAAAACCGCATGCTGACAGATGCTCCGCAAACGCTTGAAGATATCGGTGAAAAGTTTAATATCAGCCGCGAGCGGGTGCGTCAGATAGAAAAGAAAGCTTTTGAAAAGCTGTCGGCAGAAGTCAAGGCGGCAATGTCGACGGCGGCTTAAAATGGCGGATTTTTTCAATGATACGGTAGCTAAACTGGCTCAAGCCAAAATCAGCAGCCCGCGTTTGGAAACAAGGGAAATTTTTGCTTTTGTTTTGCAGAAAAATCCTTCGGAAATTTATAGCGGTTGCAAAATTTCGGCAAAAGAAGCAGAACTTATCAACAAATTGATTGACAAACGGCTGCAGCATTGTCCTTTGGATAAAATAATCGGGAAAAAAGGTTTTTATAAATATGATTTTATCAGCACGGAAGATGTGCTTTCTCCGCGTCCCGAAACTGAAATTTTAGTGGAACAGGCGCTGGAACTGCTGCCAGCAGAACAGGCTTTTGAAATTTTAGATTTGGGAACCGGCAGCGGCTGTATTATTGAGTCAATTTTGGCGGAACGCCCTCAAGGGTTGGGAACAGCAGTTGATGTTTCAGCAAAGGCTTTGGCGGTGGCAAAGCAAAACGCAGAAATGCTGAAAATAGGCGATAGGCTGAAATTTATTAACGCCAGTTGGTTTGACGCTGATTTTTTGAGTAATTTTTCTAAACAGTTTGACATGATTGTTACAAATCCGCCGTATATTCCGCAAGATGATATTGCAACTTTAGAGCCGGAAGTAAAAGAATTTGACCCGTGGCAGGCTTTGAGCGGCGGGCAAAGCGGATATGAAAGTTATGAAAAAATTGCCGAGCAGGCGTCTTTATTGTTAAAAAATAAAGGATATATTTTGATTGAAGCCGGAGCGGGACAAGCTCAAAAAATTGCTGAATTGTTTGAAAATAAAGAGCTTTCTCTGCAAAAAATCGTGCCAGATTTAGCAGGTATAGAACGCTGTGTAATTTTGCAAAAAAAAGTTGCATAATCCTGAAAAAATGGATATACAAAGAACAATGGACATTTTCTATTCGTTCGTATGTAGTTTTAATAATGTTACCGCCGATGCGGTTTTTTTGAATGGTTTTTAGATGAAAAAATTGAATAACAACAATAGCAAGTTTCGCGGAAATGGAAATACAATATATTCTTTGAATTATAAATTTGACAGTGTCAGCTCTGCCGGAAAATTAAGCGGCACAGCTTTGGATTTGATTAAAAAATATAATGAATTGGCAAAAGAGGCGCATAATAACGGCGATTATGTGCAAATGGAAGTTTTCCGCCAATATGCAGAACACTATCGCAAAATTGTAACCGAAATCAATGAACGCAAGAATCAAAACCGAGAAAACTCTCAGCAGGAGCAGCAAAATAACAGTTCAGAAAATTCTGAAGCTAAAGCAGAAATTCCGGCAGAGGAAAATGCTTCGGCACCAAAAACTGATTTAGTGGAAACTGAAGCTGCAGCGCAGCCGGAAGAAAATGTGAAAATAGCTGAAAAACCAAGAAAACGCCGCAGCTTTACAGTGGTTGACGTGGCAGCAAAGGAAAACGCACCAGCAGAAAAAACGATTTCGGACGGCGCAGAAGAGGAAACACCTGAAACTGCAACAGAAACGGCAGAAAAACCGCACCGCCGCACCATCACCCGCCGTCGTATCTTGAAAAAAGAAGAGGCTGCTGAAGCCTGATGACTGAAAGTGTTTACATTATAGATTGTGATGGAGTTTTATATCCGGAATCTGAATTAGCGCTGCGGAAAATTGTGGACGCAATGAAGAAAATTTATCGCGAAAATATTGGTTTAAGCGGTGAACAGCAGCGTAAAATTTCAGAAGAATCTATCAATAAAAAACATTTGGGCGTATTTAATTATATTAAAGATATTTGTGATGCCACTGGCTATGATTTTAAGAAATACTGTCAAGAAATGGCGGCGAAAATTGATTATAATTCAATTGGATATAATGCAAAATTAAAAGATATTATGCTGAAAACGGCAAAGCAAAATAAAGTTGTTATTTTCAGCAACAACAGTTTTGAGCATATAGATAAGGTGCTACAAAAGATTTTTAAGCAAAGCGCGGCAAGCTTGCAACAAGAAAATATTTTGGTGTATGATATAGCTCAAACTGAGCGTGAAGGCTATTTTCACCCTAAACAAAGCGAACACGGCTTTGAATATTTCTTGGAAAAGCTTCAGGTTAGCGGCGAAGATTGTTTGTTGTTTGACGATGCGCAAACTAATTTGAGCGCAGCAAAGCGTTTGGGGATAAAAGGATATTTGGTGACGCCGGAAAATAGCTTGGAAAAACTGCTGACCAAATTGCAGCAAGGGCAATTTAAATTGGAGAAGAATTATGGACAAGCTCGCTGAAGCATATAAAATTGCACAAAACGAAAGCGTGGAAACTCCGGCAGACAGCGTGGTTTTGTATAGCATAAGTTATTTGCCGACTAGAGAAAACAAAGACAATGCGCTGGCATATTTGAAAAATCACCCTGAATGCCTGACGTTAGACGACACTCCTTGCGGGAAAAAATTGATTGCTTTGGGACTGGAAACAGGCAGCGGCTGTCCAAACAGTGAAATTCTCAAAGTTTGGGCAATTGCTTCGGCACGCTTTATTGCCGCTGCTTCCGGCAATGTTTTAGCTTTTGTTGAAAATGCTGATCCGCGCAGCACCTTTGTTTCGGTGGAATTGCCGCATATTTTGCAAAATGATAAAATTAAAATGATTAACGGCATTGCTAAAGAAGTTTTTGCCAAACAGTTTAATTAAAAGAGACTGCCAATGAGTTTATGGAATAAAATAAAAGAATTTAAAGGGCTATATGCTGTGGTTTGCCTGCTGCTGTTGGGTATAAACCTTTGTATGGTGTTTGGTTATTATTGCGAAAAAAATAATTTTCATGTTGATGAACAGTGGTCATATGCGCATGCCAACAGTTTTATCGGTCCGTATGTTGCAAATGCGGAAGAAAATTGGAATCGGTGGCTGCCCAGTGAAACATATCAAAAATATTTAACGGTTCAGCCGGAAAACAGTTTTGACTTTAGCCATATTTATCGCAATTTGCAAAGAGATATGCATACGCCGCTTTATTTTATGACGCTTTATACCATCAGCTATTTTTTTCCTGACACTTTCAGTAAATGGATAGGCGGAGGGTTAAACATATTCTTATGGATTTTAACCTTGCTGGCAATGCTGAAACTTTCGTCAAAGTTTTTTGCAAACAAATGGTTTGCATTGCTGCCAGTTGTGTTGTTTGCTTTTTCCAGTATAGGGTTTTCATCTGTTTTATACATTAGGGTATATTTGATGCAAACCCTGTTTGCCGTTTGTATGTTAAATGAGCTGTGCCAACTGCTGCAAGAAAAGAAAACGACAAAGAAACGTTTGTTTTTAATCGGCTTGTATTCAACATTAGGTATGCTGACTTCTTATAATTCCGCAGTGTTTTCATATATTGTATCCTGTGTTAGCGGTGCGTATTTGCTGTGTGTAAAAGAATATAAATTGCTGTTAAAATTGGCTTTGGCAATGTTTTTGAGCGTGGTGGCGTTTTTTGCCGTTTGCCCTTATGCACTTAAAACTTTAATGATTTTCGGCTGTGCCTCAGTTGCTGGCGATAAATCGCTGCTGTGGCATATAAATAAAGTGTCGGCAAACTTAGCTGATGGTTTGTTTAGTTTTCACGCAAATGTTTTTGACAATGTGCAGCTAAGCTGGGCGGCATTGGCGGTGATTTTGTTGCTGACTTGCGGTTATGCGTTTTTTGCGTGGAAAAATAAAGAGAAGAATGATGAAACAGTGGTGCTGTTTGCTTTAATTATTTTGCTGATGAGCGGGTATCTTTGTTATTGCATGCCGGAAATGTGGGAGTATAACTCACGCTATTATATGTTGTTAAATCCGGTGTGGGCGATATTGATATTTTATGCTCTAGCAAAAATTTTGAGCGGATTGCGGCTGTCTAAAAAGTTTGCTGCTGTTTTTCTGATAATGCTCATTGGTATAAATTCCGTGTTTGCCGATTTTGAAGGCAGAAGTCCATATGCATTTCATCAAAGTAAAGAAGATGTTGATTTTATAAATAAACTAAAACACAAAAAATTGGCGACATGGACAAGTTTGTCTTGGAGCAATGAAGCGGCGGGTTATTTATGGAAAGATACAGCAGGTATTTATTTTATTTCTCCTCAACTGTTTACATATCTTGATACCTGCGAGGATATTTTCTTCAAGCTGAAACCTGTAAAAGAGCCGGAAAATCTGTTGGAAGGCGACTATTTGCTGATTTTTAATTCATATAACAAAACACTGTTTTATAATCCAGCTAAAAAAGCTGCAAAAGTCGATATTTGTCCCGATGTTTATAAAAATCTGTCGTATGAGCGTACCTTGCAGATTGGAAATATTTGGTTTGATGTTTATAAAATTAACGGAAATTTTTTGCCGAACTAATGTGATGAAAAATATAGGACACGAGGAGCGGAAAAATGAATAAAGCAGAAATTCGAGCCAAAATGCTTGAGCTTGCCGCGCAATACGCGCAGTGCCTTGAAGCTGAAAAGCAGCCTAAAAAATATATTCCGTCGTCAGGTAAAAACATTGGGGCGGAAGAACTGGTGAATATGGTTGAAGCGTCGCTTGATATGTGGTTGACAGCGGGGCGTTTTAATGATGAATTTGAAAAAGAGTTTGCTCGCAAATTGGGGGTGAAATACGCTATAACGACCAATTCCGGCTCTTCGGCGAATTTGCTGGCGCTGTCTGCTTTAACTTCGTATAAACTAGGCAATAAGGCACTGAAAAAAGGCGATGAAGTAATAACGGTGGCAGCAGGTTTTCCGACCACGGTTAATCCGATTGTGCAAAATGGGTTGGTGCCAGTTTTTGTTGACTGCACGGTTGGTGAATATAACATAGATACGGCTAAAATTGAAGAGGCGCTGAGCCCGAAAACTAAGGCAATATTTTTAGCGCATACTTTGGGTAATATGTATGACATGGATAAAATTATGTCATTGGCGGAAAAATATAATTTGTGGGTGATTGAAGATAGCTGCGACGCTTTGGGTGCCGAATGGCGGGAAAAATATGCTGGAACTATCGGGCATATCGGCACTTTCAGTTTTTATCCGGCGCACCATATTACCATGGGCGAGGGTGGCGCGGTGGTTACCAATGACGCGTTGCTGCGCAAAATTTTGCTTTCATTCCGCGATTGGGGACGCGATTGCTGGTGCAAACCAGGGTGCGATGACACTTGCGGCAGCCGCTTTAATTTGCAAATGGGTAATTTGCCGAAAGGCTATGACCATAAATATACTTATTCACACATCGGCTATAATTTGAAAATAACGGATTGGCAGGCGTCAATCGGTTTGGCGCAGCTTAAAAAGCTGGATAAGTTTTTGCAAATACGCCAGCAAAACGCCGAAACTTTGCTTAGCTTGCTGGCAGATTTACAAGAGTATTTTATATTGCCGAAAGCAAATGAAAACTGCAAGCAGTCTTGGTTTGGATTTTTGCTGTCGGTGAAAGAAAACGCACCGTTCGGCAAAAATGAAGTTGTGGAATATTTGGAAAAACAAGGTATCGGCACCCGCCAGCTGTTTGCAGGTAACATCTTGCGCCAGCCGATGTTTGTGCAAAATAGTATCGCTTTGCGTATTGGCGGCTCGCCACTGTTAAATTCTTCTGAACTAACGGAAAAAGAATATGCCTTGCTACCAAACACGGAATTCATTATGAACCACACGTTTTGGGTTGGCGTGGCGCAAAATAATAATATAAACGATATGCAAAAAATCGCGGAAGTTTTGCATAATTTTATAAAAGAAAAGGCAGGCAAATGAAAAAAATTCTGTTAACCGGCGGCAGCGGTTTTATCGGCCGCAATATTTTAGAGTCGGCATTGGCTCGGGACTATGAACTTGTGGCTCCGTCGCACGCTGAATTGCCGCTGGAAGATACTGTCGCGGTTGACGAATATTTTGCACATAAAGAGTTTGACGCGGTTTTGCATGCCGCCACCAAGCCGGGACACCGCAACGCCAAGGATTTGAACAATTTGTTTTATACCAACGTGCGTATGTTTGAAAATTTGGAACGACACAAGGATAAATTCGGGCGCTTTATCAATTTCGGCAGCGGCGCGGTTTATGACGTGGCGCAAAACAACGCCGGAGTTACGGAAGACGAAATATTTAAGAATATGGGCAAAGACGAGCATAGTTTTTGCAAATATGTTATTGCTAAACAAATTCAGAACTTGGATAATTTTGCGGACTTAAATATTTTCGGCATTTTCGGAAAGTATGAAGACTACGCCATCCGCTTTATTTCTAACGCTTGTTGCAAAGCCGTGTTCGGTCTGCCGATAACTTTGCGGCAAAACCGGCGTTTCAGCTATTTGGACGTGCGCGATTTGCCGGCGATACTTAAAGTTTTTATTGAAGAAAATCCACAATATAAAAGCTATAACATAGTGCCGGACGGTTACGTGGAATTGCAAAATATTGCCGAATTGGTGCAAAAAATTTCCGGTAAAGACTTGGAAATTAAAGTCGGAAAAAGCGGATACGGTTTAGATTATTACGGCTCAAACCAGCGTTTGAAATCGGAGTTTCCCGGAATTAAATTTACGGATTTTCAGCAATCTGTGCAGGATTTGTATGAATATTATGAACAAAATAAAGCAAAACTGGATGTTAATTTGCTGTTGGAGGATAAATAGATGAACTCAAAAGAATATGATATGTGTGAATTGTTGCAAGATTTAAAAGCACATCACAATCTGTCCGGAATAAAAATTTCTTTTGAAGACGAAGGCTTAACCGGGGAGCAGGCTCAAATTATCAGTTCATTGGCTTTTAAATCCGGCGTCGGCGTATCGTTAAAAATTGGAGGCTGTGAAGCGAAAAAAGATTTACGCGAAGCAAAAACTCTGGGGGTAGATAAGGTTGTTGCCCCAATGATAGAATCGGCATATGCCATGCAAAAATTTATTTCGGCTGCTGAAAAAGTATATACTCCGGATGAGTTGTTGCATACAAAACTGATGATTAACATTGAAACCATTTCCGGTTACAAATGTTTGGAAGAAATTCTTAATACGGCAGAAGCCGATTCTTTATATGGAATTGTGTTAGGACGCAGTGATTTTTCCGGTTCGCTCAAAAAAGATAGGTCGTTTGTAAATTCTGATGTTATGTATGAATATGCTTCAAACATGGCTGATTTATGCCTGAAATATGATAAGAAATTTTATGTCGGAGGCAATTTAACTAATTCTTCTGTCGAGTTTTTTAAAAGATTGTCGCAGCATAAGTTAGATGGTTTTGAAACCAGAAACATTATTTTTTCGGGCGAAGCAATAAAAGACCGCCAACTGGATAAAGCCATAAGCAAGGCTTTGCAGTTTGAATTGCTGTGGCTTCAGGATAAATGTGTTTATTCCGACAATTTGACAATGGAAGATAAGGAACGGATAGAAAATATTCAAACCCGTTTGAACAAACAAATTTTAAAACATAAACAAAATTATTACAACAGCAGAAACAAGGAGGGCAGGTAATGATTAAAGTATCTGACTATATTATGAAACGCTTAAAAGAAGTGTATGGCGTTGATTGTGTTTTTATGGTTTCCGGCGGCGGGGCCATGCATTTAAATGACAGTGTTGGTAAATATCTTCCCTATATATGCAATCATAATGAACAAGGTTGTTCCATTGCCGCAGAAGGATATGCCCGTGTTAATCAAAAATTGGCGGTGGTAAATGTTACTACCGGTCCCGGAGGTCTTAACTGCTTAAACGGAGTAATGGGGGAATGGACAGACAGTGTTCCGGTGTTGTACATATCCGGGCAGGTAAAATACACTACTACTTTGGATTCGTGTAAGGAGCTTAACCTGCGTCAGCTTGGAGACCAGGAAGTTGACATTGTTTCTGTCGTAAAGCCGCTTACTAAATATGCGGTAATGGTAAAAGAGGCGAGAGATATAAAATATCACTTGGATAAAGCGATTTATTTGGCGACACACGGGCGTTTTGGCCCGGTGTGGTTGGACATTCCTTTGAACATTCAAGCCGCAATGATTGATGAAAATGATTTGCGCAGTTATGATTTTACTGAAGATGCGCTGCATTTACCGGATGTCGATAATGAAATTAAACAGCTGGCGGATATGATAAAACAGGCGAAACGCCCTTTATTGGTGGCGGGACACGGCATTCGTTTGTCAGGCACTTTAACCGAATTTACTGATTTGGTCGCAAAATTGAATATTCCGGTTGTAACGACAATGAATGGTTTTGACACAATTTCCGAAGATAATCCGAATTTTGTTGCAAGAATAGGCACAGTGGCAAATCGAGCCGGTAATTTTGTTTTGCAAAACGCCGATTTGGTTATTACGGTTGGGTCTCGCAATAATATCCGTCAAGTTAGTTATAACTGGGAAAATTTTGCAAAAAACGCAAAATTAGTGGGTGTTGATATAGATAAACCTGAACTGGATAAAAAGACAATTAACCCGGTTTTGAAAATTAACGCGGACTGTAAAAACTTTATCAAAAAACTGTTTGCAATAACAGAACCGATGGAACCGACCGAATGGAATGCCTGGACAAAGGCTGTTAAGAAAAAATATCCGCCGGTAACAGAGGCTTTCAGAGGTAAAGACAATCCTATTGAACCGTATTCATTTATGGATAAATTGATTAAAAAGTTTTCTGAAAATGAAATTGTGGTTTGCGGAAACGGAACGGCCTTTTTGCTTCCTTTTCAGGTTGGAACCGTTAAAAAAGGTCAGCGCTATATTTGGAATTCCGGCGACGCTTCTATGGGATATGATTTGCCGGCGGCAATCGGTGCTTGCGTGGCGGCGGGCAGACGTAAAACAATCTGCCTGGCCGGAGACGGGTCGATTATGATGAACTTGCAGGAGCTGCAAACCATAAAACACAATAATTTGCCGATAAAAATATTTATTATCAATAACGACGGCTATATTTCAATTAAGCAGACGCAAAACAACTTTTTTGAAGGGCGGCATTGCGGCGACGGACGCAACAGCGGTGTGAGCCTGCCGGATTTCGTAAAAGTCGGCACTGCGTTCGGAATAAAAAGCCTGCGTGTCGATAAACCGGAAAATTTGGATAAGGCAATCGCCGAGGCTTTGGAAGGCGATGAACCGGTTATTTGCGAAGTTATGGTTAATTCCGACTATGTGTTTAGCCCGAAATTGTCGGCGCGCGTTCTGCCGGACGGCTCTATGGAATCTCCGAGTTTGGAAGATATGTTTCCGTTTTTGCCGCGGGAAGAATTTGCCGAAAATATGATTTATTGCAAAGAGAAGAAAAAATGAAAAAAATCAGCATAGTTTCAAGCTGCTTCAATGAAGCCGAGAATGTCGATGAGCTTTACGAACGCGTTAAAGCGCAAATGGAAAAATATAAAGGCAAATATGAATATGAGCAAATTTTGCTGGATAACGCTTCCACCGATAACACTGCTGATAAGCTGCGGGCTTTGGCAAAAAAAGATAAGCATGTAAAAGTGATTTTGAACGCGCGCAATTTTGGACATATCCGCTCGCCGTATTGGGGAATTATTAACGCAATCGGCGATGCTGTGATTTATATGGCATCAGATTTGCAAGACCCGCCGGAATTGATTGCGGATTTTATCAGCAAATGGGAAGATGGCTATAAAATTGTGCTGGGGCAAAAAAATCAGTCTAAAGAAAGTCCGATTTTCTTTGCTGTACGCAAGTGTTTTTATTGGTTTATAAACCGCATTAACGACACTGGTTCGGAGTTGGTGAAGAATTGCACCGGTTTCGGGCTGTATGATCGTCAGGTGGTGGAGATTTTTAAGTCAACAGAAGATACATATCCGTATTTGCGCGGGCTGATTTGTGAAATTGGGTTCGACAAGGCGTTAATTCCGTTTGTGCAGCCGGTGCGTAAACGCGGGTTCAGTAAAAATAATTTTTATACATTGTATGATAATGCAATGATTGGAATTGTGAAACATTCTAAAGTTCCGCTCCGTATCATGACGTTTGCCGGTTTTGTTTTTTCGGGTTTAAGCTTGTTGCTTTCAATCGGTTATTTTGTGGCAAAACTGCTTTATTGGGATTCATTCCATTTTGGAATTGCCCCGATTTTGATAAGTATCTACTTTTTTGCCTCCATTCAGTTGTTTTGTATGGGAATTCTCGGCGAATATATTGGAGCAATTTATACTAGAGTGGATAAAAAACCGATTGTGGTTGAAAAAGAGCGTATAAACTTTTAGCTAGGATTAAAAAAAATATATTGCTTTATATGATAATATATTATATAAGTAGGTGTATAAGAGCTTTATTTTGCGGTATGAATAGCCGCTTAACTGTCGCAAGTTAATAATTCAGAAAGGCTTGTTAATTTCCTGAAGGAAATTATATCTCCTGATATCGGGGAGTCTTGTGTGTATGTACAAAAAGCGTTATTCGGTTCTAATGCTTTTAAAGGCACAAGAAATCAAATTCTGAATTATGATTTGCGAACTCCCCGTCCTTAAATAAGGCAAAAAATAAGTTGTTTTCTTTTTTATTTCAGAGTACAATCCAGCATATTATCACATTAACTAAGAAAGAAATTGTATGAAAATCCTATTATTTTTTGTTTTTTTATTGTTTTCAAATAATTCTTTTGCATCTGAGACAGAGGTTTCATTAAATGAAACTGCCGTATCATATGACAGCAGCAATCTTTTTAATTTTTCGGACAGATTGTTAGAAGCAACGGAAAATTGCTTGGCATATGAAGAAGATTTTACGGGAAATAATCCGACTTTACAAGACTTGGGCAAAATGCTGGGCAACGTCGGATTTTCTGTAAAAGTAAAAATATTCGGCGAGGATAATCAGCTTTGTCATTTTTCACTGGGCTATGGTTTTGGTAATTTACAAACAACAAAATATGACTGCAATATATCAAAAAATCAACAGCTTGAGCTGTTAAATGCAATGAAAAGCCGTTCAACAGAAGAAGTTTCGGCAAATTATATTTCATATTCTTCTTTTACAAATAGCGAGGGAGTAACAGATAAATTGCCGGTGCAAAATAAAGTGACCGGAAATTTATTTGATGTTACATTGGCTAAAATTTTAGGAGAAAACTGTGTGTTGGAGGCAACAGAACCTAGTGAAGAAGAATTAAGCGAGCTGGAACAGCAAATAAACAAATTTTCGGATAGCTTCATGGCGTCATTAAAAAATTGTCAGCCCGATGAAGAAAAAATAAATATGCCATTTATGAATGTATCTTTGAAAATTTTAGGGCAGTCGCAAAATATTTGCAAATTGGAGTTTGCTGATTTTTCTATTGCTTTGCCTTTAGAAAGGGTGAATGAACTGAATAGTTTTGAAAGCATATATGCTTTAATCAAAGATAAAAACATTGCAGAATATAAGCCTGATTTTTCAACATATAATTTGTTATTTGCTCTAAGTGATTGCGCGCAGTATGAAAGCTATGAGTTTGGTAGTTCGTCAAAATCTTATGATGATATAAAGGTTAAACAATCTTTGTCTTCTTCTTATAAAGATGGTGTATGTAATTTGAAATTTACCAATTTGTTGCAAAGGGGAGAAGAGGAAGAAGACTATAGTCTTTATTGCAATATATCAAATGCTGAAAGTTCTAAACTTTTGCTGCCGTATAAAGAATTGATAGAAAAATACGGACAGAAAATTACAAAAGATTATCAATCAGATTCCGGCTTTAGTATGTCTATAGAAGGACCTGTTTATAATGAACAAACGCAAAAAGCCGGAGAAAAACTGTTTAGCAGCATAAAATCTCAAGGTTTATGCAAGAACATAAAACGCTGAGATTTATTTTGACAACAGCAGTGGGAAGATGAAATTTCTTGTTGCTTTTAGTGATGGAAATCTCGCTGTTTTTCATTTTCTGCTTGATATTTGTTGGTGTATATTATATAAAATAAAAGTCCAGTGCTGGAACATTGGACTTTCTTTAATATGAAAGGGGTTAAACCACATCTTTAACTCATTTTCTAGGTTAAAGATAACCTATTTTTGTATAAAAGTCAATACTTTTATCAATATAGGTGCGGTTTTTCCCCTTTCCAACAACGAAAGGTAAAAAAATAATGATAATTAAATTGATTATTGTTATTAGGAAATTCCGAATTTACATTTCTATCAAACGATAGTTTTGCAAGAACAGCGGTGGAAATCCCGCTGTTTTTCATTTTTTGCTTGATATTGCTCAGTGCTTACTATATAAAAATTATGTCGGTGTACCAGCACCGACAAATTTTCTTAACCTAGAACAAAGTTAAACATATCTTAACTTTATTCTTTAGTTAAGATAGCATATATTTGAATGAATGTCAATAGTTCATAAGAATATATGTGTGAGTTTGGCTTTGTTCTTTATTTTTATAAAGGATAAACTAATGATAATAAAAATTGTATTTATTATTCGCAAACTCAAGATATATTTTTTAGTTCGTAAGGGCTGATAATATAGGAACAGCGAGATTACTCTCGCTGTTTTTCATTGTTTGTGTTTTTGTTGAAATTATGAAATAGATATAGCCTAAAAGTAATTTGTCTATTTCCTGTCTTCAGGTTCCCAAGGAAAGTTTATCCATAGTCCCATAGGTTCGGACATTGGAAAATAATCTGGTTTTATTTCCGGATTTTTATTGATAAGGGTGTAGATTTGCGCCAAAGGATATTTATGGCGTAAATATTGCACGGTTTCTCCGCTGTCGCACAAATCATCAATGATATAGGTGTTGGCGGCATTAGGGATTTCATCTAAAGTAGTGTCAATCATTTTAGACTGAGCCTTGCTGTCATCGCTGTATGAAGAAAGGCGGATAAAACGAATGTCTTTGTGTTTGAGATAGTGTGAGATAATGGTTGCCGGAACCAATCCTCCGCGGGAAACAGCCGCTAAAACAAAGCCGTTCGGCGAGCGTTCTTGAATTTTTTGCGCAATCATAAAGCAGGCATTATCAACTTGAGCTTGAGTAATTTCTTTCATAGTTCTATCTCCAACAAATTAAATAATGCTCTGCTTTATAACAATTATGGATTTAATCGTCAATATATTTATTGCGCGTTTGTTTGCGGCAGGCGGCAAAATTTGCGGAAATACAAATATTCGGCAACGCTGAGAATACCAAACGCAAAAATATAAAAGCCGACATAAAGCACCAAAACCGCTTCGCCGAATGATTGATATGATAAAATCAAAAAGGCGAGGATAATGCCTAAGATGCCGCTGAACATACTCCAGCCCCACGGCAAATCAAGTTTTTTCATGTCTAAACTGCCGGAAATTTGCATAACGCCGGTAGCCAAAAACCAAAAGGCGAATAAAATCGGCAATGTCTGTACGGTTAAACCCAAATTAGTTAGTAAAATCAAACCAATAAACAAATCTAATAAACCAACGACAAAATACCAACCGGAATATTCGCTGAAAGAAAAGGTGATGTAGCCGCAGCCGAGTAAAAACACGGCGCCGCCAAAATATATCGCCATAGCATAAAGCGACGATAGCGGGTTTGACCACACCACAATTCCTAAAATCAGCATAATTATGCCGGAAATCAAGTGCCAGATACTGCATCTTCTGTCTTTCATAAATTTTCTCCTTCGCTAAAAAATACCCAATTCAGACGTATGATTTTTTTGCCGAAAAACAAGGTGAAATAAAAGAAAAATGTTGCAAAATAAAGCTGAAAAGTCTATAATCCGGACAGTTTAAAGCAGACGGGTGAAAATCCGTGTGCCTATTATTTGGTGAATAGGGCTGAGAGTGTGGATTTATCAGGGGTTCAGCTGTATTCAATTTAAATGTTTTTATAAGTTTAACCTTCTGCGGGCGGGATTGAAAGTTTTTCAAAAGAATTGCCGTAGAATCAAAATGTTAGAGGAAATATACATGAAAGAGTCTTATACGGAGAAAAAGCGTGTAAGAAAAAATTTCGGACGAATCGAATCTGTTATCGATATGCCGAATTTAATTGACGTTCAAACCGGCTCTTATTCCAGCTTTATCAATAATGTAGACGCCAATGGCGAACATTGCGAATTTGGTTTGGAAGAAGTTTTTAAATCTATTTTCCCAATTACCGATTTTTCCGGCAACGGCGAATTGGAATTTGTTAAATACGAATTGGAAGAGCCAAAATATGATGTGGAAGAATGCTTAAAGCGCGATATGACTTATGCTGCTCCGATTAGAGCAACTTTGCGTTTGGTGGTTTGGGATATTGATGAAGCTACTGGCGCAAAATCTATTCACGATATTAAAGAGCAAGATGTTTACATGGGCGATATTCCGTTGATGACGGATAAAGGTACCTTTATTTTTAACGGTACCGAGCGCGTTGTGGTTTCACAAATGCACCGTTCTCCGGGCGTGTTCTTTGATAGCGACGGCGGCAAAACCATTTCTTCAGGTAAAAAACTGTTTTCTGCCCGCATTATTCCGTACCGTGGTTCTTGGCTTGATTTTGAATTTGATGCCAAAGATTTGGTTTATGCCCGCATTGACAGACGCCGTAAACTGCCAGTAACTTCTATTTTCTATTCTTTGTATTCTAAAGCAACCGAAGAAAAAGCAGCTGCTTTGGCAAAAGAAGGCAAAACTTTGGAATTGTCAGATATTGAAGGAATGAGCAAAGAAGAAATTTTGGCTTATTTCTATGATACCGAAACATATTTGGCGGACAAGAAAAACTGGAAGATGAAATTTGAACCATCTCGCATGAAAGGTGTTAAGTTCGATTTTGCTTTGGTTAACGCTGCTAATGGTGAAACAGTTTGGGATGCTGGCAAAAAGCTTGCTCCGAGATCTGCTCAGAAATTGGCTGACGAAGGTTTGGAATACTTTGTTGTTTCTAAAGAACAAATGTACGGTAAATTCTTAGCTAAAGACATTGTGGTTGCTAAAACCGGTGAAGTTTTGGCAGAAGCCGGAGATGAAATCAATGAAGATTTGATGAACACTTTGGCTGAGAACAAAATTAAATCTGTTGAGACTTTGTATATTGACGGTATGAACGTTGGTC
This sequence comes from Bacteroidaceae bacterium, assembly GCA_963641885.1. Classification (GTDB taxonomy): domain Bacteria; phylum Pseudomonadota; class Alphaproteobacteria; order RF32; family CAG-239; genus RUG410. The sequence goes on from CAVIDY010000010.1 coordinate 19,197, forward strand.
CGTATATCCGCAACACTTTGGCAGCAGATAAAAACAAAACACGTCAAGAAGCTTTGTTTGATATTTACCGCGTAATGCGTCCAGGCGAACCTGCTACATATGAAGCAGCAGATGCTTTGTTCAAACAATTGTTCTTTGATTCTGAACGCTATGATTTGTCGGCTGTTGGTCGTGTTAAAATGAACGCGTCTTTGGGAATTGATAAAAATGAAGTTCCTGATACCGTACGCGTTTTGCGTAAAGATGATATTTTGCGCATTATTAAAAAACTGGTTGCTATCCGCGACGGCAGAGGCGAAGTAGATGATATTGACCACTTGGGCAATCGTCGCGTGCGGTCTGTCGGCGAATTGATGGAAAATCAATACCGCATGGGCTTGCTGCGTATGGAACGCGCTATTAAAGAAAAAATGAGCGCAGAAATCTTGAATAATGTAAAGCCTCAGGATTTGGTAAATGCAAAACCTATTGCCTCGGTTATCCGTGAATTTTTCGGTTCATCTCAGTTGTCTCAATTTATGGATCAAAACGACCCATTGTCTGAAATTACACACAAACGCCGTTTGTCTGCATTGGGTCCTGGCGGCTTGAGCCGTGACCGCGCAGGCTTTGAAGTGCGCGATGTGCACCCAACTCACTATGGTCGTATTTGCCCTATTGAATCTCCTGAAGGTCCGAACATTGGTTTGATTAACTCTCTGTCAACATATGCCCGCATCAATAAATACGGCTTTATTGAATGCCCGTATCGTAAAGTTGTGGACGGTGTTGTAACGTCAGAAGTTAAATATCTGTCGGCAGATGATGAAGGCGATGTTATTATTGCAGAAGCAAATGCTAAAGTTGATGATAACGGACACTTTGTTAATGATTTGATTACCTGCCGCCACGCTGGTGAAGTTGAATTCCACAGACCGGAAGAAATTAACTACATCGACGTTTCGCCACAACAGTTGGTTTCGGTTGCCGCAGCATTGATTCCGTTCTTGGAAAACGATGATGCTAACCGTGCTTTGATGGGTTCAAACATGCAGCGTCAAGGTGTGCCTTTGCTGCGTTCGGAAGCTCCGCTGGTTGGTACTGGCATGGAAGTTGCCGTTGCAAAAGATTCAGGCGCAACCTTGGTGGCTAAATATGACGGTGTTGTAGATGCTGTTGATGCAAACCGCATAGTGATTCGTTCTAAAGACAGCGATGCACACAACGTTGGTGTGGAAATTTATAAACTGTCTAAGTTCCGCCGCTCTAATCAAAATACCTGCATTAACCAGGTTCCGTTGGTAAAAGTTGGCGATGAAATTAAAAAAGGCGATATTATTGCCGATGGTCCTTGTACCGATTTAGGCGAATTGGCTTTGGGTAAAAACCTGCTGGTGGCATTTATGCCTTGGAATGGTTTGAACTACGAAGATGCTATTTTGCTGTCGGAAAGAATTTCCCGTGACGATGTTCTGACTTCTCTTCACATTGAAGAATTTGAAGTTATGGCACGCGATACTAAACTGGGACAAGAAGAAATCACTCGCGATATTCCAAACGTTGGTGAAGACGCTTTGCGTAACCTTGATGAAGCTGGTATCGTTTATGTCGGCGCTCATGTTAAAGCCGGCGATATTTTGGTGGGTAAAGTTACACCAAAAGGCGAATCTCCAGTTACTCCGGAAGAGAAATTGCTGCGCGCCATTTTTGGTGAAAAAGCCAGCGATGTCCGCGATACTTCTTTGCGCGCTCAGCCGGGTATTGACGGTATTGTCGTAGATGTTCACATTTTCTCTCGCCGCGGCGTTGAAAAAGACGAACGCGCTTTGGCTATTGAACAGGAAGAAATTTCTAATTTGGCTAAAGACCGCGATGATGAAATTGCAATTATTAGAAGAAGCTATGATGCCCGCTTGAAAGCTATGCTGACAGGTCAAACTGTGGTTGACGCTCCGAAAGGCATTGCTAAAAACGTTAAGTTGACAGCTGATATGCTGGATTTGATTCCGTCGTCGCAATGGCGTAAAATTGTGATTAAAAACGAAGACGTTATGGCTAAAATTGAAGAGTTTTCAGCTGCTTTTGACGCTCGTTTGGAAAATATCCAAAAACGTTTTGAAAATAAAGTTGAAAAAGTACAACGCGGCGATGATTTGCTGCCGGGCGTTTTGAAAATGGTTAAAGTGTTTATCGCTACCAAGAGAAAAATGCAAACTGGTGATAAAATGGCTGGTCGTCACGGTAACAAAGGTACGGTTTCACGCGTATTGCCGCTTGCCGATATGCCTTATACCGAAGATGGTACTCCGGTTGACGTAGTATTGAACCCGTTGGGTGTGCCTTCTCGTATGAACGTGGGACAAATTTTGGAAACACACTTGGGCTGGGCTGCCAAAGAACTTGGCGCGCAACTCAATGAAATGTGCGAACAATATAAACGCGGTGAAAAGACTATCGACGAATTAAATGCTCGTTTAAGAGAAATTTACGGCGATAAGCAATATGAACGTGATGTTGCTCCATTGACAGAGCCGGAAAAAGTAGAAATGATTTCTAACTTGAAACGCGGTGTGCCGATGGCTACTCCAGTATTCGATGGTGCGACTGGTGACGATATCAATAAAATGTTGACAATGGCTGGTTTGCCGACATCAGGACAAATTGATTTGTATGACGGTCGTACTGGTGAAAAATTTGATCGTAAAGTAACAGTCGGTGTTATGTATATGATTAAATTGCACCACATTGTTGATGAGAAAATGCACGCTCGTTCAGTTGGTCCGTACAGTTTGGTTACTCAGCAGCCTTTGGGCGGTAAAGCTCAATTTGGTGGTCAACGTTTTGGTGAAATGGAAGTTTGGGCTTTGCAGGCATACGGCGCTGCCTATACCTTGCAGGAAATGCTTACCATTAAATCCGATGACGTTGCCGGCAGAACAAAAGTTTATGAAGCTATTGTTCGCGGTGAAGACAGCTTTGAAACCGGCGTTCCGGAATCCTTTAACGTATTGGTTAAAGAAATCAAGTCGCTGTGCTTGAATGTTGAAATGTTAAATGAAGAAGCGTAAGCTGAGGAGTCTTAACAAATGAATAATGAAATAATGAATATGTTTAATCAGCAGCAACCGTCTACGGAAGAAAATTTTGACGAAATCAAAATTTCCATTGCTTCTCCTGAACAAATTCGTTCTTGGTCTTATGGTGAAGTTAAAAAGCCTGAAACCATTAACTATAGAACATTCAAACCGGAAAAAGACGGTTTGTTCTGCGCACGTATTTTTGGTCCGGTAAAAGACTATGAATGCTTGTGTGGTAAATATAAACGTATGAAATACCGCGGTATTGTCTGCGAAAAGTGCGGCGTGGAAGTTACACTTTCTAAAGTACGCCGCGAGAGAATGGGACATATTGAACTGGCTGCGCCGGTTGCACATATTTGGTTCCTGAAATCTCTGCCGTCTCGTATTTCGGTTTTAACCGGAATTCCAATGAAGGCTTTGGAGCGTATTTTATACTTTGAAAGCTATGTAGTAATTGAACCAGGGTTGACCCCGTTAACAGTTAACCAGCTTTTAACTGAAGATGAATATCAGGATGCTATTGACCAATACGGCGAAGATTCTTTCAGAGCTGGCATTGGTGCCGAGGCATTGCGTGAAATTCTTTCTAACATTGATTTGGAAGCTGAACGTGTTTCTATGCGTGCTGAACTGAAAGAAACAACTTCTGAAGCTAAGCGTAAAAACTTGGTTAAGCGCTTAAAATTGGTTGAAGCTTTCTTGGAATCCAATACAAAGCCGGAATGGATGATTCTGACTGTATTGCCGGTTATTCCGCCTGATTTGCGTCCATTGGTTCCATTGGACGGCGGTCGTTTTGCTACATCTGATTTGAATGACTTGTATCGCCGTGTGATTAACCGTAACAACCGTTTGAAGAGATTGCTTGAGTTGCATGCACCGGATATTATTATCCGCAATGAAAAACGTATGCTGCAAGAATCTGTTGATGCTTTGTTTGATAACGGTCGCCGCGGTCGTGCTATTACCGGAGCAAGCAAACGTCCGTTGAAGTCTTTGTCTGATATGCTTAAAGGTAAACAAGGTCGTTTCCGTCAAAACTTGTTGGGTAAACGTGTTGACTACTCTGGTCGTTCGGTTATTACCGTTGGTCCTGAGCTGAAAATGCACCAATGCGGTTTGCCAAAGAAAATGGCTTTGGAATTGTTCAAACCATTTGTTTATGCAAAACTGGAAATGTACGGCATGGCTACAACCATTAAAGCGGCTAAGCGTATGGTAGAAAAAGAACGTCCGGAAGTTTGGGATATCTTGGAAGAAGTTATCCGCGAACATCCAGTATTGCTGAACCGTGCACCGACTTTGCACAGACTGGGTATTCAAGCCTATGAGCCGGTTTTGGTAGAAGGTAAGGCTATTCACTTGCACCCGTTGGCTTGTACAGCGTTTAACGCCGACTTCGATGGCGACCAAATGGCTGTTCACGTTCCATTGTCTATTGAAGCGCAATTGGAAGCCCGCGTATTGATGATGTCTTCAAACAACATTTTGTCTCCAGCTTCTGGTAAACCTATTATCGTGCCTTCACAAGATATGGTATTAGGTATTTACTACTTGTCATACGACGCCGACGATATGTTGGGACAAGGCAGCATTTATGCTAGTCCGGAAGAATGTATGCTGGCTTTGAATGCTAAAGTTGTAGATATGCATGCTAAAATCAAATGCCGTATGGATTATGTCGGCGATGACGGCAAACTGCACCATGGTATTGTAGACACAACCCCAGGTCGTTTGATTATTTCTGACATTTTGCCGAAGAAAGATGGTAAATTGATTGAGGGCGTTCCGTTCTCACTGATAAACCGTTTGATGAAGAAAAAACAAATTTCTCAGATTATTGATGAAGTTTATCGTGTATGCGGCGGTAAAGAAACTTGTATCATGGTTGATAAAATTATGGGTATGGGTTACAAATACGCTTGCTTGTCAGGTATTTCATTCGGTAAAGATGACTTGATTGTTCCGGCTGCCAAAGAAAAATTGATTGCCGAAACTTCTGCTCAAGTTAAAGAATTTGAACAGCAATATCAAAACGGTTTGATTACTAAAGGTGAAAAATATAATAAAGTGGTAGATATTTGGGCTGCCTGCACCGATAAAGTTGCAGATGAAATGATGAAAAACATTTCTAAAGCCGACCATGGTTATTATAACTCAGTATTTATGATGGCTGACTCCGGAGCCCGCGGTAGTGCCGCGCAAATGCGCCAATTGGCTGGTATGCGTGGTTTGATGGCTAAACCGTCTGGTGAAATTATTGAACAACCAATTATTTCTAACTTTAAAGAAGGTTTGACCGTGTCTGAGTACTTCAACTCTACCCACGGTGCTCGTAAAGGTTTGGCAGATACCGCTTTGAAAACCGCTAACGCCGGTTATTTGACTCGTCGTTTGGTTGATGTCGGTCAAGATGTGGTTATTACCGAAACCGACTGCGGAACCGAACGCGGCATTATTGTTCGTCCGGTTGTTGACGGCGATAATGTAATTGCCACTATCGGCGAAAGAATTTTGGGTCGTACTGCTCAAGAAGACATTTTAGATCCGGAAGATTCAAGCATTGTTTTGGTTAAAAAAGGCAAACTGATTGATGAAGCCGATGTTGAAAAAGTGGAAAAAGCTGGTGTTGAACAAGTTAAGATACGTTCTGTTTTGACTTGCGAATGTGAAAACGGCGTTTGCGCAGCTTGTTATGGTCGTGACTTGGCGCGCGGTAATCCGGTTAATATCGGTGAAGCTGTCGGCGTTATCGCTGCTCAGTCAATCGGTGAGCCGGGTACCCAATTGACCCTGCGTACATTCCACATTGGTGGTGCGGCTTCTAAATCTGCCGAGCAAGCAAGTATTGAAGTTCCGTTTGCTGGTATTTTGAAACTTGAAAACGGTCATACTGTTACCAATGCCGAAAACCATTTGGTTATTTTGTCTCGTAACTGCGATGTGGTTATTCAAGACGCTCAAGGTCGTGAAAAATCCCGCCATCGTGTTCCATACGGCGCTGAAGTTTTGGTACAAGAAGGTGCTGAAATTGCCAAAGGACAAAAGATTGCAGTTTGGGATCCGTTTATGGTGCCGGTAATTTCTGAAAAAGCCGGTAGAGCACAGTTAGTAGACCTTATTCCGAATGTTTCTGTAAAAGAAAATACGGACGAGGTAACCGGTATCACTTCTAAGGTGGTTATTGATTGGCAGACAGGTCCTACTGCGAACAGCAGCTTGAAACCAAGCATTGTTCTGAAAGATGAGAAGGGTAATCCTGTAATCTCTGATTCAGGCAAAGAAGTTCGCTACTATCTGTCGGTTGATGCCGTGCTGAACGTTGACAACGGCGATGAAATTAAAGTCGGTGAAGTTATTGCCCGTATTCCAAGAGAAAGTGCAAAAACTAAAGATATTACCGGTGGTTTGCCGCGTGTGGCTGAACTGTTTGAAGCTCGTCGTCCAAAGGATCCTGCTGTTATTTCTGATATTGACGGTATGGTTGAATATGGTAAAGACTATAAGGCTAAACAGCGCATTACAGTTATTCCAACTGAAGGTAATCCGGTTGAATACTTAATTCCAAAGGGACGCCGTTTGGTTGTTCAAGACGGTGATATTGTGAAGAAAGGTGATATGCTGGTAGAAGGCACACCGGCTCCGCATGATATCTTGCGCGTTTTGGGCGTTGAAAAATTGGCTGAATATTTGGTTCAGGAAGTTCAAGCCGTTTACCGTCTGCAAGGTGTGGCAATTAACGATAAACACATTGAAGTGATTGTTTCACAAATGTTGCGTAAAGTTGAAATTACCGCTCCGGGCGATACTACATTCTTAATTGGCGAACAAGTTGACCGCGATGTATTTGAAGCTGAAAACAACAAAGTGATTAAAGAAGGTGGACAGCCTGCTGTCGCAGACCCAATCTTGCTTGGTATCACTAAGGCTTCATTGCAGACCAAGTCATTTATTTCTGCCGCTTCATTCCAAGAGACAACTCGTGTCTTGACCGAAGCTGCCGTTGAAGGCAAGGTAGATAAACTGACTGGTTTGAAAGAAAACGTAATCGTTGGTCGTTTGATTCCTGCCGGTACAGGTAATGTGTTGCGCTCTCTGCGCCGCGTAGCAGCTCAAAATGACAAGGAAATCCTTGCTATGAGAGAAGCTAAAGCTGCTGAAGAAGGCAATGCCGCATTAGAAAATAATGCAGAACCTACTGAATAAATAGTTGGTTTCTAGCTAAAAAAAAGCTTCCTTGTTCGTTGAATGGGGAAGCTTTTTGATTTTTAGCAATATAGCCGAGGCATAGAATAATAATTGATATTGAGTAATTATCTGAAAAGATTTTAAATGTAAAAAAAGCAAGGTTATTATTTAACCTTGCTTTTTTTTACATTGCTGTGTAAGCTACTTTGAATAGCCACGGGGAGGGCGGTCAAATTTGTGATTAGGCAAATTTTCAGCGTTTTTTTGAGCTTTCGCTTTAATTTGCAAACGAGCTTTTTCCGCACCCTTGCAGTGACATTCCTCACCAGGGGCTAACTTCTCAAGGCAAAAAGTGCAATACCTCGCATTTCCTGCAATTACAGTTAAAATAGAATCCATAAAAATGTGTTAAAAATATTAAATCGTCTTTCATATAACAAAGTTTGACGATTTTGTCAACTCAAAGAAATGCTGGAAGATATATATTTTCACTCGTCTCCTAAAAATGCCACATGCAGCAATGTTATCGGCTTAATTTCGGTTGCCGCAAAAACACGGCGACGGATTTGTCCGCGGATAAAGTCTTCTATCTGCGTACGGTTTTCAGATTCCAGCAGCTTCTTTTCAATTAACGGCTTAACTGTTGTCAAAATTTCAGCAGCCAGCTTGTTCCAATCATCTTCCTCCAAAATATCAATTGAAGACATTTGTAAGTCCAGTAGCTTTTTGTCTTTGATAACGGCGCTGATAAACATACTGCAATTAAAAGCGATGCGGCGGCGGTTTTTAATCAGTTGGGAGCCCAGCGATACAGGGCGATTTCTGTCCCAGCCAATGATGTCGCTGAACACCTGCTCCAAAAATTCAATGTGATTGTTATGCAGCAAACACATATCGCCGTTGCGTGCCGAAAACACTTCTTTAATACCACAGCTAAGGGCAAAGCGCTTATGTTCGCGGATAAACTTTTTATCGCCGTGCACAGGCAGCACCACAGCCGGTTTCAGCAAATCGTACATACGTTTCAAATCATCGCGGCAGGCATGACCGGAAGTGTGCACCAACTCGGTTTCATCGGTAATTACAGTTGCACCCTGCGCCGCCAATTTATCTTGCATACGTTCGATTTTATCTTCATTTCCAGGAATCATCTTAGAAGAAAAAATAATTGTATCGGAGTTATCCAGCTTGATATATTTGCTTTCGCCGTTGGCAATAATGCTCAAAGCACTGCGGTAGTTGGCTTGTGAGCCAGTGCAAATATAAAGCGCCTTGTCAGCTGGAATGTCTTTGGCTTCTTCCATAGTGTGAACCGGCGGCAAATCTTGCATATAGCCGCATTCTTTGGCGATTTTGATATTGTTAATAAGTGTGCGTCCCAGCAAAACGGGAGTGCGTCCGGCTTTATCCGCCGCCAAAATCAAGCTTTCCAAACGCATTAAATTAGACGCAAAACAAGTTACAATCAAACCGCCTTCAATGTGCGGGACAATTTCCATTAAACTTTTGCGTACTTCTGCTTCGGATGGTGATTTTTTATCTACCATAATATTAGTCGAATCGCAGACCAGCATTGAAACGCCTTCATTAGAAAGTTTTTTCAACGCTTCAAAATCTGTCGGCAGCATAGAAAGCGCCTCGTCGTCAAAACGCCAATCCGTTGCGTGCAGAATATTGCCGTATTTGGTGCGGATTGCCAGCGCGCAGGTTTGCGGAACCGAGTGGGCGATAGAGATAAACTCAATGCTAAAATTCGGCAGTTCAATGGTCCTTTGCTGATTTACCGAAACCAGCGGAACAACGTCTTCCATTTTAAATTCCGCCAAACGAGATTTGATGAGTCCCAAAGTAAAATCCATGGCATAAACAGGACATTGCAAATGCGGCCAAATTTGCGCGATTGCACCCAAATGGTCTTCGTGTCCATGGGTGATGAACAATCCCTCAATGTCATCTTTGTAGGCGTCCAAAAATTCCGGAGAAGCATAGGCTAAATCCATTCCTGGATATTCGTCCAGCAAAAAGCCGTAGCCGGCGTCAACCACGATTATTTTGCCGTCTACGGCGTACATGTACATATTCATGCCGATTTCATCGGCACCGCCCAGCGGTAAAAAATAAATTCCCTCTTTTTTAAAATCACTCATTTTTATTCATCTCTTCAAAAAATACATCTCCAGCCAATATTTTTTTTATACTGGTCGGGGTTTTTAACAATAACGCGGCATTTTCATCTATTCCCGTAAAAATGCCTTTTTCTTCTTTGCCGTTTTGGCGGATTATAATTTCCTTTCCCAAATTCTTGGCATTTTCGAGCCATTTCTCGCGCAGAACTGCGAAACCTTGAGTTTGCAGTAAGCTCAAATTCTGCGAAAAACTTTCCATAAACAGGCGGAGAAATTCTATTGCTGATATTTTTATTCCACATTCCGCCAATGATGTTATTTTATAAACGGCGTCCGTCAGTTTCGGACTGTCGGCGATATTAACTCCTATTCCAGTAATCATATACTTTTTCGGACCTTTTTCAAGCAAAATTCCGCTTACTTTTGCATTATTAAGCAATACGTCGTTCGGCCATTTTAATTTTACATCAGCATCAGGGGAAATTTTTTTGATTGCCTGCAATAAACTTAGCGAGCTGGCAAAGGCTAATTCTCCGGCTTTTTGCAGTTCATATTCAAATGCCATGGAAAAAAACAAATTTCCTTCGCAGCTGCTCCAGCTTCTGCCGCGGCGTCCTCTGCCTGCAGTTTGTTTTTTGGCGCAGACTACAATATATTTACCGGATTTAATGCAGTATTTTTGGATTTCGTCATTGGTGCTGGCGACTTCGTCTTCTACATAATAAATCCATTTATCGTTCAGCGCCATGCTAAAGCTCCTTCAAAAATGGATTCAAAATTCTGTATTAAAAGATGCGGCTGCAAAGTTAATATCACCATCAGCAGCGCTACGCCGAAAATCGTCGTGTAAATTCCGCGGTCGGCGCGGTCAAAAGCTATGTTGCTGTTTTCAAAGTATAAAGTCTTTACAATTTGCAAATAGGAATAAACCAAAATTAAAAATGCGGCGAGCAAAAAGCCTAGCTGATAAAAGTTATTGTGAAAAACTAAATCGCTGACGACGGCAAATACGCCTAAAAAGCCCAAAAACGGCGGAAAACCTATTAGGGAAAATAAAAAGAAAGTCAGCATAGCCGAAATATAAGGACGGCGAAATGAAACGCCTTCAAAATCGCTGAGCATAAACAAATATTCTCCTTTATTTTTCAATCCGAAAAGGCAGGCGCATACACCATACATTGCCAAGAGATAGACAACCGAATAGATGAATGCCGTGTTTAAGGCATCGGCGGTTAAACGCTGCAAGACCAAAAAAATTATTCCTTGCTGGCAGACCGTGCTGTAGGCAAAAATCTTACGGATATTTTTGCCGCTGCAAGCCCCGATGGCTCCGACAAACAATGATAGAATCGCCAATCCTTGGCAAAACAAAGTTAATCCAGGTTCAACAGAAGATAAAACCAAGCTGTTCATTTTTATAAATGCCGCCCAGCAGGAGCTGATTGGAACTAAGGTAAAATAGGTGAAAACTGGCAAGACAATTTGCCCCGTGGTTTCGGTGTACCAAAAATGCAAAGGCGCTAAGCCTAAAAAGAAGACAAAGGCTAAAATTAAAATTGTGGCGGTTAAGAAAGTTGTTATTTTGGCGGATACGTTTTCAAAATAACCGCCTAAAATGTCATAGCTCAAATCTTGCGTTTGCGTGTATAAAAACAAAACGCCGATAGAAAACAGGCAAAGCACTGAGACGGCAGAAAAAGCATATAAGCGGCTGCTGATATAGATGTCTTTGCGTTTGTCGGCGCGGATAAACAGCAAATAGTTTGCCACAGCCATCAGAATAAAAGCCGCCCAGGTAAGTCCCAAGTTTTTTGACATTATCAAAATAATTCCGGCTAAACCAGAGGTTAGCAAGCCGCAGCCAAAAAGCGCACAGCCGACATTCATACTAGTATACCATTTGCGCGATAAAAATAAGGTTGCGCACATAGCAGCAAACAGCATTGTTTCAAACAAAAGTGTAAATTTATCGGCTTGCAGAAAATCGGCAAATGCCGTGCGGTTATAGAAGATTACACAGCAGCCGAAACTTAAAATTGTAAATATTTTTGCCAGCCGAAACACTGTGCCGACAGCGGCACCGCGGATATAGCAAAAAAACAGTGCCGCAATACCAAGTGTCAGTAGCCAAAAAGGTGAAAGATATAAAATATTTTCAATCATTTCATATTCCTAAAATACAAACCACAACGGGTTAAAAAATGATAAAAACAAAACTATGACCACGCCGGTTAAAAATATTTGCTGCTTTAAGGACAAGTCTTTTAAATTTTCTGCTTTTTCATCGTGTTGGCGTAAATCACGCATCATATAAAGTTCGTGCAGTAGAGAAAGTGCTACTAAAATTAAAGCAGCCATAACCCACAATCCGACAATGAAGTTTTCTTGAAAAATCTCGGAAATCAGCACAAAATTGTTCCAAAATAAAGATGAAATCGGCAAGCCGACGGCAGTTAAAACAAAAAATGACATCACAATTGAAAAGCGTGGCATATAAGCAAGTATTCCGCGATAGCCGCAGGTTTGCTGTTGGCATTTTTCTTCAAACTGCAAATCAAGCACTACCAGAGATGATGTTACAATCAAGAAAATAAACAGTGAATAAGCTATGTTCATTTTTAATGTATCCACTGGTAAAATAACTGCCAGCAAAAAGAATAGATAGTAGACGGTTGAATAGGCAAACAATTTATAGAGAAATTGCCGGCTGACAAAACCTATCAAAGCTAAAAAAAACATAGTCAATACGGCAAATACTTCAATATACGGTAAATATGAACTGATGCTGCTGGGCACGGATAAAGGCCAAAAACGAGCAAATCCGTATAATCCGGTTAGAGGCAACATATTTACCATAATATATATCAGCGGATTGCGTATGTTGGCGCTGACCGAGGCTATCCAAGAATGGAAAGGCCATACTGGTATTCGGGATATAAATGCTAAGCAAACGGCTGTCCAAACCAAAAGCCCAACATGCGGAGACATATCTACCAAAGCGATTTCGGAAAGCCGCACATTTCCGTGATAGAATTTGTAAAGAATTAAAGCCGCGATAAATAAAGATAAAATACCTATAAAATTATAGATAAAAAATCGATAGAGCGTCTGTATTTTTTTTGCATTGCCGCTTGCGCCGACCAACATAAACAATGGTAGCAGCATACCGGCAAAAAAGGCGTAAAATGAAAGCAAATCTCCGGCAGTAAAAAATGCTGTCAGCATACCGGCAAAATACAGCGTTAAAAATAAAAGCATTTTGTTTTTGCGGTGGTTTTGATTGAGCCCCGCCATGCCTATAATTAAAGCTATATAAAAAGCCAATATCAATAAAAGCGCAAAAACGTCCACACCAAAATATAACTTAAATCCGATGTTTTCCAGCCAGCTGAAAGAAAAACCGGCAATCTCGTTTAATTCATTTTTTTGTGCAAAAGAAAACAGGCGCAGTATGGTTAAAACACTGGCGGACAGTGTGAATAACGCCACATTATAGGAGTTATTTTTGCCATCGGGGGCTGTCAAAACAAAAAAAGAGCCAATGACAGGGAGCAGCAGCATTACCAAAATCAATTCAGGCATTAGTCGATTCCTCCCGCAAAATAAGCATATATCCACAATATGGTTAAAAGCATCAGCATCGCAATTCCGCCCCATACACGGTTATAGTGCATATTGCGGAACAGTCGGATTGCGCCGTTTAGTAAAAATACAGAAATACCAATCACGGTTTTTTCTATTATCATACGGTCAATAATAACCGCTAGAACTCGACCGCTCCATTGCAGCGGTTTTACAATAAAGTAAGTGTAGAATGCTCCAAAGAAATCGGTGTCTTGCACAAATTTGCTGGAATAAATTTTGTTCATAAAATCTGGCAGCGGCAGAAACAGTAGTAAAACTGTACCGCAAAATACGGCTGTATCCAACAAAGATAAGGTAATTTGCAAGTTGTTGGCAATATAGGCAATAGCCGCAATAGTCAGCACCCAATACCAAATTTGTATGCAGTGCTTATTTTTAAACATATTATCGCTTTTGCCAAAAGTATATTGATGCAAAAGTTGGAAGAGGGCGAATACATATATAATCAGCCAGCCGAAAAGAGCGGATTGTTCTTTTAGCAGTGGATAAATGCAGTCTATTTCACAAAACAGCAGAACAAGACTGCTGAAACATACGGCGCATTTCAATTGCCAATTCGGTAATTTGCAATTTTGGATTTTCAAAAGGCTGACATTGCGATTCGTTTGATAGTAGGCATAGTACAATAAACTTGTTATTAAATATTGACCTATCAGCAGGCAAGAGAAAAATTCATTCCAAACAAAGTTATTTTTCTCTAGCAAAATAACTAAAAGCGCCCAAAATAATATTTGCTGATAGATGATTTTTAATTTTAGATTTTCTGCCGCCCAAAAGAATAGGGAAGCCCAAGCAATGCTTAACAAGCATATATAATGCAGCATGGGCTTAAAATAAATTGATGTTTGCCATAGCATATTGAATTTTAAAAGTAAAATTAAAGCAGCTGCCGGAGATGATAAAAATAGGACATTTTGCAGGCGGTGAAAGCGAATTTCTTTCAGCGGCTGGATACCGCCATGGAAAGGAATTAGTCCAAATTTTATACAAACGGCAAAGAATCCGGCAATAGCTACAAAATCTTTATGAAATCCGATTCGGTCATATTTTAGAATCTGCCGCATATCCAAGGATTCCAGCTGGCAGTTAACCACAGCTAAAACTGTGAACAAAACCATATCCGCTATCAAATTAAATGTGGCGTAACATTTTGAATTTTCTACATCATGTATCAATAATAATGCTAATATATCTATCAAAAACAAACCGGAAAGCAGCTGAACCAAATTGTTGCTGGTAAACATAGTAATAAGCGCCACCAGGTTAAACAGTGTTACGGCTGCAAAAGCGCACCGACGTTCTTCGTTTCTGAAAATGACGTTATAGCCGAGGGTTAAAACAGTTAAAATGAAAAAAGGCTTAATAAATTTGCAGTTATAAGTGTTTGAAACAATGTCAAACATAATATTGCCGCTGGGTGAACTGTTCCAAATAAAAGAGAAGATTTGCTCATTGGTAGTTTCGTTTTGCATTAAGAAACGGCTTAATAAAGCTGCAGCAAACAAAAAAATCAGGCATGATAAAACTTTATCGGTTTTTATGCCTGATTTAAAGCAACTGAAAAAGGCGCCAATAATTAACAGAAATACCGTGTCTGCAATCATTTAAGCCTGCTTTGCATTAAGAAATAATCAAATTTTGAACGTTTTTAACCAAACGAACCGGAACAATATATTCACGCTCTACATCGTCGTTGTCAATTTCAACAACTAAAATTTCCGATACGGATTTCAGCGGAGAGCGGGCATCTTTGTCGATGTTATTAAACGCTACGGAGCTTTCCTGCGAGCGATACAGCAGAGCTTTGTCGCTGCCGTCATATATAAAACGAGGATTCTCCGGTCCGCCGGCACGGCTATCCATCATCAACATAATTTCACCTTTAGCGTTTTGGAAAATGCTATATTTTCCTTTTTTGCCGATTTCATTGCTAATAGTCATACATAACCTCTAAAAAACAAAAGTTTTCCTCAAATTTTAAGGAATAGTAACATATAAATCTTAATAAATAAACACCAAATTAAATTTTTTTAACTTTTTTTATTTTTTCTATTGACTTCTGCATTTTTATCTAATATAAGCATACTCGTTAAGCGAGTTCGTAGCTCAGTCGGTAGAGCATTTGACTTTTAATCAAAGGGTCGCGGGTTCGAATCCCACCGAGCTCACCAACAAACAAAGTCACCTTTATGGTGGCTTTTTTTTGTTGACGAAGTATCGTGGGGATGAGAA
The DNA here is from genome assembly GCA_963641885.1 of Bacteroidaceae bacterium. GTDB lineage: Bacteria > Pseudomonadota > Alphaproteobacteria > RF32 > CAG-239 > RUG410. The sequence continues at coordinate 34,447 of CAVIDY010000010.1, forward strand.
GCCGCGGAAAAGCGGGTTTGACTGCGAGCGAAAGGCACACGGGCGTGTGCCGGTAGGCTTTGCCTATGAGCGATGAGAACGCAACGAAGTGAAGTAATCCCACCGAGCTCACCAATAAGTCCTTGAAATTCAAGGACTTTTTTTGTTTTTAAATTCCATATTTTCCACTGCAAATTTTCGGTGCTACACATTTTGAACCCAATTTTTTTGACTTTTGACACCATCTATAAATAAAATCACTGTTTTACATCTCATAATATTTTGTAAAATCAATATGTTAAAATAAATTAAAATCGATTCTATTTAGTACAATTTATATGATAATTATAACAAATATATAACGCTAAAGTTGTTTAGGTCGTCAATCCTAATGGAAGGATAATTTCCTTAAATGTCGGCATTGTACCTACCTTAAATAATTATTGTTGTTAATCTGTGTATTTTGCGGTGCGTTGTCTTTTTGATAACGCAAAAAATTGGCGTGATGAAGTTCATTAACTTTTTCACGGCTGATTTTAATTGTACCGAGTTGCGCGGTTCTCATCGGATTTTCCGCTTGTAACAGCCTTTTGCAAACCTCTGCCGATACAATACCGCAAACACCTTTTTCCCGACAAATCGGCTTGTCGTTCTGATAGGTGCTGATGCTCATGCCCAAAGTCTCAAAAATTTCTTGCAAATGTGCCAGCGTCAGCTTTATTTCCTTGGAATAATCAAGTTTTCCACCATCTCTTAACGCGTGCTGCTCCAAAATCATAATGTCGACATATTTTTTATCTTTATTGGAATCAATACACAGAGCCACGCCGTGCACTTCTTTATTTTCAGTGGCAATAGTCAATGGCGCGACCATCCGCCGCAGGCTGAAATCTTCACGGCTCAATGTTTGTGCCGTAATGTTCATAATACAGTCTAAAGCCAAAAAATTGTTCTCGGTCGGGTTAATGCAGATTTCTCCTGTAATCAGTTTCTCACTCATACAGGCGTCAATTACCAAGTCGTCAGCCTTATCACAGTCTTCCGCCCCCAGAATGCAGTATTTGGTTGTATCTAAAAAAACACACCCCTTGGTTTGTTTTGCCGTTTGAGAGGCTACATAATTTGTTGCACGAAAATTATAGCCGCTTTTCGGAATATCTAAAGTCAGATTGGGCTTGCGAGAGATATTGTCAAAGCTTTCCTTGTCGAGTGTAAAATAATGCATCTCATTTTTCCAGTTTTATGTATTTTGGCGGGATAATCCCGCCTTTGATGACAACTAGATAATAAGGAACAACGGAAAATCTCAAGCCAAGTTTCTCATCACAAACCGACCAATCCACCGGAGAAGTGTCAATATCGTTGATTGAGGTCAATTTTATCAGACATTCGTCAACATCTTGTGGCAAATCTTTATCCAAATCTGGTCGGATTGCCGGACTAACGTAAACGGCTTCAATCAAACCATCTTTTTGTAAATCATCAAGATTGATTGAGAACAAATCGGCATTTTCAATAAAAGGTTTGAACATATTGATACTTTTGTCCGTCCATTGTATCGGTTCTGAAAAACCGCGGATGGCACGGCTGCGACCATTAAAACGGCTTTCAAACCATTTGACAATTCCGGCATGGGTTGTTTCGCCGCCAGTGCGTTTGTAATAATAGCTTAAATCGGCGTTAGGATTCTTGGCAAAAGATAGGATTCCTTCTGTCAGTGCCGAATTACCTTTGGTAATGTAATGGTAAAGCTTCATTTTATTAACTTCTTTAAGATTTTGCAGCAATCGAAATATTTTAAGCATAGACTATTTATATTTAAAATTGATTAAATTTTTTTTCGCAAACTTTTTATCAAAATATGCTTAAGTGGCGGTTTTGCCACTTTTGTTCTCAGCAATAATTGTTTATCATAGCTTGAAAAAGTGCAAAAAAGAGACTCACACATAAAACGTGAAGTTCTTCTTTAACGGCTAGAAACCTTTACCTTTTGCTTTCTCTCAACGGGGTACTTATGTGTCTACCAGACCATATTATTTTAACTGAAAGGAGCGTTTTGCCAAACTCATCGCTATAAACTATACTGAACCCTGCGTTTGACGCGGGCGGAATACAAAAAAGCTCTCACAAGGAGAGCTTTTTAAATGGTGCTCTGAAGAGGACTTGAACCTCCACGGGAGACCTCCCACATGCACCTGAAGCATGCGCGTCTACCAATTCCGCCACCAGAGCTTGGAACAGCAGAATATATAGACGTTTTTTTGCTGCCTGTCAAGAATTTTTTTGAGGCAGAGCTCGGCAAATTAAAAACAGCGCAAATTGTAAGAATCTGCGCTGTTCAAGGTTGTGAAAAAATTTTACTCACGTTCGCGTTTACTGTGTATGCGCAAAGCTGTGGTGTTGTTTGGCTTTGGCGTATCCGGCGTATCTTTTGTCGGTTCGGACTTTGTTGTAACAATAGGAGCTGCATCGTCTTTTTGACTGTCAGGTTTCGGATTATCTGACTTTTGAGCAGGGTGTTTGCCTTTAATTCTATCCAGTAAAGCCCCAATACGCTGTTTGAGTTTTTTAGTACCTAAAGTATTACCCACTACGCCGAACATGCCATAGCCTTGCGGCGAATCGTTTCTAACCATACCTATAACATCTTCTTTGTGAGTTATAACGTGTTGCTGGTGTACGCTGTCGCCATCGGCGTAGGTGGTGAACCTGTCGCCTTTAGCGTCTTGTACAAAGCGTCCGGCGTCATTTTGCGAGGCGTTTGATTGCAGTACGCCGTCGTTTTGGTATGGAGCGCCGTCAACATAGCCAACTTGGTTGTAGATATTGATGTGCCCGTCAATTTGCTGGAAGGCACGGATAGATTCCGGTGATATATTAACATGACCGTCGGCGGTTACGGAATTAGCCAAATTGCCGACTTCCTGCTGAGAAATACCAGTTTCTTGACTCCAGCCAGCGCCCAAAACTTTGTGGTTGCCGTGAGAAAGTACATCAGGCGAGCCTTGGTTATGCAGAGTCATATTGTCAGGAGTTTGCGCACCAGCGTCATGCGCCGCCATCAAATAACGATACGGGTCGATATTGGTGCCGTGTTCGGCATTATATTGGTTGATTTCGGCAACTCGCTGCTGCAGCTGATCTTCATGTCCGGCATACCATTTGCCGACTGTTTGCTGTGCACGTTCAGAAACACCTTCTTTATATTGAGTTTCCACACGGTCGGTTACCTCTTTTTGCCCGACAACTTCTTTATGTTGGAAGAGTTCGCTGTTTGGATGAGCTTTATTCCAAGCGTCTATTGCCACGTTGGCTGTCAGGCGTCCGCTATAGGCGCCGGCAGCATTGCTGATAGCCTGCAAAGCAGCCCAGCCGACGGATTCAACTTTGCCAAGACCAGCTTTGCGGGAATCACCGTAATTTGAAATAACGCCGTTAGCCGTTCCGATTGCCAATGCTCCCAAGCCAAGTGCTTGCGCTACTCCAGGGTTACCGGAGGCAGCAAATCCCAAAGCGGCGGCGCCAAGTGCGGTTGTGGTCACGGTCATAGCCAGTTTACGGTTTTTGAGCATTGCAATAAAACCGGCAGGTTTGCCTTCTTTCTTTTGTTGTTTGCGCCAACTGCGGATTTGTTTTATTGTCATGCCGACGGCGAGTGCGGAACCTATTGCCATACCGGCAACTTTGTTTAATCCCATGGTGCTGGCTGTCAAAGAAGCATCTGCCGCCGCCATGGTGCCGAGAGTGGTGATACCGGCGGAGACTATAAAGGCAGAGGCAAATCCTTTGACCGAACGTTTTAACATTTCAATGCGTGCAGATTTTTTGCTGACATTGTTTTGAGTACGGTCTTTTGAGCGTTTGTCAACGTCTTGAAGCGGAGTGAAGACAGACATTACAACGGGTTTGCCGCGTCCACTATCGTTTGCCAGCGTATATTCCTTATCTGCCGATAAATCCGGTCGACTCAAACTTGCCGCTAAAGCATTGGCGTAGCCGGCAGTAGCATTTACAGCATTGTCCACTCCAGCTTCGTAACCTACAGGGCTGATTGTCATAGGCTTTTCAGCATTAGTCAAGTCGGCAACAAATTGGTTTAAGAATTTTTTATCGGTAAATTGTTTTGGATTTTCTACACCAGTTTGCACGGCTTTATCAGCCACATGCAGTGCGTATAATGTTTCCGGCAGCTGTTCTGACAGTTCTTGCTGCAAGTTTTTAGCGTCAAATTTAGTGTCGGTGCCGATATTTTCAAGCAAAATCTGCTGTTTGGCAAGGCGGATAGAAGTGTCGAGCTTGCTGCCTTCAATAACTTTTGCGCCGTCGGTATAAACATCGCTTTGCTTGCCGTCTTTACCAATAAATTGTGGCTCGACATTACCTTGACTGTCCAAAAACTTAAAGTTGCTGACCAGTTTGGCTGTATCTTTATCAATTTCAACACTGCTCAGCTGCTTGTTCAGTTCTTCATAGCGTTTTTGTAGTTTGTCGGCGTCATTTGCCGTAACATCTTGAATGTTATATTCTTTGCGGTATTGTCCATAAATTTCGCGGAGCTTATATTCTCCCTGACGAATTTGCTGAGCCATCGTACCGCCGTCGCGCGGACTGCGCCAATTCTTGTCCATGGCGTCATACATTTTGACATAGCCTTCATAAACATCGGCAATGTTAGTGGTGTCGGCAAAATAGAGGTCGTCAAAAGTATGGTCATTTTTTGCCAGCATAGTGGTTAGCTGTTCCATACGAGCACTGATTTTGTCTTTTTTAGCAGTCAATTCCTGCTTTTTAGCATCATCTTTTTCTTGAGCAATTTCAGCATCGAGTCTGGTGTAGACTTTAGCCAGCGCTGCCGGCGGAATAAGGGCGAACAGCTCATTATTGCCCAGCATACGGTTGGTGACCTTATCTTCAAATTCTGCTAATTGCTTTTGCGACATTTTAGGCAGTTTGTCGTTTAAGAAATTGATGTTATTTCTTACTTGTTCTTCCGGCAGTTTGGAGGTTTTATTCCATTCTTCATCGCTAATAACCTCCATTTCTCGGAGCACGTCTACTTTTATCATATCTAAAAGACGCTCGTTTTCATCGGAATTAAAACTGCGGATACGGGCGTCTTCTTCCGGTGCCGGCTGAGGTTCTGTTTTTTCAGGCTCATGCGGCGGCATCGGCGACACAATGGTTGGCGCCGGAGTTTCATCTTTGGTGTTTTGTTTAGTATTGTCGGCAGGGTCTAAACTTACTTCCAAAGGAGTTTGGTCATTAGTGTTTTGCGGCGCAGGCTGTGTTTTTTCTTCTGCCTCTTTATACATTTTTCTAAAATCATCATCAACAAGGTATTGCTCATTGCCGTAAAACATTTTTTCTTGGTCTTGATTGTCTAAAAAGCGTCCAAGCTGCTGTTCGACAGTTTCTCTTTCTTCAGGAGTTTTGTTCGCAAGATAATCTTCTTTAAATTTTAAGAAATCGTCAAAATCTTCTTGCTTGGGCTCATATCTGTATTTATCGGCAAGTTCATGAAAAGAGTCATAGACATCTTCGGCATTTTCAGCTGGAGTAGGGGCTGACGGTACATTTTCAGCCGGAGCAGGAGCTGCTGCCGATATATTTTCTGCTTGGTTGGTTTTGTCGGCGGGTTTATCGGTGTTTTCGGCAAGAGAGCTCGAATCATCGCCGCGGTTTTGAAATTGCGCGAACATTTCCTCAATTTCATAGTCTTGCAGACTGTTTATATCGCGGTGCCAGTTGTTTTTTACAAAATCTTGAAATTCTGGATTTTCTTTGATATCATCAAATCGATTTTTAGACATAGCTCACTCCTGCTTTAGTTATTTCTTTTCATAATATCTCATTTTGTCTAAAAGTGCAATACTTTTTAGACAATTTACTTTTATATAGTTTATCATTAAAGCTTTAAGATATTCTAAAGAATCGCGGTTAACGTTCGTAGTAGGCTTCGCGGGTTAGAGCCGGAGCAGGAGTTATGTTTTTAATGAAAATCGCCATCACGTTAAAATCTTTTTGCATTTCCAGCGAATAAGCACGGTTAAGGCGCAAAATTACCTCTTCTTTATTATCATAGCCGAGCAGCTGCGGAGTTAAGCAATCTATCATATTGCTGAAGTTGTCAAATACGGCAGTGCCAAGCACCAAACATTCCATTCGTTCGCGCGGATTATTGATATTTTCGTATTCTATGACATCGCCGATTTTCAGGTTTTGGCGTTTTTTATCAAACAGGCGCATATCGACACGGCGTCCGGCTTTTATTTTGTTAAACGAAAATTCACTTAAATCCATTTTATATTGCATATTCAATCCCTTCTTATTCAAAAATAATAATAGAGAGCTTTTTATTTAAATGCAAGTTTTTTGTCATATTTTTCTGTCAGATACTTTTGCTTGGCTTTTTCTTTGCGGTAGAGTATATTAAAAAGTATGAGGAAGTTATTTGTTATATTGCTGTTGTTGCTTGGCGGCTGCCGAACGGTGGTAGTTCCGCCTGATTTTGTTTATAAAATTGTGCAGACACGTGATTTTGATTTGGCAAGCTGGCAAAAAATCAGCAATCCGCAAGCACCATATAAAATATATATTGAAGGAGACGGCTATGCTTTTAATTCCCGCGGCTATCCGTCGGCAGCTCCAACGCCTCACGGCACATTGGTTCGCGAGCTGGCTTTCGGTGATCCAACTCCCAATGTGATATATTTGGCTCGTCCATGCCAATATGTTGCTGGTCGGATATGTGCTCAGCGCCATTGGAGTACGGCACGTTTTGCCCCAGAGATTATAAACTCCGAATTTGAGGCGGTGCGGCAGATAGCTGGGGAAAATCCAGTGATTTTAGTGGGATTTTCCGGCGGAGCACAGGTTGCCGGACTGATTGCTACTGCAAAACAGGGGCTGAATGTGAAAAAAATTATTACAATCGGCGGTAATTTAGATCATGTGCGCTGGACAGAGCATCATCAGGTTTTGCCGCTTAGCGAATCTATGAATTTAGAAAATTATCGTCGGCAGTTCTTGCAAATTCCGCAGCATCATTATGTTGGAGCAGATGATGAGATAATTCCGCCGGAATTGGTAAAGAACTTTGTAGAAAATGATAAACTGGTGACCATTGTGCCACATGCTACGCATAATTCCGGCTGGCAAGAGGTTTTTCCGCTGATATGGCAAGAAAAATAGCTGAGTTTCCTCAGCTGTTTTTCAAATAGAATTTTTATAGTGTAGTTAATTGAATATTAAACCGATTGTGCAATTTTGATTTGGACACTTACAAGTTACGGTTGTTTTACTAGGCGATAGTGGTTCATCTTTTGCATCATTTATTATTAAATCGCTGGTTGTCTTTACACTTTCGTCAACCCTTAGATATAGCTGTATCGCTGTATTATTTGGAGTTATTTTATCACTTGTAATAAAAATCCTTTTAAATGAAGAATTTTTTCCACCCCAATCAATGGTTGACAAAGTCATGCAAGCATCTTTAGGTAATTTATAGTAAACAATAGCATAAGCCTCACCTTTAGTGCTGGTTATGATTTGTATATCACCGCCATAAGGGTTTTGCAGTGTTCCGGCTTTGGCGTCAACAATAGCTTCGGACGGTATAGCTCCGAATTTGACAGCGGTTTTATTGTTTAAGCCACTGAAAGAAGAGGCTTCGGCTCCGACTGTAGATAGTTTTGCGGCAATAGCGTTAATTTGCTCTTGGGTTTGCATTATTTTTTGGTGCGCCAGCATTTTGGAAAAACCAGCGATGCCGCCAACTGACAAAACACCGATTATCGCCAGCACGCCCAGCATCTCTATCATTGAACGTCCGTACTGCACGCCGTCTGCTAGAAATTTTTTCGCTCGTGTACTATTTTGTTCACCACGTTCCAAAAGTGCGGCGTATTGACGCACGACATTCACCCCATTTGTGAGTAGGAAAATTTTATTTTTAGATTCTTGATGCAATAATTTACAGCTCATAATATCCTCCGTTTTTCTTATTTTTTAACATGAATATATACTGGCGTCAAGAATTGTTATTCGTTACACATTTTTAGCCAATCCTATGCTTATTTTCTGCTTTACCTTTTTTATAAAATGTGTATAATTTTATATGTATCGTACTATAAATTTAGGAGAAAAATTATGAACGAGATTATTTATTATCACTTTAAAAAGAACTATGTTTGGCTGGTGTTGAATGTTTTAGCGTTGGCGCTGCTTTGTTCCTGCCTGTTTTGTAGTTTATCCTATGCTTTTTGGTGGGAATTCCAGCTTTTGTTTGTTGTGTTGCTCTTTTCTCTTTTAATTTGGGTTTATAAATACGGTACTAAGCAGGTTATGGCTGTGATTACTGATGATACTATTAAGATTGATCACAGCAATCCGGTGGCGTGGAAAGATATTGAAACCGGCGAAGAGCGTATGGTGAAATGCTGTGGTAAAGAACGCCGCGTTATTGTGCTGCTGCCAAAGAAAGATATTGACTATAAATATAGCTTTTTACAAAAACATAATGGTGATTTTACAGCTTTTTGCCTGCCTCTTTACGGACTTTTAACACCGGAAGATGAAGAAAAAGTATTTCGAATTGTGGCTAGCAAAGTCGGCTTGAAAGCTTTATAATCAATGCGCAAAGACTTTTATGTTTTCCGCCACGGTGAGACTGAATTTAATGTTCAGCACCGTCAGCAAGGTTCTGGTATTGATATGGAATTGACAGCCAAAGGCAAGGCGCAGGCTTTGGCTTTGGCAGCTAAGCTGAAACCTTATCATTTAGAAACAATTTTCAGCAGCCCTCTTAAACGCGCCTTGCAAACCGCTCAAACAGCTGCTGATTTTTGTACCTGTCCGGTTGTTATTAAAGATGATTTGCGCGAATGTTTTTATGGCGATGCCGAAGGAATGTTGCAATCGGAACTGGCGGTGAAATATCCTGAAGTTTATCAGAATTGGGGCAATCCCGAAGTGTGGAATATTGCTTATCCAAACGGTGAAAGCAAAAAAGCGGCGTTAGAGCGGGTGTGGCGGCAAATAGAAAAACTGCTGCAGGAGCCGTGCACTGTTTGCGGCGTTGCTATTCACGGCGGCACGATGGGCAGTCTTTTGAACTATCTGCATTATGATTTTGCTAAAATAGAAAATTGTGCAGTTTTTCATTTAATATATAATGGTGGAAAATGGCAGATGGATGGAGATTTGTTTTGAGTATTTTGGCGGTTTTATACCGCTTTTTTTGTTGGATTTTTACCTTAAAATATGCTAATCTAAGACTATATTATTTACAAAGGAGGCTAAAATGACCAAACCTGTTGTTGTTGGAATCGGCGAACTTTTGTGGGATATGCTGCCGGAAGGCAAGCGTGCCGGCGGAGCGCCGATTAACTTTGTGTATAATGCCACCCAGCTTGGAGCGGACGGATACGCAGTCAGCGCTGTCGGCAAAGACGCGTTGGGCGATGAAATAATCCAAGAACTGGAAAAAAGCCATATCCATCATATTTTAGAACGCAACGATTATCCTACCAGCGTGGTTGAAGTGGTGCTCAACAATGGCATTCCGGCGTATACGATTGTTGAAGGTGTTGCTTGGGATCATTTGAAAGTCACCCCGCAAGAAATTTCTGTTATAGAAAAGGCTGACGCTTTATGTTTCGGTACTTTGGCGCTGCGTTCTCCACAAACTAAAGCTTCGGTTCTAACCCTTTTGAAACACGCGCCGCAAAAAGCATTTAAGCTGTTTGACGTTAACTTGCGCAGCAATTATTTTTCTAAAGAACTGATTGATGAGCTTTTGAAGGAAGCCAATGTCTTTAAAATCAATGATGAAGAAATGGTGAAAGTGCAGGCATTATTTGGACTGAATTTGTCTGATGAAGAGGTTTGTCATTGGTTTATCAAAAAATATGATTTGCGCTATTTAATTTTTACCGCCGGAGAAAAATACAGCACTGTTTATTCTGCTGACGGTGAAAAATCATATTTGGATACTCCAAAAGTAAAAGTTGCCGACACGGTCGGGGCTGGAGATTCTTTCTCGGCTGGCTTTATTATGGGGCTTTTGAGCGGAAAATCTATGCGCGACGCCCATAAGCAAGCAGTGGCAACTGCGGCTTTTGTCTGCACTAAAAGCGGTGCTTGGCCAAAATATGAATAACTCTTAAAAAAGGAGAAAAGCTATGACTAAAAAGGAATTGTTAAAAAAATTGATACCGATTATGTTCGCCTTTTTTGCCATGGGCGCTGTGGACTTTGTGGGTATCGCCACCAACTATGTAAAAGCAGATTTTGAGCTTTCTGACACTATGGCGAACCTTTTTACCTCTATGACATTTTTTTGGTTTTTGATTTTTTCCGTACCGACGGGTTTGCTGATGAACAAAATCGGACGCCGTAAGACAGTGTTGCTCAGTTTGGCGATTTCTATGCTGGGCTTGGTTTTACCGATGTTCGATTACAGCATGCTTATAATTATGGTTTCGTTTTCACTTTTGGGAATAAGCAATACCATTATGCAGGTTTCATTGAATCCGCTGGTTTCAAACATTGTGGCAAAAGATAAAATGTCAAGCGCTCTTACTTTTGGTCAATTTATCAAAGCTACAGCCTCATTTGTGGCGCCGATTTTAGCTGGTTGGGGTGCAATTACTTTCGGCAAATGGCAAATTCTGTTTCCATTCTTTTTAGCGGAAACGGCTTTTGCGTTTATTTTGTTATCACGCGAAAAAATAGAAGAAACCGAAGTGGGCAAAAGCTCTGGTTTCAAAGAATGTGCTATGCTTTTGGGCAATGGTACGATTTTCCTTTGCTTTATGGCTGTAATGTGTCATGTGGGGCTTGATGTTGGTACTAATGTAACCACGCCTAAATTGCTTATGCAAAAGCTGGGGTGGACTTTGGAACAAGCTGGCTATGCCACTAGTATATACTTTTTCTTCCGGACTATCGGTAGTTTCAGCGGGGCTTATATTTTAGCAAAATATTCAAATCATAAATATTTTTTAGGCAGCGTGCTTTTGATGTTGTTTGCTCTTATCGGAATTTTTGCCTTTAACAGCAAGGAACTTTTATATATTTGCATCGCCTGCGTCGGTTACGGCAATGCCAATATTTTTCCGGTAGTTTTTTCGCAGGCAATGAAAACTATGCCGCATCACGGCAATGAAGTTTCCGGCTTGATGATTATGGGTATTTTCGGCGGAACGGTATTTCCGCTGCTGATGGGAGTTGCTTCTGATTTTGCCAATAACCAGCACGGCGCGGTGGCGGTAATGCTGCTGTGTGCGCTGTATCTGCTGTTTATGAGTCGTAAAGTTAAAGATTAGCAGCTTGCCCTATAACAAAAAAAGTCCTTTTGTGAGGGCTTTGTGGGGCTGCGAAAAGGTTTTTAGTGCAGCATAAAATATTAGAATGTATTTTATGATATTTCTTTTATTGGACGGCATGGATTGCCAACTGCAATGCAGTTATCAGGAATATCTTTAACCACCACAGAGCCTGCACCGATAACTACATTGCTGCCTATCGTTACCCCGCCCAAAACACAAACATTGCCGCCAATCCACACATTGTCGCCAACCTTTATTGGGTTTGCGGTTTCCAAGCCTTGATTGCGCTTTGTGGCATCAATAGGGTGGCAGGCTGTATAAAAACCGCAGTTTGGACCAATAAATACGTTATTGCCGAATTTGATTAAGGCTTCATCTAAAAACACACTGTTATGATTGATATAAAAATTATCCCCAATTTCGATATTATAACCATAGTCACAATAAAAATTCGGTTCAATTTTGCAGTTTTTGCCTATCTTTTTAATTATTTTGCCTAAGATTTTTGTTTTTTGCTTATCATTTTTATATGGAGCTGTATTATATTCAAAACATAGTTGTTTACAAGCGTTTCTTTCGTCAATTAAGATTGGGTCATTGTTGGCATCATATAATTCGCCCTTTAGCATTTTCTCTTTTTCTGTCATTTGCTTTCTCCGTTAATTAGCTCAAGTCTAATAGCTATCTGCTGAAAAATCAAGAATACTATTTGAATTTGGAAATTTAGGGCGAAATTGAGCGAGGGGGATATTGATAGAGGTGAAAATTGATAGGGGGAGATTGGCTCTCTTCGTTACGCCGACGCGGCACTCATTCGCTGCCGCTTACCGGCATACTTGCGTCTGCCTTTCGTTTGCTTTCGAACTCTCTTTCTCGAGTTCAAATCTCCAGCTATCCTATAACAAAAAAAGCCCTCAAAAGAGGACTTTTTTTGTTATGGTAGCGAGGGGGAGATTCGAACTCTCGACACATGGATTATGATTCCACCGCTCTAACCAACTGAGCTACCCCGCCATGAACAAAACCTTATTATCTTATATTTTGTTCATTGTCAATAATTATTTTTGCCTATTTTTAATTTTTTTTATGAGGGAAAGCCGTCCTGCTAATTTCATCTCATATGTAACTAAGGCAATTCCTGAAATCAACAGCGGCAATAAATAATAAATTATGCGGTATAAAATTAAAATAGCAAATAAAGTTGCCTGATTTTGGTCATCAGGAAGCAATTTGGCAAACACAATTTCAAACACGCCCAAGCCGCCCGGAACCTGACTGTATACGCCTAAAATTTGGGCAATGATAAAAGCGCCGATAAAGGTTATAAACGGAATGTCAATATAATGTTCTAAAACAGAATACAGCACCAGCGATGCCATTAAAATATCTAAACTGCCAATAATTACCTGAGCTACAGCCATTTTGAAACCAGGGGTGTCAAATTCAATTTCTTTTATGATAATTGGCTTTTTATAGTAGGTGCTGCCCCAAATATAAAATGCCAGTCCACCTCCAGAAACTAAAAGCAATACCCAGTTCAGCCAAGGCGAGGATATAGCCGAAAGAACATGATGCGGCGAGCAGATAAAACCCAGCAATACCAAAAAGAAACAGGCAACTAAGTAGGTGAAACCTGAAAATGTAACCATTTTTACAATATCAGAGGCATTGACGCGCCAGCGGGTGTATAACCTATAGCGAATCGCTCCGCCCGAAATTATGGCGTGTCCGGCGTTGTTGCTAACAGCAAAGCCTAAAAATCCGGCAAAAATCCATTTCCAAGCGGCTAGTTTTTTGTGGATATACTTTAATGCCAAATAGTCATAGGAAGACAATGCAACATAACCGCAAAAGGAAGCGATACAGGCATAAATGATGTTTTTTGCCGGTACTTCTATAATGGCGTTTTTAATTTCTTCCAGCGAATATTTTGAAAGCTGGTTATAAATCATAAACGCTGCCAGTCCAAAGAAAAACAAACCGGACCAAGACAAGATTTTTTTGAAAATTCTTTTTTTGCTCATTTTTTGCATTTTAGTTATTTTCCTTAGGTGTTAAAATGTTCATATCAATATAGCTGCGAATATTGAAACCAAAAGTTTTGCGCACATAAGAAGTTAATTCGGAAGGTCTTGCCTTAAAGTTTTGGGCATCATTCTGAGCCTGCAGCAGCTGTTCCAGCTGCAATTTTTTACCAATTTCATCACGGTATTTAGCAGCATTTGGTTCTTCTTGTACTGCAGCAATATTATATAAAGAATGTGCCATTAACAAATTAGGCATGGTTATTTTTCCAGCTGTATAGATATGAGCCAGTTTCATATAGGCTTCGGTGTTGCCCTGATTAACAGCTGCACGGTAGGCTGCAATGCCTTTGTTATAATTTTGCACAGTTCCTCTTCCGTTGATGTACATTTCCGCCAATACAATTTCAGCTTCATCTAAGTTGCTGTTTTTACCAGCGGCGCTGCGTATCAATTTATAGGCAGAATCATAGTTTTGTTCATAGACAAAGCCAATGTAATAGGCATATCCTAACATAAATTTAGCCACGTTATTACCGGCTTCAGCCGCTTTTTGGAACAAGCCCATGGCAATTTTGTTGCGGGCAGGGTCTTTGACGCCGCCTTTTAGATAAATGAACGCCAAATTAGTTGCCGCGTTATCATTGCCAAGTTCGGCTGCTTTGCTGAACATTTCAATAGCTTTTTTGGCGTCTGCCTGAGTACCGATGCCGTTAAAATATAAACTGCCTAAATTGTTAAGAGCCACAGGGTCGTTTTGTTCAGCCGCCATTTGATAAAATTCAAAAGATTTGGCAAAGTCTTGCTTTACGCCGTTGGTGCCGTATAAATACATATAAGCTAGGTTCATTTGATCTTCAAGTTTGCCTTCATGAGCCTGACGAGTGCTTTTTTCTAAAAAGGTTTCTTCTTTACCGTTCGGAGCTGTGACTTTGTCTTCGGCAGAAAACAAAAGCGAAATCGGTTTGGTAATAAAACTAAACATACCGTTGGCTTCGTTTTCATTTTGAGCTGTATCTGTGTTTTCTTCCAGTTGCTGAGCTTTTTGCTCGGTTTTAACCTCGGTAGCAGATGGAGAATTTAACGAATCGTCATCAAACAAATCAATTGCTTGAGCGTGGGAATTTGCTGTAAAAGCCATAGATAACATACAGCAAAGAACAGTTTTTTTCATAGGCATAATTATCCTTTATCATTTATTTTCGCCAACATAATAATACGAAAAATTTAACCTTTCAAGGTAAAAAGTAAAACTATTATAAATCTCTTGTATTATTTACGTTTTTAGTTTAGATAAAGGCAAGAAAGGTTTGAAAAATGGTTGTAGAAGCTCCTATATATACAATACGCGGCGCTAAATTGAGTTTTGGTTTGAATCCGCTTTTCACAGATGTTGATTTATATATCAACCGCGGGGATAAAATTTGTTTGGTCGGTCGCAACGGCTGTGGAAAATCGACTTTGTTAAAGGTTATAGCCCGAGAAATAGAGCCTGATGAAGCAGAGTTTTTTATTCAGCCCGGCATCAGAATCGGCTATATGCCGCAAGAGCCGGACTTTACGGGCTTTAAAACTCTGCGCGAAGTGGTGGAAGCAGGTTTGCCGAAAAATGAAAAAAATCAAACTTACAGAGCCGACAAACTAATAGAATATTTTGATATAAATGAAAATCAAAGTCCGGAACAGTCTTCCGGCGGAGAGCGGCGCAAAGCGGCTTTGGCGCGCTCTTTAATCGGCGAGCCGGATATTTTGCTTTTGGACGAGCCGACCAACCATTTAGACATTACAACTATTGAAAAGCTGGAAGACTTAATCAAAAAATTTTCTGGCGCGGTTATTGTTATCAGCCACGATAGAATGTTTTTGGACCATGTCTCGCAAACTACATTTTGGCTGGATAGAGGCGTTTTGCGCCGTAATAATAAAGGTTTTTCTGCTTTTGAAGATTGGGAAGACCAAGTTATAGAACAAGAAATTATAGAGCAAAAAGCTTTAAATAAAAAAATTGCTGAAGAAACTGAATGGTTGCACAAGGGGGTTACGGCCAGACGCCGCCGCAATATGGGACGCCTGCGCCGCTTGCAGCAGCTGCGTCAAGAGCGCCGCGAGCAAATTAAAATGACTGGTTCGGTGAATTTGGAGGCAGAAACCGCTGAACTGCGTTCTAAAATGGTTATAGAAGCCAAACATATAAGCAAATCTTTCGGCGACAAAGAAATTATCAAAGATTTTTCTATCCGCGTGATTAAAGGCAACAAAATAGGTATTGTCGGACCGAACGGCTCTGGTAAAACTACGTTGATAAAGCTGCTGACCAAACGGCTGGAGCCGGATTCCGGTTTTGTGCGTATTGGTAAAAATTTGGAAGAAGCTTATTTCGACCAAAACCGCATCACGCTTGACCCCAAAAAAACGCTTTGGAAAACCCTGTGCAACGAAGGCGACCATATTTGGGTGAGGGGGCATTTTAGGCACGTTGTTGCTTATCTGAAAGACTTTTTATTTAAGCCTGACCAAGCGCAATGTCCGGTTTCTACGCTTTCCGGTGGTGAAAAAAATCGGTTGATGCTGGCACTGGCATTGGCAAAGCAGTCTAATTTTTTGGTTTTAGATGAACCGACCAATGATTTGGATATGGATACGCTGGATTTGCTGCAAGAAGTGCTGGACGATTACGAAGGAACAATTTTAATTGTCAGCCACGACCGCGACTTTATGGATAAAGTGGCAACTTCGCTGATTTATATGCGCGGAGACGGCACAGTTTATGAGCATGTCGGCTCATATTCGGAATTGTTGGAAAAGCTTAAAGGAATTCCACTTAAAAAAGATAACCGCAAACAGGCGGTAAAAGAAGAGCCGAAAGTCCGTGAAAAGAATAAAACGCAGAAACTAAGCTTTAAAGAGCAGTATATGTTGGAAAATCTGCCGAAAGAAATTGAAAAGCTGGGCGAAGAAAATAAAGCTATTGAAGTTGCTTTAGGCAATGCCAACCTTTATACCGATGACCCTCAGAAATTTGATGAGCTTACTTCCAAGCTTGCCGCCAACAAAGAAAAATTAGAAGAAATGGAAAATCAGTGGCTGGAAGTGCAAATGAAAGCCGACGAACTGGAAATTTCCTGACTTGAAAAAGCGCGGCGGCTGATTACATAACTTTTTATGTTATGGATTATCAATGGCTTAATATATGGATTTTTTACAGCGGTTTACACCTTGTTTAATCAGCACTACAAGGTGGACGGCTATGTTTTGGGAATTTGGCGCGGTTTTGGCATATCTTTTTTGTTTATGCCGTTTTTATTGTTTTTTCCGGTGCCGACCAGCGCTTATTACTGGGGTCTGCTGATTTTTCAGGGCTGGCTTATCGGAATTTATGATTCGCATTTGTTTTTTGCTTCGGCTAAATACGGCGCAGGTCCGACTTCTCGTTTTATGGCGGTAACGGTGCTGGCGACCACGTTTTTATGGTGGCTGCTGACGCCTAAAGAATTTTTGGCGCTGATGCAGCAGGGAAATATTTTTATTACGCTGCTGCTGGTTTTGTTTGGCTTTACTTTTTGTTATTGGCAGATGATTCGCACTAAAGTATCGCGGCAGACAGCGCGCTATATTATGCCGGCGGTGTTCGCTTTGGCGGGAATGAGCATTATCACCAAATATATTGCGCTGGGCGGTTCGTCGGTGTGGCAGTCTATTGCCTATTATTTGTCGGTCGCTACTTTTGTCAGCGGCTGCTATAATTTGAAATGTTATATCCAGCACCGCCGCGGTTGTACATTGCGGCAAAAAATAGGCGAGGTGTTTTCGCGGCGTATGTGGAAAATCGGCGGCTATCTGATTGGTTTCAGTGCGGCGCTGATTACCGCCAAAACCATGGCGTTGCGGGCTGCTCCCAACCCAGGGTATGTGACGGCTTTGCTATTGGTGGCGCCGCTGTTTGTTTTTGCTTTGAACCGGCACTATAAAATACCGAACGGAGTTTCGGAGCGTGCCGGATCTGCTATGATGTTTTTTTTACTGTTGCTGGCGGTGTTGGTTAATGGTAATTATGGTATCAGCGATTAAAGGCAGAGTTCGTAAATTAGTGTGTTCAGCACCAGCAAGCCTTGTGGTGTGGCGGCTAAACTCTGCGGGGTTTCGGATAATAAGCCGAGCGCTTGCAGTTCTTTGGCTTTGCCAGTGTCTATAAATTGTTCTAAAGGCGCGCCGATAATGTTTTTAAAGGCGGCTTTGTCTATGCCCTTAACAAGACGCAGTCCTGTGATTATCAATTCTTCGGCTCGCTCGTTTAAGGTAAGTTTCTCATTGCGGAAAGGATAATCAACGGCATAAAATTTGTCGTTTATGGTCAGGCGACCCTGCGCAGATTTACCGATTCCGATATAATCGCCGCCCTGCCAATAGGTTAAATTATGCCGGCTTTCAAAACCGGAGCGTGCGAAATTTGAAACCTCGTATAAATTATAGCCGTGTTCGGCTAAATACCCGCGGGTGAAAGAATATAAAGCGGCAGATTTTTCTTCATCTAATGGTTTGATGTTCTTGCGGTAAAATACTGTATTTTCTTCAATAGTCAGCTGATAAAGCGACAAATGCTTCAGTCCGTACGAGCAGATTTCTGCAAGCTCTTTGTGCCAATTTTCGGCAGTTTGCTGCGGGCGGGCATAAATTAAATCGGCGGAATGATTATCAAAAATTTGCACAATTTCGCGCAGGCTGCTGCGGGCTTCTTCAAGGCTGTGAGTGCGCCCCAAAAAACGCAAGTCTTCTTCATTTAAGGCTTGTACTCCTAAAGATAACCTATTGATTCCGGCTGATTTTAGGTTTTTAAACATATTTGGGTGGTTGCTGTTGGGGTTGGCTTCAAGCGAAATTTCAATATTATCGGCTATCTGCCAGTTTTTGCAGATAAAATTTATGATTTTTTCTATATTTTGAGGCGAAATAAGGGAAGGAGTGCCGCCGCCGAAAAATATGGACTTTATTTGGCGCTCAGGCAATAAATCGTGATATTTTTTTAATGCTTCAAGATATTCGCTGATTATTTTTTCTTCATCGCAGTTTCGAGCCAATTCCTTATAAAAATCACAATAAGGACATTTGCTTTTGCAAAACGCCCAGTGAATATATACGGCTAAATCTAGAGGTTTGTACATCTAAAAAACAGCGGATATAAAAACGCCGCCCACAAAATCAGAGCATTTACAAAGGATAGCAGAACCAGCAGGCTGCCGATGTCTTTAGCTTTTTTGGAAAGTTCGTGATAGTCTGGAGAAATGCGGTCGATAATCACTTCTACGGCGGTGTTGACCAATTCCATTATAACAATAAACAACAGGCTGGAAATCAGCAGAGCTTTTTGCCAAACTAAAAGATTGAGGCACAGGGCGATGATTGAAAACACCACAAAAACAGCTAAATCTTGCCGCAACGCCGCCTCGCTTTTGAAGGCAGCGGTGAATCCGTCGCGCGAATAGGTAAAGGCTTTTAAAATTCTTTTAATTCCGGTATCAGTTGCTTTCATTTTTATCTCCTTGGCGCCTATCATAAAAGTTTTTAGTCCGGCGTCAATATTTATTGTGATTTTCGCAGCAAAATCTCTTGAAAAGGCTAAAAAAATTGTTAACATAAAATTGTATTTTAATTAAAGGAGAAATAAATGTCCAGATTTGACAATAGCCCGAATTACGGATTGATTTTTTTTGTTGTGTTGCTTACGGCTGTGGTTACAGCGGCTGCTACTAGAATGTTGTCGAACAATAGTGAACCGAAATTTGCGGTTGTCGATGTTCAGCGTGTGCTTTCAGAATCGAAAGATGTGGCTGCGCTGAAGACCGAACGCGCAAACCAACTTGCCGAATTGCAAAAAATGGCTGATGATGCTAATGCAAAACTGGCAAAAATCAGTGATGAAAACGCCAAAAAGAAAGAATCTGAAAAATATTTGGCAGAAATCAACACTAAAAAAGAAGGTTTTGATAAAATGTATGTTTCGGCTTTGCAGGCGTCTGACCAAAAGTTGAACGACATTATTAAATCTGTTGCCGATAAGGAAAACCTGACAGTTATTATCAGCAAAGGTTCGGTTGTGAACGGCGGCGTTGATATTACAGATTCTGTGGTTGATATGGTTAAATAGCCGCATAGCTTTTTAAGGCTAAAACACCTCTTGTATTTGTTTGCAGGGGTGTTTTTTGTTGACAAACGGCTGGTTTTGTGCTAAAATAAAAATGTATTTCAAAGTATTATGGTTAATTAGTATGTAATTTGTCTGTCTGCGGTTTGAGCTAAAGATAAATTGTTCATACTTTTTCCGTTGCTTATTTTTTTTATTAAAAGAGAGGACGGGATATGTTACAGGACATCTCTCTTAAAATTAACCCGCAGTGTTTTATGACAAAGTTTGAAAAAATTTGGGGTGTGTGCGTGG
This sequence comes from Bacteroidaceae bacterium, assembly GCA_963641885.1. Classification (GTDB taxonomy): domain Bacteria; phylum Pseudomonadota; class Alphaproteobacteria; order RF32; family CAG-239; genus RUG410. Next base: position 54,213 of record CAVIDY010000010.1, read on the forward strand.
CTGTTTCGGCATTGTGCATTGTGGCTTTTTGGGTGGCTGGTTTTAACGACGAGCTTTCCGCGGCGGCTTATTTGCTGGCAACGGCAGGGGCTTTTGCTTGTGCGGCTGTGGTTACGGCGGCAGTGCAGACAATACACAAAAGACGTTATGGCTTTTAGCATTAACGTAAATTTTAAAGATTACCGCCTGAGGGGCAGTAATCTTTTTTTTTTGAGCATAAATGAAACGCCCGAGTTAGGAGCAGGGGCGTTTCCGAGAAAAACTGCCATATATAAATGAGAGTAAACGGCAGCTTAGAGAAAAGCGGAAAAATGTAAGATATTACGTTCTTTCGCTTTTTCTAACTCAGTAGTATTTCCAAGCAATTGCGCAAGTGTTACCTTTGTCACAAGAGCAGGCTTTTGCAGCTTCTACAACATTAAGCGGAACAGCTTGAACGGTACCGCCTGGGGTCGCTGTAACGGTGGTGCAAGTTTCAGCACCACATTTAGTACCATTATCTCCAATATAAACTGTGCCTAAAGTATTGGTACTTACATCTTCTGTTTTTGCTGCATCACCTTCTCCAGTAGTTACTTTCTTTGTTGCGTTATTGTTAACTTGCAGAGCTATCAAACCGGAAGAATAACCCGAACCCCAGTCATTGGTTGCCAAGGTAATGCAAGCTTCTTTTGACAAATTATCAAATTCAATGATAAATGCTTTATGATCGTTAGCACCTGTACTGTCAGATACGGCAATGGTTACAGGACCGTTAAATGAGTTTATCAAACCCTTGTAACTACCATCATCATTTTTTACAACCAATTCATCAGGAACAATACCCATAGCAACGGCATTTTCGTTACCTAAGCCGGTATAAGTGTTTTGCTGTGCATATAAGGTTTTGGTATTTGCCACCAACATAGAAACGTTGTCGGCAACTTTGTTGGTCTTAAATTTGTTCATGGCTTTTGA
>CAVIDY010000011.1:0-53886 GCA_963641885.1 Bacteroidaceae bacterium
AAAAAAATTCATAAAGGCAAAATAATTATAAAATTGTTTATCTTCTAAGGTAATTTGCGATATTTCTTTGTTGAGTATAATTTGACTGAAACTCTTAACAGGATTATTGAAAATATCATAGGATCTACTTTTATTACCCGTTAAATAGTTACTCAAAACTCTTCTTGTGTCAAACCAACATCCATTATATCTATTGCTATCATTAAAACTGTCAACTAAATTTTTGCAAGATGTTGTCCACCAATTTTTATCAAAATAACTAATATCAAATGGGTCACTCTCTTTTGTTCTATCAATATAATGGCTTTCCCCAATTTGTAAGATTCTGTATTTGTCGTAGTTATCACCGACAAATGGTAATAGTTCTTTATGTATTTTGAACCAATCTATTTGTTTTAGTCTGTCATCATATCCAGTGTTCATTTGATATCTCATCTAATATTCTTTGTAACTTATGTCCTTGATTTTATATGAATCTACACCTTTTACCGATGGTATACCAAAATTCCATTTTTTCTCTGACCGCAAATCATTCATATCTTCAGATACAGTTTTAATCAGTTTTCCTTTAGCATCCAACAAATCAACTGATATTTTCACATATTCTTTATCTGTCTTCGAATTATTCTTAACCATAATACATATACCAATATCGCTATATTCCAATTTACACCAACTATCTTGTATTACCTTAACATCTTCTCCGCTCTTTACTTGTATAACCTCTTCGGGCGCAGTTGCTGGCTGCTTTTCAATCTCTTTTTGGAGCTCTGTATTGACATTCTTTGTGTTTTCATTACTAGTACTGTACGCCAAATATCCCGCAAAAATAATCCCTATAAGATAACTTAAACAACCTGAATTTTCTTCTTCCAGCTTACAGCCACAGTTAGAACAATATTTACAACTGTTTTTATATTTTCTCTTACATTCAGGGCAAATCATAGACATTTCAGTTCTCACTTAAATTTACTATCAGCATCAGTATATTGCTTTTCCTTGATATAGCAAGAATTTATTGGTTTTATACGCCATTCATTTACGTTCTAATCAACACCTCTGCATACAGTAAAATAAACAATCTACCATACTGGATCCTCGGCGAATGAGCTGGCGCTCAAAGCCAAGGATGACCATTTCTCATACTTTTTGAAACTTGGATAGCGTGTGTAGATGCAACGTGATTTTTAAGCAACGTGTACAACGAGGTACACGAACGCAACCTCACTTCAACAAAAAATTACAGATAGTAGTGTAGATAGCGTTAAAACAAGAAGAGAGAAAATTTTAGTGTACATAGAAGTACATGAATTTTCTCTCTTTCGCAATTTTTCTCAAGCTCTTGGAAACTCGGATAATGAGGCTAATACGCATTAACTTTTTTGCGCCGTGTACAAATTAGTACACAAGCACAAAAAGTTAAAAGTAGTAGACCATTAGACGAGTTTCATCATATATCGGCGATGACGGATATAGACACAATCTCGTCCGGTTCGGAAACCATACCATTCGGTCCGAAACCACGTTTAATTTGGTCTACATATTCCATACCTGAAGTTACTTGTCCCCAAACGGTGTATTGACCGTCCAGCCACGGACAATCGCCAAAGCAAATAAAGAATTGGCTGTCAGCAGAATCCGGATCCATTGCACGCGCCATAGAAACTGTGCCGCGAGTGTGGCGATTGCGGTTAAACTCAGCTTTCAATTTCTTACCGCTGCCCCCAGTGCCATTACCGCGCGGATCACCGGTTTGCGCCATAAAACCATCTATCACACGATGAAATTTCAAACCGTTGTAAAAACCGTCGCGCACTAATTCTTTAATGCGGGCTACATGTTTTGGAGCGTCATTTGGAAACATCTCTATCACAATATCGCCGTTTTTAGTTTTCAAAAGCAAAGCGTTTTCCGCATCTTTAACCTTGTAAGAATGCTTAATTTTCTTTGCTCTGGTTTCGCTCATTTCCAGCTTTTGAGTTCCTTTATTTTCCAAATGTTTAGTATTTGGTTTTTCAATATGTTTTGTTTCAGATTTTCTTAATAAATCAGTCATTTTAAGCTTCCTTTCTTTTCTAATATCCTATTTAGGAAGTCATATTTAATTATTCAAGACAAACTCGACTCTTTCTTGAGGAGTTAAGTTTTTAGGATAAGTTTCTTCAATTTTCTGCAAAATCGGCTGCAACCCGATACCATTGGCAATCTGCACTGAAAGCCCCGGACGCGCGTTTAATTCCAGCATCATCGGTCCGCGGTCGCGGTCTAAAACAATGTCAGCGCCCAAATAGCCTAGTCCTGTCATTTCATACGCCTGCGCGCCGATTAGCAGATGCTCTTTCCACAGCGGCACTTGCAACTGCATTAAATCCGCGCCGGTATCAGGATGCAAAGCAATCGGCAAATTATGGCTGACAGCCTGCACCGCCTTGCCGGTTTTAATAGCCAAGCCGACCCCGACAGCGCCTTGGTGCAAATTTGCACGACCAGCAGACTCTTTGGTTGCCAGTCTGGTCATTGCCAAAGCAGGATAGCCTTTATAAACAATCAAACGTACATCAGGAATCCCTTGATAGCTGAAGTTTTTGAACACATCGGTAAAATGCACCAGCTCTTCAATCAGCGCCACGTCATATTGCCCGCCCAAGCTATACAGACCACTCAGAATGTTTGAAACATGTTGATAGACTTCTTTAAACGTCAATACTTTGCCAGAAGGAGTGGTAAATATGCCGTTTTCATAATGTGCCACCACCAGCACGCCTTTGCCCTCGCTGCCGTGCGCTGGTTTTATCACAAACTCGCTCTGTCCTTCAATCAGCTGCAGCAAATCTTTAACTTCATACTGATGTTCGACAATTCCAATCATATGCGGCGTGTTAATATCTATGCTGTTTGCCAGCTTTTTAGTCTGTACTTTGTCATCAACCAGCGGATACAGAGAACGCTTATTGAATTTTGCGATAATATTATAGTTGCGCGCGTTCATACCCAGCACGCCAGCTTGACGCAGTTTTTTAGGCGAAACAAAACCTTTGAGAAAATCAAACATCTTATTTCCCCTTTGCTACAGGCGCAAATCTTTTCAGTTCGGTCAAACGATAGCCAGTGTATGTACCCAAAAGCATTACCACAAACAAAATTACCAAATTCCATTCGTTAAAGGCAAACATAATATGGCGGATATATTCGTTGCTGATAACGCCATAGGTCACAATCGCCACAAACAAGCTATTCACCACTTGACGCACTGCGTTTTTAACACCCTCTTCTTCCCAAGTGATTGAGGCGCGCTCAATAATCCACGCCGTAATAATAATCGGGAAGAACACAGCGGAAGAAGCAATGCTGAAGTCATATTGATAGCCCATAATCGTCAGCATCTGCATAATCAAAATCACACAGATAACCACTGAGGAAATTCTTGGCACCAGAAGCAAGTTCAAGCGGGTAAGCATGGTGCGGATTAACAAGCCGATACCGATAATCAAGCCAAAACATACCAGCCCAGGGATAAATCCGGTTTTAACCAATGACATAGAAATCAACATCGGCGTAAACGTACCCATGGTCTGAATACCGATGACATTACGCATCAGTACAATCAGCAAAATACCTAGCGGGAATATCATCAGCCATTTTAAGGTATTCTGTTCCAAAGATGGCAAGTTATAAATGGTAAAGTCAAACCAGCGGCTGTTTTCATATTTAGCGCGTCTGCCCGCCATTTTGAAGGAAGACACCACTGATTTAATGACTGAGAATTTAACTTTGGAATCATAACCGCCGGAAACGTCCAAAAGCGAATTGCCGCCTCGTTGGAAAATTACAAAGCTTTTCGGCAAACCGGATTTTCCGGTATTGATGTCATAAATCTTCCACTTAGACCCCTCATAAGCTTCTACCATTAAATCGGCAACGGTAGCTCTTTTCTTTTCACTCAGCTTAACGCCGCGAACCACACGCGCCGGAATTTTTTTAGCATTCAGCAAAAAGATGATTTTTTCTGCCATAATCTGTGGATTTTTCTGCACTGGCAAAAATGAATCAACTTCAGGAGCTAAAGGCTGTTCGTTTAAAACCGAAATCAAACGCTGCGCCTTGGTTTCGCCTTCTTTAGTTTCTGCCAAAGCCCAAATAGCGTTAACCATTTCTTCTTGCTGATCATCATCATAACGAACTTTAACATCGGCAGGTCTGTCGCTGATTTCTTTGCCGCTGGTATCTTCATTATCATAAATCATGATGCGGTAATAAACATCTTGCTTTACGGCGCGGGCAGCTGATTTCATAATCACGCGGTGATTTTTTTCATCTGTTTTGACATCATAGCCCGGAGCAACCACGTCTGCACTCAAAATTTTATATTCCTTGCTGATACGCGGAGTAGAAAGAGAAACTTCTATCGGGTCGCCAGTCGGCTTAAATGAAACATGAGCATCAACCGTCCACACATCAGATTTATCCTGCGGGCGGAAACTAAATCCCCAATAAGCAATTTTATAATAGGTTGCTAATGACGCTGCAATAACCGAAAGCAGCAATAAAATAGCCAAAATACCGCGTACGGAAATAATTTTTTTAAGCATAGTTCCAATCCTTAAACAAAAAAACGGCAGAAAAATTCTGCCTTCTGCCCTTATTTCAGGGTATTCGATACTGTTACATCAACAACGGCGCGTCCATATAAAATGTTACGTCCAATCAAGGTTTGATATTCAAACTTTTCGCGTTCCGCCACTGTAAAATTTGCTCTGAACACATCTTTGCCCATACGCACTTCCATTTCTACCATCGGGCGTTTTTCTTCCTCTCCGATTCGTTTAATTTTGGCATTTTTCAGCAAAGGCTTTTCAAATGTATGTTTTTCTTTGGTAGCACGGTTGACAACTGTAAATGAAACCCAGCGGCGCCCGTCGCGTTCAAACGGCTTAATATCTACAGCGTCCAAAGCTGAAGTAGTAGCACCGGTATCAATACGTGATATAAACGGAGATTTCATCGGCAACAAATAAACAGGTTCTACTTCACCAATCACATTACTAGGCATAACTTTCACCACTTGTTTTTCTTTTGCTGTGTTAGGCACAATTCCAGGCACCATTTTAACTTCGGAAGAAGTGCAGCCAGTCAATAACAACAGCAGCAAAATGTGTTTTATTTTTAACATATCCACCTCAATTTTATAAAATATTGCAGGTCTAGTAATCCCCCATTTTTAATATAAAGTAAAGCAAAAAATACAAAAATACCGACTAATCAACAGCCGGTATTTAATTTTAAGTTTAATTTCTTAAAAAAACACAGTCAAACGGAGCGAGCTTACACTGCCGTAATTTGATTTTTTGTTAAGAGCCGGATTAAAATAAAATTGAAAGTCCGGCGTTATGGTCGCCCATTTAGAAATTCCCCACGCCCAATAAGCCTCAACCACTTGTTCGGCTTTGTGATAAATTTCCGCGCCGACCGCCTTGGCATCAACTTTGTTATAGGCATACGCCAAGCCTATTTGATCAAGGCTGTTGCGGTTGAGCGGATTATTATAAATAAGACCAGCCGCATAAGTTTGATTGGTGGTGATAACGTGTCCGCTTACACCGTTCAAACGTCCAAACAGCGCCAATTTTTCAGTCACATTCTGCTGAATGTTGATTGACCAGCCGTTGGTGGTTTGCGGCTGTTCTTTAACTGCCGGCTGGTTATAAAGCATAATAGAATACTGCCCCGCACCCAAACCTTTAATAGTTGGATTATAGCCGATTTGTCCGAAGGTGGTAAAATGTTTCTTTTTTAGACGGTTAACGCGAATACTCGGCGCCTCGATATTTGTGGCGTCCTGAAAACCAGCAACAAACAGCCAATTATCCGGCGTTGCCTGCACATAAGCGCCCAATCCGGCAGAAGAATATGTGGCGCTGCCGTTTTGCGACAAAGAAAAGTTTAAGAAGTTAACTTGTTGATTGCCGTCATAGTCCGTTCCGTCAAACATAAACAGATTGTATTGACCAGCACCCAAAGTCAGCCAATTATATTGTTTTGGAAATTGATAGGTATAATACAGTCCGGCAAAGCTTTGTTCGTAGGCGTTAAAGTCATTTATTGGTGACACCAATCCGCTGCGGTTTTGGATATCTTCCGCCGAATGCCCGCCATAATACACACTATTATAAGTAAAATTCAAAGCTCCCGTGCCGTATTCATTATCAAACGTTGCCCAAATCACAGACGGATACAAATATGATTGCACGGCGTTGTTATGTCCGCTCGGCGAAGTTCTTTGCCCCAAAACGGAATATGTCAGGTCATAATCAATATTATATTCTTTGCTCAGCCAATTTTTGAAAGATAAATAATCTCCGCCTAAAGACGGCTGAGCCGCATTGGCGGTTTGAGCAAGCAACAGCAGTCCAAAAGTTCCGACAAAAGTTTTTTTCATCATATACTCCCCTGTTTTTGATTTTTGAGAAATATATGCTTTGATTTTATAAAAAAAAGAGGCTGAAAAACAGCCCCCTAAACTTTTTTTAAAACAGCCTATTTTTTAGACGCTTTCACATAAGCCATATTAGCGTGCTCTTCGCAATAAGTCTGCCCCATACGCACCTTTTTGCCGCAAAAGCAAAAATCTTCATCGCGCGGATCGCCCAACGGCCAGCGGCAAGTATGGCTGTCAAGTTCCATCAATTTAACATGATGACCGTTTTTACGAACTTTTTTAGCGGCTTTAACTTCTGTTTCTACGCTGTTTTCCTCTGTTTTTGACACCTCGGCAACTTCTTCTGCAATGGTTTCTGCTGCAGCTTCAGCTATTGGCTCATCTTCTTTCTTTTTAATTGGAGACGGTCTTGCCTTCAGACACAAACGGTGCACTTTTCCAACGATAGAATTTTTTGAAACGCCAAGTCTTTTGGCAATTTCATTTGCGGTCAAACCTTCGAGCCACATTTGACGCAGCCCTTCAACCATTTCTTCTGTCCAAGCCATTTAAAATCTCCTTAAATTATCCTTTTATAGATTTTTACAAAATTATTTGTTTTATGTCTAGTCAAAAATCGGCGTTTCATCACTTTTTTTTAATAAATATGCCATAGATTAGATTAAGAGAGGTTTCAATGCGCTTAATTTTGTTTTTTTTCATACTGTTATTTTCGGCTCAGTCTCGAGCTCAGCTAAAAGAATTTGAACATGCTTACGATGTCAATTTGAATGAAGAAATACCAATGCTTTGGCGGCTGCAAAAAGAATATGCCAAATCACGCAGCGATTATGACTGGCATTATGATTACAGCTGGAATATTCCGCCAATTTTTGACAAGGATTTCCATAACAGCATTAAACAATTTGGCACCATTGAAAAGCGCATTGAAAGTGCCGATGAGGAAGGCTTGCTGCGAGATTTACAGCATCTGCCGAAAGAATTTTATCCATATATAGGACCAGTTCTACATACGGTTCCGGGACTGTCCGGCAAAATTTTAGAGCTGCCGGGGATAAAAGAAACAAAGAACAAATTTCCACAAAAAGTCGCATCCAAACTCGCCGCCATACCAGATATAGAATTTGTCTCTCCGGGGTTGTACATTTATTTGATGCCGATGATTTTCGGCGAAGGCGTAAATTCCCGCGAGTTTCCGCAAACCCTAAAAAAGCACCAAAATATGCCGCCGATACGCATCAAAAAAGAGCTGTTGGAAAGCGCATTAAAAGAAGTTCCGACCGAAAAATTTGCTCTAAATGCGCCTACCCAACCTCAAAACATCGGCATTAGACATTATAGCGCAGACGCGTCGACTCCGCTTTCTCAGGCTGATGTAAAAGCCTTTGTCGGAACGCTGGACAACTTATTAAAATTTAAATCGGATTTACAAACCGATGTAAAGTTTATTTCGTTAAACGGCATTATGAGCTATTGGGATGAAAAGAACGGCGTAAACAAAGATGCAGCATTTCTAAAAACAATGGTTAACCCTTGCCAAACCATTGCCCGTAAAGTAAAATGGCTGGGCATGAGGCAGGAATTTCAAAAAGTTATCGGCAATCAGGCGTTCGGCTTGGACGACTGGGCGTATACCTGCGACAAAACCCTGAAAGCCTATCGTTCCGCCAGTCAAACTTATGCGGAAATAACTTCTATGAATATCCTGAAAAAAGGCTATATCTATAAAATGATTAACCAGTTTGACTATTACACTCCGGAAGAGCGTTTAACTCACAAATACTTTATTGAAGCATCTATTCAGCTTTATAAAACAACCTCTAATGATATAGACGCCGTAAAGCCTTATAAAGATGAATTATATCAAAAATTATCGGAATTCGGCTCTAATCTTTTGGGAGCTCCGCTTATTCTGCCGTAAGTTTTCGGCTTTTACACTTCATCGGCTGAAACCAGCATAGACGTACCAGTCAGCAAAATAATCAAAGTCGGCGCCGACACGGCAAGCCATATCGGAATGTAGCCGTTTACACCAAAGGCATAAACCACCTGCGAAGAAAAATAAACGACAAAGCCGACAACAATACTCAGCACAACCCGCATTAAAATACCTGAACCGCGCTGGGTGTTCTGAAGCATAAAAATAGCGGCAATCATCAACATTCCGACTAGCTGGAACGGCGCTATCAGCAAGCTTAAATAGCGCATCCAGTGGCGGCGCGCCGAAAAGCCCGCTTGTTCATAAAAGGCAATAGTTTCGGGCAGCTGCCAAAATGAAATAGCATCAGGTTCAATAAAGTTTTCTTTGATACGCTCCATATTGATACTGGTTTGATAAGCATAGTCCATTAAAAACTCAACTGGTTTTCCGCCCTCCAGAACTTTAACGTCTTTAAGATGAAAAGTGTTGCCTTCCAAAGTGGCAAAATATGCTTCATAGCCTCTTAAAATTTTAGCATTGGCGCTAAGCTCGGTAATGCTGACATCGCGCATCCACAGCGTGTTATTTTCCTGCCGCAGCGTTTTTGCCTGTATCAACAGCACCTTGCCGTCGCCGACAGATTCACGAATCCACAGACCTTTGCTTGAAAACAACACCGCATTGGGATCGCGTGAATCCAAACGGTAATCCAAAACTTCGTGCCATTCATACATTTTCGCGGCAATCGGATTAAACAACATGGTGTTGGCAAGCCCCAAAAAGAAAGCAGCGATAATCAACGGACGCAGAAAGCCCATCATAGAAACTCCTGCCGAGCGGATAATTACAAATTCATTGCTTTTGCTGAGGCGCCAAAAAGTTATCATAGCCCCCACCATCATCACAAATGGAATTACAATTTCCACCGTTTTCGTAACACGGGTTACTGCGAGCTGTGCGGCAAACCACATAGTAACATCGTCCCGCCCCGAAACTTTGCGCAGGGTTTCTATGGAATCAAACATCAAAATAATGCCCAAAATAGCAAAAAGAACCATAAAAAAATTGCCCAGCAGCTGGCGGTTTAAATAACGGCTTAAAATTGCAAAAAATTTCATTTTTTATTCCTGAATTTCGGTTTTTTCTTCATTAAAAAACGGGTCAGACAAATAACGTTCGATACTGTCCGGTAAAACAACGACAATGTTTTTGCCTGTCATTTCATCACGGCTTGCCAAATTAACAGCTCCGCACAAAGCAGCAGCCGCCGAAACTCCGACAGGAAGTCCCTCGGTTTTCGCCACGATTTTGGTCATTTCCAGCGCGCTGTTGCTTGACACTTTATAAACCTCATTAACTAATTCTGCACGATATAACGGCGGAATAAATCCAGCGCCGATACCGCCGATTTTGTGAGCGCCTTTCTGTCCGCCGCTCAAAACCGGACTTTCGGCAGGCTCAACAGCCATCACATATAAATCAGGAATGCATGATTTCAATGAAGAGGCAATACCGGTGATTGTTCCGGCTGTTCCAACTCCGCAGACAACGGCATCAACATTTCCGCCAGTATCTTCCATAATTTCGGTTCCTGTAGTCAGCTGATGAGCCTCGACATTGGCATGATTTTCAAACTGCTTAAATTCTATCAAATTTGCAGAGCGGGCTTTTAACATTTCCACTTTATGTATTGCGCCTGCCATACCTTCTGCCGCCGGAGTGAGCAGAACTTCAGCACCAAATTGGCGGATAAGCGCAATTTTTTCACGCGCCATATTTTCCGGCATAACAATCACCAGCTTATAGCCGCGTTCAGCACAAAAAGCGGCAAGTCCAACTCCGGTGTTGCCGGAAGTTGCCTCAATAAAAACCGTATCATTGTTAATTTTGCTGAATGGAGCTTTATTTATCATATTCAAGGCGACGCGGTCTTTTACCGAAAAAATCGGATTATAAAATTCGCATTTGCCGATAATATTAGCTTTGCTCTCAAATTTTTTCATCAATTTATTGAGCTTTAACAAAGGAGTGTGACCAACCAATTCTTCTATGGAATCATATATTTTTTGCATTTATTCTACCTCATTCTGACAATCAAATTATTGAATCCACTTCGTAAAGTTTCATCAAACATCACATTGCCGACCATAATATCTTCTAGCAGCTGCCAACTGAGCATACCGCTGTCAATTTGCGCATTTTCCACATCATAGACCTTAAAATTCTGCGTGTCTTTATAATATTTTCCGTTTTCCTCAACATACGCATGCAAAGTATAATTAAAAGTCGGAGTTTCGGTCAATTTCAAATATTCTTCTTTAGGAAACGTATATAAGCCGGAAATTTTATCATACTGGCAAAGCACCAAATTGTCTTTGGTGACGGCGGTATAACTGCACTCTCGGCATTGCGCTTTGTCTGGCTCATAAAAAAACACAGCGCCGAATTTATTGATAAACGGCGTTTCAGTCATTTTCGGCTTCTTTCTTTAATTCTTCGACAAACTTCACCAATCCGGTTTGGCGCACGCGTTTCATACGCTCGGCAGAAATAATTTCACGCACAGTCTCAACCGTTTGGTCAACATCGACATTAACCACCACATAGTCATATTCAGTCCAATGTGCCATTTTTTCTAAAATCAGCCCCATGCGTTTGTTGATAATTTCTTTGCTGTCGGTGCCTCTGCCCTCCAAACGGCGGCGCAGTTCATGAATTGACGGAGGCAAAAAATAAATAGAAACAACATCGTCCGGAGCTTTTTCTTTCATTTGGCGCAAACCGACCCAATCCATATCAAACACAACATCTTGTCCGACATTGATAAAGCTATCCACCTCGGAGCGCAAAGTTCCATAACGCGAGCCATATTGAGAATCTACGTGTTCATAAAATGCATCTTGCGCTAAAAGCGCGTTATATTTTTCATCACTGATATAATAGTAATCGACGCCGTCTCTTTCGCCCTCGCGCGGCTGACGCGTGGTCACCGAAACCGAAAACTTTAAATTACTATCCAAAGCCATAAGTTTTTTAATTACCGATGTTTTTCCAGTTCCAGACGGAGCTTCAATAATAAACATAGCACCGCGGCGGACTTTTTTTAGTGTGTCTATAATATCAGTCATTTTCTACCTCTTGCAAAATCAACGCATTTATAATATAACCCATAAATAATATACAACGCAACAGTTAAATTTTTACTAGGATATTCTGACAATGCAAAAAAATATTAAAAATATTCTTATCACCGGCGCGTCTTCGGGTATTGGCGAGGCTTTAGCACTGACTTATGCTCAAAATGGAGCTCAAAACTTATTTTTGAGCGGACGCAATGCGGAACGTTTACAAAAAATTGTGCAAAAATGCCAAAAATTCGGCTGCACGGTTGAAGGAAAAATAATTGATGTTGCCGATAAAAAAGCCATGGAAAAGTGGATTAGCGAATGCGAGCAAAAAGCACAACTCAATTTAGTATTCGCCAATGCCGGAGTTTCTACCGGAGAAGAAACACCTGAAAATATTTATAACACCTTCAATACAAATGTAATGGGAGTTTTAAACACTGTCACTCCTGCTGTTGAGTTATATAAAAAACGTCAGGACGGCAGTGAAAAAATTATTGCCATAACCGCTTCTATTGCTGGTTATCACGGCTTGAGCGCCTGCCCGTCTTACAGCGCCAGCAAAGCCTGCGTCAAAGCCTATGGTGAAGCGCTGCGCAACAGTCTGAGCGCAGAAAACATTGCTGTAAGCGTTATTTGCCCAGGGTTTGTGCGCTCACGCATTACCGACAAAAACACCTGTCCGATGCCGTTTTTTATGGAAGCGGATAAAGCCGCCAGCATTATATATAAGGGCATTCAAAAAAATGTGGGATTGATTGCGTTCCCTTTACCGATGCGCTTTGGTGTGTGGCTGCTCTCCATTTTGCCGAATTGCCTGAGTGATTTTATTTACAGCCGCTTGCCACACAAGGTGTAAAAATGCGCTGTTCTTGGGTTGATGAAAATTGTGAAGTTTATGTGCGCTATCATGATGGAGAATGGGGCAAGCCTGTGCATGACGACCGCAAATTATTTGAAATGCTGATTTTAGAGGGATTTCAAGCAGGTCTTTCATGGCTGACAGTCTTAAAAAAACGTTCGGCGTTTAGAGATGAGTTTGCAAGTTTCGAACCGGAAAAAGTAGCGGAATTTACAGAAGAAAAAATAGAAAAAATGCTGCAAAATCCGCAAATTATCCGCAGTCGGCAAAAAATTTGCGCAGCAATAAACAATGCCAAAATATTTATGCAAATTCAACAGGAATTTGGATCGTTTGACCGCTATTTATGGCATTTTACAAACGGAAAAACACAAAAATACAATATATTTCCCTGCCCTACAAAAAACGAATTATCCGATACAATTTCTAAGGATTTAAAAAAGCGCGGAATGAAATATGTCGGCAGCGTGATTATATATTCCTATTTGCAGGCTGTCGGCGTTATCAACGACCACGAACCGCAATGCTGCTGCCACAATGTTTGTTAGCAGGCATGGTGTTTATACATAAAGTTAATAAAAATTTAGTTTTAAAACTAAAACCCCGTCGGAAGTGTAAAACTTCCGGCGGGGAAATTATAAAAATCAAAAGCTATGATTATTTTTTCATAATCACAACACCTGGCAATTCTTTGCCTTCCATCCATTCAAGGAAAGCACCGCCTGCGGTTGATACGTAAGTGAATTTAGAATCAACACCCGCATTTGCCAAAGCGGAAACAGTATCGCCGCCGCCGGCAACAGATGTCAGTTTACCAGCTTCAGTCAAAGCAGCAGCATGCTGAGCAACTTTGTTGGTGGCGTTGTCAAAAGGCTTCAATTCAAATGCGCCCAACGGACCATTCCAAACCAAAGTTTTGCATTCATCAAGTTTCTTGTTGATATTTTCAATAGATTTTTCACCAACGTCAAGCAAAGTGCCGTCAGCCGGAATTTTATCCAAATCATAAGTAGCGTGTTCGGCGTTTGCAGCAAATTCTTTAGCCGAAACAATATCAACCGGCAAAATGATTTCGCAGTTGTTAGCTTTAGCTGTAGCCAAAATTTCTTTAGCGGTGTCCAGCATATCCATTTGCACCAATGAGTTCTTTTCATTGATAGCGTCTACGCCCTGAACTTTCAAGAAAGTATGAGCCATACCGCCGGCAATAACCAATTTATCTACTTTTTTAACCAGATTATTCAGCAAATCCAGTTTGGTAGAAACTTTAGAACCACCGACAATAGCCATCAACGGACGTTTCGGGTCGTTCAAACCAGTAGTCAAAGCGTTTACTTCTTCAGCCATCAGCAAACCCATTGCTGACGGACGCAATTTAGCGGCAGCCACAATGGAAGCGTGAGCGCGGTGAGCGGTAGAAAAAGCGTCGGAAACATAAACATCAGCCGGTTTAACCAATTCTGCAGCCCAAGCTTCGTCACCTTTTTTCTCTTCATTGTAGTAACGCAAGTTTTCAAGCAGCAAAACTTCATTAGCTTTCATAGATTTAACGGCATTAGCAACTTTTTCACCGATGCAGTCATCAACAAACACAACATGTTTACCCAAAGCTTTTTCCAATTCCGGAGCAACGTGGCTCAAAGAATTTTTAACATCGCCTTTGCCTTCCGGACGACCAAAGTGAGAAATAACCACAACTTTAGCACCTTTTTCCATCAATAATTTAATGGTAGGAACCGTGCGGTCAATACGAGCGGTGTTGGTTACGTGGAAGTTTTCGTCCATAGGCACGTTCAAATCGGCGCGCAGCATAACAACTTTGCCGTTCAAATTGCCTAAATCTTCAATAGTTTTATATCCTTGCATTGTTTTTCCTTACATATTCATAAAAAAACTCTCCCCGTTTCAGCCCAAAGCAGCAGTTTTAAGCCAACCGCCTTTTGCCTGAAACGGGGAACAAAAAATTAGCCGTTTACTTTAGCCATGTGGGCAATCAAATCCAAAACTTTGTTTGAATAACCCCATTCGTTATCGTACCAGCTGATTACTTTAACGAAAGTATCTGTCAATTGAATACCTGCTTTGGCATCAAAGATAGAAGTATGAGAATCGCCCAAGAAATCAGAAGAAACAACTGCATCTTCAGTGTAGCCCAAAATGCCTTTCAATTCGCCTTCAGAAGCTTTCTTCATAGCAGCGCAGATTTCTTCATAAGTAGCAGGTTTAGCCAGGTTAGCTGTCAAGTCTACAACAGAAACGTCCAAAGTCGGAACGCGCATAGACATACCTGTCAATTTGCCGTTCAAAGCCGGAATAACTTTACCAACGGCTTTAGCAGCACCAGTAGAAGAAGGGATAATGTTGCCGGAAGCAGCACGACCGCCTCTCCAGTCTTTTACAGACGGACCGTCAACAGTTTTTTGTGTAGCGGTTGTAGAGTGAACAGTTGTCATCAAACCATCTTTAATACCGAATGTATCGTTCAAAACTTTAGCGATTGGAGCCAAGCAGTTTGTGGTGCAAGATGCGTTAGAAACAAACTGAGTGCCTTTAACATAAGAATCAGTGTTTACGCCGCAAACAAACATCGGAGTATCGTCTTTAGAAGGTGCAGACATAACAACGTATTTAGCGCCGGCGTCAATGTGACCTTGAGATTTTTCTTTTGTCAGGAACAAACCTGTAGATTCTACAACATAATCAGCTTTGATGTCGCCCCATTTCAAATCAGCAGGGTTCTTTTCTGCAGTAACGCGGATAGCTTTGCCATTTACAACCAATTTGCCGTCTTTAACTTCAACAGTACCGTTGAAACGACCATGCATTGTGTCATATTTCAGCATATAAGCCATATAATCAACATCAATCAAATCGTTAATACCAACGATTTCAATATCATTTCTTGCCTGAGCAGCGCGGAAAACCAAACGACCGATACGACCGAATCCATTAATACCAACGCGAACAACCATATTATTATTCTCCTAAGTCAAATGTTGTGCGGACTGCCCCGCACGGGCATATAGTTTCAAAAACTGGGCTTAATTTAGCATTAAAGATGAAATTTTCAAGTAAAATCTTCATCTAAAGTTTATAATTCATTGATAAATTGATTTATAAGCCGTACGCCGTAGCCGCTGGCACCCTTTGGATACAGAGGTTTCGGCTCTTCAATCAAATCCATTCCGGCAATGTCAAGATGCGCCCATTTGGTTTCTTTTTTTACAAAACGCTGCAAAAAGCAAGCCGCGGTGCAAGAACCAGCGGCGCGCCCGCCCACGTTTTTCATATCTGCCACAGCCGAATCCATTTGCTTGTTAAACTCATCATTTAGCGGCAGCTGCCACAAAAGCTCGCCGCAATGCTCGCCAGCAACTGTCAAAGATTTTGCCAATTTGGCGTTATTGCTGAACAAACCGGCGTAAGAGTGTCCCAAAGCAATCACAATAGCGCCAGTCAAAGTTGCCATATCCAGCACATATTCCGGCTTAAACTCTTCTTGAATATAAGTCAGGCAGTCTGCCAAAACCAAGCGTCCCTCAGCGTCGGTGTTTTGAACTTCCACCGTCTGCCCCGACATAGAGCGGAAAATATCCCCTGGGCGATAGGCGCTGCCAGAAGGCATATTTTCAACTAGTCCGACCACGGCAACCACATTTTTTTTGGACTTTTGCAAAGCAAGAGATTTCATTGCGGCAACCATAGCAGCAGCTCCAGCCATATCCTGTTTCATTTCACCCATACCAGCAGCCGGCTTAATGGATATGCCGCCGCTGTCAAAGGTAACGCCCTTGCCTACCAGTCCGACGGTAAAATCATCGCTTTCTTTATTGCCTTTCCATTTAATAACTGCCACGCGCGGTTTATTGACCGAACCTTGAGCCACCGCTAAAGCCAAACCAAAACTGCGTTTTTTCATAGCTTGTTCATCTAAAATTTTAACTTCCAAGCCTAAATATTCCAAACGGCGGATATCAGCGGCAAAAACCTCTGGCGTCAGATAGTTTGCCGGTTCGTTAATCAAATCGCGGGCATAGCGCACAGCATTGGCAAGCCCCGAAAGAGGCTTATAGCAGGTTAAGTCTGTTATTCCAGTAAAAATAACCCGTTCCAGCTTTGGATAAAATGATTCCGGTTTTGCCGTAAAATACTTGTCAAATGAATATGAAGCCAATTCTAAACCAAAAGCAAAATCACACACCATGGCATTATTATCCGGCAGAGCCACTTTGACTTCGCGGCTGTTTTTAATATATTGATAGATTTTTCCAGCCAAATTCTGCATTTCTAAATTTGAGATTGTTTTTTTAACAACCGCGGCAATAATTTGATAATTACCTAAATTATAAACTTTTATTCCGCTTTCTGCCGCCTGCTTTTTAACAGTTTCGGCTAAAACTTTTTCTTTTTCAGATAAGGCGCTGACAATATCCGCCGCTTTTGCGGCGAGCAAGACCTTGTCACCCGCAGCTTTAATATTTTTTCCTGTAATAAATTCAACCATTGCAATCTCCTTTACGGCATAATATTTAATATCTTATACAGTAATAACACTTTTTTTATAAAAAATGGTAGACATTTTTTTATTTTATTATATACTTTAGACAAAAGATATACAGGATAGAAAAAATGAGACAAAAAGGTAGTAAATACGCCAGAAAACACCAGATAATTTCTCCGAAAGCAAACGAACAGCAATCGGTGGCACCTCATCAAGCCGTAAAAAACAAACTGTCGGACGATAATCAGATTATTTGGGATATTTTAAGTGAGCCGTATCACTTTGAAGAAAGCTTCCTTAACCTCTCTTATCAGCAGCAGATTTTAATGGTGGTTACGCTGCATGACATTATAAAAAATCAAGAAAAGAATCCTTTGCGAGGCACTGCCGCAGAATTTGCCGATATGGCGCAAATACACTTGAATAAAATTCATATGCTGACAGATTCTTCTATTGACAACGGCAATTTTGAGCCTCTTGCCGATGATGAAAAGCGTATTATCCGCATGGATTGCTACGGCAAAATCAATAAACGCCCCGACCACCAACTGAGTTTGGTCTATAAATTTTTTAAGGATTCGAAAAACGCCGTTAAAGCAAAATTTACAGAATATGATTTGGAAAATTCGCCAAGCTGGCGCGTGTTCAGACAATTTGAAAGTTTCCGCTCTATTGAATTTAGATTAAAGTGTTATCTTTACCGCCAAAACATTAACCCTGACGCCCTAAAAGCCATGACCGTAAATGACTACTGCGATGTGATTTACAATACTTTTGTAAAAGCAGATTCCCGCGGCACGGCTAATTTTATTGCACCTGAAAAAAATATCAGAATCCGTTTGATAAAAGCCTTTATGCGCCATTGTGGAAAAGATTTTGAACAACAACTGATAAACAAAGGCAATGATCCGCGCTGTGCCGCCTCGCTTTGCAATGCCATGCGCCGGTTCGGACATACCGATATTGACACTTTAAGCATTACTGAAACGCACTATACGCCGCGGATTTTGGAAGATTTAGCAAAAGCCGGATATGATGTCAGCATGGTAAGCGCCGGAGACTCTATCGCTCAATCTTTTGTAAATCAGCTAATTGATGAAAATAAAGAAGATTTGATTTTAGCCCGCGACGAGAAAGGACGACTGATAGACAGAAGCAAACTGCCGCGCTTGGAAGTACATCACAAACACGCGGTGCAATTTACCTCCAGCAATGGATATTTGGCAAAAGCCAACTACCCGCACAATTTGCTGCTGGTAGACTCTTTAATGCACAAAAACTATTACCATTTGTTTGATGCGGTTTATAAGCAAAATCAAATGAATAACTTTTATTCGCGTCTCAACGCCAACAACCCGTATATGATTTCTATTTTAGGCTTTAATGAACGAGACAGCTCTTATTTTGATTTTGAAAACACTCAAGCTTTTCAAAAACGCGAATCCGAAGACAAAAAATATGTTGTCAACTATTTGCAAGAAATGGAAAAACGCATGCAAAATGAAATTGACATCTCCGAAAAATATCATATTCCTTATAACAGCAGCGCTATTCAAAACAGTAACCGAATTATGAATTCCTTGGCTGAAAAGAGCTGTGAAAAATCCGAAAATATGAAGAGATTTGCCAAATGGCTGTCTTCTCAGCGTAAAAATAACAGCGGAAGATAAAAAATGACCGATTTTATAGAACAGCTGAAAACACAAAAATTTTACGCCGGAGAAAAATTGGAGCCGGAAGCGCTTATTACCGCTCAAAAAATTTTGTTTAATATGGGACTGCCGAGCATTCCGCAAACTTATGCTGATTTTTTGAAACAGTATAACGGTATAAAGGCTAACGGAGCCTATTTGTTCGGCGCGACCGTTGACAATGACTTGGATATTGTCGACTTAAACGAGCAAATGACAAAACCCGATGGAACTCTGCTTTTAGGCTATAATGACTTTGATTTGCTGGTTTTTAATTTTGCAAACAAGCAATATCAAATTGTTGACAGAGAAGATATGGAAGTGCTAGACAGTTATCAGGAAAAAGAAATTGACTATGCCTTAGCGCAGATTTTTAATGTATAGTGAACAAAAATGAACAATATTTATCAAAATTCAGCCGAAAACATTGCCAAAGCGGCGGAAATTATTAAAAACGGCGGACTTGTGGCTTTTCCAACCGAAACAGTATATGGATTAGGCGCCAATGTTTATAACAGCAAAGCGGTTGCCAATATTTTTGCCGCTAAGCAACGCCCGCATTTTGACCCGCTGATTTCGCACATTGCCGATATTGACTTCTTAAAAGAATATGCGGCAACCGATGAGCGTGTGTTTGCGCTGGCTAAGCATTTTTGGCCTGGACCACTGACTTTTGTTTTGCGCCGGATAGAGGAAAATCCCAGCATTGACTTAGCTTGCTCAGGTTTGCGTACTTTGACCGTGCGTATGCCGCGCCACCCGATTGCCCTAGCGCTGATTAAAGCAAGCGGCGTGCCGATTGTTGCCCCTTCCGCCAACAAATATCAATCCATCAGCCCAACCACCGCTCAGCATGTGGCTGATGGTTTGGGCGATAAAGTGGATATGATTTTGGACGGAGGAGCTTGCAGCGTGGGCGTAGAATCCACCATTATTGATCTGACAACCGACAAAGTCGTGCTGCTGCGCGCCGGCGGCACCGCTAAAGAAGATATTGAAGAGTTTTTAGGCGAAGAAGTGCTGATTTCTGCTGGTAATCCAGAACTTCCGACTGCTCCCGGGCAGCTTTTGCGCCACTATGCGCCAAAACATACTTTACGGATTAACGCCGAAAAGCCAGAAGCTGATGAGTTTTATATCGGGTTCGGCAAATTGGACGGTGATTTAAACCTCAGCCCGAGCGGCAGTTTAACCGAAGCGGCAGAAAATTTGTTTGCCTATATGCGGCTTGCCGACGCTCAGGATAAGTTTGCTAAAATCGCTATGGCGCCGATACCGCAAAACGGCTTGGGACTTGCCATTAACGACCGTATAAAACGCGCCTCTTATAAATAACAGCTGTCTCAAATACTTAGCTGTTTTTCAGATTTTTGACTTCTATCAGATATTTGCTAAAGGTAAAATTTGCCTCATTTTTGCGGATTGAAGTGGCGTAATCATTAACTGTGCGCCGTATCAGCTCAAACAAAGATTTAAGCTGTCTGCCGGCATAATATTCTTTGTTCAATATCTGCGACAGCTCCGCTTTATATTCGGCTGACAAAACTTGCCGACTATCCGCATTTCTTTGAGAAAATATCAGGCTAACGCATTTATCGACCAACGGCTTATACGGTTCAATCAAATCTTCAGTAAGCCCCAAATAACTTTGCGTTTGCTTTAGATTAAGACCGACAAAAGGATTCAGTCCCAAGCTCCAAATATACCGCAAAGCCAATAAACGCAGCTGCGTATAGCCATAGGTTAAAAACGCGTTCACCCCACAAGAACTTGGCTTCCTCACAAAATCTTTGCCGAACAATTCACAAAAATATGGTTCAGCCGATGTAGCGTTAACATCTTTTGCATCACCCAGCAAAACTCTTGTTTCTAATGCAGAAAAAATATCCTGCTTATTTAAGGAGCACAAAACTTTAGAGCAGTTTTTAATTTTTTCGGCAATCAGAGCCCGCCAAATTTTTTTGCACAACAATGGTTTTAGCACCGCCTGCCGCTCTAAGGCTTTTTCTTTGCCTGACGGAGCGCTGCACGGAAATAAAAAACTAATCGGCAAAAAATTTTCATCTAAAACAACAAACGGGATATTGCTTGCCGCCAAACTTTGCAAAAGATTTTGCCCCAACAGCACATTTTTTGCCGTAATCATAACGGCTCGAACATCTCTTAGCGGAATGCTCTTGATTATTTCTCCATTTTTTTGCACGCATATATAATTATCCTGCACTACAATGGCTATGTTTTCTGTCCCGATTTCTAAAATCACCGATATATTTCCACACTTTTACATATTTTTCAAAGCCAGCGCCTCAAGTTCTTTCAGCTTGTCGCGATATACCATAGCTTGTTCAAATTCCAAATTCTGCGCCGCTTCTTTCATAAGTTTGGTATATTCTTTCGTCATTTTTTCAATGTTTTTAATCTTTTCTATGTCTTTAGTTTCATCTTTAACGAAATCTGTTTCCGTCATTTCTTTTAAGGTAGATGAAATGCTTTTCTTAATGGTCTGCGGCGTGATACCGTGGGCAATATTATATTCAGTCTGCTTTTTGCGACGGCGCTCGGTTTCTTCTAAAGCAACCTTGATAGAGTCTGTCATCTTGTCGGCATACAAAATTACCCTGCCCTCGGCGTTGCGCGCGGCTCGCCCGATAGTTTGAATCAACGAGCGGGTAGAACGCAAAAAGCCTTCTTTGTCGGCATCTAAAATTGCCACCAGCGAACACTCCGGAATATCCAAGCCTTCACGCAAAAGGTTGATGCCTACCAGCACGTCAAACACTCCCAAACGCAAATCGCGGATAATTTCTATACGCTCCAAAGTGTCGATATCCGAGTGCATATAGCGGACTTTTACGCCGTTGTCTTTGAGATATTCAGTTAAATCTTCTGCCATTTTTTTGGTTAATGTCGTTACCAAAACCCGCTCGCCTTTAGCCGCAGTTTTGCGGCATTCTTCCATAAGATCGTCAACCTGATTTTCCACCGGACGCACAATACACAGCGGGTCGGTCAAGCCCGTCGGGCGAATAACCTGTTCCGAGAATACGCCTTTGCTCTGCGCCATTTCCCATTCTCCGGGGGTAGCCGAAACAAAGATGGTCTGCGGACGCATTTTATCCCATTCTTCAAACTTCAGCGGACGGTTATCCAAGCATGATGGTAGGCGAAAACCATAGTCTGACAGCGTCATTTTACGATTGCGGTCGCCGCGGTACATTGCACCGATTTGCGGTACGGCAATATGGCTTTCATCTATAAACAGCAGCGCGTTTTTCGGAAAATATTCAAACAAAGTCGGAGGCGGCTCGCCGGGGGCGCGTCCCGTCAAATAGCGCGAATAATTTTCAATGCCTTTGCAATGTCCAGTGGTGTCCATCATTTCCAAATCAAAACGGGTGCGCTGCTCCAAACGCTGCGCTTCCAGCAGTTTATTTTCATCCTTGAATTGTTTTAAGCGGATTTCCAAATCTTCTTTAATATGCGTCATTGCCTGCGACAGTGCCGGACGCGGCGTTACATAGTGATTGGCTGGATAGACGGTTATTTCATCAAGCTGACGCGTTTTTTTGCCGGTCAAAACATCAAACTCATAAATTTCTTCTATTTCATCACCGAAAAATGAAACTCGCCACGCCCTATCTTCATAGTGCGCCGGAAAAATATCCAAAGTATCGCCCTGCACTCTGAAAGTGCTACGCACAAAATTAACGCTGCAGCGCTCATACAGCAATTCGGTCAAATGCTTGTTTACTTCATGAATATCAACCACATCGCCGACTTTGAGCTGGAACACCATTGAAGAATATGACTCCATGCTGCCCAAGCCGTAAATGCAAGAAACCGACGCCACAATAATCACGTCGCGCTCTTCCAAAACATTACGGGTCGCACCATGGCGCATACGGTCTATTTGCTCGTTAATCGCCGAATCTTTTTCTATATAAGTATCGGTTTTGGGAATATAAGCTTCCGGCTGATAATAGTCATAGTACGACACAAAATATTCAACGCGGTTGTTGGGAAAAAACTCTTTCATTTCCGAATACAGCTGCGCCGCCAAAATTTTGTTCGGTTCCATAATCAAAGCCGGACGCTGGCACTGCTCAATGATTTTTGCCATGGTAAATGTTTTGCCGGAACCAGTAACTCCCAGCAGCACCTGATTGCGCTCGCCGCGCTCAATACCTTCGCACAGCTCTTTTATAGCTTGAGGCTGGTCGCCCGATGGCTCAAACGGACTCTCTATTTTAAATTCCATGTCTTTCATTTTTGTTTAATAACGATATTGATAAAACGAACGTAAATATTCCGCCATATTTTCTCTGCTTTGCAAAGTTTCTTTACCTACTTTTTCCGGTATAACGGTTTTGTTGCGGCGAGCGGTTTCTCTTTCTGCCTTATTATATGAAATCACCAATTCCCGCAGTTCTTTATCCGAATAATTATCCAGCATATACTGCAATGATTTTTCAGCCGGATATTGAACCGCCGCGGCATCAGTCGGAGATATAACATTTAAATTTCCGACAGAATCTTTTTCGGCGTTTTGCCAAGCCGAACTGGCAATATCGCCAGCAGAAGCATTTGCAGCCAAAAGGCAAATAAGCAGCAAAAATAAAAATTTTTTCATATTTAATAATCTCCTATTGCAAACTTTTTAAGGTGTCGTCAATGGTCTTTTCAATATTGACATTGGTCAGCGAATTAAAGCTGCGTTTTAATTTACGGGCGGATTTTTCCGTTTCTTTTTTCAAATCATCATAACCCTGCAGCAAATCAGCCCCAGGTATTTCAAAATCATCACCTGAATTTGCCGCCGACGGAGCTGAATTTGCAGCAGAGGAATTATCTTCAGAAAAAAAACTGCCTAATTTATCCATAAATCCGCCGCCGTTTTCTTCCGCCGCAGCAGCCTCCGCGGCTTTTTTCATTTGTTCACGCTCGGCTTTTGCCCGTGCGGCATATTCCTCATTAACTTGAGCATTATGGCGTTCTATGGCATCAACCCTGTCCTGCACCCATTGCTGATTATTATAATTTGAGGTTCTTGTCGGCTGAGTTTGTTTTTCGGCTCTATTTATTTTTACGGTCTGTTTCTGCGTTGTCCAAGGATTTTTCGGCAATTCATCAGCAATAGACGGCAAAACGCCGCAAACCAAAACTCCAGCCAATATCCTCAGAAAAATTTTCATTTTCACCTCATTTTTATATCTGCAATTATAACACATCAAAAAATAAATGTCAGTTTTTTTGTTTGCTTTTTTTAATTTTTTCGACACGTTCTTTAGGCTGTGACTTTTCCGGCTCAATACCATAAGCGCAAAATGTTTTATCTTTGACTTCTGATTTTTTCACAATATACGCCGGAGTGTTAACCACTGTACAGTTATCCGGAATATCCTTAATAACAATGGCGTTAGAACCGATTTTTACATTTTTGCCGATAGTAATAGGTCCCAAAATCTGCGCACCTGAACCAATAGTTACGTTGTCGCAAATTGTCGGGTGGCGTTTTTCCAGCTTTTTGCCGTTTTCATCATAAAATTTGCGTCCGCCTAAAGTAACGTCATGATACAAAGTTACATTATTGCCGATTACCGTTGTTTCACCAATGACCACACCCATGCCATGGTCAATCATAAAGCCGGAGCCGATTTTTGCCCCTGGGTGAATTTCTATACCAGTGAAAAATCTGGCAATCTGCGAAAGAATCCGCGCCGCCAGCACAAAATTATGTTTCCACAAAGCATGAGACAAGCGGTGAACCATTATCGCGTGCAGTCCCGAGGAGCAAACAACCGCCTCAAGTTTACTGCGCGTTGCAGGGTCTCTGTCCATAATGGCTTGAATGTCTTGTAAAATTATCTTGTAATTTGAATTCATTGTGTGATATATTCCTTTTTAAATTTAACAATTTTTATTTAATGTAGCACATTATATATTAAATAAAAGTAATAAAAAAGTAATAAAACAGGAAAAAATATGGTAGAAGTTTTGTTTAACGGTCATGCCGGCCGTCTTGAAGGCAGATATTATAAAAGTGAACGTCCTAATGCTCCGGTTGCGCTGATTTTGCACCCGCACCCGCAATATGGCGGCACCATGAACAATAAGGTGGTTTACACGCTTTTCAGCTGTTTTAAAGATTTAGGTTTTTCAGTTTTACGCTTTAACTTCCGCAGCGTTGGTCGCTCGCAAGGACAATTTGAAGATGGTCCGGGGGAACTTTCGGACGCCACTATTGCTTTGGATTGGCTGCAAAACATGAACCCTGACGCCAAACAATGCTGGATTGCCGGATATTCTTTCGGCGCGTGGATTGGCTTGCAGCTGTTAATGCGCCGTCCTGATATTAACAACTTTATTGCCGTATCGCCTCCGGCAAACGAAAAAGACTTTTCATTTTTAGCCCCGTGTCCGGCTTCCGGTTTGATTGTACAGGGCGGAAGAGATGAAATTGCATCTCCGGTAATGGTTGAAAGCATGGCGCACAAGCTCAATCAGCAGCGCAACGTCGACATAGATTTTGCCTTGATTGAAGACGCCGACCACATGTATAACAACCACTTGGGCGACTTATACAAAGTCAGCGGACAATATGTTATCAGCGCCTTGCAGCACCGTTCGCCGCTGCAAAAACGCCGCGGTCG
Source organism: Bacteroidaceae bacterium (assembly GCA_963641885.1). Classification (GTDB taxonomy): domain Bacteria; phylum Pseudomonadota; class Alphaproteobacteria; order RF32; family CAG-239; genus RUG410. The sequence goes on from CAVIDY010000011.1 coordinate 25,187, forward strand.
ACGCAAAAAATCGGATATGGAAGACGATTTGTTGCTGGACGGTCCGGAAGAAGACGATATTTTAGACACCAACGCTGACGACAGCGATGATTTTGACAATGAGGAATAAAAAAGTGCGAGAAATTATTAAGAATGTTTTTCTACCCGCAAAAAATCAAACTACCGATCCAACCTCTGATGAAAATGGAAACTCGTTTTCCGAAAATTTAAAAACCGTATTTTTAGCGATTTTCATTGCGTTGATTATTCGCAGTTTTTTGTTTGAGCCTTTCCGCATTCCGTCCGGTTCAATGTACCCAACTTTACGGGTGGGCGATTATTTGTTTGTCAGCAAATACACCTACGGCTATTCGCGCTACTCTTTTCCGGCGGGACTGCCGCTGTTTGAAGGTCGAATTTGGTACGACCAGCCGCAGCGCGGTGATGTGGTGGTTTTTAGACCAACCAAAAAGCCGGATACGGATTTTATTAAGCGCATTATCGGCTTACCGGGGGACAGAGTGCAAGTTAAAGAGGGTCGCTTATACATTAACGACCAGCTTATTGACCGCAAGGAAACAGAGCGTTATATGATTGATGAATATGTGGAAATTCCGGAGTTTTATCATCAATACACCGAAACTTTACCAGAAGGAAAACAGCATAAAATTATTGAAATTTCAGACAATGAACGCATTGTGGACAACACCGATGTTTTTGTAGTGCCTGAAGATTCATTTTTTATGATGGGAGACAACCGCGACCGTTCGGACGACAGCCGTATCAGTGTTGGCTTTGTGCCAAAAGAAAATTTAGTCGGCAAAGCCCGTTTTATTTTCTTTTCCCACAATGACAAAGGCGAGATTTATGAGCCATGGACATGGTTCAAAGCAATTCGCTGGAATCGTTTTTTTAAAGGAATTTACTAGGAAATGACGCAGCTTGAAGATATTTTACAATATCACTTTAACAGTCCACGCCTGCTGACTCAAGCACTGACGCACAGCAGTGTTACCAACAACGAGCACCGCAACTATGAACGTTTGGAATTTTTGGGCGACCGTGTGCTTGGTATGACTATGGCGCATTTGCTGTTTAAGATGTTTCCCGACGACCGTGAAGGTCAGCTTTCACAACGCCACGTTAAACTGGTTTGCGCCGATGCTGTTGCCGAAGTAGCTAGAAAACTGCACTTAAATAACTATATAATTGCCAAAGACAAAGAAACCGTCAAAAGCGTAAACGTTTTATGCGATGTAGGTGAAGCTGTTATCGGCGCTATTTATATAGACTCCGACATTGAACAGGCAATTGCTTTTGTGGAGCGCAACTGGAAAGATATGATAGACCAATCGGCTTCCGGTTCGCAAAAAGACTTCAAAACCAGCCTACAGGAAAAATTCCACGCCTTGCGCCAACCTTCGCCGGTTTATGAGCTGATAGCCAAAGAAGGCAGCGAGCATGAGCCGGTGTTTAAAGTTAAAGTTGCGCTGAATGACGAAAAATTTGCCTTTGGACAAGGTAAAAATAAAAAAGCTGCCGAACAACAAGCGGCTCACAATCTTTTAGAAATAATGGATAAATAGCATGAAAAAAACTCGCTGTGGATTTGTGGCTTTGATTGGCGCGCCGAATGCCGGAAAATCAACCATAACCAACAATTTTGTCGGCTCAAAAGTTTCTATTGTGTCGCCTAAAGCGCAAACAACCCGCACCACCATTAAAGGCATCGGCATTTATGACAACACGCAGATAATTTTTTTGGACACACCAGGGATTTTTGCACCGAAACGCCGCTTAGACAGAGCCATGGTGGCTTCTGCTTGGAATGGTTTTGGCGATGCTGATATAAATGTTTTGGTGGTTGACGCCAAACGCGGTATGAACGAGGAAACTTCTGCTATTATTGACGAGTTGATTAAGCGTGAAGCCCACGCGGTTTTAGCTTTTAATAAAACTGATTTGGTATCGCAAGAACGTTTGGACGAGCTGAAAGAAGAGTTTGAGAATCTGTTTCACTTTGACGCCGTATTTATGTTTTCGGCCCAATCCGGCGACCATATAACCGATTTTTATGAATATTTAGCCGAGAATCTGCCGGAAAGCCCATGGTATTATCCCGAAGAGCAGATGTCGGATATGCCGTTGAAACTGTTGGCGGCGGAAATTGTGCGCGAAAAACTGTTTTTAAATCTGCGCCAAGAACTGCCCTATGCCCTGACGGTTGAACCTGAATTATGGGAGCATAAGCCTGACGGTTCAATCCGCGCGGAAATGACAATTTATGTGGAACGCGACAGCCATAAAACCATAATTATCGGTCATAACGGAGCTATGATAAAAAAAATCGGACAAGCGGCACGGCTGGAATTGGAAGAGCTGCTAGAAGAGCGTATCCATTTGTTTTTATTTGTAAAAGTGCGTGAAAACTGGGGTAATGACCCTGCCCGCTACAGCGACTGGGGACTAAATTTTAAGTCCTGATAGGAACTTTGCCACAAACCTTATAAATCCTTGAGTTTTCAAGGATTTTATTTTTAACATTTTATTTTATCTTTATTTTTCAATCAGTTACTAATACGGTAATATGATACCATTAAAATAAAATATTGAAAAATGTATATTTTTTAGGTTGACAACGCATAAAGTTTGTGTATATTAAGAGCGAATTTAATAACATTTTTAAGAAAGAGATAAAAATGATTTCTACACATTCTACAAAACCTGCCGACATCGAAAGAAAATGGTATGTTGTTGATGCCAGCGGTGTTATTTTGGGCAGACTTTCTGCTGAAATCGCTAAGATTCTCCGCGGAAAGAACAAACCTTATTTTACTCCGAACTTGGACTGCGGCGACTATGTTGTTGTTATTAACGCTGACAAAGTTAAATTGACCGGTAAAAAATTGACTGATAAGCACTATTATCAGCACACTGGTTTTATCGGCAGCGTAAAAGATACTACAGCAGGTAAAATTTTGAACAGCCGTTTCCCTGAAAGAGTTATTCAAAAAGCTGTTGAACGTATGATTTCCCGCAACCCGCTGGGTCGTCAGATGATGACAAAATTAAAAGTATATGCTGGTGAAAATCACCCTCATACTGCGCAAAATCCGATTGTTTTGGATATTGCTTCTCAAAACCCTAAAAATAAAAGGAGTGCTTTGTAATGGCTACTAAAAAAATCGAATCTTTGCAAGATATTAAAGCTGCTACTGCTGCTAACACAGAAGCAAAAGCTCCTCGCAAATCTGTAAAAGACAAAAAAGGTCGCTCTTATGCTACTGGTAAAAGAAAAGACGCTGTAGCTAGAGTATGGGTTATGCCTGGTAAAGGCAACATCACCATCAACGACAAATCCATGGACGAATACTTTGCTCGTCCGGTTTTGAAAATGGTTATCAATCAGCCGTTTGTTGTTGCCAACCGTGAAAATGAATTTGACGTTGTTTGCACAGTTAAAGGCGGCGGTTTGTCTGGTCAAGCAGGCGCTATCAAACATGGTATCGCTAAAGCTTTGAACGAATATGAACCTGAATTGAGAACAGTTTTGAAACAAGCTGGTTTCTTGACACGCGATGACCGTGTTGTTGAACGTAAAAAATACGGTAAAGCTAAAGCTCGTCGTTCTTACCAATTCTCTAAACGTTAATCGTTTGGCAAATTGTTTGCGAAAAGGAGATGTATTTTACATCTCCTTTTTGTTTTCCTCTACTTGATTTTTGCAATTTATTGTTTGACATCTGAAATTATCCTGCTTAAAATAAGCCTATAAATACCCCAAAAATGAGAAAAGAAAGATAAAAAATAAGCAATTCCAAGCTCTCTCTCTCTCTGCGAATCCTATACATCTGATTAGAGGCACTTTTTCCGCTGTTCAGCACGCTTTTGCAGGGTTTAACAAAGAAACTTCAACGTCATTCTTCGGCGTGAACGAAGTGAACTGTCCGGAGAATCCAGAAATAAAAAGTCTATATTCTTTAAGCGGATATATTGTACTGGATCCTCTGCGAATGAGCTAACGCTCAAAGCAAAGGATGACAAATTCTTGTTGTTTGATTCAGAGTTCAAAGCCAAGAATGACCATAGAAGTGCGTTGCCGTGCGGACGAAGTATGATTGAAATGCTTGGCGTGCTGGCGATTATCGGGGTGTTAAGCGTTTGTAGAATTGCTGGTTATGGCAAAGCGATGATGATGTGGAGGTCAAATCAACAAAGAGAGCAAATCGCACAGATTTTACATTCTTTCATCAGGCTGCGCACTGAACTCAGCAGCGAACATAAAACAGACAATACACAATATCAACTTATGAGCATTTTAAATGCCTTAGGTGAAGTTCCTGCTGGTTTAACTTATAGAGGCAATGTTTTCCAAGCTGTTTCAACAGTATATTCATAACGTTTTATACAAGCGTCGGCGATATATTCTTTCATTATTTCCGAGTCAGCAGCTTTGTAATCTTTAGAGCAATTTTTCAAGGATAAAATATATTTTTTTAAATTCGCCAAGTCTAAATTAGATTTATCCATTTTATCCTCACTATGATTTTGTCATTAAATTTATCACATAGAAAATTAAAAGTATATGATTTTTTTTGAGATTTTACCCTGTGAGAGAATGAAACGTTGCCTGTTTTTTAAATACCCCTCACCCGCAGGCAAGCCTGCACCCTCTTCCTCAGGGGGCGAGGGTTGTAGATTGCTTCGCTGCGCTCGCAATGACGATGAGAAAAGGGGCGAGGGTTTGGAGAGTAATCTTAAAATTCCAGCAAATTGCTGCATAAGCCGCCAAGCAAGCCGCAGATATAGAGCAAAGCGACAATTTTAAGGTTTTGCTTTAAGGGGCGATTTACCCTGAACAGTACCAAAAGCCCTACTCCACCGCTGACTAAGCTGCCGCTCATCATGGTGCTGAAATCAATATAATTCAGAATGTACATTTGGGTTAAAATCACCGAGGCAGAGCAATTCGGAATAAGTCCGATTACAGCGCTGAGCATTTCGCCTAACAATGGGTATTGCAAAAGCTGCGGCAATTTATTCGAACTGCCGTAATACTGCAGGCAGATATTCAAAATCAGGCTGACCGCTAAAATAAACAAGGTAATGCGTACAGAATGATAAAGCGCCGGTTTCCATAACGGTTCATTTTCTTCGCAATGGCAATGTTCATTTTGGCACAGAGTTTCAACATCAGGTTCAGGCAAAGAATGGTGCTTTTTAAACATAAAATCAATTAAATAGCCGAAAATAACTCCGCAGGCAGCCTTATAACCGATAATTACGGCAATTAAAGACAACGGAGCGTCATAGGAAATAAGAATTGGCAGCAATTCATCGGAAGTAGAAAGAAAAATGGCAATTAACGTACCTAAAGTGATTACGCGGGCGGCAAATAAATTGGCAGCAACAACGGAGAATCCGCATTGCGGCAAAACTCCCAGCGCTCCACCGATAAGCGGTCCAGCCTTATTTGCCTTTTGAATGGCAGCAGTAGTTTTATCTGAAGTTTTGCGCTCTAAATATTCTAAAAACAAATAGGTAACAAATAAAAACGGAAAAATTTTAATATTATCAAGCAGAGTTTCTGCAAGCATATCCCACATAGCGGCTGTCTCCTCTTAGGAGTCATATAGTTTAAGACACCGCAAAATGCAAGCATAAAATCAAAGAGGTACGTTATAAAAACGTACCTCTTTGATTTTAGATGATTGTTAGGTTCTTATTATCTAGGTTTCTGCGACAAGATTACTCTGCGTTCAGAGCATCTATACGCTCCATTGCGACACGTTCGGCTGGTGAGAGCTCCTGTGTAGCTGGCGCAGTTTTTGACTTGTCTGCGGTCTGCTCAGCCTTAGGATCGATAGCCTTCTTGATTTCCTCGAATGAAGGATAAGGCTTGTTGGTGTAAAGCACCACAGTCGGCTCCTTAGAGAAAATCTCCTTGGCTGCATCCTGAACGTCGCGGGCGCTGACACTGTAGAGATTGCTGATAACGCTGTCAACATCATAGTCGATATTGCGTCCCAACAAAGCCCAGGCAATCAACACGGACTTAGGCAGAGCCTCGTTAGAAACACCCAAACGCTCGAAAGCAGCTCTTGAACGAGTTGTTTCCATGCGGCGGTCAGAAGCCTGACTTGCCTGCAGGCGCTTGATGTTTGCCAAAATAACGTTCACACCTGCATAAAACTCTTTCTTGCCAAAGCAAGTGAGCGTGACGCAAAGGGTGCGAAGACCGAAGTAACCTGCAATCTTGACAACAGTTTCAGCTGCTATCTTTGCCTCAGCGATAGAACGCTCAAGGCGACCAGCGAGCATACTCATCAGAATATTGGTTTCTGCAGTGTTGTACTCCTTAGGAAGGTTCCAACCGAAGCGGGCAACTTGCTTGATGCCTCCGCCCTCGATAACCTGAAAACCGCCGGTGTACTCAAGGCTACAGTCAACATTCTTAGCGCCGCCGGAAAGATTGCCAAAATGCTTCTTCACGGCTGCGACGAATTTGTCGAAATGCTGCTCCGGACCGCAATAACCCAAAACAAGATTGCTGCCGACGAAGTTGCCGGAGATGTAGTCTTTGACGTCCTTGACCTTGAGCTCGGAAATCTTGTCGATGTATTCATCGGTCTTCCACAAGGTGCTGTTGCCGAAAGCTGTGTGCTTGTAGGCAAGCTTCACCTGACGTTCAGGCAGAGGAGCCATATCCTCAGTGTGCTGGATAATGTCGTTGACAGCTGCGATAAGAGCGTGTTTCTTAACAGGAACCTTTACGCAACCATCATACAGTACCTTGACGGCGTCATCAATAGAGATGAGCTCACCACCAGGCTTACTGCTGACAACGAACGACGTCATAGAGCCGCCGTATATTGAACCGAGAGCTGAAGAGTTGTTGGTAACAATCTTCTCGTAGACTGCTGCAATACCAACCTTAGGCTCATTCACGTGACCACACTTGAAGGTCAAAGATACTTCCTCAAACTTGTTTGAGTTTTTACTTACGATTGTCAAACCGTTTTTAAGAATCTGTTTCATAAATCTAAGTTTTACGAGTGAATAATACAAAAAATAATTAACTTATGCCAGTATGTATATAACCATTTTTGACAAAAGTCAATATCTTTTTTGAAAAAAATGTTTTTTGTCATTTTATATTTTTGTGTGCAATTCAAACATTATTAAGCATGTGGTAAACTGCTTTTAAAAACTTGATTTTTATGGGCGATATGCTATAAATTCGCCATAAACATTATTGTTTTGTAACCCATACAAAACCTTTGGCTTTAAGCCTTTGATGTTTTGTAATTTTAATTTAAACTTTTAAGGATACTATCTATGTCAGATGTAAAAATGAAAATGATGGATGCCAACGAAGCGTGTTCTTCTGTTGCACACCGCATGAACGAAGTCTGCGTTATTTACCCGATTACTCCGTCTTCTCCGATGGGCGAATGGGCTGATGCGTGGTCTGCCGCAAAACAGAAGAATCTGTGGGGTGTAATTCCTCAGGTGCAGGAAATGCAGTCGGAAGCAGGCGCCGCAGGTGCTTGCCACGGTTCTTTGCAAGCCGGTGCTTTAACCACCACATTTACGGCTTCTCAAGGTCTTTTGTTGATGATTCCGAACATGTATAAAATTGCCGGCGAATTGATGCCGTTTGTTATGCATGTTGCCGCTCGCTCGCTTGCATATCACGCTTTGTCAATTTACGGCGATCACTCCGATGTTATGGGCTGCCGTCAAACCGGTTTTGCAATGCTTTGCTCCAACTCTGTGCAAGAAGCTCATGATATGGCTGCCATTGCGCAAACCTCTACTTTGCGTTCTCGCGTTCCGTTTTTACATTTCTTTGACGGTTTCAGAACTTCTCACGAAATTAAAAAGATTAAACTGCTTTCTGATGACGATTTGCGCGCAATGCTGAAAGACGTTAATTACAAATTTAACGCCGAACACGCTCTGCGTCCGGAAAATCCGGTTATCCGCGGTACTGCGCAAAACCCTGACGTGTTCTTCCAAGGTCGTGAAGCCGCTAATATTTATTACGATAAAGTCGAAGGCATTGTTCAAGAAGAAATGGATAAATTCGCCAAAATCAGCGGTCGTCAATATCACGTTGTTGATTACGTTGGTGCTGCTGACGCTGAAAACGTTATCGTGGTTATGGGTTCAGGCGCTGAAACAGTTGAAGAAGCTATTGAATATCTGAATGCTCACGGTGCTAAATTGGGCGTTTTGAAAGTTCATTTGTATCGTCCGTTCCCAACCGAATCTTTCTTAAAAACTTTGCCGAAAACCGTTAAAACTGTTTCTGTTTTGGATAGAACAAAAGAATCCGGCTCTTTGGGCGAACCTTTGTATTTGGACGTTGTTACCGCTTTGTCGCAAGCATTTTCAAACGGCAAATTGGCAAACTTGCCGAAAATTTACGGCGGACGCTACGGCTTGTCTTCTAAAGAATTTACACCGGCTATGGCTAAAGCTGTGTTTGACAATGCAGTTTCCGCAGCTCCGATTAACGGCTTTACCGTTGGCATTAACGATGATTTAACCCACAAATCTTTGGCTTACGACCCTAAATTTGAGGTTGAACCTGATGATGTTGTTCGTGCCGTATTCTTTGGCTTGGGTGCCGATGGTACGGTTGGCGCCAACAAAAACTCAATTAAAATTATTGCGGAAGATGCCGGCAAATATGGTCAAGGCTACTTTGTTTACGATTCCCGTAAATCCGGCTCTATGACCACATCTCACCTGCGTTTTTCCGATAATCCGATTCGTTCGGCTTATTTGATTACTTCGGCAGACTTTGTCGCTTGCCACCAATTCCAATTTATGAACAAAGTGGATATTCTGCGCATTGCTAAAGACGGCGCAACATTCTTATTAAACGCTCCGTACAAAGCTGATGAAGTTTGGGATCACCTACCGATTGAAGTTCAAGAAGAAATTTTGGCTAAGCACCTGAAATTCTACACAATTAACGCTGTGGAAGTTGCTCGTGCTACCGGTATGGGACAACGCATTAACACTGTTATGCAGACTTGCTTCTTCGCAATTTCCAACATTTTGCCGAAAGACGAAGCTATTGCTCAAATTAAAGCCGCTATTAAAAAGACTTACAGTAAAAAAGGCGATGCCATTGTGCAAAAGAACTACGCGGCTGTTGACGCTTCTTTGGAACACTTGTTTGAGGTCTCTTATCCTGACCACGTTACATCTAAGTTCCATCGTTTGGCAGCTGTTCCTGCAGACGCTCCTAAGTTTGTTCAAGGCTTGACCGCAACTTTGATTGCCGACAACGGCGACAGCATTAAAACTTCTGATTTGCAGGAAGTTGTTGACGGTACATGGCCGACAGCTACAACTCAATATGAAAAGCGCTGCATTGCTACTGAAGTTCCGGTTTGGGACGCTAACACCTGTATTCAATGCGGTAAATGCTCAATCGTTTGCCCACACGGTGTTATTCGTATGAAAGTGGCTTCGGAAGAAGAATTGAAGAATGCTCCGGCTACTTTGAAAACTGCCGACTATAAAGGCAAGGAATTTGCCGGCAAGAAATTTATGCTGCAAATTTCTCCGGAAGACTGCACCGGCTGCGGCGTATGCGTAACTGCTTGTCCGGCTAAAAACAAAGAAAATCCGGAATTGCACGCAATCAATATGGATCATATTGAAAACCATCTGGAAGCCGAAAAAGCTAACTGGAAGTTCTTTGAAACATTGCCTTATGTAAAGAGAACCGAAGTGGCTAAAAACTTACCGAAGACAACGCAAATGATTCAGCCGTTGTTTGAATTCTCTGGTGCTTGTGCTGGTTGCGGCGAAACACCTTACATCAAATTGCTGACTCAATTGTTTGGCGACCGTATGGTTGTAGCTAACGCTACCGGTTGTTCTTCAATTTATTCCGGCAACCTGCCGACTACACCTTATTGCAAAGATGAAAAGGGTCATGGTCCGGCTTGGGCTAACTCTTTGTTTGAAGACAACGCCGAATTTGGTTTAGGTATGCGCATTTCTATCGACCACGAAGAAGTTACAGCCAAAACTTTGCTGGAAGCTATGAAAGCAGAATTGGGCGAAGTTGCCGAAAAGATTTTGAGCAATCCGCAGTCTAACGATATGGAAATTGACGCTCAACGCGACAATGTGGCTGCTTTGCGTGCTAAATTGGCAACCATGAACAGCGAAGAAGCTAAACACTTGAGCGATATTGCCGACTACTTGATTAAAAAATCAGTATGGATTATCGGCGGCGATGGTTGGGCTTATGATATTGGTTTCGGCGGTGTTGACCACGTTATCGCTTCCGGTCGCAATGTCAACATTTTGGTTGTGGATACCGGCGTATATTCTAACACCGGCGGTCAGCAATCCAAAGCTACACCGATGGGTGCTTCCGCTAAATTTGCCACAGCAGGCAAAGAGTTGCCGAAGAAAGATTTGGCGATGATTGCTATGTCTTACGGCAATGTTTATGTGGCTCAAGTAGCTATGGGAGCTAACGATATGCAGGTTATTAAAGCTATGAACGAAGCTGAAGCCTATGATGGTCCGTCTTTGATTATTGCATATTGTCCTTGCATTAACCAAGGTTTGAATATGGCAGATGGTTTATCTCACCAAAAGAACGCCGTAGAAACCGGCAGCTGGCCTTTGTTCCGTTTCAATCCAGTAAACGAAACCGAAGGCAAAGCTCCGTTAACTTTGGATTCTAAAGCTCCGTCTAAACCTTTGGCTGACTTTATGTCCAGTGAAACACGTTTCCAGGTTGTCAACAAGATGAACCCGGCACGTTATGAGGAATTGCTGGAAAAAGCTCAGAAAAACGTTAACGACAAACATACTTTATTGGAATATATGAGCCAATATAAATAGTATGCAAGCTTAGAGCAACACGTCTAACGGCAACACCTAAAGGCAACTTACGTTCATTTAGAAAATTCATGTACTTCTATGTACACTAGGATTTTTCAGAACAAGAGTTGCCTTTATCTGCACCATTATTTACATTGCTTGATAGAATTTATTGCTGATATTTTTATTAGTGTATTTATTAAATATTTGACTTTTTAGTTTTGATTAGATATAAATAAAAAGCCTTGTAGGTAACGACTACTTGGCTTTTTCAATAATCGGAAAGAAGTTGAACTCTAACTTCCTACCCTTATATTGGAAGTATGACATAAAAACAGATAAATGTCAAACATTTTTTGTTTTATGTCGGAGTTCAGCCTCTTTCCCAACCGCCCAAATGGGCTGAAAGGTAAAAGATGAAGAACTTAGTCAAAGTTTTGAGTATTTTGATTTACTTACTTAAAATCATCATCATTTTCTTTAAATAGTATAATGTGATGAGGTGGAGATTTCAAGTGTTTTTAGCTTGTTTTCTCCGCCCTTTGATATTTTATATTATTTTTCACAGTTTCCACAATCTGAACAACCGTTGCAAATCAAACGGCTGCCGCATGTTTCGCATTGCTTTCTAAAATGCGGCTGATAAACTAAATTTTCATCTTCAAACAAACTGTTTTGTAATGGATTTAAGTGAAATTTTATAGGCTTTCCAAGGTATTGCAAACCGGATTTATAGGCTTGTTGGCTTTGCTTAAATTTACTTTCAATTCTATATGTTTTACCGTCTTTTTCAAAATAGGTTCCAGTTTCAATAAAGGCAAATTTTACATTTGCCGCCACACATTCATCATAAAGATTTTTAACCCATTCATATTTCAAAGGTCTAGAGCCGTCATAGTTTTCTCCGCCAGCAATTACCTGTTCAATAAAGCCTTTTTGCAAATATTTTGCGATGCTCACCAGACCTACAAACGGAGCAGCCATAATACCTTTATGCTTAAACGGCAGCTGTTCCAAAATTGGCAAACGCTCATCAGCCATTTGTTGATTTTCGCAAGTAACGTTAAAAAATATATTTTCCCAGCCGTCACTCCAATCTGCGGGCAGACAATTTGCAACTCGCTCCGGTCTTTTAGTCAGCAGAAAAAATACCACGTCCGATCGCTCACGCATAATCCGCCAAGCCTCCGGACGCCATTTGTCAGCTTCAGGCAAAAAGAAATCAGAAGTCATACAAACTCTGATTTGCTCGCCGGATTTAATTTTATAATTGCCGTTTTGATCCTTTTGCAGCGGATAATCAAAATTATTTTTTACTTTATAAATAGCACCCCCATCTTTGCCGCGCTGCCTGTCCAAATAATACATATAGCAGTTTTGACAACCTGTGCTTTTTTTGATGCAACCATGCCATGGATTCCATATATCATGCATTTTTATTTCGCTTTTAGTAAAATATATAAATATTGATAATTATAATAGTTTTAATTTTATATTTTGTAAAACGTTTTCTGTTTGCAATTTATTATTTAACATCTGAAATTAGCCTGCTTAAAATAAACCTATAAATAATCTTAAATAAGAGGAAAGAAAGATGAAAAATAAGCAATCCAAAGGTCTCTCTCTCTCTCTCTGCGAATCCTATACATCTGATTAGAGGCACTTTTTCTGCCGTTCAGCACGTTTTTGCAGGGTTTATTAACTCACCATACGTTTTTAAACACAACTCTTTCAACGTCATTCTTCGGCGTGAACGAAGTGAACTGTCCGGAGAATCCAGAAATAAAAAGTCTATATTCTTTAAGCGGATATATTGTACTGGATCCTCTGCGAATGAGCTAACGCTCAAAGCAAAGGATGACCTTGAGTGTAGTGTGCTTAAATATATCCCTGCTCTTTTTTATTAAAAATTTCATATCTTTCAACACGTTATTTCTCCTTGATTGTGTAAAAAAACGGTCGTTATTTTTACACACTTTTTAACACTCAAATGCTTTAAATACTGTTGCTTTAAATACAAGTAATTTCAAAAAAATATCTCCGATTAACCGAACCGGAGATATTTTTTATAAAATCTGAATTTATGATTATTCAAATCTATGCGGCATTTCCGCTTCTTTTTGCAGCTGAGCCACAAAGTCGTCTAAAGACATAACTTCTTGTTTTTCGGAACCCAAACGGCGAACCGTAACCGTGCGGTTTTCTTTTTCTTTAGCACCAACAACAGCAATTACAGGAACTTTAGCCAATGAATGTTCACGAACTTTGTAGTTGATTTTCTCATTGCGCAAATCCGTTTTAGCCGTCAGACCTGCGTTGGTCAAAGCGGCGGCAACTTCTTCGGCGTAATCGTCAAACTCGCTGACAATCGGAGCAACCACAACTTGTTCCGGAGACAGCCACAGCGGCAATTTGCCAGCGTGATGTTCAATCAAAATACCCAAGAAACGCTCAATAGAGCCAAACAAAGCGCGGTGCAGCATAACCGGCTGATGTTTCTCGCCGTCTTCGCCGATGTAGGAAATATCAAAGCGCTGCGGCAGGTTCATATCTACCTGAATTGTACCGCATTGCCATTCACGGCCGATAGCGTCGCGCAAAATGAATTCCAATTTCGGACCATAGAAAGCACCCTCGCCGGCGTTGATTTCATATTTGTAGCCGTGTTTTTCCAAAGCGTGAGCCAAAGAATTTTCACACAAATCCCAAATTTCATCTGAACCAATACGATAAATGCTATCCGGACGAGTTGATAGATAAATTTTAATATTATCAAAACCAAAGTCTTTATAAATATCAAAAATCAGCTTCATAGTACGGATGCATTCGTCTTCCATTTGTTCCGGAGTGCAGAAAATATGCGCATCGTCTTGTGTAAATTCACGCACACGCATCAAGCCCATCAAAGAACCGGAAGCTTCATAGCGGTTTACTTTACCAAACTCTGCCAAACGCAGCGGCAAGTCGCGATAAGATTTTACGCCTTGTTTATAAACCAACAGTCCGCCTGGGCAGTTCATCGGTTTTACGCAGAATTCTTTGCCGTCTTCAGTTTTGCCGGAATAATTGTGCGCGCCGTATTTATCCCAGTGACCGGAGGTCACCCACAGGCATTTATCCATAATACGCGGTGTAGAAATTTCTTCATAGCCGTTGTGTTCTTGGCGGTTGCGCATATATTCAATCAGCTTGCGGTATACGCGGTAGCCTTTGTCATGCCAAAAAACCGCACCCGGAGCATATTCCGGCTCAAAATGAAACAAATCCATTTCCTTGCCGATTTTACGGTGGTCGCGTTTAGCGGCTTCTTCAAGCATAGTCAAATATGCGTCTAATTCTTTTTTGGTTGCCCAAGCGGTTGCATACAAACGCTGCAGCATTTCATTTTTAGCGTCGCCACGCCAATATGCACCAGCAACTTTAGTAATTTTGAAAGCGTCGCCGATTTTACCTGTTGACGGAACGTGCGGACCGCGGCACAAATCGGTGTAATTGCCTTGACGATACAAAGTGATTGTTTCGTCTTCCGGCAAATCTTCAATAATCTGCATTTTATAATGTTCGCCTAGCTTTTTGAAAAATTCAATAGCTTCATTACGCGGCATTACAATGCGTTCAATTTTTTCATCACGTTTAACAATTTCATGCATTTTGGCTTCAATTTTTGCAAAATCTTCGGTTGTAAAGTTTTCTTTGCAAGAAAAGTCATAGTAAAAGCCGTTTTCAATAGCCGGACCGATTGTAACTTGAGCATCCGACCACAATTCTTTAACCGCCTGAGCCATAACGTGAGAGCAAGAGTGACGCAAAATTTGTAAACCGTCTTTGTCTTTGGCGGTGATAATAGTGACTGTAGAATCGGTGGTTATAGGAGCGGTCAAATCCTGCAATTTATCATTAACGGAAACAGCCAAAGCGGTTTTTCCCAAACTCGTACTGATTTTATTGGCGATTTCCAAGCCGGAAACGCCGTCTTTTTCATCTAATATACTGCCGTCAGGCAATTTAATTTTAACCATTTTATCTACCTTTTCACTATTAAAAAGTTCACTATAAGTTTATCAATTCTTTATAAACCTCAATCGTTTTATCACACATAATTTGTTTTGTAAAATGTTCTTTTACATTTTTTATACCAGCAGCGCCGATTTTTTCTCTGTCTTCGGTCGAAAGATGCAAAGCCCATTTAATAGCCTCTGCCAAAGCCTTGGCGCTGGTGCTTTCATAAAGCCTGCCAGTCACGCCGTCTATCACGGTTTCTACCGAACCGCCGATATTGGAAGCAACCACGACTCTACCCATAGCCTGTCCTTCAATGGCAATGCGACCGAAAGCCTCAGGCTCAATAGAGGTTGAAAGCACAACGTCCGATACCATCATCGCCGCCGGAATATCCTTGACATTGCGGATAAACAAAAAGCGGTTGGTCAGATTGTAGTTTGCAATCATCTTACGCAGTTCGGAAGCGTATTTTTTACGCCCTTGGTCGTCACCGATTATTACGCAGAAAAAGTCTTCATCATCAATCAGATGCAAGGCTTCAATCAGCAGTTTCTGTCCTTTCCAATTGGTCAGGCGACCAATCAAAGTCACAATCGGCTTGTCTTCCGGAATATTGTTATCTTCCAAATACTTAATCATACGTTCGGCGGAAGTCGTTTCCACATTGAAATTTTCCATATTCACACAGCGGTGAATCAAGCGAATCTTGCTTTCGTCTGTTTTATAATTTTGCAAAATATGCTGTTTGATATGGTTGGAAATGGCAATCACCCGTTCGCCGTAAGTCATTATTTTATTATAAAACTTCTTGATCCCCCATGGTCCCAATCCATAGGTGCCGTGAAAAGTGGTAACAAAATGCACGCCGCAGCGTTTTGCCGCCCAATAAGCACTCCATGCCGGAGCACGTGAACGGGCGTGCACAATAGTAATGCCGTATTTTTTGATAATCCGCGCCAAACGCAGCGAGTTCAGATACATTTTGAAAATATTTTTGGTTTTCAGCGGCAATGTAAAATGCTTAACCTTAATACGCTCCAAATTATATTCCATACGTCCGCCTTCGGAAGCGACGTAGTTTTCAATACCCTGTTTTTGCAGCTCTGAAGCAATTTCTATGGTGCCAAGCTCAACTCCGCCCTGCCCCAATTCCGGCAAAACCTGCAGCACCACAATTTTTTTATTTTCTTGATTTTCCATACTTTTCACCTGTACAGTCCAATTTAAATTTGCTGTATTATACAATATACGCTGTATTTTTCAAAAATTTACGATAGGTTATGCACATCAACAAAAAAACACCGTTATCTCTATACAAGATAACGGTGTTTTCGTGTTATTCCTCAATTTCGGGAGCGGCCATATTTTTGAACCACTCCACCACGTTTTCATCTGTTGTAACGGTGATAATTGCACTGAACAGAGTGGCAACGATAAATGTTGTCATTCCGGCCAAAAAAGGAATCAGCACCGCCGGCAAGAAAAACATAACGCATTTTTTGCGGTTGGTCTTGAAATAAGCCGAGGCGCACAAAGCAAAACCCACCGACAGCGCGGCGTAAAGCATGTACTGTATACCATCTCCGCTTTCAAGATTTACAACACAGTTGTTAGATTTTGCACCAAGCAACATAATGGTAAAAAACGCAACAATAAGAACTATAACACTGAACAAAGTCTTTTTCATACCTGTAATTTTTAATGATTAAATAACTCGAAAAACAATTAAGTCTGCGGATATTTTCTCTTCAAAAAAGAGCATGAAAAAAACTGAAATTTTCACAATCACATCCACAATACTTATTATATACAATTTTATTTTATTCTCTTTTGCACCAATTTGCAAGGAATATTTATAAAATCGCCAAAAACTGCAAAAAAATCTTGTTATTTTGTACAAAATTGCTATACTATATTTATAATAAATGCTTTAGCGCGGAGGGACAAATGTTTTCTGAAAACAGTGCTGTATCATCAAGAACCCCAAAGCGATTTTATTTGGACAGCAGTATGGGGCTGAAAAAACGCTTTATTAACGTGTATATGTTTTTACATTCAGCCTTGCCCGCTGATGAAAAATCGCCAGTCGCCGCGCCCCAAAAACAAAAACTAAATGCTTTTGAACGCTATCTAAAATCTTGCAACAATGATGGACATAAATTGCAGGAAAACTATTATGATTCGGCAAAAACAAAACTGATGAGCCGCTGCGTCGTTGATAAAAACGGATGCTTGGATGGTCCGTGCCTGCGTTATTCCGATGACGGGAAAACCGTGGCTTATGGCTGGTATCGCAAAGGAAAAGTTCACGGCAAATGGGTACAGAAAAGCTCTAAAGACCATGTATCAAGACTGGTTGCTTTTTATGATAAAAAAGGCGAAAGAATATCTCCGGACACCATAATTTATGAAGGCAAGCTCAATAAATTTTGGTACAATGCAAAAACAGATTATATGCACTATATTATGCGTGACGGCAAGCTGGCGGAAACACATAAAGAAATGAAAGAAAAAAAAATTGCTCAACGGAAAAAAGAAGGAAAATCCGGCGTTGTCAAAGTAGATGAAAAAATAGCCGAATTACGAGCCAAAATTCACCAGCCTTCAAAGCAGGAACAAACAACAACCGCCGCACAGGCGTCTGCTCGACCTAAAGTTATGTACAACGCCTTCAAATTTACTAAAAGCAACACTCAAGAATAAAGACGCTTAATACAACAAAAAAAATAAACCGGAACTTCAACTGTTTCGGTTTATTTTTAAATGTTGAGATTTATTTAGATAAAATAATCATTTCCTTTTGATGACGCACGCACAAGCGAAAACTCTTTATTTTTAGGCTTGGTGCAATATTGTTTTTCTAGTTTATCCAAATTATCCAGTTTGGTTTTATTATTGCCGTAAAGCGGGCGTAAATTATGAATTACATTTGACAGCAGCAAAGATTTTTCGCCGTTTTTAATTTCCGCACTATCAATAAGCTCATTTGCAGCGCTTTCGTACAAAGCCTGTTTAGTTTCAGGCTTAGAAACATCTGACGCCAAACGCAGCAATTCACGAACTTTAGCTTTGCCAGTTAAATAATGTTCAGCCAATTCGGCACGAGTGGCGTATGACACCATTTTATCGACATTCTTTTGCAATTTTGCCATATTGCGCAGCACTTTTGCTTTGCGCTCCTTAGTGTTGGCATTTTCAAAAGCTTCTTGGTAATGATACATCGCCTCGGCATAGTTTTCATCAGACATCAAAGTAAAATGCGCCGTGTTATTTTCCATTTCCAAAGTTTTGCTGTAAATGGTGTGGATTTTATATAAAGCAGTTTTATCGCCGTCATTTGCCACCAAAGCTCTGTCGCACGCCTCACGGACATATTGCATCTTTTTGTTTTGAGTATTCGGCAAATATTCATAACAGGTTTTGATGAGCTGAGGATCTGCAGTCAAGCGCAGAGCTTTACTCATATAGTCATATGAAGCCAAGCGTTCTTTGTTGGCGCCTAAGCCTTCGTTTTTGTTGCGTGACATACGTTCCAGCACAATTGCAATATTATGATAGCCCAGCGCCATTTGCTCGTTATCTATAATATTCACATCATGCAAATCTTCCAAGGTTTGAACCTTGTTTTCAACTTCTATTTGCGAGGTTGAGGCGGCATCTGAGTTCATCATTCCATATAAATCGCGCCCGATAGCCGCCACCACATAAGTTTCTTCCAGCTGTGGGATAGTCTCTAAACGCGCTCTTATAACCTTATCCATTTTACCAGTGCTGATTTCTGAAGCGAACTGCACTGCCGCAAACTCATACAAAGTTTCAAACGCGCTGTTGACTTTATCTGCATTCAAAGAAAAAGAATCTGTTTTGATATTATAGCAAATAGAGTCCAAATAATCCTGATAGATTTTTTCTCCCATTTCGCTGTGAATATCAACTTCCATATCGACAGAATTTCCGTTTAACGGAGTGCCTTGACTCTCAAACCACTCTTTAACCTCATCATCAAGCCATATTTTTTCCGGGCTGTTTTCAGGCTTAGAAAATAAATCCTGCAGCAGCTTTTCACGAAACATATCTTCGTCCAAAGGCATAATTTCGTTTATATTTTGAGCAATATTCGGCTGAGGCTGTTCGTTGTTTTGCTCTTGCTGCTCTTCAGCATTTTGTTCGGTTTCATTATTCAAATCTTCAGACATGGGCTTTATCCTTGCTAATAAATTATTTTGCCTTATTAAACCATATTTTTTCAAACTGTGCAACAAAAAATTTGTCAAATTTTGTTTATTTGTAAAATTACTATACAAAAAAAAGAGCCTCTTAAACAAAGAAGCTCTTAAAAAAATTTGAATTTAACGGATTTTATCAGTCGGCAATTGTTAAATTACGCTTGCCAGCCAAAGATTCTTGAATGAACTTGATTTGTTCCATAACCATTTCATTGTCTTTATATTTTTCTGCAGCCTGCGCAACACGCTCTTCGAAAGTGCCGTTAGAACCTTTAAAGATAAACATAAAAGCACGGGTGCAAGATTTGATAACGCTTTCTTCCAAGCCGCTGCGCTTTAAGCCGATAACGTTCAAACCGCGCAGATGCGCCGGCATACCATTGGCAATACCAAACGGAATAATGTCGCGGGCAACCCCCGAAACACCGCCGACCATAGCTTTGCGCCCAATATGCACAAACTGGTGCACAGCGCAGTTGCCGCCCAAAATCACGCCATCGCCCAAATGAACGTGTCCACCGATTACGGCGTTGTTAGTCATAATTACATTGTTTCCGACCACACAGTCATGCGCAACGTGCGAGTTAATCATAAACATACCATCATCGCCGACAACGGTTGTCAGATGTTCTTTCGGAGTTCCGGCGTGCATGGTAACGTTTTCACGGATTACATTGCGCTTACCGATAATAAGCTTAGCACCGGCTTGAAATTCATTACCGTGATCCTGCGGTCCGCAGCCAAGTCTGGCACCAGGGAAAACAACAGTCCCGTCTCCGATTGTGGTATCGCCGTAAATGGTAACCTGCCCCAGCAAACGTACGTTTTCGCCGATTTTAGCTTGGGAGCTTACCCAGCAAAATGGTCCGATTTCTGCGCTGTCTGCAATTTGCGCGCCGTCTTCAACAACAGCAGTAGCATGAATTTTAGCCATAGTTTTAATCCTCTTCTAAATTTAAAATATCTGTTAACCGCAAGACTAGACTTAGCCGCAGCAGATTGCAACACACAAAACGTTACAGTTTATTTCTTTTGCAAAGCACAGACAAAAAAACCGTCCGTACCGGTTAAAATAGGAGAGCATTTCAGCCAGCGGGTTTCTGCAAACGGATAATTTTGCTCCAGTTTCCGCTCCCACAAATTTTTCATATTCACTGTTGAAAAATCCGAATGATTTTGCAAAAACCTTTCTATCTGCCGCTCATTTTCTTCCGGCAAAACGGAGCAGGTCATATAAATAATCCGACCACTATCGGCAATATGTTTTGCGGCAATATCCAAAATTTCGGCTTGCGCTTTTTCAATGGTTTTCAGCTGGTTCGCGGTCAAGCGGTATTTTGCGTCAGGCGAGCGCCGCCAAGTGCCGCTGCCCGAACACGGAGCATCAACAATAAAGCGGTCAAATTTATCTCCGGCAGCGATTTCACGGATTATTTTAATATTTTTAATACCCAAACGATCGGCTCGAGCTTTTAGTCCGTCCATACGGTTAAAGTTTTTATCATGCGCATAAATCAAGCCGTCGTTATGCAGAATCGCCCCCAACAGCAAACTCTTGCCACCACCGCCGCAGCAATAGTCAATAATACGGTGATTGCTGCGCACATCGCAGAGAATCGCCCCCAACTGCGATGCCTCGTCCTGCACTTCAATATCGCCGTTTTGATACGCCACGCAATTTTGCAGATTAACTCTTTCCGCCGAACGCAGACCATAAGGAGAGTAAGGCGTGAATGAAAAGAAAAGCCCCTCTTTCTGCAGCTTGTTTTTAGCCTCTTCCCGACTGATAAAATTAGCGCGAACATCTGCCGGCGCAGTGGTATTCAAGCTTGCCGCCAATGCCGCATCGCCGATTTTTTCATAGAGCCACTGCGGACATTCTTTTTCAACATATTCAGGATAAACATCTTCTCTTAAATGCTCCAATTTATATTTTTCGTCTTTAGTCAGCGGTTTCAAGCCATATTCCGAACCGACGGCAATTACATCAAAATCTTCGTCTTTTAAATAGGCAAGCAGCAGCAAACGAGGCTCTGTGCTTTCGCAGTCAAACTCTAAACGGCTGCGGTGACGGATAATATCCCACACCGTATTGGTGATAAACTTACGGTCTTTGGAACCAATATATTTGCGATTGCGCAGATATTCTTTCAAAATGTTATCAGCGGGATATTTATCTTGAAAAATCTGCGTAATAACTTCTAAAACGGCTTGATACTTGGCACTGAGCTGCATTTGTTTTCTCCTTATCTGTTCAAGCACTATATACAAAAATCCCCTTAAAAACAACTGATTTTTAAGGGGATTTTTCGGTTATTTCTGCCAAATGAGCAGCGGATATGTTGCCACGCAGTCATCAATTTCGCAATGAGAGCGCAGCATTTCAATCGTTTTTTTCAGCAAGCTGTTGTTTTTTGCCTTTTCTGCCCGCGCAGTATCTACTGGTGTAACAGTTTTTAAGCAAGCCTCGCCAAAAGACAATTCAGTTAATAAACGGCTGCCAAACCTATTTAAGGCAAAGACAAAGCCGTCGCAAACAACTGCCTGAACCTTCTTACGGGCATTTTCATCAAAGGTCGATGCAGTCGACAATGCACATTTTTGCTCATCAAACAAAAGCAATGCACATGGCGTGTGAACTAAGAATTTTTCCATAAAAATAAAATAACTATAGGATTAAACAACTATAAAGCAAAGCATCGGCTTTATTTTATTGCTCACTTAAAACCGGCAAAGTTAAAAACTTTACCGGTTTTTCCATGCGTTAGAGCAGCGCGTAACGAACAAAACCGTTTGTGTCAAAGCGGTCGTGCACAGAGTAAGCGCCGCTGGACATATCAAAGGTGTGAATCTGATTACCATCGTAACCCTGTTCTTCACCTGACCAATACCAGCCCTCAAGCCAATCGTCAGCGTCTATGCCGTGTGAACGCAAAAGACGCACGGTTTGCTCGAACTTGAAGCGGTTAACAAAGCAATCTGCCAATTCTTCAACAAGAGGCAACGAAACTCTGCCTTTGGACAAGAGCGGCTTTTCGCGGTGCATAACTGTGTCCCATCTGCCGAAACCTGAGTTTTTGAGGGCGACAAGAGTATGACCGCACTCAATCCACCCTAATTCGTCTTTTCTAGACAAGTCCAAAACCGGCAAAATCTCAACATTACCAGCTTTGTCGACATAACCTAAGCGGCAATGTTTTAACGCAATTTTCTCAGCTGTATTTTCCATAAGCCTAAAATTAAAATTATAACTGAATAATACAAAAACTGCTTTAGTTTAACATTTTTACAAATTTTGTCAAGTATGATACAAAAAAATCCTTTTTATTAAGCAAAAAGGATTTTTTAGGAAAACGATTTCTAGTTTTGCTGCGGTTTGCTCCACGGCTTGCCGTTTTTCAAGAAGTCAGGCAATTCTTTCAAAGATGACGCGCCTGCCGCTTTAGCATGACCGCCGCCGCCAAATTCCTTGGCTATCAGTGAAACATCAACATTGCTTTTGGCGGTGTAAAAAGTCATATTCCACAAATTTTTCTTGTTCATAAAGAAAATTACCATAAAATCAAAGTCTTTTATATTTTCCAGCGAATCAAAAAATTCAGATTGACCTTGAGCCATATTGGCACAAATACAGCGCATTCCTTTATACTCGCTTTCGAAGCCCATACCGCGCACCAAACGATAGTTGCGGTGACGAACCCATGACAAAATCGCCGAACCTTTTTCAACCATAGCTTTGATGTCTACTTCATTGTTCATTAACTGCGTCCAAATTTTATCGGTCGGGCGGTTAACGCCGAAAGTTTGAATAGCATATTCAAACGGACGGACTCTACGGTCTCGCAAATCATAAATATCATTCAGTCCCAGCAAGCGGATACCTTCTGGAAGTTCTTTTTCCGGATAGAAATAGCCCCAAGTCAAAACAATGGCGGCAGTACCGACTTTGCGCACACCTTTAATCGGCTCATATTCGCCTGTTTTCATCAATTCGTCATATTCTTTGATAACCGAAACATGGTGGTCAATCCAAGTCAAGTCAACTTTTTTGTTGAGTTCAAGCATATATTTAACCGGCAAAGCAATATCGCAAATTACCAGTTTGTCGTGTTTTTCTATTTCTTCGTACGGAATTTCCATATCATGGTTCAAGCCCATAAGTTCAATTTCCGGAAATTTACTTTTTACAATCGCTGCCGAACCTTTCCCATCGTGGTCGGCAATGTGGTAAATACACAGCATTTATACACTCCTTAAAACTCTATCATCATATTATCAAAAGCCGGCTGCATATTGTCCGGCGTCAAATGGTTGACTTCATCAAAATCACATTCGGTCGCCATGTGGGTCAAAAAAACTCTTTTGGCGACAATTTTTGATGCGCTGTCCAAAATAATATCAATACCGGCATGATACCTGCCCTCACGCAGCATAGTCAAGGGCATAATCAAAACATCAACATCAATTTTTTGCAAATAGTCCAAAGTTTGCGGCGGAATAGACTTAAAATCAGGTACAAGCACCACTTGTCCGCCATTAAAGCAATAGCCTGTGGTTATCATTGTGTGTCCGCCAAACTCCAGCGGCATAATATCAAAAGTGCCGATTTCAAACTTTTCTCCGTATTTTATTTCAACCGGTAAAAGCTCGGGGTGATTGGTTATATCCAGATGTTCAACGTTTGAAAAAGCATAGCTGAAACGTTCCTTAATCTCGGCTATCTGCGGCTTTGTGGCATAAAAATTTAAGCTGCGCTTGATATTGCGTGTAATTCCCCGCAAATCGTCAATTCCGTGCAAATGGTCGGCATGCGTGTGCGTATACAACACTCCGTCAACGGCTGTAATATTGTTGGCAATAAGCTGATTTTTCAAATCCGGCGAGGTATCAACCAAAATCTGCGTTGTTCCGTCGGTTAAATATATTCCGGCACGCTGCCTGCGGTTTTTGGGATTGTTCGGATTGCAGGCTCCCCAACCGCCTGAAACCGATGGAACTCCTGGGGCGGCGCCGCTGCCTAAAATTATCAATTTACTCATCAGGATTCACCTTGCTGAACAATGTTAAAAAGTTACAGGTGGTCAAATCCGCCAGTTCGTCAACGCTTAATCCTTTCAGCTCGGCTAGAACCTGCGCCGTGTTAACCACAAAAGCTGGTTCGTTGCGCTGCCCGCGGTGCGGAACCGGAGCCAAATACGGAGAATCCGTTTCAATCAACAATTTTTCATTCGGCACATCTTTAAACATCTGCCGCAAATCTTCGCTTTTTTTAAAGGTAATAATACCGGAAGCTGAAATATAAAAGCCAATCGAAAGCGCATATTCCAACAATTTTTCAGATGATGAAAAACAATGCAGCTCGCCTTTAAATTTTTGTTTTTTATAAGCTTCGCCGAGCAGGGCAATCATATCATCATCAGAATCGCGGTTATGTATAATCAGCGGCAAGCAGCTTTCCTGCGCCGCTTTAATATGTTCCGACAGCACTTTGAGCTGCTGCTCTTTTATGTCGGAGTTATAATAATAGTCCAAACCGCACTCGCCGATACCGACAACCTTTTGCGATTTTGCCTGCTCTAAAATCTGCGCCGCCGTCAAATTCGGATATTTATCAGCTAATTCAGGATGCACGCCTGCAGTTGTATATATATGCTTACGGCTTTGGCAAAAATCAAGCAACCGCGGCATATCCGCTATATCATCGCAAACATCTAAAATATAATCGACCTGCATTTCTCGAGCCCGCAAAACCGTTTCTTCGCGGTCTTCATCAAAATCGGCGGCGTTAACGTGGCAATGACTATCCGTAAACATTTTACAACACCTTGCAAATTTTAGTCAAAAGTTTAATTAACATCTGCTTTTTATCCATATTGATATTTTGGCAGTCGGCAAACATACGGTTTGTTTCGTCCCAGCAAGCGTATAATGCTTCAACATCTTGACTTTGCGGCATATTTTCACGGATAAACTTCAAAATCAGCTCTTGCAGCAAATCAAAACTATCTGGAGTTGCCACAGACTCAGTGCAAAAATCCAGCAATTCGCTCAACGAAAATTTTTGTTTGGAATAAAGAATTTTGCATAATCCGTCATACATTCCGACCGCGTCCAAATCGGCATACATAATTGCCTGCCCCACGCTTTGCGGACACATTTCCGCCACTTTGCTTATCATTGCCTCGTTCAAATGCGGACGATAGCGGCGCAACAAGCTGGCTGTTGTATTGACATCAAGCATTTGTAGCGGCAGTTTGGCGCAGCGGGAGCGGATAGTTGGCAGCAGCATTCCGGCATTATGGCTGATAAGCAGCAAAACCGTATGCGTCGGCGGCTCTTCCAAAATTTTCA
The DNA here is from genome assembly GCA_963641885.1 of Bacteroidaceae bacterium. Classification (GTDB taxonomy): domain Bacteria; phylum Pseudomonadota; class Alphaproteobacteria; order RF32; family CAG-239; genus RUG410. The sequence continues at coordinate 50,611 of CAVIDY010000011.1, forward strand.
ATAAGGCATTAGCGGCGTTTTTATTCATATCATCGGCGCTGTCAATAATCACCACGCGCCAATTATTATTAAACGAGGTTTTAGATAAAAACTCATTAACCTTACGCACATCATCTACACGGATAAATGCCGATTTTTTCAGAGAGCTCAATTCTTCTTCATCAGGCGCTTCGCCTTTTTGAATGGCTTTAATAATTTTTTTGCGATCAGTTTCGATATAATCGCGCTCCACCACCATCAAATCCAAATGCGAACCAGTGGCTACCTGCTTAAAAACCGGAGAATCTTCGGGAACATTCAAAGAATTATACGCATCTTTCTTGCTTTCATCTGCCCACAGCAAAAAACGGGCAATGCGATAGGCTAAAGTGGCTTTGCCAATGCCTTTGGGACCACTCAAAATCCAAGCGTGGTGCATGGTCTGATTTTTCCAAGCTTTCAAAAAAACTTCTTCCGCCTGCGTTTGCCCTAGCAAAAAGCTGTTATTGCGCGGCGAGATGTTTATTTCGTCAGCCATCAGCAGCCCAGCCTTTCTTTTACAGTTTCCACAATTTGTTTGTGCAGAGTTTCAATATCGGTGTCGGCATTCAAAACCACGCAGCGCTCCGGCTCGCGGTTGGCAATTTCTAAAAAACCGCGGCGCAGATTATTGTGAAATTCCAGCTGACGGCTCTCAAAACGCAGCTCTTTTACCGCCATTGTTTCGGCTTTGGCAAAGGAACGGCGCATACCGATTTCCGGTTCCATATCTAAAATAATGGTCAAATCAGGCTTAAAATCTCCGGCAACAATTTTGTATAAATTATGCAGGGTTTGCAGCGGAACACGTTTATTATAGCCATAATATTGATAGGCTTCGGTCGAATCGGCGTATCGGTCGCTTATCACCCATTTTCCAGCATCAAGCGCAGGCCACACCACCTTGATTAAATCACAGCGCCGATCGGCATAGTAGAGCAAACATTCGCTGATTGCATCAAACTTATCTTTATCGCCTGTCACCAGCAAGCTGCGGATTATTTTTCCTTCTTCCGTGCTCCCCGGTTCTTTGCTTTGCACGCAGGCAATGCCGTTTTGTTCAAGATACTGTGCCAGCAGCTTAACTTGCGTTGACTTTCCGCAGCCCTCTCCGCCTTCCAGCGTGATGTATTTGCCGCGCATTATTTAACTCCGAACACAAAGTATTTTATATTTGCCCACAGTTTGCCAAGCATTCCGGTTTCTGCCACATCATTAGCAGCCACCAAAGGAACGCTCAGCATCGGCTGACCTTCTATTTCTATTTTGATGTCGCCGATTTTTTGACCAGTTTTAACCGGAGCTTTCACCGGCTCGTCAAATTCTGCCATAACCTTAACATTTTCCTGCTGGCTGCGGTGCACGGTTTTCAAAACATCTTCCGCAACAGTCAAATTAACAGTTTTGTCCTTGCCATACCAAACTTTAGCAGCGGCAATATTTTGTCCCTTATTTAAAATTTTGAAATTGTTAAATTCTCTAAAACCCCAGCTCATCAGGCGTTCAGCTTCTTCCGAACGCTCACGGTTGCTGTTCATTCCGCTCATAACCTCAATCAAACGGCGATCACCTTTAGTTGCGGACGCAGCCAAGCAGAATCCGGCTTCTTCAGTATGTCCGGTTTTCAAACCGTCGGCGCCTTTCATGGTGTATAACAGCGGGTTGCGGTTGCCTTGTTTAATGTTGTTATAAACAAATTCTTTTTGGCTGAAATAATGATAAAGCTCCGGAAATTCACTAATAATATGGCGAGAAAGAATAGCTAAATCTTCCATAGACATTCTGTGGTCAGGATGCGGCAAGCCGGTAGCGTTTTCAAAATGACTGTTTTTCAAGCCCAGCTTTTTAGCGGTTTTATTCATCAAAATCACAAAATCATCTTCCGAGCCGGCAACATTTTCGGCTACCACAATGCAGGCGTCGTTGCCGGACTGAATCACAATGCCTTTAATCAAATTTTCGACACTGACATTATCGCCGATGGAAAGGAACATGGTAGAACCACCTGTCGCAGCTCCGCCTTTGCGCCAAGCGTTTTCACTAACCGAAAAAGTATCGTCAAGTTTAATTGTCCCGTCTTTGATTTTGCTCATTAAAATATACACGGTCATCAGCTTGCTCATAGATGCCGGCGGCACGCTCTCGTCCATATTTTTAGTAAACAGATATTCGCCGGTGTCATAGTCCATCAAAATTGCGTTGCGCGCGGCAGTTTCAAAAGACATTGCGTTAAAACCATAAACCGTACTGCATAACAAAACAGTCAATCCAATTTTATTAAACTTCATCTTTTATCTCCTATTTCTTTTCAATTCTGGTGTCGCTCACACCATAATATTTTAACTTAGCCTGTGCCACTTTAGCCTCTTCCACGCGGCTGTACGGACCAACCGACACCCGATAGTAAGTTGTTCCGCTGACATCAATTTTAACAATATGGCTGCTACCGTATTCTTTGAGCCGAACCATTAAGACATGCGCCTTGTCATATTGTGTGAATGCTCCGGCGTGAATGTAATAATACCCCGACAAATATTGATAGCCGCGTCCGCTAACTGCACGCGTATCGCCTTTTTCCGGATTTTTGGCGGCGACGCCGTATATACCGCTGTTATCAGCAGACTTGACTGTTCCAGCCGTACCCAGCGCACCAGTTTTACGTTCTCCGCCAGCAGAAGCCGCGCTTCCGTAAACCGCTGGTTCATCTGTTGTTCCTGTGGGTGTGTAGGTTCCGGTACTATAAGTTTTGCCGCCAGCGCTGGCGTAAACATCAGCTTGTTCGGCAACATGCTCGGAAATTTCTATACGTTCGGCAGAAGATTCATATAAAGACGGCGCTGGAGTTGAACTGGCTGCCAAAGCTTTGCCTTTTGCCGAAGACAAATTCAGCAATGCTTCTTTCAAAGCCTTGCTTTCCTTAGGCATAACTTCAACTTTTACTCTGGTTGTGCCCTGTCCCATATATCCCAAAAGCTGAGCTCCGCGCTTGGAAAGGTCTATGATACGGTCTTTAACATATGGTCCGCGGTCGTTTACGCGCAAAATTATGGAGCGTCCGTTCTGCAAATTGGTTACGCGCACAATACTAGGCAGCGGCAAGGTGCGGTGCGCCGCAGTTAAAGTGTTCATATTATAACGTTCGCCGTTAGCCGTAGGCTTTCCATTAAAATCTTCGCCGTACCACGATGCCGTGCCGATTTCTGAATAGCTGTAATCTTCTTTTGGATAATACCATTTTCCGGCAATTTTATACGGATT
>CAVIDY010000012.1:0-51219 GCA_963641885.1 Bacteroidaceae bacterium
AACTTTTAGGCGGAACAATAAATGTTAATAAAGGCCGAAATATTTTTTTAATGGACACTCCCAAAGTAGGCAATACCATAAATATTGCCAAAGATGCAACTTTAGAAGCTTACAAAAGTTATAAGGATACAGCCAGCGACAATATTGAGGATATTATTTTTTCGGATAAAACTTCTCTTAATCTGACAGATGACGGCGTAGTTAATTTGGAAGGTAAATTGGTATCAAATGTCAGCGGAACCGGAAATCTGAATATCAAATCATCAGAAGCTCTTATTGACGGTAATGTCAGTGGTATAAATTTGAATGTTTCTGCTGACCATTCGTTAAGCAAAGCTGTTACCGGAACTGTGGGCAACTTAGCTTCGCTGAATGTTAATAAAGGTGTCTTTAATCTGGATAAAAAAACAGGAACAATCGGCAGCTTAAATGTGGCGGCAAATGCCGTGCTTAATGTGGGCTTAAATAAGGTAGCTATCGAAGGCGATGCTTTGTTCAATTCCGGTTCAGTTCTGAAAATTGAGGTTGCAGATTCCGGCAATGGTTTGCTGGCTGCAAAAAAAATTACAGCGGCTGACGGTTCTAAACTGGCTTTGAATATCAGTAGAAATATGCAAAAGGGCGACAGCGCCGATGTTACTTTGCTGGAAGGCGAGGTTGATAATAATTTTGCAACTGAAATTTCTAACAGCCGTTATGAAGTAAAACGCAATCAAGACGGTAAAAGCTATAATATAACATACACAGCCAGTGCTTCGGATGTGATTGATGACACTGACGGCTCAGAAGCCAATAAAGGTGCGGCAGAAGCTTGGGATAGTATGGCTTCATCGGATAATGCAGGCGATACGGCTAAAGAAGTGGCAAAGAATTTGAGTGATTTGTCACAAAATAATCCGCAGAAATATGTTGAAGCACTGGCAGTGATTGCTCCGGAAGTAGCTCCGCTGGTGCAGCAAACTTCATCAGAAATTACAAATCAGGTATTTAATGCTGTTTCATCTCGTTTAAGCGGCGGTTCTATCGGAAGTGCGCCCCATGGACTGTCTTCGGGGGATACGAATGTTGGTGCGGCAGTTTGGGTACAGGGTTTGTATAATAAATCTAAACTCAACAATACCTCAAAAGCTAAAGGCTTTGATTCAGACAGCGCGGGTGCGGCTATGGGTTTTGAAAAATATATCGGCCGCAGCAAACTTGGTTTGGGTTATGCTTATACTTCTACGAACATAGATGGATTTATGCGCGATACAGATGTAGATACGCATACGGCAATGCTGTATGGCGAATATAAGCCAAACAACTGGTTTGCCAATGCTGTTATGACATATAGCTGGTCATCTTATTCGGAAAAGAAAGATGTGGCCGGAACAAAAGTCAATGCAGATTATGATGTTGATACCTTTGGTATTCAGGCCATGACCGGCTATGATTTCAATTTGGCGAATCGGGCTGTTTTGACGCCTGAAGCCGGTTTGCGCTATGTACACATCAGTCAGGATGATTATAAAGATACGGCAGAGCAAAAAGTATCAACCAAAGACAGCGATATTGTAACCGGCGTTATCGGAGCTAAATTGGCTAAAAACTATCGTTTGATAAATGGTTGGAGAATGCGTCCGGAAGCTCGTGTGGCTGCAACATACGATTTGAAAAATGATAAATCGACTTCGGTGGTTACATTGGCAAACGGCGCGGCTTATAGCGTTGCAGGAACCACTTTAAATCGTTTCGGAGTTGAAGTCGGAGCCGGCGTGGCATTTGATGTGACAGACAGTGCGGAATTTTCTTTGGGCTATGAAGGCAAGTTCCGTGAAGACTATCAAGACCATACAGGTTTGGTTAATGCTAAATACAAATTTTAGTTTTTAACCTCTGAATACACCAAACCCACCGTTTTTGCCGAGCGGTGGGTTCGTTGTTAAAAAAACGGCAGGATTACTCCCGCCGTTTCTATATTATCAGCCCTTACGAACTAAAAAATATATCTTGAGTTTGCGAATAATAAATACAATTTTTATTATCATTAGTTTGTTCCTTTTAAATAGTAGAACAAAGCCAAACTCACGCATATATTCTTTTGAACTATTGACATTCAAGCGAATATGTGCTATCTTAACTCTAGAATAAAGTTAAGATGAGTTTAACTTCGTTCTTGTTAAGAAATTTGTCGGTGCTAGTACACCGACATAATTTTTTTATAGTATTCTCTATTAAAAGTCAACAAGATTAAAAATATCAATTTATGATATTATTTATCTTGCGCCGATGAGGGAAACCGAGGAAATCGTATCGCCCATACCAACCAAAGTTAAAGGCTTTTCAATAATGATGGTTGGAACAGCTATGATGTCATAGTTTTCATATTGGCAGATTCCGTTTTCAATCAGTTCGGGTTTTTGCAAATACTCTGATAATTCTTGCAGATTATTGAGGCTGATTTCGGCGACTTCTTTGCCGTGCGCCCATAACAATTGCTCGTGGTCTTCAATTTTTCCAGTTCCGGCTTTGGTGGCGGCAACGGTGGAAGCTAACATCATTCCGCGTAAATTTTCCTGAGGTGTAATACGGAAATCCCTATCTTGCAAAGTAATGTATAAGCCGAACATATGCAGCTGAAGGCGCGGAGCTTTGGTTTTTTCTTTGATAAGGCGCACAATTTCAAACAGGCGCGGTGCGGTTAAGTCTTCATGCGCTAATTCAGCGTATTTGGCTGGGTCGATAATCTCTAACGCGTCAAGCGCTTCACGTTCGTTCAAACCCAGCGAATCGGCAAGCGGAGCAATTTTTTCTATAATGGCGGCGCGCACTTTTTTATCTTGGGTAGAGGCTAGTTCCAAATGGATAATTCCTTGCGGGTTGTGTTTTTTCCAATTTGTTATCAGGTCAACAGAATCGTTTACCAGCTGTACGCCGTTGCGTTTGGAAGTCAAGTTGTGATAGCCGGAAAGCACTAAATAGTCGTAACCATGCTGCGACAGATGTTTTACAAAACTTTGGTTAATAACCAAATCAATATTGGCAGGGTCATAGGTGGCAATAAAGCGGTTAGATTTCGGACAAGTAAATTCTTTGCCCCAAGCCGTGAAAGCATCGCCGATGTCAAACTCAATAATCCAATGAATAAGCGGAGTTTCTGTTGCGCGGTCAATATCTATGGCACGGCAGACATTGCCTTTTTCATCAATACCGAAAAGATTATCCAAAGGCAGAAATTGCTGAGCCTGCAATTTAGGATGTGAGTTAGTATGAACAAAAACATTTTGCACTCCCAACACAGCTAAAGCGTTGGCAACAATTCCGCCTTGACCGCCCATTTGTAGGCGGTCATAGCCTAAGTTTTTACTCATCCACTCATAAACAGATTTGTCATCAGTTATCCATTCTTCGGCAATACCGCGGCTGAAACATTTGGCGATGCCATGTGCAACATCTTGCGGCGTTTCCAACAAAGTACGCGAGCTGTTAAACTCCTCTTCGGCTAAGTTGGTTGATTTTAGCAATTCAGACAGTTTTTTCCCGCTGATTTTCAGTACTGCGTCAATATTGGTATTAAAAGCGGTTGCCGCCGAGCGGATTTCCTTTACTTTTTCCAGCTGTGACGGCACGCAGCTGTATTTTTGCTGCCAGCATTTTTGTAATTCTGGTATGCTCATTTTGTACGCTCCATTTCTTTTAGATGAAGATTAGCCAAGGAGTTCATAATCAAGCTGTTGATAGCGTGTTCAAATTCAAGATAATCTTGAGTTTGCAAAATCCAAGAGTTTAGCTCGGCAGAATTTACATCGCTGTATTTGCGGTCAGTTTTAATTTTGTTCAGAGCTTCGGCAAAATCGCCGTTGTTAACCAGCAGATAAATTTCGTCCGGTGTTTTTGGGAAAACTACTGCTGGTTTGTCTTCACGTTTTTTAAATTCGACCAGCTCTTTTAAGCGGCGCAATAAGGCTTCGTCCCAAGTTTCTTGAATTTCCGGCTCTGTCTGTTTGTTAATTTGCGGGCGGCTTAAATCAGTATAAACTTTATTAAATTCATTGATAAGCATGGTCCGTCCTTTGATGCCGGAAACAGCATATTTTTTGATGTTGGCAATATAATTGAGGGCTGTTTCATTGCCGGCGGCTAAAATTTGCAGCACTTCGGTTTCATAGTCAAAAGGCAAGCCATCTTCAGCCAAGCCGCGTACGGTTAAAGCTCCGGCCGCAAGCAAAACTTCAGGTGCAGTGACGCTTTTTTCAGTTTGCTCAGCCGGAACAGGCTGTGCTGTATTATCAGGAGTTTCCGGCTGTGGCAATAAAGGCAAAATTTTAGCGGCAAGTTGTTGCAGCTGCTCTTCAGATAATTCGGTTTGCACTGGTTGTGCTGCAGTTTTTTCCGGCTGATTTTGCGGCAAATCGGCAATTAGATTTTTCTGCTGTTCAATTTGAGCTTTCAGATTGTTTATCTTGGTGTTGTAATCAGCGGCAAGCTGGGCAGCCAAATCTTCATTCAGCGTTTTAGTCAGTTCAATGTTGTAGGTTACCGCTCCGGCGCAGCAGAGTATAATTATCAAACAAAACAAGCCGAAGTGGCTGTTTTTTTTGGCAGGTTTAGTTTTATTTTCGGCTGCGGCGGTTTCAACAGGTTTAACTTCTTCTTTTTTTTCGATTTTAGCCATTTTCTGTATCCTTTTTCTTGACAAATTACCGGATTATATTTCATATAGTTATAACGAAAAAAAGTTTACAGATGATAAACAAAAAGATAGTGGAATAAATAAATGATTGTCTTGGGAATAGAGAGCAGCTGTGACGATACAGGCGCCGCGGTGGTGACAGATGAAAAAGAAATTTTGGGCGAGGCTCTGCAGTCGCAAGAGGAGCACAAACGCTATGGCGGCGTGGTTCCGGAAATTGCCGCCCGCGCTCATTTGGAACATGTGGACGATATTGTCAACGCTTGCTTGGAGCGTGCGCATATTTCATTAAATGAAGTTGATGCTATTGCCGCTTCTTCCGGTCCGGGGTTAATCGGTGGCGTGGTTGTCGGGGTTATGACGGCAAAAGCGTTAGCCTTGGCGCTGAACAAGCCTTTTGTTGCCGTAAACCACTTGGAAGGTCACGCTTTATGTGCCCGTTTGGTGCACCCAATAGAGTTTCCGTATTTGCTGCTGCTGGTTTCAGGCGGTCACTGCCAAATTTTGGTAGTGAAAGATGTCGGCGAATATGAGCGCTTGGGCACTACGATAGATGACGCCGCCGGCGAGGCTTTTGATAAAGTGGCAAAAATGCTGGGCTTGGGGTACCCGGGTGGACCGATGATTGAAAAATTAGCGGCTATAGGCAATGATTCCCGCTTTACTTTGCCGCGTCCGCTGTTAAATTCCGGCGACTGCAATCTGTCGTTTTCCGGCTTGAAAACCGCGGTGCGCAAAATTATTGAATCTTATTCGCCGGACGGAGAAATTGAACACGCTATTCTGCCAAAGCAGGACGTTGCAGATATTTGCGCTTGTTTTCAAATGACTGCAACAGATTGCTTGGTGCGCAAGCTTGAAAAAGCCATTGCCTATTTTAAGCAAAAATATCCGAACGGTCATCATTTGGTGGTTTCGGGCGGTGTGGCCTCTAACACATATCTGCGCGGCAAACTTAATCAGCTGGCAGAAAAACACGGCTTGGAATTTGCCGCTCCGCCAATTCGCTTTTGCACGGATAACGGCGTTATGGTGGCTTGGGCAGGTTTGGAGCGTTTCCGTAAAGGCTATGTCAGCCCGCTTGATTTTAAGCCGCGCCCGCGTTGGCCTTTAGATGAAAATGCCCCTAAAGCCGCCGGTGCCGGAGGTGTTAAGGCTTAATGCGCAAAACTTCAGAAATTTTAGAAATTATGCGGATTTTTGAAAAAGAAAATCCTAATCCGCAATGTGAATTACATTTTCATAATCCGTATACGCTGCTGGTGGCAGTAATGCTGTCGGCGCAAAGCACGGACAAAGGCGTAAATAAAGCGACGGAGGTGCTGTTTAAAATTGCTGACACTCCGCAAAAAATGTTGGATTTAGGGCTGGATAGGCTTAAAGACTATATCAAAACTATCGGGCTTTATAATAACAAGGCTAAAAACATTATGGAAATGAGCAGGCAGCTGGTTGCTCATTTTGGCGGCGAAGTTCCGGCTGACCGCGAGGTTTTGACTACGCTTGCCGGCGTAGGGCGCAAAACAGCCAATGTGGTTATGAATGTGTGGTATCATAAACCGACTTTGGCGGTTGACACTCATGTTATGCGCATTTCTCACCGCTTGGATTTCAGCCAAGGCAAAACGCCGCTGGAAGTTGAAAAAGATTTGCTGAAAGTTTTGCCGAAAGATTTAATTATCAACACAAACCATTGGCTGGTGCTGTTTGGACGCTATACTTGCAAAGCGCAGCGTCCGTTATGCGAAAATTGCCCAATCAACGCTTATTGTCATTGCAGCGATAAGCGGCTTTAGTCACATTTTGCTCAAAGTCTGCGCAATATCTTTACTAAGCTGGTGTACGGCGGCGTTTTCGGCTTTTACAAGTTCGGCGATAGTATTGTCTTTTACTTTTGTTTCATAGGTCGACTGACGGCGTTTCAAAACGTCGCCGTTGCTGTCTTGAATATTCCACCAAACTGATAATTTAACTCTATCGCCGCGGTAGGCTTCGATTTTGTTCACTTCAATTTTTACATTATACGGCAAAGTTTCGGTATCAAAACGCGCGCTTTTTACAAATGATTTCGGTAGATAGGCTATTAAATCATTGGTTACGGTATTTTGCAAAACAGCGGGCAGAGCCTCACCCCAGCGGCTGAACTCAAGCATATTTACTTTTTGCGATTTGGCGTCGTAGGTAACCATTTGCGGGCGGTCAAGCAAATCCGGTACATTGACTGTTTGTACGGCTATACTCATTTGTTTTTCCGATACTTTTTCCAAATTTTGGCTGTTCATCATATAAAATGACGAATCCGGTGAACGCCAGCAGCAGGCGGCGCTTAAACTCAATACACAGTAAATTAAAGCTTTTTTCATTTCGGTCTCCTTTTACCTTGTAACATTGCTTCAGGGTGGCGCTCTAAATAATCGGCAAGATTTTGAATTGATCGTCCTGCTTTAGACATTTGCTCAACCATGGCATTAAAATTGGTAATGGTTTTTTCAGCTCTTGCCGATTGGCTGTCCAGCAGTTTATCGGTTTTATCGGTGATGCTGTATAAATTTTCCATAATCGGAGGAAGTTTATCATCAAGTTCTTTTAAGAGATTGCCCAGCTGCATCATATTTTCCCGAAACGGAATTTCCTGCAAGTCTTTAGATATCATACCGATAGAAGAAATAACCGTCGGAATTTCCAAATGCTCGCCGGTGCCGCGCAGAATAGCCGGAGCACTCGGATCCATATCAAGTTCAATCATCAGCTGACCAGTTAAATAGTTGGCGCTGATTAAGCGGGCGCGCAGTCCTTTTTCAATAAGGCTATGCAAAATTTCTTCGGCTGAAGCATCTTTGCCGTCTTTCATTTGAAATGAGCGGTTTTGCTTAAAAGTGATAAATACTGGCATTTTGAAAGTGCCGTTTTGTAAATTGGTAATCAGGCTGATTTTGGCAACCTGACCGACTTCAACGCCTTTAAACACCACCGAAGAGCCGACATTCAAACCTTGGATTGATTCTTCAAAGTACAAAACTACATATTGCGAATCGTCAGAAGTGAATTTTTTGCCGACATAGTGAAAGATTATAGCGGCAAAAACTAAAAAACCGGTAAGAACAAAAAGTCCGACTATTTTATATGTTTTATTCTTTTGCATTTGCGTTACCTCTGGTTAAAAATTCTAAAACTTCCTGATTTGGAGGGTTTTTCAAAATATCATGCGGATTACCTTTAGCTAAAATGCTTTTGGTTTTCGGGTCTAAAAAAATTGAATTTGTGCCAATGGCAAATATAGACGCTAGTTCATGCGTTACAACCACAATTGTTGTACCCAAGCTGCGGTTTATTTCAATAATTAAATCGTCTAAATTGCGTGAGCTGATAGGGTCTAAGCCGGCAGACGGTTCGTCAAAGTATACAATTTCCGGATCAAGCGCCAAGGCTCGAGCCAGACCGGCGCGTTTTTTCATGCCGCCGCTGATTTCCGAGGGATAAAAATCATCAAAACCAGCTAAGCCGACCAGTGATAATTTCAGCGAAGCAAGTTCTTTGATTTCGGCAGCTGAATAGCGGGAATATTGCTGTAAGGGCAGGGCGATGTTTTCTGCCAGCGTCATAGAGCTGAACAAAGCGCCGCTTTGGTAAAGAATACCAGATTTTTTGCGGATTTCTTCCAGCTGAGCGGCTGAAAATTTAGCAATGTTGGTGCCGTCAATAATAACATCTCCGGCTAACGGTGGTAATAGACCAGTCAGCACTCGCAGCATACTGCTTTTACCGCAGCCGCTTCCGCCCATAATTATAAAAATATCGCCTTTGTTCACAGTAAAATTTGCATTTTGTTGCAAAATATAACTGCCGTAGCCCATAGTTAAATTTTTTACTTCTATCATTGCGCTCATATATCAAGCTCCTGACAAATTACGGTGATGATTCCGGTAGCGACAATCATCCAAACAATGGCGCAAACCACCGAGCGGGTGGTAGCTAAACCGACGCTGTCGGAATTGCGCCCACAGTTGACGCCTTGGTAGCAGCCGCACAAAGCGATAATCACACCAAAACAAAGGCTATGGAATAAACCAACTAAAAAGTTGCCCAAATGAAAAGCATTAAAAGCGTATTTCCAATATTCCTGATACGGCAGCCCGATGAGTACCACGCCGACGAAAGCTCCGCCGACCATTCCCATAAAGTCGGACAGCATAGTTAGTATCGGCATAGCGATAAATAAGGCTAAAAGCCGCGGCAAGACTAAAAAATCTATGCGCGACAACCCCATGGTTTCTAAGGCATCAAGCTCTTCATTTACCTGCATAGTGCCGATAGCGGCTGCGTATGACGAGCCGGTGCGTCCAGCCATGATAATACCGACCATAATTGCTCCCATTATGCGGCACATACCGATTGTTACCAAACTAGCAATATATATTTGCGCTCCAAACTCTTGCAGCTGCACACCGCCGACAAAAGCTAAAATCAAGCCGACTAAAAAGCTGATTAGCGAGACAATACCCAAGGCTTTGGGACCGCAGTCTTCCAAGGCGGCGAAAAAGTCGCTGCCACGCATAATCGTATTGCCTGTAAATAGCCTGCCGACAGCGCCGAACGCCTGAGCGCAAAAGTGCAACACCTTGGCGGAAAGTTTGCATAAACCGATAGCTTTATAGCCTATATTTTCTATAAAATTCAAATTAGCGGAGTTTGATTTTGTCGGTGAACGGTCTACTTCAAACGCCAAGCGGATTAAGTCTTGTATATTTTGCGGCAGATTTTCCAGCTCTGTTTTGATATTTTGGAGCTTGGCTTGTTTGACGGCATCAAAAATAATCAGCAGCAATGACGAATCCCAAGCGCCTAAATTGGCTGCTCTAAAATAAAGGTATTGCGGATTTTTTTTGACGGCGCTGCGGATTTGAGTTAAAACAGCAGAACCATCGTATTGCTGAAAATTACCGGAAAAACAAATTGCCAGACAATCGTTGTCTGTGTGCAAAGTAACACTGGGCTGACCGCTATTCGTTTTGTCCGTCATTTTGTTGTTCCAATGCTTCATATAGTTCTTCGGTTTCCATTTCGTTCAGCGTTTCCTGCGGAACAGAATAGTCTCCGTTGAACCAACGCCCTAAGTCTATATCTGCGCATCGTTTGGAGCAAAACGGCATGTATTTGTCATCACTGAACAATTTGTGGCAAATCGGGCACTTATGTGTTTTGACGACATTATCCATGGTTTTACGGCTCCACGCGTCCGGTTCCGCTGCAGGTCGGGCATTCTACTGTATATAAATCACGCAGGCTCGGGCGGCGGCGCTGACGCAGAATTTCCACATTGCCGGCGCGGCTCAAACCAAGCACACGACTATGACATATATCATCGGCAAGCTCTTCTTCCAAGACCTCAAGAACTTTTTTCATAAAGCGATATTCGGAAGAACCGGCAAAGTCGATAATAATTTTACCGGATAAGTTGCGCAAACGAATCTGACGGGCGATTTCTTTTGCCGCCTCAATGTTTAAGCTGTCCAAATCACCAACGCTGCGTTTGCCGGCGCTGTCTACGTCAATTGCTACAAAAGCACGGGTTTCTTCAATGTGCAGATTACCGCCGTGCGGCAGTTTTACGGTGCGGTTTAAGGCTTCGACAATGGCATCGTCAATGCCAAATTCTTCAAAGGCTTCTTTTTGCAAGGTCACAGTACCGTCGAACACTGCCTCTACCTGTTCTTTTAATTTGGGAGAATCCACCACAACTTCTTTCAAACTGTCGTGATAGCGGCGGATATATTCAAACAGCGGATTTTCTTTGGTGTAAAGAACTGCCGGAGCAGTTAAGGTGCGGGCCTTTTTGCGGATATTTTCGTAAGTTTCGCGCAAAGTAGTCATTTCTTCCAGCAGTTGATTTTCGGCTGCTTCAGTTGAGGCGGTGCGTAAAATCCAGCCTTCTTGTCCTTGACTGTGATCAAGCACAAATTTTTTGTAAGATTCGGCTTTTTCTCTGTCTTCTATTTTAGAAGAGGCTTCAACGTCAAATTTGAACGGGCAGTAAACCAAATAAGTTCCGGCAAGCTGAATATTGCGGACTACTTTAGCGCCTTTTTCGGCTCTTTTTTCTTGAGCAACCTGCACTACCACGCTTTGACCTTCGTTCATATTAGCTTCTTTCAGCGTCGGTTCATAAGAATTTAAAAAGGCTTCGCGTCCATCGCCGATATTTACCATAAAACCAGTGCGGTCGTTAGCAAGGCTGATTTTTTTACTGATGCGCCCAAGATAAACGTTGCCTTCAAGCGCGCGGTTTTCATTGTAGATGTCAATTTCCATTAAGCATTTATCATCAAAAACGGCAATTCCCGCCGCTTCATCATTACGGTCAAATATAATTTTTTCTGCTTTCATCGGATATTCTCCCCTTTTAGTAAATTGAGCGTTTCATAGAGCGGAAGTCCTATTATTCCGCTGTAAGAACCTAAAATTCGGCTGACATAGGCAGCGATACAGCCGTCTATGCGATAGCCGCAAACACCATGCCAATCGGCGCTTTGCACATAGCTTTTGATTTCATCAGGCGTCAGAGTTTTCATTGAAACTTTTGAACTTACGGTTTTTTGCGAAATTTTGCCGCTTTTGCTAATCAGACAAACCGAGCTGATAACCCGATGCGTTTTGCCGGACAGCAGGTTCATCACGTTAGTTTGCTCTTCTTCATTTTTAGCTTTGTGCAAAACCTTTTTACCCACAGCAACAATGGTGTCGCACGCCAAAATATTTTCATTTGGGTATTCGGCGGCTATTTTTTGTGCTTTTTGTAACGCCATACGCCGAACATACGGCAGTGGGTCTTCATGCGGAAGGCAGTCTTCGCAAATATCCGCCGGAGCAATTTTTTTAGGCTCATAAGCAATTTGCCGCAACAAAGCAATGCGTTGCGGCGAACCTGATGCTAAAATAAAGTCTTTTACTTGTTCTGCCATGGGGCGTTAAGCCTCGTCGTCATAAGTTTTTTCCATGCGCTCGTGACGCTCTTGTGCTTCAATAGACAAAGTGGCTACCGGTCTGGCTTCAAGTCTGCCCAAGCCGATAGGCTCGCCGGTTTCTTCGCAATAGCCGTAGGTGCCGTCTTCTATGCGGTCTAAAGCAGCGTCAATTTTTGCAATAAGTTTACGGATACGGTCTTTTGTACGCAAATCCAAAGATTTATCTGTTTCCAAAGATGCACGGTCAATTTCGTCTGGCTGATTCAACCCGCCTTGGCGCAAGTCTTCCAAAGTGTCGACAGACTGCGAAACAATAGACTTTTTCCAATTTTCCAGCTTCTGGCGGAAATATTCCAGTTGCATATCGTTCATGTATTCTTCATCTTCAGATGGTTTGTAATCTGGTGGTAAAACAATAGAAGCTGTCATTAAAGTATCTCCTTATATAAAAATTATTTTCTAAATAGTTAGCAATTTTGTGTTAAAACTTCAACATTTTTTCTGATTTAACCACATAAAACGCTTAATTGAACACCCATGTAATGTTATTGCCTTTATCCTTAGAGCACTGCCCCATGTCGTCAGCACTTTTACCGGTTAAAGCAGAACGGGTTGTCGGAAGTTGATAAGCCCCCGGAGTGCTTGAGGTGTAAATAGGCCAGTACCAATGATATGTACCGTTAATAATAATAGAATCTAAATCAACAATTTTGTTATGTTCCCATTCTTTCATTGCCATTTCAACACATTGCTCACGGGTTAAGCCTTCAAAAGTAATGGAAAATTTCCCCTCTTCCGGAATGCCGATTTGCACATCTCCGCCGAAAACATTTTTGATTGTCTTAATTTTTTCGTCGGTGTCGGCAACAACTCTATATGACGTCGGAATCAATTTACGTCCTTCTTCATTCAACTTTTTATCATTGTCTGTGCCCTTAATTTGTCCGATAATAGTCGTATAGTTGGCGTCAATGGCCGAACTTTTGGTTATGGCTCCGGCAAGTTCTGCTAATTGAATGCTGCCTTTGCTGATTTTGTATTCGGCATAAACTCCTGACAGCAGTTTGCTTATACCGGCAACAACCGCCATTACCGCAGCCATGTAGCCCATTACTTCTATCATTGAGCGTCCGCTTTGTGAGTTTTTATATATCATAATTTTATCCTCTTTTTTTATCAAAATATCACAAAAAACTTTTTTTCTCAACAAATTTGCTTTATTTTTATGATAAACTTATTATAATATTGCCATAAAATGCTAGCAAAAGGATTATAAATGAAAAAAATTACATTTGTTTTAACATTTTGGACTTTTATGGGCTTGATTGCTGAAAATGTTTATGCTGACCCTTACAAATATACTCCGTATATCGGTGTGGGCTATGATTTCAGCAAAATTCAGGCAGGTAAACTGCGTCCGGAATATAATAGCGGAACGTTCTATATCGGTTCTGATTACAGCAAATATTTTGGAACGGAAGTTTTCTTCAGCCAAACTTTGAGCCGCAAAAACGGTCAAACCCCGCACAAACTGAAAAGCTCGTTTCGCTCCTATGGCTTAGATGTGGCGGCTTATTTGCCGCTGGGTTGCAGCCAAAAGTTTTCGCTGATGGCAACAGCAGGCTGGGGTGAATATGTGTTTAATCTAAAACAACAGGGAGCTAAGCATCATAACGAGCACGGCTACGGCTATCGCTTGGGCGGCGGCGTAAAATATGCTTTTGATAATCATTGGCAAACCCGTGCGGTTGTGCGCCATGTTAATTTTGATAAGCTTGACATGTTAAATCAAGCTATGGAATACAGCTTTAATGTTGAATATCATTTTTAGTTGAGAGAGGTAATAATGTTAAAAAAAGTTGTTGTTATTGCGGTAATGCTGCTACTTGTCGGTTTCAGCCTGTCTTTAATGTTCAAAACAACCGAAAAAGAGCCTGAAGTTAATAATACTCAAGCCGAAGTGAAGACTAAACTGCCGGATACGGTTTTTGCATTTTCTAAAGATACATTATCAGTAGACTGCTCACAAAAAGATGAGCAATTATGCGCTGTGGAAAATGCCGTAAAATGCACAATCAATCCAGCTTTGGAAATGTGCAAAAATCTTAACCTGCCTAAGTTTATTTTTATGCAGGACGCCAGTTTAGACCGTCCGACCGAAATCAGCTATAAACTAACAAATAAGCGTGTTTTGTTGAACAACACGGTCGAAATCCACACCGACAGTACTTGCAACGGCGGCTGGTTTGGACTTTGTCAGGGCACGGTAATTTATGTTTTGGCACAGCCAGCGGAGCAGAATAGCTGGTTTGTAAAGGATATATATGCCATCGAATAAGAGAAAGGAGGCTCGGCTAATGATCTACTACTTTTAACTTTTTATGCTTGTGTACCTTTTTGTACACGGCGCAAAAAAGTTAATACGTATTAGCCTCATTATCCGAGCCTCTGTAATAAATGTGTTTGTACACCGCAAAAAAATCTTACTTCGCATTAAGCTCATTATCCGCATTGCTTGGTAAAATAGGTATAGGCGCAAAATGTGTATCAGTTTAGCCTTTATATAGTATTATCTACAATGTTTCTTTCAGCCATTTACGGATTTGTTCGTTTTCAACCTTTTGCAAGGCTTCATTCAGATAGGCTTCAATCAAAATCTGCTTAGCGTCTGCCAAAGCAATTCCCCGAGTTTGCATATAAAACAGCTGTTCTTTATCCAAATCGCCGCTGGTGGCGCCGTGTGAGCATTTTACATCATCGGCAAAAATTTCCAGTTCAGGCTTGCAGTCAACTTCGGCATTGTCGCTTAAAAGCAAAGCGCGATGCAGCTGATAGCCCTCTGTCTGCTGAGCGTTTGGTGCAATATGAATTTGCCCTTGAAAAACTCCGTGGCTGCTGCCGTCAAGCACTCCTTTTACCAATTGGTTAGAAGTTGTGTGCGCCGCTAAATGGCGGATATTTGTCGTTATGTCGGAATGACCGTTATTATATAAGCGGTAAGCACCGTTTACATTGGCTTCTGCGCCTTCTTGTTGTAGCTGGATATATGATTCGCTGCGAGCTAAGCGGCATTCGCTTTGTGCGCAAAAAGCATTGTATCTGCCGTTTTGGCGGACAATGACGCTGTTTAAGGCAATATGCAGCGCCGCTGCGGCTTCTTTAACCCGTTTATAATGCGTCAAAACCGCCTCGTTGCCGACATATATTTCATTGACGATATTGTTAAAATAAAATTCATCGTCTCCGGAAAAATCTTCCAACAAAGTCAGCTGCGCGCCGCTTTCCAAAACAATCAGATTTCGTACGTTTTGCCACAAATTTTGCCCATGCGAATGATACGAGAGCAATACTGGCTTTTCGATTAGGGTATTGCGTTCTGCCACAATCATCAAGCCTTGTTCCAAATAAGCTGTATTGAGGGCGGCAAACGGAAATTGCTCATTTTCAAACGATTTGTTCAGGTATTTTTGCGCTTCTTTATCATAAATAGCTTCAACCAATGGCTTTATAATGAGCCCTTGTGGCAATTCTGTATGGTCGGTGTCAGGTTTGCCGTTGCAGAATGGAATTTTAATGGCGGCAAAAGGCAAATCACCTGTCTCATGGCAATGACATTCGCCGTGACAGCTGCATTGGTGCGGTTCTGTGTCTATGACCAAATTTTCAAAAGCGGAATCTATCAAATATGAATATTTCCAAGCTTCGGTTTTAGCATTAGGAAGTCCGGCTTTTTCAAAAGCAAGCAGTCCCTTTTCCCTCAGACCTGCAAGCCACGGCATATCCTCGCCCCAAAGCTCAATATTTTGCTGTGTCAAACTCATTTATGCCGCCTTTATAAATTGAGTGTAGCCGTTGTTTTCTATTTCTTGCGCCAAAGACATATCGCCGGAGCAGATAATGTGACCGTCAGCGTAAACATGGACATAATCAGGCTGCAAATAAGTCAAAAGCTTAACATGGTGAGTGATGACCAAAAGGGAAGTATCATTGGTGCGCAGGCGGTTGACGCTGTCTGCCACAATTTTGATGGCGTCTACGTCAAGTCCGGAATCCGTTTCATCAAGAATAGCCAAAGCTGGTTCCAGCAAGCTCATCTGCAAAGCCTCCAAGCGCTTTTTCTCACCGCCGGAAAAGCCGACGTTCATTTCACGCTTCAGCATTTCACCACTGATGTTCAGTTCTTTGGCTTTGCTCCGTAATAATTTCAAAAATTCGGCAGCGTCAAGCTCCGGTAAATTCATGGCTTTGCGTTTGGCGTTTACCGCATGTTTTAAAAAGCTGCTGCAGCTGACGCCGGAAATCGCCACCGGTGCTTGCATGCTCAAAAATAGTCCGAGCCAAGCGCGTTCTTCCGGTTTTAAAGCTAGCAAATCTTGTCCTTGAAATTCAGCGCTGCCTGAAGTTACTTCATAATCAGGCATGCCGGCTAAAACGTAAGACAATGTGGATTTACCAGCGCCGTTCGGTCCCATCAGCGCATGAACTTCGCCTTTGTTGATGGTGAGGTTCAAGCCCTTGATGATTTCTTTTTCCGGTACGCGGGCGCATAAATTTTTAACTTCTAGCAATTTTTCTGACATGATAAATCCTTTATCCTACGCCTCCTTCAAGGCTGATGTTTATAAGTTTAGCCGCCTCAATGGCAAATTCCATTGGCAGGTGCTGCATAACTTCTTTGCAAAAACCGTTCACAATAAGTCCAATAGCCTCTTCCTCGCTAATTCCGCGCTGCTGGCAGTAAAACAGCTGCTCATCGCTGATTTTTGAAGTGGTAGCCTCGTGTTCCAACACGGCAGATTTGTTGCGGTTTGTAATATACGGCACAGTGTGCGAACCGCAGGTGGAGCCAATCAGCAGGCTGTCGCATTGTGAATAGTTGCGGGCGTTGTCGGCGTTTTTGCTTACTGCCACTAAGCCGCGGTAAGTCTGATTTGAATAGCCGGCGGAAATGCCCTTGGATATAATTTTAGAGGTAGTGTTTTTACCGATATGAATCATTTTGGTTCCGGTGTCCGCCTGCTGGCGGTTGTTGGTAATGGCGACCGAATAAAATTCGCCGGAAGAATTATCGCCTTCCAGCACACAGGACGGATATTTCCAAGTTACTGCCGAGCCAGTTTCTACCTGCGTCCAAGAGATTTTAGCATTGCGTCCACGGCAGGCTGCCCGCTTGGTTACAAAGTTGTAAACGCCGCCTTTGCCGTCCTTATCCCCAGGATACCAGTTCTGCACCGTGGAATATTTAACTTCGGCATCATTCAAAACCACAATTTCCACAATCGCGGCATGCAGCTGGTTTTCATCACGCTGCGGAGCGGTACAGCCTTCCAAATAGGAAACGTAGCTGTTATCTTCGGCAACTATCAGCGTGCGTTCAAACTGACCGGTATTTTTGGCGTTTATGCGGAAATAGGTGGAAAGCTCCATCGGGCAGGTAACGCCTTTGGGAATATAAACAAACGAACCATCGGTAAACACCGCCGAATTTAAACAGGCAAAAAAGTTATCGGTATAAGGCACAACCGTGCCTAGATATTTTTGCACCAAGTCAGGGTGTTCTTTAACTGCTTCGGAAATTGAGCAGAATATAATACCTTTTTCTGCCAAGCGCGCGCGGTAGGTGGTGGCAACCGAAACACTGTCAAACACGGCGTCCACAGCCACACCTGATAAAACTTCCTGTTCTTTAAGCGGAATACCCAAACGATTATATGTATCGAGCAGATTTTTATCCACTTCGTCTAAACTCTTGGGTTGGGCTTTTTGCACCGGAGCAGCGTAGTAGCTTAAATTTTGGTAGTCAATTTTATCATATACCAGCTTAGCCCAGCTTGGTTCTTTCATAGTCAGCCAATGTCGATAGGCTTTTAAGCGGCGTTCCAGCAGCCAATCCGGCTCGCCTTTTTTTGCTGAAATCAGACGAATAATATCCTCATTCAAACCTTTCGGCGCGGTATCTGCGGCAATATCAGTGGTAAAGCCGTATTTATATTTGTTGCCGCTAAAGTCTTCTATTTCCGGTTTTTCTGCCAATTTAAACCAATCCTTTGTTTCTATTTTATAAAACTGACGCATCATACGCAAAACCTGCAAAAAAATCAATAGTTGTTTACTTAATATTTATTTATTTGCGTTAAACAAGTAGGTAGTGGAAAAGGAATAGAAATGATTTACGGACTTTTAGGGCTGATTATTTGTTTGGTGTTGTATGTGATTTTACTGCATTTCAAGCTGCATGAAATGAAGGAACTTGTGCAGGAAAGCAATATTTTAGCGACATCAGAAAATTCACAGACACAGCAAACTTATTATTTGAAATTCAATGTCGATAAAGATATGAAAATCACTCAGGTTAACGGCGATACTCTGCAATACGGCGGATTTACCCGCGAAAATTTGATTGGTCAGAGCGTACTGGGAACTTTGCTGAAAGATGTTCCGGCAAATCGAGAAATGCTTGAAGAAAATTTTAGACAGCTTAAAAAAAGAAAACGCATTATTTCTTCGGAACAGGTTTTGCAAAAAGCCGATGGTACAAAAATTCCGGTGCTGCTGCGCGCCCGTCCGATTTTGAACGAATTGCTGCATTGCCGCGGTATCAGCTTTTGGGGACGTCCGCTGAAACAGCAGCTTAATTTGGAAAAGCAGCTGAAACAAGTACAGGAACAAGACCAGCTTATCGGCGATATTCTGAATGCCGAAAGTTTTTATAAATATTTGGACGAACGCGTAAAAATCTGCAACCGCTATAACCGTCCGCTGCTGCTGATTGTGGTTGAACTGGCAGATATATATAATTTCATCAATAAAGGGTTTAGCTTTGAAACTGGCGATAAGATGCTGCGGCTGGCGGCTGATGCCTGTATAGAATGCACAGGCAAAGATGTAAAAATCGGCAGGTTTGAACACACAAAATTCGGTATGATACTGGAGCAGTTTGATGATGATAAAATCGGCGAGCTCACGCAAATTTTGTGGGAAAAAATAATCGGAAATATCCGCAAATTGAACGTGGATAAAGTAAATGCCAGCATGGTTAGTATTTATTACGCCCGCCGGAAAAATAATGATGAAGCGGAAAATATGCTTTCTCGTACCCGTAAATATTTGAGCAATAGCTTGGCAATTCACCGCTACGGAATTGGAACAAGAGATAAAAAGTGAGGTTATGGGAGCGCTGATTGGTGAAAAAATTTTTATACATAACCTTGCTTATATTTAGTCTGACTGGCTGCGCTGGACGCGGTTGGATTTGGAACGGCTGGGGTTCGTCAAACTCTATTGTTGTGCAGCGGGGCGACACACTCTACAGTATTTCCCGTCGGTACGGCGTTCCGTTGAAAGAATTGATTAACGCCAACAGCCTGCATGCTCCCTATACTTTGCATGTGGGACAAGTTTTGAGCCTACCAGCAAAGCAATATCATACGGTGCAGAGAGGAGATACTTTATATAGCATAGCTCGGCAATATAATGTAGATGTGACTTCTTTAAGCAAGGTGAATAATTTGCAAACTCCTTATTCTTTAAATGTGGGTGATAAATTGGCGTTGCCGGCATCGGTAGGCAGTGTTCCAGCAAGTTCATATGCTGCGGCACAAAAATCTTCTGCCGAAACTAATACATATTCTAGTTCGGTTCAAACCGCTTATACGCCAGTGAAATCTGCGCCGATAACCGATAGTTATGTAGCGCCGAAAGCTCGAAAAACAAAATTTGACTGGCCGGTTAAAGGAACAATTATTTCAGGTTACGGCAATTTAGGCAGCGGACGTAAAAATGACGGAATCAATATTAAAGCAGCGCTGGGAACGAATGTTAAAGCGGCAGATTCCGGAACAGTGGCATATGCGGGCAACGAACTTAAAGGTTTTGGTAATTTGATTTTGATAAAACATAATGACGGCTGGATAACGGCGTATGCGCATAATGACCGTTTGTTTGTTAAAAAAGGACAAAAGGTATCGCGCGGCGAAAAAATTTCCACTGTCGGCAGTACTGGCAGCGTAACTACTCCGCAGCTGCATTTTGAAGTGCGTTCCGGCAAAAAAGCTGTTAATCCGCGCCCATACCTTCCCTAAAAGTTAAAAATTCCGTTAATAACTTGAAATTTTAGTTTTTTATCACAATAATTTGATGTAAAACTGTGGCATAAAATTATGTGAAAGGAGACAAAAATGCTGATTAGTGATGCTTTTGCCGCGGCAGGCAATGCCGGAATGCAAAGCGGTTCTATGGCTGTAACATTAACACAGCTTGGTTTAATCTTGGTTATTTTCTACTTTTTCCTCATTCGTCCGCAAACCAAAAAAATTAAGGAACATGCGGCAATGGCGGAAAATTTAAAAGTCGGCGATAAAGTGCTGACTGGCGGCGGTATTTATGGTAAAGTTACCAAACTTAACGGCGCAGAAGTTACTGTGGAAATTGCCGGCGGCGTTAATGTGGTGGTGGAACGCATGACTATCAACGGCGTGGTCGCTCCTGGAACAAAACAGGCTGAAAACAAGCCTGCTAAAACAAAAACTAAAAAAACAAAATAAAAGGAAGAACAGATGTATAAGTTATCTCTGCAAAGAATTTTAATTATCATCGGTATCTGTCTGGTCGGTGTGTTTTTTGCGATTCCGAATATTCTGCCGAATCAGCAAAATCTGCCGAAATGGTGGCAGCCGATTAGTTTGGGATTGGATTTGCAAGGCGGTTCAAGTCTGCTTTTGCAAGTTAAAATGGACGACGTGTTGAAAGATAAAATGAGCACTTTGGAGGACTCTGTCCGCCAATCTTTGCGTGAACATAAAATCCGTTATCAGGATTTGAAATCTACTGACAAAGGCGTGTTTGTAAAAATTTCTGACTATGCAGCTCGCGACAAGGCTAAAGAGGCTTTCCGCAAGCTTGACGAAGGTTTGGTTGTTACCGATGATGCAAATGGTGAAGGTTTGGTTACAATTGCTTATACCGAACAGGCTATTACCGCTTTGAAATATCAGGTAATTGATCAGTCTATTGGTATTGTACGTCGCCGTATTGACGAACTCGGCACAAAAGAACCTAGCATTCAGGGGCAGGGAACTGACCGTATTTTGGTGCAGCTTCCAGGGGTGCAGAATCCGGAAAGCGTGAAAATCTTGTTGGGGAAAACAGCTAAAATGTCTTTCCATTTGGTAGATGAAACAACCAGCGTTGCTCAGGCTAAACGCGGTAAAATCAGCAAGACTTCCCGCGTGATGAATGGTTCGGAAGGCGAACAGTATGTAGTTATCAAAAAGCCAGTTGTCGGCGGTGAAAACTTGACTGATGCTCGAGTTTCTTTTTCGGACGGTATGCCGGTTGTAAGCTTCCGTTTCAATACTTTGGGCGGTCGCAAATTCGGAGAAGTAACCAGCAGCCATGTCGGCGAGAGATTGGCTATTGTTTTGGATAACGAAGTTATTTCTGCTCCGAATATTCAAGGTCCTATCACCGGTGGCAGCGGTATTATTACCGGTAACTTTACAACAAAATCTGCTAATGATTTGGCTTTGCTGCTGCGTTCAGGCGCTTTGCCAGCACCGTTGGAAGTGATGGAAGAAAGAACAGTCGGCGCAGGTTTGGGGGCAGATTCCATTCATGATGGCGTGATTGCCTCTATTGTCGGATTGGTTGCAGTGGTTGTGTTTATGGTTATGGCATATGGTTTGTTCGGTGTTATGGTTGATATTACTGTTTTGCTGAACATTGTTTTGATGCTAGGTATTATGAGCTTTATCGGCACAACTTTAACATTGCCAGGTATTGCTGGTATTATCTTGACCATGGGTATGGCTGTTGACGCAAACATTCTTATTTTTGAACGTATGCGCGAAGAGGTAAATAAAGGTCGTTCTATTCGCGATGCTATTACTTTGGGCTTTACCGAAGCATACCGCACCATTGTTGACTCTAACCTGACAACCGTTGTTGCTGGTCTTGTGCTGTTTTATTTCGGCAGCGGTCCGGTCAGAGGTTTTGCCGTAACTTTGATTATTGGTATCATTACCTCTATGTTTACATCGGTGACCGTAAGTCGTTTGCTGGTTGAAGCCTGGATGGCTAAATTTAAACCGACTAAACTGCCACTCTAAGATATAAGGATAATAAAAATGAAAATATTTAGTTGGATTATAAAAGATACAAGTATTGACTTTTTAGGCTACCGCAAATTGGCTTATGCTTTGTCTGCCGTTTTGATTGCCGCGTCTATAGTCAGCGTTGCCGTTCGCGGTTTTAACTATGGTATTGACTTCTCCGGCGGCGTGCTGATTGAAGTAAAAAGTAAAAACGGTTCGGTTGATGTGGACAGCGTCCGCCGCAAATTGGACACTTTGAAACTGGACGAGCTGAATTTGCAATCATTTGGCGATGCTCAAGACGAGTTAATGATTAGAGCACAGGCGAACAACGCTGATGAAGAAAGCCAGCGTATTGCTGTAAAGCAAATCAAAGAAATGCTTGATAATGACTTTACTTTTGAAAGAATCGAATCGGTTGGTCCGCAAGTCGGTGATGAATTGAAACTTTCCGGCTTGCTGGCGTCAATATTTGCCATGCTGGCAATCAGTATGTATATTTGGTTTCGTTTTGAATGGAAGTTTGCAGTAGGTGCTTTGGTCGGCTTGTTCCATGACTTGCTGATTACGGTTGGCTTGGTATCTATTTTCCACTTGGATTTCAGCTTAACCACCATTGCCGCTATTTTGACTTTGGCTGGTTATTCGGTGAATGATACAGTGGTAACCTATGACCGTGTACGTGAAAACCTGCCAAAATATAAGAAAATGCCGCAATATGATTTGTTGAACAAAAGTATTAACGACATTTTCTCACGCACGATTTTGACTGGTGTAACCACATTTTTAGCCTCTTTGGCTTTGCTGGTGTTTGGCGGCGACGCTTTACGCAGTTTTGCATTTGTTATTACCAGCGGTATCATTATCGGTACATTTTCATCAATCTTTATCTGTGTGCCTGTAATCAATATGTTTGATTTGCGCGCAACGCCTGATGAAAAAGATATAAATCCGTTTGGCAATGTGCAATAGCTGCATAGGTTAAGCAAAAAAGGCAGTCTGAATAAGAGGCTGCCTTTTTTGTTTTGTTGATTGCAGAAGTTTTATTTATGCAAAGCCAAACGCATGGTGTCGCGGGCAATAACTAATTCTTCATCGGTTGGAATAACAAAAACTTTGACTTTCGAATCCGGTGTGGAAATCATAATTTCTGTAGCGTGCTTTTTATTGTTTTCATAGTCCGGCTTAATACCCAAATAAGACAAATGTTCCATAACCAATTGACGAATAACAACGCCGTGCTCGCCAACACCTGCCGTAAACACAATGGCGTCAACGCCGCCCAACACAGCAATGTAAGCACCGATGTATTTCAGCAAAGCATGAACATAAGTTTTGGTGGCAAGAATGCATTTTTCATTGCCGCTTAAATAACCGGCTTCAATATCGCGGTTGTCGGAATATCCGCATAAAGCCAGCATACCGCTTTGCTTGTTCATCATTTCATTAACTTCATGAGCGCTTAAACCATCTTTCTTTTCGATATAAAGCGGAATGTAAGGGTCAATATCGCCGCAGCGGGTGCCCATAATAGTGCCGGCAAGAGGAGTAAAGCCCATAGAGGTATCAACGCAAACGCCGTTGTCAATGGCAGAAATAGAGGCGCCGTTGCCCATGTGGCAGGTGATGATTTTGCCTTTTTTGCCAATTAGCTCGGCACAGCGTTCGGAAACGTATTTGTGCGAAGTGCCGTGAAAGCCGTAACGGCGGATTTTGTTGCGTACATACTGGTCTTCCGGCAGAGCGTAACGGTAAGCTTCTGGCGGCATTGTCTGATGGAAAGAGGTGTCAAACACTGCAACCTGCGGAATGTTCGGCAAAGCGGCTTTAACGGCTTTAATTCCCAAAACGTGGGCAGGATTATGCAGCGGAGCTAAATCAGATAAATCGGCGATTTGTTCAATTATTTTATCGGTAATCAAAACAGAACCTTTGAAAATGTCGCCGCCTTGCACAATACGGTGACCGACTGCGCTAAGCTCTTCCAAATTTTTTAAAGCGCCGTTCAGCAGGCATTTCAGCACATCTTTAATGGCTTCAGCGTGGGTAGGCATACTTATCAGCTCTTCTTTTTTGTCAGCACCGGTATGCTGATATTTTAGAATGGAATTGGCTTGTCCAATACGTTCGGCAATACCTTTGGAAACAACATTATAGTTTCCGTTGTCAACATCGTAGAGCTGAAATTTAAGAGAAGAGGAACCGCAGTTTATAACTAAAATTTTTTCCATATCTTAATCCTTTATTTTTGAGCTTGAATACAGGTGATAGCGATTGCGCCGACAATATCTTCAGCAAAACAGCCGCGGGACAAGTCATTAACCGGAGCGTTAAGACCTTGCAAAATCGGTCCGTAAGCTTCGCAGCCGCCCAAACGCTGCAGCAGTTTGTAACCGATGTTTCCGGCTTCCAAGTTAGGGAAAATCAAAACACGGGCGTGACCGGCAACATGGCTGTTTGGAGCTTTTTTAGCTGCAACTACCGAATCCAAAGCAGCATCGGCTTGTAGTTCGCCGTCAACTTCTATGCCAAGGCTTTTATATTCTTCGGTTTGCAACGCTTCCTGCACCATTTGAGTAGCGCGGACGACTTTGTCTACATTATCGCCCTTGCCCGAACCTTTGGTGGAATAGGAAAGCATAGCGATAGATGGCTCAATGCCGAAATGGATAGCCGTCTCGGCAGCATTCAAAGCAATGTCCGCCAATTCTTTGTCAGTTGGTTCAATGATAATGCCACAATCTGACAGAACATAAGGCTTGTTGTTCGATAAAATTATGAAAAATGAGGAAACACTGCTGCCTTTTTTGGCGGATTTAATAATCTGCAAAGCCGGACGCACGGTGTCGGCGGTGGAGTGATTTGCTCCGGAAACCATACCGTCGGCGTGACCGGATTTTATCATTAAAGTGCCAAAATAGTTATAATTTAAGGCTAATTTAGCGGCGTCTTCACGGCTCAAGCCTTTTTCTTTGCGCAAATTATAGAGTAATTCGGTATATTCTGGCAGGCGGGAATCTTCTTCCGGTTTTACCAATTCTATATCGGTTAAATCCCAGCCTTTTGCAGCGTAAAATTCTTTAATTTTTTCGACATCGCCCAAAATAATTACCTTAGCGGCTTTTTCGGCAGTAATCATATGAGCAGCGGCTAAAACACGCTCATCTTCGCCTTCCGGAAGTACAATAGTTTTCAAATCTTTTTTTGCCCGTTCCAGCAGGCTTTTGATGTATGTGCTTTTTATCATTATAAACGTCCTTTATATATTAAAAATTGTTATATTTAATTAACTGCTTATCTTTTAAAATTAGATTAAAATGTTTGATAAAAGTTTTGCATTTTTGTTTAAGCTATATTATTTTAAGAAAAAAAGAATCAGGGAGATTTTTGATGAAAAGGATAGTTGTTTGGGCGGCAGCTTTGCTGATGACATTTCCGGTTTGGGCAAAAGTAAATTTTGAAGCGCAGATTCCGGTGGAGGTTGAGGCTGAAAATTCGGTTAAAGCCAAAGACAAAGCAATGCAGGAAGCGCAGCGGCAGGGGTTCTTGGAGGTTGCCGGACAGTTGACTTCGGCTGAAAACGTGGAAAACCTGAAAAATTTGAGCGATGATGAAATATTGCATTTTGTGCAATCGGTCAGCGTTGCCGATGAAAAAGCCGGCGGCACAAAGTATAAAGCCGTTTTAACCGTGCAGATAAACGGACCACTTTTGAAAGACTATCTAGCAGAAAATAATATGATAGAAGCTGAAATAACCAATCTTTTGGTTATTCCGGTTTATAAAGCGATGCCGCGCACGGCGCCGCTGCTTTGGGAAGATTCTAATGTTTGGCGGGCAAACTGGTCCAGTAAGGGACTTATAAAATTCGGTACTATGGAAGTACAAACGGCAGGTGCACGTTTTGAAGATGTGGAAAACTTAACAGCGGAAAACGCTCTTTATATGGACTCTTCTTTATATAATGAAATTTCCAATCATTTCGGTTCGGACAGAGTATATGTGATTTATGCCGAATCGCTGGAAAACGGGGATTTGAAAA
Organism: Bacteroidaceae bacterium; assembly: GCA_963641885.1. GTDB lineage: Bacteria > Pseudomonadota > Alphaproteobacteria > RF32 > CAG-239 > RUG410. Next base: position 25,768 of record CAVIDY010000012.1, read on the forward strand.
TAACCGTCAAAAATGAAAAAACAAAAAATGAAAACAGCTTTTCGGTGTATAACGATGGCGAGGGCAATTTGTTTGATAAAGCCGTTGAAAAAAGCGTAATGTTTATTTCAAATATGGAGCGTGAGGCGGAAAGCGAAAAAGGAACTGATGCCGGCGGAATGTTGAACGCAGTTTATGAATACGGAAATATGAAAGAATGGCTAATGAAAAGCGCTGCAATAACCGCTTTACCGCAGGTTGACAGCATAGACACCAAAAGCTTGGGTGGCGGCAAAGTTAGCTTCAGTATAAACTATAACGGCTCGCAAGACGACCTGCTTAATTCTTTTCAGGAGCTGGGCTTGAGCTATGAGGCTAGTGATAATTTTTATATTTTAAGGTAGTGAAATGGCAAAGAAAAATGTTGATACACAGCGGTATGTGCTGTTTTTGTTTGTATTTTTAATCAGCGGCGGTTTTTTATATGCTTTGCGTTCGGTGCTGCTGCCGTTTGTGGTGGGGATTGTACTGGCATATTTTTTGGACCCGCTGGTCAGCAAAGTTTCTAAAAATGGCAGCATTTCGCGTACGGTTGCCACAACCGTGGTTATGGGCGTATCGCTTTTGATTTTGCTGCCTTTGGTGGTTTTGCTTTGCAGCGCCGTGGTTTCGCAAGCGGCTGAATACGCAGCCAAGTTTCCGGAATATGTCCGTTCTTTTTCGCAAAGACTGCTGCCGATTTTGGGTGAAATTAAAGCGCGTTTCGGTTTTAGTTATGACAATGTGGAAGGCGCACTGCAAGAAAATATGGCTAATTATATTAAAATTTTGGGTAAAGTTCTGCAAAGCATTGTCAGCAACGGATTTGCTTTTATCAATGTGCTGTCGTTGCTGCTTATTTCGCCGGTAGTGGCTTTTTATATGCTGCGCGACTGGCATTTGTTTACGGCTAAAATTCAGGGATTGATTCCGCAAAAGCATAAACAAACGGTTTTGGATGGTATGCAGGAAGTAAACCGTATAATCTCCGGCTATTTGAGAGGACAGGCGTTGGTTTGCCTGTGTCTAGGCAGTTATTATTCTTTAGGATTATGGCTGGTAGGTTTGGAAATGGGCGTGGTTGTTGGTTTTATTGCCGGCGTTATCTCGTTTATTCCGTATGTCGGCAGCATCTCCGGTTTTTTGATGGCAATGGCGCTGGTAATTACCCAATACGGCACAATGCCAAAAATTATAGCAGTTTTGATTGTGTTTGGTATTGGACAGTTTTTGGAAGGGAATTTTCTGACTCCAAAATTGGTGGGTGAAAATATCGGGCTACATCCGGTGTGGGTGATGTTTGCTTTGCTTGCTGGCGGAGTTCTTTTGGGCTTGCTCGGTATGATAATCGCCGTGCCTTGTGCCGCAATTATCGGTGTGCTGCTGAAATATTTGATTAACAACTATAAGCAAAGTCCGATGTATTTGGATAACTAAACTTTGCGACCTTTGGCGCGCAGACGGACATATTTGAAAATGTTGTTTTCTACCTCGTCTTGGCGAGCTTGTTCGTGGGCATAAAAATCAGCGGCTTCCATATCATGGTTGACAATAGAAAGATATTCAAGTTCTTGATAGACGGCATATTTAGCGCGGCAGGTTTTCAGGCGACCTAAACTGCAGTTGCTTAAAGCGTTTAATTTTTGTAACAATAACTCAATTTTTTCGTCTGGAGACAGATCTTTATTTAGGCGCTGGTCTATATCAGCAACTTTTTGGCGCGCTAAAGAAATGCGGTGCTGCTTTTTTTCTTCCGCCGACATACTTTTGAGCATAGCGCCTTCTTTGGGATCAGGGTAGTCGTTATCAGAAAGTTTGTTGCGGACTACGGATAAAAGCTTGTGCTTTAAGCTGTATAAAACGCCAAATGAATGCTGTTTAATCAGCATGGCAGCGTGCTTTAAATCTGAAATATGATTTTTATTCAATAGCGAAAGCTTTTTATTCAAAACATTCAAATAAAGAGTATTGCCATCAATGTATTTTTCATGCCCCGTTAAAACTAAATCATACATTTGAATGCGGACAGCGCGCGGCAGATTTTTGTCATCAGCCAGTTTTTCGTAGTCATTGATAATTTTTTCATCATTAGGGGTGCCGTCGCGTTCCGTATCTTCGGATATTAGCTCTATTATGCTGTTAGTCGCCGAATCCAATTGTTGAAAAAATTGATATTTATCTTCGGGCAGGTTGTTTCGCAGCTTGCGCAAGGCTATGGCAGACAAATCATGTCCTTTTATATCGAATCTTTCAAAAAAACGATGTTTAAAATAGCCGGCGATTAAAGACTTTTGAGAGCTCATACTACAAATCCTTGACCATTTTTAAGAAGGTTATGCCTTGTTCGTCAAACACGTCGCCTTCAGCATGGTAGCCCAGTTTTTCATAAAATCCGACAACCGAAAGCATAGCGTGCATAATTATTTGGCTGTAACCAGCTTCTTTGGCGCGCTTTTCGGCATATTTTACCAGCTCCCGTCCAACGCCCTCTCCACGGTATACGGTATCGACAGCTACTTGCATCAAGCGAATTCGCTCATTATCCAAAGGTGCCAAAATCAATCCGCCGACAAGTTTGTCGTCTAGCTGCTCAATGCAGCCTATGTGCAGATAATTGGCTTCTTTAGCGCGAAACGAATCCAAAAACTTTAACCCCAGCGGTTCTAATAGAATTTTATAACGAAGTTCTACAAGTTCGTTATAGCGAGACGAACCGAAATCTATATCAATCATTTTGCGCATAATGTTAACTCCTTTATGTTTTAATATAATTAAAGCATATTTTTGTCAGCATTACAACAGCTATTTATTAGGCAGGGCGGATTTTCAGTTAAAGCGTTCCGGTGTGAAACAGTTTGTCATATTTATATACAGAGCTATGCGGAATAGACCAGCTAAAGTCTTTTTCCATGGCGGCGCGCTGCATTTGATGCATAACTTTAGGAGCAGAATAAAAACAGCGGATAGCTCTTTCCATGGTTTCAAAATAAGCGTTGATGTTGTTTTTGAGGTGCTGAGCTGGCAGGTTTGGTCCATAAACACGGTTGCCGTCGGCAAAAAATACTTCAGTTCTAAAACCATCGACGCCGTCTTGAATGGTGTCAACTAAACCGCCAGTGGAAGTAGCAATAGGCAGGCTGCCTTTTGCCATGGCTTCCATCTGCGTCAGTCCGCAAGGTTCAAAATATGACGGCATAAGATAAAAGTCGGCAGCCAGCTGTACAGAATAGGCAAACTGGTCGTTATAGCCGTGAAAAACAAAAATGCGTTTGGCAAATTCACGGTAAATTTGTTTGGTATTGTCTTTTAGCGCCATCAAGTCATGAAATAAATCCTTGTTACCAGCGCCGCCCAAAACAAAAATAGGAAAATCCTGCGGTGAATTTTTATATTTGTCAGACATTCTGAGAATGGCGTTTAAAGCAATGTCATAGCCTTTTTGTTCAACCAAACGGCTGGTCATACAAATAAAAGGAATGTTTTCCGCCTCATGCAAAGCAGAAGAAATATCATCAAATTTATAGGTGTCAATCATTGGAATAACTTTTTGCCGATAGTTTTCATCGGTTGCCAAACGCGACAATAATTTGATACATTCTTTTTTGTTGTGCAGCTTGTTTTGCAGTGAATTTTCGTTATAAACTTTGAACTGCGTGTCGCCGAAATAGTTGTTAATCAGCTCAATTTTTTTAGCATTCGGCGAAATGAGCTTTTTCTCATAACCATTTACAATTCCAAAAAATGTGCGGCAATTCTTGCGAATTTTTAGAATGTCGCGGAAATCAAAACCAAAGCTTTTTTCCCGCGATACTTCTTCCATGTAGTTTTTAGAAACGGTAACAATGCGGTCGGCAAGGTGCATATTGCAAGAGGCTTGATTATAGGTGTCGCCGACTAATAAAGTGTTAGAGGTGCGTGGATTGCTGTTTTTTATGGCTTTGGCGTTTTTCAAAACTAGAGAGGATAAATCTTCGTATAGGGAATTGAGAATTTTAGAAGTGTTGTCATAATCCCAGCCTTGATAGCCCATGTGGTGGGCAATGTGAATAATTGGAATGTTTTTTAATTTGTTGGCAATGTCCGGCGCAAGGCGTCCAGCATAGACTTTTGCTAAAGTCAGATATTTGGTTAATCCGGAAATGGCGCCGCTGTGCCAGTCGTTTGCAATGAGAATGTTAGGCAGATCAATGTTATTTATTTGCTTCAGGGCAATGCTTTCCAGCAGGCAATAAACAGCTTTGGAAAGAAAAGCGAAACGCTCGACTTCATCAATATTCAGCTTGTTGAGAACATAGCAGCCACCTTGTCCCGATGGATTTTCAGCCGCAGGCTCAATGGAAAAGAAACGCTCGTTTTGTAAAAATAAATAATCGGTGCCGTTTAAATTGCCTTTGTAAACATCTACTTTGAAATGGCAAAAACGATTGCGGCTGCCTAAAAAAGGTACTTTAACCACGCATATTTTTTTAACTTTGACTTGCTTGCCTTCGGCTCCTGTGTAAATATCATTTTCAAAGGTGCATTTTTTGCGTCCGGTGTCGCCGATATACATAGGTGTGATGATTGTAATATCGCTTTTTTGAGAGGCAAAAACCTGATTATAATTTTCAGGGAGTTCCGAAGCCACCATGCCAAGCCCGCCGCATTTCATAAAAGTAGCGGTTTCGGCAGTAATCATCCAAGCGTGAATTTGTTGATTCTCTGACCAAAATTTATTGGTTAAACACTGTTGCTTTGCCATGTTTTGCATTTGCTGCAAAATCGGGTCGTTTGGCACGGCGTAATTCAGGCTGAATTTTTTTTTGTTAAAATTCGTCGGCAAAAAAGCAAACGTTTTGGCGGAGCTGGAATTAAGATTAACCTTGGTCATAACAATTTCTTTCTAAATATAATATACTTTGTGGTATATCACTAAAAAATATAACCTTCAACAGAAAACGGACTTATGCTCTTGACTTGTTTGCGATTAGTCACTAAGTTCTATATAGATATTATCCTAACAAAATTAAAGAGGGTGTTGTAATGACCGATAAAAAAGAAAATATGTCCGCAACCGCAGAAAAAAAAGAAAAACAAACCGCGGCGGAAGAAAATTCTGAAAATGTGCAAAACTCTGAAGGTAAAGACGAGTTGAGCAGCTTGAAAGAAGAGAATCAAAAGCTGAAAGATTCTTTTTTGCGCGCCTATGCAGAAGCAGAGAATACTAAAAAACGCTGTCAGCAGGAAATTGAAAAAAATTCTAAATATGCAATTTCTTCTTTTGCTAAAGAGTTGCTGGGCGTGGCAGATAATTTGCAGCGTGCGTTGAGCTCTGTTGATGATGAAACCAAAAACAAATGTGAGGCTTTTATTAAGGGTGTGGAATTAACGCAAAATGAGCTGTCTAAGGTGTTTGGAAAATTCGGTATTAAAAAGCTGGATAGCTTGAACAAAGTTTTTGACCCGAATTTTGAACGGGTGGTGCAAGAAGTAGAAGATAAAGAAAAACCAGCAGGTACAATTATTGCCGAGCTACAATCCGGCTATACGCTGAATGACCGTATTTTGCGCGAAGCCATGGTGGTGGTGACCAAAGGCGGAAAACAGGCTGCTTCAAAAGAAGATAAGCAATAAAAAATTCTGCAAACATACATTGATAAAATTAAAAGTCCGTATTTTTCGGACTTTTTTGTTTGACGGGAAAAAATAAATGGTATATTTAACAGATTATTATTTATTTCTGAAATATAATCTTGCGCATGAAGATATTGAACGTTTATATTTTTAAGCAGATTTTTATAGGTTTTCTGCTGGTTTGTTTCTCTCTGCTGGCTATGTTATGGCTGACGCAGTCGCTTAAATTTGTGGAAATGGTTACACGGCAGGGGCTGCCGGTGTATTTGTTTGCCGAAATGACTTCTCTTTTGATGCCGCGTATTTTCAATATATTGTCGCCAGTGGCGGTTTTTGTAACGGTATTATTTGTGTATAACCGTTTGATTGCCGACCGCGAATTGGTGGTTATGCAGTCGGCGGGCATCAGTCCTTGGAATAACTCTAAAGCTGCAGTTGCGGTGGGCATTATTTTGGCGCTGTTCAACGTGTTTGTGATGAACTGGGGTATTCCTTGGTCAGAGGCGAGATTCCGCGATTTGGAATGGCGGGTGAAAAATAACTTGACGCAGATGGTTTTCCGCGAAGGCGAGTTTACCAGTTTGAAAAACGGCATAACCGTGTTTGTTAACAAGCATGAAGATGATGGTTCGGTCAGCGGTATTTTTGTCAGCGATGAAAGCAAGCCGGACGTAAAAGTTACTTTAACGGCTGAAAAGGGGCGGGTTATACAAACAGAAAAAGGTCCGAGAATTTTGTTTATTAACGGCGTGCGGCAAGAAGTTAATACTAAAGATTACAAATTCAGCACTCTTTCATTTTCTCGCTATTCAGCAGAATTTAACAGTGTGGAAAGTAAAAAGAAAAAAAATCAGACGGTGCGTGAGCGTTCAATTTGGGAATTACTGAATGCCGAAAATGATGAAACGCTTGATGCTCCGACAAAGCGCAAAAGTATTGTCGAAGGGCACCGCCGCATTTTATATCCGTTATATAATTTGCTTTTTTCATTATTAGCGTGCGTAGGGCTTTTAGTTTGCAATTTCAACCGCCGCGGTCAGACCAAGATTATCAGCATAGAGGTTTTGTGCATGGTTATTGTTTTGGGCGGTGATTTAGCCTTAACCAACTTGTGCGGGCGTTCGCTTTTGCTGCTGCCGGTTTTATATTTGAATTGCTTATTGCCGTTTGCAATTTGTTTGTATATGCTGTTTTTTTATAATCCGTTTTATTTTCGCCGCTTTAAGGCAAAGGAGCATCATGAGAATCTGTTGTAGTTTGGGCATATGGTTGCTGTTGCCGGTTGCGCTGCTGTGCAGCGGGCAGGCTTTTGCCGTTAATGAAGCCGGAGAAATTCAGCGCAAGGAAAATAAAACTCCTCATGCGGCAATGGATGTGGCGCATAATATTACAAATATTCAGTTTGCCGAAGACAACAATATTGAAGGGCAGAATGCTATAAATTTCAGTGCCGATGAATTGACTAATGATGAAAAAAACGGCTTGATTATTGCAAAAGGCGATGTGGAAATTTTTTATAGCGGCATGCGTTTGCAAACAGATGAGTTAGTCTATAATCAAAATAAAGATTTGGTAACGGCGCAGGGTAATGTGCGTTTATATTCGTCCGACGGTTCTATTGTATACAGCGATAAAGTGGAGCTTACCGAGCAAATGACCACTGGCGAAATGCAGCATATAAAGGTTTTGCTAAAAGACGAATCGCACGTTTTTGCCAAGAGTTTTAGAAAGAAAAATAACCATAGAAAACAATTGGCTTATGCCACTTATACACCTTGCGATATGTGCGACGCTCAGTCTCCACTGTGGTCTATAAGCGCCCGCAAGGTTCAGCATGATGAAGAAAGCCAAAATGTGCATTATAACGATGCGGTGATAAAAATTAAAAATGTACCGATTTTTTATACGCCGTTCTTTTCGCACCCTGATCCAAGCGTGAAACGGCGTTCCGGCTTTTTGGCGCCGACGATGGGAAGTTCAAATTATTTGGGCGCTGTTGTACAGCCTCGTTATTTTTGGGCAGTGAACGACCAAACAAATGTCATTTTTTCGCCGATATATTCTTCGGATAAAGGTATGGTTTGGGGCGGCAGCTATCAGCAATATTTTTACAGCGCCGACACAGACATTTCCGGAAGTTATTTAAAAGACGGCAAAGACGGTCGTCCGCAGCACCGCGGCAATATTTTTGCTAAAGGGCGTTATGATATCAATGACTTATGGCGAATGAAATATGATTGGAAATATGTTTCCGACTATATTTATTTGAAAGAATTGAGCCTGCCGTATCAGGATGATGCTTGGTTGACTTCTAATTTGAGCTTTGAGCGGTTCAGCGGGCGTGATTATGCGTCGGTTGAGGCTTATTACTATGAAATTTTAAGTTATAATCTGCGCCGCAACAATGAAAATCAGTTCCGTGAGATAAACAGTCGCAAGCCAACGGTGGCGCCGCTGATTGATGTGGAAATGTACTCTGATCCGAGTTCTATCGGCTCATATTTCAAAAATGAATTTAACAGCGCGTCAATTTATCATAAAGATGGAAAAAGCACACAGCGTTTAACTTCCATCAATGCTTGGGAATTGCCGTTTACATCATCGTTTGGTGAAAAATATCGTTTTGTAGCCTCATTAAAATCTGACGCCTATTATGTGAACCGCTATCAATATTTGCCAAATGACAAATATAGCGGCACGGTTACAAGATTTTTTCCGCAAGCCGGAATTGAATGGCGTTTGCCGTTTGTTCGCGCCAATGAAGCTTCACGGCAGATTATTGAGCCGGTAGTGGTTGGCGTATTGGCTCCGAAGGGCGGCAATAAAGCGGATAAAATTCCAAACGAGGACAGCGAAGACGTTTATTTTGATGATACGAACGTTTTGGATTTGGATAGATACGCCGGATATGACCGCAACGATACGGGCAGCCGCGTCAGCTATGGTTTACGCTGGAGCTCTTATGGCGATATTATCGGACGTACATCAGCGTTTATTGCTCAAAGCTATGAACAAGACAAGGACAGCAGCTTTACGCAAAGTTTGGATAGTGATTATAATTCTAAGTTCAGCGATTATGTGGGACGTGTTAACGCCGAGCCGAATGAATATTTGAACTTAAATTATCGGTTTAGATTGGATAAAGATTCCCTTGACGCTAAATACAGCGAATTGGGAGCAGGGTTCGGACCGTCTTTTTTACGCGCCTATACTTCATACATTTTTTTGCGGGGAAACACCTATTACAATCAGTTGTATTCGGAACGCAAAGAATTATATACTTCTTTGAGCTCGGCGCTTTCGCAATTTTGGTCTGTGAGCGTGTATAATTTGCAGGATTTGACTGAAAATAGCCGTGGTTCGCTGGAACATGGCGGCAATGTGATTTATGAAGACGAATGTTTGAAATGGGTTACCACTGTCAAAAAATATAACAGCAGCAACCCTGATTTGAAAAACAGCTATGAATTTGGCACGACATTCTATCTGAAAACCATTGGCAGTTTCGGGTCTTGATGAAGGAGGAACAATGAAAAAGCTAGTTTTGATGTTGGGCATTTTAAGCGGTTTTGCTGGCAGTGCTATGGCGCAGGAAATGAATTTGCAGGAGCTGGATAGTCAAGCCCGCATGGAGCGTCCGAATACTAATTCTATTATGTTTCGACGCAACGCCGACCAATACCGCCAGTTAAGCGATGAGGAAAAAGCCGATATTGCCGAACGCCGCGAACAAGCCCGCAAGATACGTTTGCAGCAAGAAGAATTTGCCCGCCGGAAAGCTATGGAAGAAGCCCGCCGGAAAGCTATGGAAGAAGCTCAAAAAGAAGCCGAACGCCGCCGTGCCGAAGCTTTGAAACCAATCACTCTTTATGAAAATAAGCTCAAAATATATGCTTTGGTTAACGGCGAGGTTATTACCAGCAGCGATATGCAGAGCCGGATAAACGCTTTTATTTTAATGACCGGAATTCCGTATAACAAACAGACAAAAGCGATGATTACCGGAAAAGTTTTGCAGTCGGCGATAGATGAAAAGCTGAAAATTCAAGAGGCGGAAAAAAATAAAATAAAAATCAGCCAAAAAGAAATTGATAAGGCTTTGCGCAAATTTGAACAGAGCAATAATATGCCGGCAGGGCAGCTTAAAAAAGTTTTGAATGATGCTAAAGTCAGCGTAAAAGTTTGGAGCACACAGATAGAGGCGGATTTAGCATGGCAAAAGCTGATTGCGCAAAAAGGCTATAATGAAGTTAATATCGGCGAATCGGATATTAACAAAGCATTGGCTGAAATTAAGAAGGACCAAACCAAACAAAAATTTATGGTTTCTGAAATTGTGATAGATAAAAAAGATGCTAAAGATTTGGATCAGTTGGTGGAAAATTTGCGTCATGACCCAAGGTTTGAATTGTATGCCATGCAGTTTTCGCAAAGCCCAAGTGCGGCAAACGGCGGTCGTTTAGGTTGGATTAGCAAAGGCAAATTGCCTTCGGTTTTGGAAAATTCAATTCTGAAAATGAAAGACGGGGAGGTTTCCGATCCGATTGCTTTCGGTAAAGATTTTTATATCTTCAAAATGGAAAAAGTTTTCAATCCGGCAATAGACAAGCCAGAAACACCCTCAAGGCAGGAAGTGAAAAACTTTTTGGAAAATAAAAAGCTGGAAGAATATTCCAACCGTTATATTAAAAACCTGCGCAGCCGCGCTTTGATTGAAAAGAAAATATGATGAGCGAACTGCCTTCTTTACGCGAAACTGTCGATAATTACGGCTTGATGGCAAAAAAAGCTTTAGGGCAAAATTTTTTGCTGGATCAGAATATTACCGATAAAATTATCCGCAGTTCTTTAGAGGCACGCGGGTTAAAGGATTTTTCGGCTGAAGATGTGTTTGAAATTGGTCCAGGACCAGGGGGATTGACCCGTGCGGTGTTGAAAAACAATCCGCATAGCCTGACCGTGATAGAAATGGATGAGCGCTGCATAGAAATTATGCGCGAACTGCAAACATTCTATGGCGATAAACTGCATATTGTGAACGGTGACGCTTTGAAATTTGATTTTAATCAGCCTTCGGAATGTGCTAAAAGTATTGTCAGCAACCTTCCGTATCATATTTCCGTGCCGCTGCTGCTGGGCTTTTTGCAAAATATGCAGGAGTTCAAAAGCCTTACGCTGATGTTTCAAAAAGAGGTTGCAGAAAGAATTTCGGCTGAACCAAATAATAAAAACTATGGGCGCTTATCGGTTATGGTGCAGTTGGTTTGCAAAGTTAAGCTGCTGTTTCATCTAAATCCGAGCTGTTTTGTGCCGGCACCGAAAATTTGGTCTTCGGTACTGCTGTTTACGCCGCAGGAAAACATACCGTCGGCAGAAGAACTGGCGAAACTGGAAAAAATTACCGAAGCGGCGTTTGGGCAGCGGCGGAAAATGATTCGCCAAAGTTTGAAAGGATTTGCAAATTTGGAAAGCGCTTGCGAACTTGCTGGAGTGGCTCTGACCGACCGTGCCGAAAACATTACACCGGAACAATATTTGATTTTAGCAAAAAATATTTAGCTAAGCTCTTGTTTTTTATTAAAATGTTAATACTTTTTACTTAGCCTGTAAAAGGTTCAAACTTTTTAGGACAGCTTAAAATGCACACGATTCATACGTTGATTTTAGATTTAACGCTTATCACTATTTATGCGGCGATTGTAACGCTGTTGTTCAAAAAACTGAAACAGCCGACTGTCTTGGGCTATATTTTAGCTGGGATTTTGGCTGGTCCATATTTTGATTTGCTGCCTACTGTTACCGACCGCGAAAATCTAAGCTTGTGGGCGGATATCGGCGTAATATTCCTGCTATTCGGTTTGGGCTTGGAATTTAGTTTTAAAAAAATGATAAATGTCGGCAAGGCCGCGATGATAACGGCGAACGCTAATATTTTATTTATGCTGTTTTTGGGCTATAACACAGGTTTGCTTTTGGGTTGGACAACCATGGACAGCTTTTTTCTAGGCAGTATGATTTCCATGTCATCGACCACGATTATTATTAAGGCATTTGATGATTTAAATATTAAAAAGCAGAGATTTACCGATTTGGTATTTGGGGTGCTGGTGGTGGAAGATTTAGTCGGAATTTTGCTGTTGGTGCTGCTGCCGACTATTGCGCTGGGTTCGACCATTGATGGCGAAGCTTTGCTTTTCAGCACTGGAAAATTGGTTTTGTTTTTGGTGTTATGTTTTGTCGCCGGAATTTATTTGGTGCCGACAATGCTTAAAAAAATTGATAGTTTCTTGAATGACGAGCAGTTATTGCTGGTGGTGATTGCGATGTGTTTCGGAATGGTGGCGCTGGCAAATTATTCCGGTTTTTCATCAGCGCTTGGTGCTTTTATTATGGGTTCTATTTTGGCAGAAACTCCTCTGATTGAGCGAATCGAAAAAACAATAAAGCCTTTGAAAGACTTTTTCGGCGCTGTCTTTTTTGTTTCGGTCGGAATGATGGTTAATCCGGCAATGTTTTGGGAATATGCTTTTCCTATTTGCGTGATTACTTTTATTGTGATGGTCGGCAAAGTGGCATTTTCCTGCTTTGGCTTTATTGTTTCAGGGCAGCCGCTGAAAACCTCAGTTTTAGGCGCATTTTCTTTGGCGCAGGTCGGGGAATTTGCTTTTATTATCGCTAGTCTAGGTATGAGCTTGGGCGTGCTGCATAAACAAGTATATCCGATTATTGTGGCGGTGTCGGTTATTACAACTTTCTTTACACCGATGATGATAAAATTTGCCGAACCGATGTTTAATGTGATTAAGCGCTATTTGCCGGAAAAATGGCAGGCGTTTTTGGCACAGCATGTGGTTGGGCAAAAAGAAACTAAAAGCGAAGAACGGTTGTGGAATATTCTTTTGAAAAATTATTTACTGCGCTTGATTTTGTTTATTATGATTAACTATGCGGTGATTGGTTTTGCCAATTATTTTGTGCGTCCTTGGGTGCATCAATATTTGCCGAATATGACGGCGCGCGCGGTGGTGACTGTGATTACATTGCTGCTGATGTCGCCGTTTTTGAAAGCGTTGATAGGTTGGGAAACAATTTTGCCAGTTGTTTTGGCAGAAAAAATGCGTCCTTTGTCCGAAATGTCGCAAAAGCTGTGCAGATTTAGTTTTTGCAAAAGCAAAGTCGTGCAAAAAGTTAAAGACACATTGAGTGTTTGCGAAGCGGAAAATCTGAAAAATTTGTTTATTTCAAACAATCAGGTGGCTACTGTTTACTATAAGCTATGGAAAGCTAAAAAAGCCAACCGTCTGCCGTTGCTGTTTTTAACAAGTTTCAGAATGTTGATTGTTTGCTTTTTTATTATGACGGTGGTGCATCAATTTTTGACCGAAAATAATAAAGTTATTTTTGGTTTGGTGCTTATTTCGTTGGTGATGCTTTCGCAGTCCCGCTGGTTGTTGGAGCAATATATGAAAATAGAAAAACAGTTTTTGGATAATTTGAACGGCAGAGACACCTCTCAAAAAGAGGAAAAGGAAGATACTGCAGAAAAATAATCTTAGGCTGTGCTGATGGCTGCTTGGCGCGGACTGGATTTTAGATTAAATCGTGAATGTTGTATTCGTCATAGCCCTCATAATAGTAGCTGACATCAATACCTTTCATAAATACTTCGCGTTCGTTGATTTTATCTGTAAGGGCGTTTTGCAGCAAGTGCTTGATTTCTATATCTTTAATCGGACTTCTTTCCATGGCGGAAAGGTAATCCGCCTTATCTATTTTATTCCAATCCACGACTTTTTTCAGTTCTTTTTTGAATATTAAATCAAGCCAAATTCTTGTTGCCCGTCCGTTTCCTTCTCTAAACGGGTGGGCAACGTTCATCTCCACATATTTTTCGACAATTTCATCAAAAGTCGACTGCGGCATTTTATCTATTTGTTTTAGGGATTGCGCTAAATACATAACCGGAGCAAACCGAAAATTGCCTTTAGCAATGTTAACGGTGCGGAGCTTGCCGGCAAAATCGTAAATATCCTCAAACAAATATTTATGAATTTGCTTCAGACCAGCAAAAGTTCCGACTTTTATCTTGTCAATTTTTCCGCTGTCGAAGAGCTTTTTAGCTTTGGTTTTGCTTATTTTCTCTTCAACTTTATTCAGTTCTATTTGGTTCGTGATATTTAATTTATTTTCTAAAACCATATCAACACCTTTATACTCTTTAGAACTTATAGCCTAAATTGAACAGATAGTAAACATTGCTCTTTTGTTCGAGCGGAGCGTTTACAGCAGCGCTGAGCGACAGTTTTTTATAGTCGTACTGCGCTTTTACGGTTAACAAACCACTATTGCGCTGCAAACGATTGCTGCTGATTTGATATGATCCAAGCATATTGTCCATGGTTGCCATGGTTGAATATTTGCTGCCAAACTCATGGAAATAACGTCCGCCGGCAGTCAGTAAAACAGACTGTTCTTTACCGAGGTCAAAATCTTTTTTGATGTCCATACCGATAACAGATTGAACAGAGGTAACTTTATCGCTGTCAGCTTTAAGTCCGCCGTTATTCTCTTTTAAGCCGTCAACTTTTACTTCGGTAATATTAGCGCCGGCAATCGGTTCAAGCTGCGCAACGTCAACATCTATAGTTTGGCGGGCTTCAGCGTCAACACCATAGTAGTAGTTGGTTAAATCAGCCTTATAAGCCTTATCTGCACCGCTGCGGCTGTAGTGCCCCTTGCCGAAACCAACTTTAGGCTTAGCCATAGCACGGAAATTATCATTGGTATATGTCAGCGGAGCAAACACTTCCAGCACATTGTTATAACGAGATGAACCGTCATCAAAATCGCTGTCGCTGCGAGCCGCCGCCGCACCGAAACCAGCACGCCAGTTGCTGGCAATTTGATAGTCGCTGAAACCATAAACGGCTGTAACTTTGTCTTTGTAGCCAGAAACATTTTGTTTGCCGTCAAATTCTTGCTGATAAGCCATAACATTAACTTTAGCACGGTTGATTTCATTGGTTTGCGCTAAAATGTCATCATTAGCCGCACGGTTAATATTAGATAGTAAATCTAAATCTTGTTTAGCCAAATTCGGAATCATACTAAAGCCAAACTCGCGGTTTAGAGCCATATCAAAAGCCGAAGCGTTGACCGCGCCTTTTAAGGTGTTAAAGACTTCTTCGCCTTTCTGTGCTGTGTAGTTTGTGCTTAAATATGCCGCCAGCTCTTTGTTGGCAACAGTTTCGTTAAATGATTTCATAGTCATAATAACATCGGTGTTGCCGGATTCATTAGCGGCTTTTTCGGCATTAAACATATAAGAGCCGGAAACAATGTTTAAACCTGCGTCTTCGCCGACAAACGAATCGTTGTTGCGATAAGTGGTGTCAAATCCGCTTTGGGTAATGTTTGCATCAGCAGTAACAGTACCTTTGAGCGCGGAAGCTTCATAAGTTCCGTTTTTGCCGACTGATATAGAGCCGCTGTCCTCAGTTGCGGCGTCAAAATCTATATCAGAATTATATTTGATGGTGCCGTTATTGATAAATGAGGCATCATTTTTTACCATTATGAAAGAAGATTGAGTGGTGGTGTCTTTATCTTCACATTCTATACCGCTGCATTTTATTGCGCCGCCGCTTACAGTAATAGTGCCGTTATTGGTTGCGGTGCCACCTGTCAGATAGATACCGTAGGAAGTGCCATCGCCGGACTGGGTTATGTTGATATTTCCATCATTGCTAAATTCACCGCTGCGTACACTTACACCATAAGAATTTGAGCCATAAATGGTAATATTTCCGCCTTCATTTTTAGCCGAGCCGCCGTTTACCACAATACCTGCACCGTTGCTGCCATTTACAGTTATGCTGCCTGAATTGGTGAAATCACCGCCGGAAACGATAACGCCGGTACTATTGTTGCTATTTATAGCAATGTTACCGCTGTTAGTCGTAGTCCCTGAAGAAATTATACCAGTGCTGCTATCTGTGTTAACATTGATTTGGTTGCTATTGTTAAATGTACCGCCTTCAGCCACATCAACCGCGGTGTTGGAACTTCCGGTGCTGAAACCGGAAACCGAGGCAATTTCTATGATGCCTTTATTATCAAAAGTGGCTTTTCCGACTTTTACTGCTGTGCTGTTGCTGGTGTTTGTCAAACGCAGAGTGCCGTTGTTGGTTATTGTTCCAGAGCCATTGGTAGCATCTATGATAGTGCCTTGTTTAGTAATTGATAATTGGACACCATCGTTAACGGTGACGTTTGAGCTATCAGTTAATTTGATTAAATTTCCTTGCTCAATGCTTAGCTTCTTTTTAATGGTTAAATCACCGTTTACAAGGTAATAGGTTAGGGTTTCGGCGGCTTCTTTGCTGCAGTCTGAGCCGTCAACGCTTGGGTCGCAAATTCTTATGCTGCCGACTTCTTCAATTTCGGCTTTGCCGTTTATATGAAAGACAGTGGCGTTTTTGCCGAAAATTTTAATGATGTTATTTCTTATAACAGCTGCTTCTTTGCCTTCGCCAGTACCGGCAGAATATATAGCTGTGTTGCCGTCGCCGTAAACATTGATAATACCATTGTTGGTGATATGGCTGTTGCCAGTGGCATACATACCATAAGAGTTAGTCCCTTTTACATTGATAACACCGGTTGAATCGTTTATCATATTGGCAATGCTGGAGGCTGCGCTACTCATACCAGCAGAGTAACCAGTGTTTACGTTGATAGTTCCCTGATTAACGATTTTTGCCACAGAAATAGCATCGCTGGTTAAGTGCATACCCGTGTTGCTATAGTTTGTGCCGTTAGAGTTTAGGTTTATGGTTCCGGTATTGGTGGCAGTGCCTTGTTTTGATGCCACGGTCATAGCGGAGGTATCGGCAGAAGTAATGGTTATGGTGCCGGAGTTTGTTATGGTTTCGGTTTCGGAAGAAGTTACCGATGAAGTTCGGCTCGGTGATTGGGTATTCATAACATTCTGCTTAATATTAAGCAGATTTGTGGCGTCTGAACCGCTGGAAGAACTGCTGTTGCTGTCGGTGGCTTCATAAATTATGATTCCGTTATTAACGGCGTTGCTGTAATTGCCTCCGAATACGTTGGAACCGACGGCATTGTTATAAATATGGATAGTACCATTGTTGGCTATGGTTGTGCTGCCGCTGTAATCATTTTTCATGGCGGTAGAATTGCTGGAATATACGTTTATCTGCCCGTTATTGACGAGCGAGGTTAAGGTGCTGTCGCCCGATCCGTACATGCCGATATTATTGGTGTATAGAGTGGCGTTGGTGTTATCGCCCAAGTTAATAACGCCACCGGCACTGTTTATCAGCGTGCCGCCGTTATATGAAGCCATGCCGTAGCCATTGCTTGCATTAAGCTGAATGGTGCCGTTGTTGGTAACGGTCGGTTTGGTTGTGGTATAAAGTCCGGAGACAGAACCGGTGCCTTCAACCGCCAACATACCATAAGTAATGCGCTGGTTGTCGCCGTTTGTCTGAATGGTGATGGTGCCGTTTTGATTGTTGGTGATGGTGCCGCTGTGAACAGACTGCATACCGGCAGCAACAGCAACGCTGTCGCCGGAACTGGAAGATTTATCGTCCAAGGTAATTTTTATATTGCCGTTGTTTGTTGCGGTGGTATTAGTTTCAGCGCGCATGCCGACAATTCCGCCCAAACCTTTACGCAATGTTTGGGTTGAATCAAAGGTGTATTGACCGGTATATCCCAAATCTATAGTTCCGTTATTGGTTAATACAGATTTTTCGGCACGCTGAATATTTTTAGAGCCGTTTAAAAAGCCGTCGTCCAAATAGCTGCCCATACCGATAATGTTTACTTTAACTTCTGAAGCGGCAGCGCCTGCGTCACCAGCGCTCAGTTTGATTGTTCCGCTGTTGATGGCGGTGTTTGTGTTGTTCAGCGCCTGACTGCCGGAGTTTATAATCATGGTTTCCATACCGATAATGGTTCCTGATACGGCTGTTGTCTTGGTGTCAGATGAAGAAGCGTCGGAGCTTGAGTTGCTATTTGTCGGGTCGGAAATGGCTTTTGTCGCCGAACCATTGATTTCTCCGGTATTGATAATTTGAGAGTTACCGTCGGCATACATTCCGATTATGGTATTATTTTCGGTATAGCCTGAAAAGTTAAGGTTAATGCCGTTAGAATCAGGATCCTGAATAACGCCTTTGCCGTTGTTATAGGCAACAGAGTTGTTGCTGGCAATCATGGCGACAGAGCCGTTGAACGCATCGGCGTTTATATAGCCGTTGTTAATAACTTGGCTGTTATTAACCGCCGCCATCGCCGACGAACCCTCATTGATAGAAATTTTAGTGTTTTCATTATTGGTATAAGAGCCGCCGTTGACGGCTTCTAAACCGACATGCATATATTTTCCAGCTTCTACAGAATTTTCGTTAAAGTTAATTTGAGCTATCTTTTTTATGTCAGGATTATTTACTTCCAAAAGGTTGTTGTTTGCTGATTTGCCGCTGGTGCTGTTATAAATTGAACCCAAAGAGCCCAAACCATCGCCGATATAGCTGTTAGATTCAGAGCTGTCGCTGTTGCCGCTGCTGCTTCCGCCGCCACCGCCACCACCCATAGCCAGCGCTGCAATACCGCCGCCTACGGCTAAACCGCCTAAAATCCACCATGTTGTTGAAGAAATTTTATAACTTTCCTTGCCCATTTGACCATAGGCTTCACGCGGTGTTGCGGTTACGGAGACTGCTTTTGACGAGTTTACAAAATCTTCATAATATGGGATTCTCTGCACACAAGGATGACGAGGATTAGCGCCGGCAGCACGGAATGCGTTATAGGTGTAGGCGTCACGGTGCTGAGCAGCTACACATAAACCGGTATCGCCGTTTTGGTTAACGCTGTCTATGTTCATACCGCGGCGTACGGAAGCACGCAAAGCCTCAACTTCGCCGTTTTGCGCCAAATTATACATTCGGTTAAAAGACAGCGGAGCCAAGTTATAAGCCTGCACGGCAGACGGCATTGCGGCAAAGCCTAAAGCAACCAAAGAAACCAAGCCTGTTGTTTTGAACAAAGTTTTATTTTTAAACATACTAACCCTCGTCAAAGATAGAAATTTGGCTTTATTTTAAGTCAAAGAATTTAAATTTTGATTAAAGGGCTGAAATCAGAAAGCAAGAAAAACTCTGTTTCCACAGAAACAGAGCTTAACTTTTTTAGTTTGTATTAGTTTTGTTTATTGCAATTTTTTTGAATTTTTGTTTTTCTACCGGTGTTTTAGGTATCAAAACATTCAGCACGCCATTTTTATAAGTTGCGGCAGCTTTGTCATAGGCTAAATCCCATGGAAGCGGGATTGTTCTTTTAAACATACCATATGAAATTTCAGAAAAATATGCGTCTTTAGATGAAGAAGAATTTGAATTTTTCTTTTCGCCGCTGATTGAAAGGTAGCCGTCGGCGGAAATTTGCAAATCTAAGTCTTGTTCATCAATGCCAGGAAGTTCGGCGGCAACAGATACTGAGTCGTCATTTTCGGCAACTTGTATATGCGGTTCCAAGTTTTCGCTGAAACTTTCCGGCATATCGGTATAATTCCAAAAATAATTCATAAGGTTGTTAAAATCGTTGTTAGTACGATTGCTTGCTGCAACTTCTGAATGGCGGTTGCGGTTGGTTGCGCCGCTTGCCGTCATATTTTTCATTATTGCTCCTTATTTGCTGATGGAAATTTCTTCAATTTCTTCCATATCGGCAGAAGAACCACTGCAGCCGCAACCGCATCCGCCTTTAGAAACAGTAGGCTGTGCTTTTTGAGATGATTTTTTGTTATCATAAGATTTAGATTCTTTTTTCATTTTAATCTCCTTTGAATTTGTTTATAAAAACATAACATTTTGCTGTTACGCCAAAAGAGATAAAACTGATTTTGCCAAATCAAAGATGATAATTCGGTTAGCTGTTTTTGCTCTCGTGATAACTTTTTTCGGTATTAACCTGCCAAATGGCTTTTTTATCCGGCAATTCACCTAAAATATGTCGAACCGCCGCAAATGAGGTTGCCATTGAGTGGTCCATATTGTTATAGCGGTGCTGTCCGTTGCGCCCAACGCAGTAAAGATTCTCAAACGAATTCAGGTATTCTGTCAGCTTGTCAATGTCTTTATATGTGTCAAAATAGGCAGGGTAGGCTTTTTTTACCCGCTCCAAATGCGAATCTAAAACATCTTTGGCATTGGAAATAACGCCCATTTTCAGCAATTCTTCCACGCCCAACGCACGCCATTCCGCCGGACTCATATTCCAATATTTGTCGTTTTCGCTGCAAAAATATTCCAGCCCAATCCAAACAGTTTCCTCTGGTTTTGCCACTAAATACGGCGACCAGTTATTGAATATTTGAATGCGTCCCAGTTTTACGCCCGTATCCTGCACATAAATCCAGCAATCCGGCACGATATTGTTAAGTGTCTTGATTTTTGTTTTATTTTTTAAGTTCAGCTTTTTCAGTAAAAGTCCGACGGTGACAAAATCGCGGTACGGCAGTCCTTTGGCAATGCGCTCAATTTTGCTTGGAATGCTGTCAATACCGGCAGCCAAATCTTTCAGCGGCATAGAAGAAATGATTATGTCGGCGGGCAGTGAATATTCTTTGCTGTCTTTAATATATACCACTTCTTCAAATTTGTTTTTCTTGGTTTTAAATTTAGACGCTTTAGCGTTTTTTATGATTTTTCCGTCCATATTCTCAAATTGTTCGGCGGCGGTTTCCCAAAGCTGCCCTGGACCGAATTTAGGGTAGCTGAATTCTTCTATCAGAGAAGTTTCCACTTGTTTGGGCTTTAAAAACAAGAGCTTGCCAAAAATGTCTTTCAAAATAGCGACAATGGAAAGTCCTTTTACACGCTGAGCGCCCCAGTCGGCGGAAATGTCACGCGGGTGTCTGCCCCACAGCTTTTCGGTGTAGCCTTCAAAAAACATTGAATAGAGCTTGCGTCCAAAACGGTTGATATAAAAGTTTTCCAGCGAAGTTTCCGGCAGTTTGCGCATAATGGCAAAAATATAGCTGAATCCGGCTTTGGCGGTGGTGAAAAATCCCATGTTTAAAATAGTGTTCAAATTCATTTTCACCGGATAATCAAAAAACTTGCGTTTGTAATATATGCGGGAAATTCTCCGGCGTTTCAGCATAACCTTGTCTTCTTTTTCGGGATTGGGACCATGAGGGTTCAGCTCAAAAGTGCGTCCGGTTTTTAAGTCGTCAAAAGATAGAGCTCCCTGCAGCGGCATAAGATTGTTCCACCATTCTGTTACCTCGCTGTCTTTAGAAAAAAAACGGTGTCCGCCGATGTCCATACGGTTGCCGTTATAGCGTACGGTGCGCGATATTCCGCCGATTGCATTGCTTTCTTCTAAAATGGTAACTTGAAAATCTTTAGACTTTTTCAAAAGTTCAAAACCAGCGGTCAGACCAGCCGGACCAGCTCCGATAATAACAACTTTTTTCATGGAAGCTCCTTTCATCATAATATTTTAGGCTATATTAGTCTGCCATATTTTACTTATTCGTTAAAAATTGAAAATGATTGCAAAATCTCTTGCCTTTTAGTGGATAAAAAACTAAATAAGTTAATATAATGAACGATGTTTAAGGAAATTAAATGAAAAAAGTTTTTTGTTTCTATTGTCAAAAAGACGTGTCCCCTTTAAAATTTTGGAAATGGAGTTTTTGTCCGCATTGCTGGCATAAAACTACCGATAGCGGCGATGGTTTGTATTTGGTGTGCGACCGTTGTGGCGCCAATATACCAGTTGATGCGGAATATTGCCTAAAATGCGGGCACGGCGTTAACGGGCATTCCGATAATGAGCAATTTATTATGCTGCCGGAAAATAAATCGTGGCTGAAATTGCTGCAGGAAGCAGGTTTATTTGCATTTTCAATTTTGCTGGCGGCGGGAATTTTATATCTTTCAGTTTACTTTTTGCTGATTGTGCTGGCATTGGTGCTGGTCTTTGGGCTGGGCTGCATGATTTACAGCGGCATAAAACAAAAATTTTAGCAAAAAATAGCCGCCGGCAAAGTCGGCGGTTATTCATTAACATCTAAACAGATTTCTCATATAACTTATTTTTATTGCAAAAATATGACAAATCCCGTCGCCATTTCCGAAAACGCTTGCAAAGCGCCTAGCTATCTGATAAAATAAAAGCAGTATTTTACTGTTTAGGAGAACAAAAAATGGCTGAGTTAAAAGATTTTATAGATGATTGGAAAATAGATATCAAAAACAAATCCGCCACTCACAAAAGCGGACTGACTATCGCCTATGAAGCAAAAAATGAAGACGGTTCTTTGCGCTTAGCTTATACAGGAATGATGAAATGGCTGAAACTGGCCTACAGCGTTACTCATGATACAAAAAAAATAGATGAGATGAGAGAAGCGCTATCTAAGCAATTTGTTGAAATTTATAAAAATAAAATGCAGATAAACACAAATATTCTGCAAAAAAAATCTATAGAACGCTAATTATTTTGCAATAAGGACTAAAAGCATGCTTACGAAAGACGATATTGAACAAGAACTTGCAAAATCTGAATACAGCGAACAAATCCGTAAATCACTATCCAATTACTACGACGGATTAAATGAAAATGTAGCTGTAGCCATAGATTTTAGAAAGGCAGACCGAAGAATGCGCCCTGAAAATGTTCAAGCCGTTGTTTCTTTGCTGCGTGAACAAGGCATTGACGCCGTTTCTTTTATGGATAAGGAAGCAGCTTCTCCTGACAAATATGTAATAACGGAAACCGGTGTTTTATGTCCTAACATGAAGCCTGAAGATGCTTTGAAAGCAACTGTTTATCTTGAAGATTTACTCTTAAAAAATGATTACAAAATATTAGGACATGCCAATCCGCAGACTGCAAAATCTTTGATTTATACATCATTCCGCGCTATAGGCGTAGATGCTGATGACACTCTGAGCGCCAATACATCCAACAGCAAAGCTATAGACATTAAAGATGCGCATCCGAATGTAGAAGAATTTAATAAAATAGAAGCTAAACACGGCGGAAACTACAAATCATTTATTGATGAAATGGTTGCTGATGCGTATGCTAAGTCTGAAACCATAGATTTTAAGAAAATGTCGGAGAAAAACGTCTATGAAGACGGAGGAAAATATTTATACCGAGGCGGCAGTTTAGGCAATAACCCATATGCAACCATCTCTGAGTATAATTCAAGAAAAGTTGCCCACTCATCTCCGGCCATAGAAATAAGCGGCTCATTTTCCGGCAAAGGCGGAACCAGCTCAACCAAGGGCGGTGCATTTTATCCGCAGACCTCTGATCATATTCAATACGGTTTTATTTATGAATTTGAAAGCATGGGCGATGAGCAGATTTATTATCACAATGTCGGGCTGGAAGCGGGAGATAAACCACGAATTTTATCTGACACAAACAAGGATTGGAACGGTTGGGACGGAGAAATATATGAAACGCCGGTGCTTCCGCATCATAATAAAGTTCATGCAATTTATCTGCATGTCGGCAAGCAAGGCGAAAATAAACTGTATTCTATTCCGTTAGATGAAAACGGCAATATTGCCGATGAAAAATGGCGCGATTTTTTTGCTCTGCACGAACCGTCGGACGACAAAGTTGTCGGCTATGTGGCAGACAGACAAGACAAAATAAAAAGCTCGCCGGATGTTGCTTATGAATTTAAAACTGGAGAAAAGCTGCCGCCTAAAAATTATACCGATTTATCGGCTGTACCTACAGATGAATTTTTGAAAGCCTTTGTTCATCGTGACGCTTTAACGACAGACGGAAATCAAATCACTTGTAAGGAAAGCTTGAATCTTGACTTTTTAGGCGTTGAAAAAATCCCGAATTTATCCAACGTTACCATCAACGGCGGATTTAATGCCAATCAGGTACAGCATGTAAATATGAATGACTTGCCTTTTACTTCTGAAGGTTACTTTATGGTCAAGGCCACGATTGAAAATTGCGATAAAGTTGATGCCGAAACATTTTGCCGTAAGCTGGGAATGGAATATAAAGACGGAGCTTGGGACATATCAAATATACATATAAGCGGAAAATTTGTAGGATCTCCGCAAAATTTTGCCAACACTCCGATAAAAAATTTAAATTTTTTAGATTTGACTGTCAATGATTTAAACGAAATTCCTGTAACCAAAAACGGCGCTAACTGCATCAAAATAACTAATCAAGAATCTATAAAAGACATGTCTCCGGATTTATTTTTGAGAAAAATAGCCGGCGACAATTACGACAAATTTCCTGACGGCAAAACATTTAATCCGGCCTATAAATTAGATTTGAATTTAAACCATACTAATATTGTTGAACTGCCTAGAGGTCTTAACAACTATCCTATTAAACGCATTATTTTTCCGGAAAATGCCGTTGTGAAATCTTTAGACAATATACCTATAACTAAAGAAGGATGCTATGGTTTAAAATACAGCGGCGATTTATCTAAAGAAACCATGGAATCTTTCTTATTAAAAACCAAAGGCATGGACTGGTGTGCCAATAATTTAACTAAGGCTGATGACGGACATTTAATTGTTAACGGAGAGCTGGATTTTAATACAAAAGATTATTCTTCTTATAGTAAATCTAATTTAGATATTTCATCTTTTCCTAAAGATATTGATAAAGTAGAATTTAAAGGAAAAATAGAGCCTTTTGAATTAAGACAAAGCCTTAATAACTACTTAACTCTTCAGTCTCAGAAAAATGATGAACAAATTTCTGTAAATAACAATAAAAAACTTAATTATGATTTATCTGATATTTATATATCTGACAGCAAACTTGCCTCGGTTCAGTTTCCGGATAAATGCGATAGGCTGAACATAACAAATACAGAGTTAAATGAAGCCGTAAAATTACCGACGCAAGTTAATCACATAGAATTGTCAAACGCTGATTTCGGCAAAGGCTGCACCTTAGCGATTTCCAACTGTGAATCCTTAAATTTAAGCAGCTGCAAATTTCCAGAGGGCAGCACAGTTGACTTGTCAAATTGCAAGCAAGTAATTTTAAGCAATGTAGATTTAAGTAAAGTAAATATAAAATTGCCGGAGCAAGGAAAAGTTTATATCAATGAAAATGTTAAATTTTCTCCTGACTACAAGCTTGATCTGTCTAAATGTCAAGATGCTATAGTTCATCCGAGTGCTGAATGCTCTGAGATTAAATTACCGGCAAAAGGAACGCTGAATTATGAATATACAGGCACACTTCATAAAAATGTTAAAGAAGTTACTGCGGAATATATCAGCAACCATAATTTTTCTGTTCCGGATGGTGTTAAAATTATAGATGCGCCGATGAATAACGGCAAAAGAGTTTCTTTAGACCGCTTATCCAGAGCCGGAGTATCTAAAGAGCAAATTGCTGAGCTGCGAAAAGAGCGGATGCTAAAACCGTTTAAAGACGTATACAATAAGCTTACCGGAAAAAATCAACAGCCTGCTCCGGCTGCCGTAAATGAAAATATGCCGGAGCTGAAAGAAACGCTGAAAGAACAGATGGAAACTGCGCATCAGGTAAAAAATATTCCGGCGCAAACTCCGGCAGCTAATGGTGATTTGCACAATACTCTGAAAGCTCAAAAAGAAAGCAGCGGCTTGGGCAGCAAAGTTTCCGCCGTCAGCAACGGCATAGACAATGCTTTTGAAAAAGCCGGAAAAGTTCTAAACGACAATGCCGTAGGACGGACTATAAACAAAGTTGACAGCTGGCGTCCGCATAATA
>CAVIDY010000013.1:0-45691 GCA_963641885.1 Bacteroidaceae bacterium
TTTATTCCTATCGATTTAACACAGTTTGCTGGATTAAGAGGCTGGGGAGCCGGAAACTTTGTTGATTGCTATTCCCGTCTGTTGATTCCTGACTTAAAATTAAATTATGATAAAGTTATATATCTTGACACAGATATGATAGCATTAGATGATATAAAAAAGTTATATGACATTGAATTAGAGGACTATCCTTATGCCGCTACCCCTGAATTAGGATGTAACGATTATATATTCAATAATTGCATAAATAATCTAGGAATTGATAAAAAACATATCTATCCAAGTGCTGGTATGCTGGTTCTTAATTTAAAGAAGATTAA
This sequence comes from Bacteroidaceae bacterium, assembly GCA_963641885.1. Classification (GTDB taxonomy): domain Bacteria; phylum Pseudomonadota; class Alphaproteobacteria; order RF32; family CAG-239; genus RUG410. The sequence goes on from CAVIDY010000013.1 coordinate 321, forward strand.
ATCAAGTGAAAAATTGATTAAAATATGTCGTGAATATAATGACAAATTGATTGTTTTTAACGAAGAAATATTTAGCATCGCTTTTGGTTGCAATAATTATAAAAAATTGGATTTGCGATTTAATATGGCGGATAGAATCAACAATATTAAAAACGTTAATGCGCCTGAGATTACAGATGAATATGTAGAAAATGAATTTAAACATATTGTTTTACAACATCTGACACCAACCAAGCCTTGGAAGTTTTTATATTCAGAAAACAGAAGACCTTTGAGAAACATTTGGGCGTTTTGGCATTTTGCAAAAATGACACCTTTTTATGAAGGAATGCAAAATAGATACTTATGGTTCATGACAGAAAATATCGTATATAACAGAATGAATACTGTCCGATATAAGTCTCAAAATATTGTTAAATTATTCGGTTTCATTCCTGTGATGTCAGTTCATTGTAAAGGAAATAAGAAAAAATACAAATTATTTAATTTAATCCCATTGTTAACAATAAAGGAAAAGTAGTATGACAAAAAAACAACTACCTAAAGTTACAATAATTACAACAACTTTTAATCTTTCCTCTGACAACCGTGAAGCTTTTTTTGAGAAGTGTTGCGAAAGTATACATAATCAGACATACTCCAATATTGAACATATTGTTGAAGATGGAGCCTCTACAGATGGTTCTTTAGAGTTAATAAAAAAATATGAGAACAAGGGGTGGTTGAAATGTTTTTCTGAACCAGATGCAGGTATTGATGATGGATATAACAAAGCCATATCTCATGCAACAGGTAAATATGTATTTTTTATGAATTCTGATGATCAATATTATGCTGATGATGTAATAGAAAAATGTATTGAGATAATGGAAGAAAAGTCGGCAGATTATTGCTATGGTACAGAACACCAATTCTCGCGTGATGGTAAATTTATGTTTGAATGGAGACCAAATTTAGCAACGTTTTGGCACAATGTTCCTTATGCTCATGCCACATTTGGAATTCGCCTTGATGTATTGAAAAAGCTTGGTTGTTACAATACAGATTGTGGATATGGTGGCGATTATGATTTAATGATTAGACTGATATTAAATGGTTACAATGGTGTAGAAGTTCCTACTGTAATATCTCGCTATATATTAGGCGGTATATCATCACAGCAAGATGATAGAGCTAAACAATATAGAACGTTTTTTATTCTAGCGAAAAGAATTCATTATATTGTAAAACAATTTTATCCAAGTATGACTTTGGAAGATTGTTTTAACATTTATCTTTTTGCTAAAAATAATCCAAATGTATTTCCAAAAGATTTTTTATTAAAACTTATTCATTTTATGTTAGATAAAAATCTGAAATACTTTAACTATAATGATTTTATTGATTATGTAAATTCTCTTGCAATTATAAAAAGTACACAACCATCTGTATTTAAGCATAAAAAGGCAATAAAACTTTTTGGAGTAATTCCATTTTTATCTATTTACCAAAAATATAATACAACCAGATACAATCTCTTCGGCTTTATTCCATTACTGAAAATTAAGGAAAAATAAAAATGATTTATGATTATATTGTTTTGGGTGCAGGTATCACTGGTTTGACTTTGCTGAAAAAACTGCGGGAAAAAGGCTATAATAATATTTTAGGCTTGGAGGCGGAAAATGAAGCCGGCGGTTTGTGCCGTACTTTTTATGTGGACGGACACGCTTGCGATATTGGCGGACACTTCTTTCAAACAAAATATAAAGAAGTGGAAGATTTTGTTTTTTCTAATTTTCCAAAAGAAAAAATGTATCAAATCAATCCGCGCATTTCTAAAATTCATATTCACGGCAAAGATATTGACTATCCGTTAGAGGCAAACTTGTGGCAGCTGCCTTTAGATAAGCAGGTGGAATATTTGATTTCTGTTATTCGTAATGGCGAGGCTTTGGGTAAACCTGAACCGCATAACTATGAAGAATGGATACGCTGGAAACTCGGCGATAAAATCTGCGACAACTATCTTATTCCATATAACACCAAACTATGGGGTGTGCCTTCTAATGAAATGGATGTGGACTGGCTGCACAAAATTCCGAGAATTGAAGTTGAAGAAATTTTACGCGATTCATTGGAAAAAACTCAAGATGTGGAAAAATATCCGGCGCATATCCGCCCATATTATCCACTGTCCGGCGGTTATGGTCGGGTTATAGAGGCTATTGCCCGCGATATCAATAAATTCATCAAATTCAATACATCTGTTTCTAAACTGCGCTATATTGCCAACGAACAAGTTTGGCTGGTTAATGAAGAATTTAAGGCTAAAAATGTGATAAACACTACGCCTTGGTCTGATTTGTTTGAGGCAATGGGACGTCCGGCAGAAATTAAAGAACAAATCAAAAAAATTAAATATAATAAACTAGTGATTTCTTTGTTTGAAACCGACGAGAACCCAACACCGTATCATTGGCGCTATGTTCCGGATTTGAAAGAACAGCACCATCGTGAGTTCTTTATTTCTAACTTTGCTAAAGACAGCAAAAATTACGGCACTTTTACCGAAACTAATGCGGATAGATTTGACGCCGACCATCTGACATTTAAAGGCAGAAATTTGTTCAACTACAAAACTCCTGCCGCATATCCGTTGCCGCTGATTGGCAAAACTAAAGCCATTACGGAAATTTTAGAGCACTTTAAGCCGCTCCATTTATACGGCGTGGGACGCTGGGGCGAACATCAGCATCATAACCATGATGTGTGTATGAAAAACGCTATGGACTTTGTAAACACTCTTCCAGCAAAATAATAACAACTAAAAAACCTCATCTTTCGATGAGGTTTTTTGTTGCTCCATGTTTTACATATTGGAATCAATTATGCCGCCGCCAAGTAGAACTTCATCGGTATCGCTGTTTTTGTGATAAAAGACAACCGACTGCCCTGGGGCAATGGCTTTTTGTTTGGAGTAAAAACGAACCTCAATTTTTCCGTCCGGCAGCGGCGTTACTTTAACCGGCGTCGGCTGTTGCGATGAGCGGATTTTGGCTTCACATTCCAAAGGCGCAGACAAATTAACCACTTCTCCACATAAATCCGAAGCAATCAAGCCGGAGCGTTCGCATTCTTCTTCAAAACCAACGATAACTTCATTTTTATCTTTATTAAAACCAAGCACATAAAGCGGACGTTCGGCAGCTATGCCCATACCGCGGCGCTGACCGACCGTATAGTGCCAAATTCCTTGGTGCTGTCCTAAAACTCGTCCGTCACGGGTTACAAAGTTGCCGACTTGCGGTTCATTTTGCAAAATGTCGTTGATATCGCCAGTATAAAAATCCTGACTATCCGGCTTATCAGAGACATCTAAGCCAAACTCACGAGCCAACTCGCGCACCCGTTTCTTAGTCAGTCCGCCCAGCGGCATTAAAACTTTTGAGAGCTGCTCTTGGTTCAGGCGATATAAAAAATACGACTGGTCTTTGGTATGATCCAAGCCACGCTTAATCACATAGCGATTGCGGTTTTCATCAAAGCAAACCTGTGCATAGTGTCCAGTCGCAAACTTGTCAAACTCTATCCCCTGCGCCGCCGCTTCTTCCGGCAAAGCGTTAAATTTGATGTAGGAGTTGCACATTACACACGGGTTCGGCGTGCGTCCAGCCTTATATTCATGCTTGAAATTTTCCAGCACCATTTGTTTATAGCGGGCGGAACAATCTAAAACATAATACGGAATTCCGATTTTTTGGCACAAAGCGCGCGCTGCCTCTATGTCTTGTTCTTCGTGCGGAGAAAAGCAAGAATCGGCATGGGCATCACCGCTGAAATGTGTGTTTTTATCCCAAATCGACATGGTGGCACCAATCACTTCATACCCTTGTTGTTTGAGCAAACAAGCCGTAACCGAAGAATCTACACCGCCGCTTAAACCAACCAAAACTTTCATACTTTTACCTCGCACTATTTAAAACAAAGAAACTCCGGACGATAAAATCCGAAGCCTCTTGGGAAAAATCCCCTCATTAAAACGGAATATCATCGTCCAAATCTGACGGAGTAGAAGCAGCACTGTTATCCCACCCCGAAGATGTGCCTCCAGCAGACGGAGCAGCCGAGAAAACATCATTGCCGCCGGCAGGAACGCCGTCGCCGCCGCTGTTTTTAGAATCGAGCATAACCAAAACACTGTTGAAATTCTGCAGCACAACTTCAGTGGTATAGCGGTCAACACCGTTGTTATCAGTCCATTTACGAGTCTGCAGCTGACCTTCCAAATATACCTTAGAACCTTTGCGCAAATATCTTTCAGCGGTATCTGCCAGCTGGGAATTAAAAATCACCACGCGATGCCATTCTGTTCTATCCTTACGCTCGCCAGTATTGCGATCTTTCCAGCTGTCTGTTGTCGCCACATTCAAATTAACAACTTTTGTGCCGGACTGAGTATTATTAACCACCGGATCTGCACCCAAATTGCCAACCAAAATGACTTTATTTATTCCAACCATTATTTTATCCTTACAAAAAAATTAAACTTTTTACAGCATAATGGCTTTTTGCAAAATCGCAATCACAAAAAGCCGTTGCTGCACATTATTTTAGGCGGCGTTTTCCACCGGACAGAGCTCTGCCATAACTTCTTTTTTCAGCGTTACATTATCCGCCTTGCCAGTAGCAAATACAGGCAGTTTTTCGTGATACAAAATCACACGCGGCAAATAAAGCTCTGACATACCGTTGTTTTTTACATATTCATGCAGCATTGCCGAGGTAACTTTTTCATTATTGGTTACCAAAACAATCTGTTCGCCTTTGCTTTCATGCGGAATTGAAACCACGCCATAGCTGTATTCCGGTCCCATATCCTTGGTGGCGTCCATAACCATATCTTGCACGGCGTTCAAAGATACCATTTCGCCGCCGATTTTCGCAAAACGCTTGATACGATCTTTAATGGTAAAGAAACCGATTTCGTCCATTTCCACCACATCGCCGGTGTGATACCAGCCATCTTCAGGCGGAACCAAAACACCTGGGTTAGACGGCATATAGTAGCCCTGCATAACATTTGGACCTTTCACGCACAGCTCGCCGCCGTTGGCAATACCATCAACTGGCAGAATCTTAAACTGCATCCCAGGCATAATTTTACCAATAGAGCCGAATTTATTGAAAATTCCGTTATTGGCAGTCATAACCGGAGAACATTCGGTTGCGCCGTAAGCTTCCATCATGCGCACACCGGAATGCTCCATCCACATACTGCGGGTATCGGACTTAGCCGCCTCGCCGCCGGAATACATCAGACGGATATTGTGGAAATCGTACGGGTGGGCAATTTTTGCATAACCGCGCAGAAATGTATCTGTACCTAGCATCAAAGTAGCGCCCAGCTCATAAACCAACTCAGCAACCACACGATAGTGCAACGGAGACGGATACAAGAACAGCTTAGAGCCTTCAAACAACGGGAACAGAGTGCCCACAGTCAAGCCAAAGCTATGGAACATCGGCAAGGCGTTAAACAGCAAATCTTTAAAGTTAATGGTTTGAATCGCCGTCATCTGCTTGATATTGGCAATAATGTTAGCATGACTCAAAACCACGCCTTTCGGAGCGCCTTCCGAACCGGAAGTAAACAGAATAACCGCCTTTTTGTCGCCGCCGGTTTTATGCGGAACATGCTTAATTTTATAGCTGATATAAGCGCCGATTTTAGTCCACAGCGACATTTTTTTAGCAATATCTTCCAAATAAACAATATTGCAGCCGGCGCTTTTCATATCTTCCACCACGTTTTCCATTTTGGCTTTAATAATAAAAGAACGGGAAGTCAAAACGGTTTTAACCAGTGCGGTTTTGCACATGGAAATCATATTTTTTGAGCCGACGGAAAAGTTAATCATCACCGGAGTACGGTTGTAGGCGGAAAGTCCAAAAAACGTGCAAACCGTAGCAATAGCGTTCGGCAGCAGAATGCCGACATTTTCATCAACTTTTGTAAACTTTTTAAAGCTGCGCCCCAAAGCAAAAGACGCAACAATAATATCTTTATAAGATTTTTGCTTGCGGTTGATATCCTCGATAATACGCGGACGCTTTGAAAAGAATCCGGTGCGGGAATAAACTTTAGCGGTTTTCATCAGCTGGGCAAACAATGAAATATTTTTGTCATAGTTAATATCAAAGCACATCTCGCGCAAAATCATATATACTTCATTGCTGATGTGGTCGCGCTGACGGCGCAACTCATCTTTCAGCTTAAAGCTGCGAGGTTTGCCAACATAGATACGCATTTTTGGCAGCGGACGGTGCGGCAATTTGCCTTTAGTCTTAGAAAAATAGCCGTATTGCGGACCATCTATCCAAACCGGAATAATCGGAGATTTAGATTTATCGGCAACCAACCCCGGAGCTTCATAAATTTTCATTAAGCCGCCGTTTTCAGTAATGCGTCCTTCGGCGAAAATCACCACCAAACGTCCCTCGTCCACTTTGGCAATCAGCTTTTTAATGTCTGAAGGTTCAATCGGATTAAACTTTATGACATCGGCACGCCCCATCAAAAAACTAATCCAATGACGGCGGTACAAATGACCATTTAAGGCAAAAACTGGATTACCAGGGAGAAATGCAAACAGCAAAATCGGGTCTAAATAAGAAACATGGTTAACCACATAAACGCCTTTTTTAGGCAAGTTGTTCACATCAAATTCAAAAATACATTTTGCTTTCATCAAACGCAAAACCGTTCGCAGGCAAAATCTGACAAACTCTTTCACAAGTCCAACCTTTCTGTTGTTAAATATTATCCTATCCATATAATATTATTAACCATTTGTAAAGAGAAAACAGGCAAGTCATCAACAGGCATTTTTCCATTTATAACATATTGTTTTTACTATATTTTTTAGATTTTATTCACAGTTTTGCGCCAAAAACTTGCCAAAATTGATATATTGCTGTATCGTGCGCCCTACGTAACGCAAACTTGTTTGGGTTACCATGTTTTAATAATAAAAAGGTTTAAAATGAAAAAGGTTCTTACATTAACCGCCTTGAGCACCCTTCTGCTCTCTACCAGCGCTATGGCCGCCGGTTTCCATTTAAGAGAACAGTCAGCTGCCGCTCAAGGTAACGCTTATGCCGGCGCAACTGCCGGTGCAGAAAATGGTTCATACGCATATTACAACGCCGCCGGTTTAACCCGCCAAAAAGGCTTGCAGGTAAACTTGGGCGCAACCTATATCGCACCGCGCGCCACAGCTAAAAATGTTATGAGTGAAAACGGCACTCGCGGAGCTGACGTTGAAAACGTCGTGCACGCAGCTGTTGCACCAAACGGCATTGTTTCTTATCAGCTTAACGACAAAGCTTTTGCCGCTATTGCCGCTAACTCTCCGTTTGGTATGATTACAAAATATGACAGAGATTGGGTTGGTTCCGACCATGGTATTACCTCTGATTTGAAATCAGGAACCATTACTCCTATGTTTGCTTATAAAGCAACCGATAAATTGTCTTTGGGCGCTGGCGTGCAAATGCAATATGTTTGGGCGCACTTAACCAGTAGCCACAATAATTCTAGAACTGGCTTGGTTACCGAAAACGGCAATGACTTTGATATGGGCTACCAATTGGGCGCTATGTATGAATTTACGGACGCAACCCGCGTCGGCGTAGGCTACCGCAGCAAAATCAACCACAAAATAAAAGGCAAAATGAAATCCAGCGGCAGCGAATATACAGGAATGGGGGTTCCGGCAGGCATGCAAGCTGATGCTTTGATGAACCAAAAAATCAGCGCTAAATTAACCACTCCGGCAATGCTTTCAATGGGTGTTTATCATGACATTAACGAGAAATGGGCGGTTATGGCAGAATATCAGCGTGTATTTTGGAGTTCTTTCCAAAACCTGACTTTTGTCGGCGACAGCTTAAACAAACCGCAAGGCTATATTTCTCAGGTAAAAGAAAACTGGCGCGACACCAACTTTTATTCTATCGGCACAAGCTATATGCTGGATAATCAGTGGAAACTGCGTTTAGGCTTGGCTTATGACCAAAGCGCCGTCCGCTATGCCCACCGCACGCCGCGTATTCCGGACTCTGACCGTATTTGGTATTCGTTTGGTTTAGGCTACCAATATAACGATAGACTGAGCTTTGACGCTGGTTACACCTATATTAAAGCTCACAGCGCAAGAATGAACTCGGCTATTACAGGCAACGAAGGCTCACACGTTTCCGCCGACTATTCAAACTCGGTAAAAGTATTTGCTTTTTCGGTAAACTACGCATTCTAAGCTTTAACTTAGCAACAAAAAAACTTCCGATACTTTCTATCGGAAGTTTTTTTATTTTAGACTGATTAGGCAGATTTTTTTTCTGCAGACTGATGAATTAACTTTGGCTTTTCGCCGTCTGTAATCACTTTTTCATCTATCACGATTTCGGTAATGTCTTTTTTATCCGGAAGTTCATACATCCATTCCATCAAAATTTCTTCCATAATCGCCCGCAAACCGCGCGCGCCAGTCTTGCGCTCTATCGCTTTTTTAGCAATGGCGCGCAAAGCTTCCGTAGTGATAGTCAGCTTGACATCGTCCATACCAAACAAAGAAGCATATTGGCTGACCAAAGCGTTTTTCGGCTCGGTCAAAACACGGATTAAAGCATCTTCATTCAAATCGTCTAAAGTGGCGATAACCGGCACACGTCCGGTAAATTCTGGAATAAGACCATATTTAATCAAATCTTCTGGACGCACGTCTTTCAAAATCTGACCGACAGTCTTTTCATCTTTTTCCACTTTAGCGCCGAAACCTATTGAATTTCCACTCTCTGTGCCGTGTTTTTCCACAATTTTTTCAAGACCTGCAAACGCACCGCCACAGATAAACAAAATGTTTTTAGTATCTACATGTAAAAATTCCTGTTGCGGGTGTTTACGTCCGCCTTGCGGAGGAACATTAGCCACCGTACCTTCGATAATTTTCAGCAAAGCCTGCTGAACGCCCTCGCCCGACACATCACGCGTAATGGACGGTCCGTCGCCTTTGCGAGATATTTTATCAATTTCATCAATATAAATGATGCCGCGCTGCGCTTTTTCAATGTCGTAATTGGCGTTTTGCACCAGTTTCAGCACAATGTTTTCCACATCTTCGCCGACATATCCGGCTTCAGTTAAAGTAGTGGCGTCGGCAATGGCGAACGGCACATTCAAAATTTTAGCCAAAGTCTGCGCCAGCAAAGTTTTTCCGCAACCGGTTGAACCAATCAAAATCACATTGGATTTAGTAATATCAACTTCATCTTTTTTAGGATTATTCAAGCGCTTATAGTGATTGTACACGGCAACGGATAAAACTTTTTTAGCATAATCCTGACCAATCACATATTCATCAAGAAATTCTTTGATTTTTGACGGAGTCGGCAGACTACTCATCAGCGGTTCATCAGCGGCGGCAGTTTTATTTTCCGGCGCCAGCTCGGCATCTTCTTCCATAATGGAATGGCAAACATCAATGCACTCGTTGCAAATATAAACACCGCGTCCGGCAACCAGCTTTTTCACTTCTTTTTGGCTTTTGCCGCAAAACGAACAATGCAAAATTTCTTCGTTATTTTCACTCATTTTCCACCTACTTTACTTCTTCACGGTTAGTGATAATGTGGTCAATCAAACCAAAATCAAGCGCTTCCTGCGGCGTCATAAAATTATCTCTATCCATAGCACGTTCAATAACCGAGATTTTTTGACCAGTGTTTTTAGCATAAATAGCATTCAGACGTTTACGCAAATCCAAAATCAATTTAGCTTGAATTTCAATATCCGCCGCCTGCCCTTTAGCGCCGCCCGACGGCTGGTGAATCATAATCTGCGAGTTTGGCAGAGAATAGCGTTTACCTTTTGTACCACCAGCGAGCAGGAAAGAGCCCATAGAGCAAGCCTGACCAATGCAGATTGTCGCTACATCGCAGGAGATATACTGCATGGTGTCATACATTGCCATACCTGAAGTCACCACACCGCCTGGGGAGTTAATGTATAAGAAAATATCTTTCTTTGGATTTTCGGCTTCCAAAAACAGGAGCTGAGCGCAAACCAAAGCTGAAGTTTCGTCGTTAACTTCGCCGGTTAAGAAAATAATTCGTTCTTTCAGCAAACGAGAAAAAATATCAAACGAGCGCTCGCCTTTTGGTGTTTGTTCTATTACCATAGGCACTAAAGCGTCGCTGGGCATTATTCTATTCATATCATATCCTTTTACAAAATTCTTTTTTTGTTTATTAAAGCTTATGATTGCTTAATTTTTTATAAATAATTAACATTCTTTCGATGTTTTGCAAGTTTTTTTACCCTGTTTTTACAAATAACCTTGTTTTTTGACAAAAAATAAGTATACTGAAACTACACTTAAATTATTATGTATATCCCGTGACAGCTTCGGCAACTGTAACATTATGGGATTTACGCCTAAATTATTATACTATGGAGAGAGTTTTTTGGGACACTTATCTGCTGTATGCAGGCAACATTATCAAAAACCATGATAATGTCTATTACATGAAAAATAAATCCACAGGTGAAGTGCTATCTTGCTTTTTATGGACAGGTCCGAGCTTTATTTTTAGCAACAAGCCTTTGGTTTCTAATGAGACCATTGTTTATGGTCCGATTGGCGACCCGTTTATTCTTACTCCGCAGGAATTTCTCAGCAAGTATGAGTTTACGCGGGTAGGTCGCAACGGAATGATTGACATTTCTTTAAACTCGGCTCAGTATAAAAATATGCTGAACGCTAAAGAGTTGATTGAAAAAGCAGCCCAAATCTCTGCTTAACCTTACAAAAAAACACCGCCTATTTTATAAGCGGTGTTTTTTTACTGTCTAATTATAAACAACCATGCGTTTCTTTAGCATAGTGAGCATAGTCTTTGTAGTATTGACGAAGGCTCTCTTCCACCAAATAATTCACTGATCCTTTTGGATAATTTCCTTTATTATCTGGTTTTCCTGCCTTAACGCCAGTCAAGATTTCAATACCATCGTCAACCGTATCAATAGCGTAAATAGTGAAACGTCCGTCTTCCACAGCCTGCACTACATCAGAACGCAGCATCAAATTGTCGACATTGGTACGTGGAATGATAACGCCTTGCTTGCCAGTTAAACCATTATGAACGCAAACATCAAAGAAACCTTCAATTTTTTCGTTTACGCCGCCGATTGGCTGAATTTCGCCAAACTGGTTGATTGAGCCAGTTACGGCAATATTTTGTTTTATCGGCAGGTTAGCAATTGCCGACAGCAAGCAGTAATACTCGGTAGAAGAAGCGCTGTCGCCGTCAACTCCACCGTATGACTGTTCAAACACAATAGATGCTGACAAAGAAAGCGGAGAATGTTTGGCAAAGCGGTTGGCTATCAGAGATTTCAAAATCAGTACGCCTTTGGTATGGATTGGTCCGCTCATAGAAATTTCACGTTCAATATCGATGAAATCGCCTTTACCGATACGCACCTGTGTGGTAATGCGCGCCGGTTTGCCGAACGAGTAACGAGAAAAATCATAAACCACCAAGCCATTGATTTGTCCAACGCGTTCGCCTTTGACGTCCATTAAAATCGTGCCTTTGTCAATTTCTTCAAGCATAGCTTTTTTAATGCGGTCAGAGCGGTAAATCTGCGCCTCTATAGCTTGGTCAATATGATTTTTACCAATTTGCTTGGAGTTGGAAACTCTCGCCCAATAATCTGCCTCGCGCAGCAAATCGCCGATAGAAGAAATATGCGCGGTCAATTTGCCTGCGTCATCGGCCAAGCGTGAAGCATATTCAATAACTCTCGCCACAGCTTGACGATTGAGCGAACGCAGCTGTTTCTTTTTAGAAAGAGAGCCGATAAGTTTGGCATATTCCACCTCGTTTTCGGCATTTCTATCCATAATCATACCAAAATCCGCCTCAACTTTGAAAAAGTCGCGGAAATCAGGATCTCTTTCACTCAAAAGCTCGTAGATTTCAAAATCACCAGTCAGCACAACTTTTATATCCAAAGGAATCGGCTCTGGGTCAAGAGATATGGTCGTAAAACTAGTTTCCTCGGACGGAGCCTCAATTTTTACACGCTTTGAGGCAATTGCCCGCTTCAAAGAATCCCAAGCAAAAGGCTGTTCCAACACTTTACGGGCATCAAGCAGCAAAAAGCCGCCGTTAGCTTGGTGCAAAGCACCGGCTTTAATCAAAGTAAAATCAGTGAGCAAAGCACCATATTGCTGAATGCGCTCAACTTTACCAACCAAATTGCCCTGCGTCGGGTAGTCAACTGTAATAATCGGCGCGCCGGAATCCGGAACATTTTTAACAATTACGTTAACCTTAAATTTGGCAAACTTATCTTCTTCCGGCTGTTTCATTTTGCTTAAAAGCAGCTGCAGCGGATCTTCCTCGGCACCAGCGGCAGCTGCTTGCTTATCGCTGTCGGTCGGTACAAAATCATCAATATTATCCAAGATATTGTCTTGAATTTGCTTCAAAAATCTAGACGGCTGCTGGCTTTTATATTTTTTACGCAGTGCGTCAATCGGATCTTTTACGGCAGAACGCACAAATTTTTCACGCAAAATTGTAATCTCGCGCTTTTGTTTTTCTTCCCAACGCGGCAAATCCTGCGTGGCGTTTTCAATTTCTTCTTGCATGGCGTTCAAGTCGTCCATTACAAGTTTCTTTTCTTCTTCCGGAAGCTGTTCAAACGCATCAGGGCTCAAAACCTCGCCGTCTTTCATTGGAGCTACAACCAGCCCCATTTGCATATGCAGCAGCGATACGCGTTTTCCTTTGGCTTTTTTCTGCAGCACATTTATATATTCTTCTTTTTTAGCCTTATATTTTTGACGGATAATACCAAGCGCCGCCTTATATTCTTCGGACTCGATAATCTCCGGCAACGAATCTGCCAGCTCTTCTAAAAGCTCGTCAACGTCTTTGGCAAACTCCGTTGCCTGTCCTGCCGGAAAACTCATAGCTATCGGCTTATATGGCTCTTCAAAATTATAAACATACGCCCAATCATCAGGAGTTTTGCGGTTTTTAGCTTCTTTTTCCAAAATACGCTTTACCAAACTGGTTTTGCCAGTACCTTCAGGACCTAAGCAAAACAAGTTATAGCCGCGGGATTTGATATGAATACCCAGCTCCACCGCGTGAATCGCCCTATCCTGCCCCAAAGCGGACAAGCGTTCTTCTAAATCTGCAGTAGAATTAAAATCAAACTTAGAAGGGTCGCATTTACGGTAAAGTTTATCGGAAGTTAATTTTGTAATAGCCATTTTAAATTTTCCTTTATGATTTAATGTTATAGAGATATTAACCTTAAAATTGCTAATAGAGAGTAAATGTTGGAAAAATATTTTATTTTAGGCGTTTTCGCCGCATTGTTGTTATGTATAGCCCTGTTGTTTGGCGGCATTGTCATTTGTCTGCGTCTGCGCCATTTAAAAAAACTGGCACTGCTGAATATTTTGCGAAGGCAGCAGCTAATGACAGGGCACCGCTATTTTTCAACCTATCTCATAAATTTGGCGATTAACCACTTATTTTGGAGTTTTTCAAAAAAATCACACACAGCTCTTGCCGATTTAGCCGGCGGACGCACCGCAAAAGCCGCCGCCTATTTTTCAACAAAAGACAAACAACTGGCTTTATTATTAAGCGCTCACAACAATGAACTGTCTCCAATTTACCAAAAGCTATACCGCAGCCGCAAAAAGCTGAAAGCTCCCTATAAAATTGCCGCCGCCGGCATTGCGCATATTTTATTTGCCGACCAAAGCCTGACTTTTTGGCTGAAACAATTAAAAAAACAACATTTATCGCCAGCGCTGCAAGCCGAAAAATCATATATTTCCGCTATCACCTATTTACAAGAGGGCGATATGCTTTCCGCCTCGGAACATGCCTCGGCAGCCTTAAAAATATTCAAAAAAAATCGCTATATTTTTGAAGAAGCAAAAACTTATCTGCTGCTTACTGAAATTTACCGTATAAGCTGCGTTAACGATATTGCCCAAACCATGCTGGAATCTGCCTTAAAAATTTTTCAAGAAGCCAAACTTCCACTTTTTCAGGCTCAAACCACCGCTCTTTTGGGAATGCTCATGCTGTTTGAAAATCGTTTTGAAGAGGCTGAAGACAAATTTGCAAAAGCCTTGACCATTCATCCAGACAAATTACTGAAGGCTGATATTTTTAATCAAATTGCACTTTTAAGGCTTGCCCGCAAAGATGAAAAAAACGCCTTAAAAACCGCAAAAACCGCATTAAAATTGCATAAACAAGCTCAAAATAACCGCGGCATAGCTTTTAGCCGACAGCTCATCGGGCATTTTTTGCTAAGCTTGGAATTTCCACAGAAAGCAGCCGCAGAAGCGCAGAAAGCAGCCAAAATTTATCAAAAACAGCAAAATTTTTCTGCCTATGCCGAAGCACTTTATTTACAAGCCAGAGCTTTGTGCAAGCAAGAACAATATGACAAGGCAGAAAAAATTTTACGACAAATTTTAGATGAAAGCGAGTTGCACAGCTTAAATTTTCATACGGCAAACGCTTATAGCCTGCTGGGATTGATATATTTACAAAAACACGACTTGTCACGCGCCAAGGCGCTGTTGCAGCAATCTTTACATTTGGAGCAGAATCATAACCGCTGCAGCGGGCTTGCTGCCGATTATGCAAACCTCGCTTTGGTTGAAAATTTATCCGGAGACTTCAACGCAGCCACCGAAAGCCAAAAAATAGCCTTGGAATACGCCCTTAAAACCGAAGACAACGATTTGATAAAACTTATTAAAAACACGGAAAATCACAAATAAATTCTTTACTTTACCTACCGCATTGTGTAGAGTGAAAGCATTAGATTGGCAGTTTATTTATCTGTATACATTCAGCCGCTAAAAAAGGATATAAAACAATGGTAGAGCAAAATCCCTTTTCTGATGATTCTTTAACCGGAAATTCCGATTTGGCTGATTTTATCGCCTTAGCGGCAGCTAAAATTGAAAAACTGCATAGCACCGTAATTTATGAGTTTGGTCCCAATGGCGTTTATATTATGGGCGCTTTTGTCGGCTTTCTAACAATAATTCTGCTGATTTACATTAAATCCGTTATTGATACTTTCCGCATTGCCGACGGTGAATCTGACGATGCCGGACTTTTTTATACGCAAGACAATCAACCAGCCGGAAACCTGCATTCCGCCTTGTCTGACGAAGCGGAAGAACTTATGGAAAATGAAAAGCCGAGGCTAACCATAGATGCGGATTTTCAGGCTTTGAGCGAAAAAGACAAGCTGGAAAAAGAAAAAGAAATTTCCAGAGTTTTGGTGCAATCTTCCGCCGTTACTGATGATATTTTGCAGTTGAAAGCCAAATTAAAAGAACAGGCTGAAAAAAACTCTTTCAAACCTTTAGATTGGCAAAAAAATGATTTGCCACAGCATGAACAACTGGCTGACGACACCACCTTGAATTATGAGCAGCAAAAAGAATCGATGAACGAGCTTATAAGCTTAATTATAAATATGCTGAGTCGCGAAGTTTCACCGGAAAAAATTGCCCAAGCCGTATATTACCGTAATCACGGCGAAACCGAAAAAGAAGAAATTTTACAAACAATAAGCGCCGTCAGAGATTTTATCAGCCTCTGCACTACCGGAAAATTTAATAATCTACCGATGCGGGACGAACTTCCGAGCGATGAAGAGGCAATTTTAGCTTGGGCGCGCGGCGACAATTCATATTGTTTGAGCCTGTTGGAAAATTTGATTAAAAAACAAATAGACAGCGCCGAATCTAAAAATAATTTGGTAAAAGACATCGCTTATGCGCAGGCATCTTCCTATGCTTGTCTCTTTGGCACGATTGCCGCCGCCGACAATTTGGATTTGGCACAAAATTCTTTTGAGCTGGCGCTGGAATTAGCTCCGAAAAGCATAAACGCCTGGAGCCGCTGCGGCGATATTTACTGGCAGCAAAAAGATTATGACAAAGCCGTATACGCTTATCAAACCGTGGTTGAAGGCGATGACATTCTGTATGCCCAGCAAATTGCCAATGCTCAGCATAAACTGGCGCTTTATTATGCTCTAAGCGGTAAAAACGACACGGCAGAAAATTTGGAACAAGACAGCCTAAATTATTATCAAAGCTACGGAATTAACACTGCTCTCAGTGAGCAAGAAAGCAAAAACTTAAACTATATTGCCGATTATCAGCAACAAAACCTGCGCCCATCCGTTATTAAACTGCTGCAAAATAAACAGGCTCAATACGCATAGTTTTTTGTTGATGAAAACAATTAAACTTGAAGATAATAAATCTTAGTGTTATGAATGAATATAATTATTAAAAGATTTCAGCAAACGGAGGAAATATGAAAAATACCGGATTGATTGCATTGGTTGCCTTAGGCGTTATGCTGCTGGTTGCCGTAAAATTTAATTTGATGCCGAGCTTAAAAACGTCATTGTACGAAGAAGACGGCTATGTTGATTCATTAGAAGAAAAACATAAAAACGGTGTGCAGAAAGATTATTATCAAAACGGCAATATTAAAACCGAAACTCCCTATAAAAATAACCAAATCGACGGTGTTTTAACCTCATATTTTGCCAACGGAAATGTTAAATCAGAATCTAATTACGTTGCCGGAAAACAAGAAGGTGAAACAAAAACATATTATAAAGACGGCGGTTTAGAAAAAATTTACACTTATCGCAACGGACAGCTGAACGGACCGGTTAAAGCCTACGATAAAAACGGCAATTTAGAGTCCACCGCCGAATTTAGAAATAACGAACAATTCGGCACCGAAACTGGCTATTACCCAAGCGGCAAAGTTAAATATGTGCTGAATATGAATGAAAACGGCAAAATCGACGGCAAACTTATTCAATATTTTGAAAACGGCAAAATTTCATCGGAAACTCCATACACCAATGGTTCTGTAGAAGGAACCGAACAGGTTTATTATGAAAACGGCGAGTTAAAAGAACTGAACAACTTTGTCAACAATCTGTATGACGGAGTGCAGAAAACCTATTTTGACAACGGCGTCCTTTATGCCGAAGCAAACTATACTGCCGGCGTGCTGCAGGGCGTAACCAAAACTTATTATCCCAACAAACAGCTGGAAGAATATTTGACCTTTGCCGACAATATGCGCAACGGCATTTATAAAAAATATTTTGATAACGGCAAATTGGAAAATGAAATCCATTTTAGCAATGACCAGCCAAACGGCTTGATGAAAACTTATTTCAGAAACGGCAACCTTTATTCGGAACTGCCGTATGTTGACGGCATTATAGAAGGTCAGGCAAAAATGTATTATGAAAACGGTAAAAAGAAATCCGTTGCCGATTTTGCCAATAACAAACTGAATGGGCACGATGTCGGATTTTATCAGAACGGTAAAATGATGTATGACACCATGTATAAAGACGGCGTGATGAACGGCAGGTCTGTTGAATATTTTGACAACGGAAACATATCGCGCACCGCCAATTATTTAAACGGCGAATTGAACGGCGAAGTTATATCATATAACAAAAACGGCACAAAAGCCGCACAAACTTATATGACAAACGGCAAAATTTCGGGCAAAGTTATAACCTATAAAGCCGACGGCAAAACCGTTAATGAAGAGCTGAACTTTACCGACAACACCCTTAACGGAATGGTTAAAAAGAAAGACGCATTCGGCAACACCGCGGTTGAAGCTTTGTTTAAAAACGGGCAATTTGCCGGAACTGAAACCGGATATTATGAAAACGGCACGGTTAAATATGTGCTAAAAACAGAAAACGGCGAACTTTCGGGCAGTCAACTGCAATATGACGCTAACGGTAAACCGAAAACCGACAATATGAACGGCATGCTTGAACTATTTTATGAAAGCGGCGCTAAAATGGCGGACATTCCTTATAAAAACGGCGTGCAAGACGGTGTGATTAAAACATATTTTGAAGATAACAAAGCCGTTAACGAAGTAACAGAAGTTAAAAACGGCAAACGCGACGGCAACTATGTTGAATATGATGCAAACGGCAAAAAAATCACTGATGCCACTTATAAAAACGGCGAACTGAACGGATATCTGCGGCTTTATTACGACAATGAGCAGCTTATGGCTCAAGTTCCGTATAAAAACGGCGTTATAAGCGGTGAAGCTGCGGCATTTGACCAGCAAGGAAACAAAGTTTACAGCATGCGCTTTGCCGGCAACAAATTGGAAGGCGCCCGCACTGCCTACTATCCTGACGGTAAAGTAAAATATGTTAAAAACTACAAAGCCGGAATTTGGGACGGGAAATCATATAAAGAATATGATAAAAGCGGTCAATTAACTTATGAAGTCAGCGATGATGGTTTAAGCACAACTTATCGTAAAAACAACGGCTCCGGAACTATGGTTAAAATGTCAGACGCCGAAAAATCCGAATTACTGAAACGCATTGATAACCGCGAAGAGGAAAAACAGGATTTGAAAATGCTTTCCGACTTAAAACCTCAGGTGGAACCTCTGTTTTAGGAGCAAACTATGATAGATTTGGAAATAAATCAGCGTTTGATAGCTATTGAAATGACGCTTGATAACCAGCAAAAAGCTTTGGACGACCTAAGCGAAATGGTGGTTAAACAAGGAAAAATGATAGATACTTTGACGGCGCAGAATACTTTGCTGAAAAGTATGCTGTCACAGGATATTGTTAAACCGCAGAGCGAAGAAACACCTCCGCCGCACTATTAAAGGAGAACTGAAATGCGCGTTGTTATAAAACCTACATATGAAGATTTATCTTCTTGGGCGGCAGATTATGTCGTTTACCGCATTAACAAGCACCGTCCTACCCCGAAAAAGCCGTTTGTTTTAGGCTTGCCGTCCGGCTCTACCCCGCTGGGTATGTTTAATGTTTTAGCTAAATATTACAAAGAAGGCAAAATTTCATTTGAAAATGTCATATTTTTCGGCACCTGCGAATATGTCGGCGTCGGCGCCGGAGACGAGCGCGGCTTTCAATACGCTTTGTGGGATAAATTTTTGAAATTTGTAAATGTCAAAAAAGAACATGTGCATTTTTTAAACGGCTTAACCACCAATTTTTCGAAAGAATGCGCGGCGTATGAAAAAGCCCTTAAAGATTGCGGCGGCGTAAACTTGTTCATCGGCGGCGTGGGCGAAGACGGGCATATAGCCTTAAATGAGCCGTATTCGTCGCTAAACTCCCGCACTCGGGCTAAACTTTTGGCTCCAAGCACTTTGCGCGCCAATTCACGTTTTTTTGGCAATGATGTCAGCAAAGTTCCAACGGTGGCGCTGACTATCGGAATTGAAACCATGATGGAGGCGGAAGAAGTTTTGATTTTAGCCAGCGGTGCGAAAAAAGCGCAAGCTGTGCAGCACGCGATTGAGGGCTATGTTTCGCACGTTTGGCCGATTACCGCGCTGCAGCACCATCAGCACGGCATAATTGGCTGCGACAAAGCAGCTACCGAGCAGCTCTCACAAGAAACTGTGCAATATTTTGCTGAATTGGAAAAAAATAATTTTTCTTAGAAATTTTTGATTTATTTAAGCACCTCAGACATACTCAGTCTGAGGTTTTGTTGTTTTAAAACGATAGAACAAAATAACAACCATTATCAACGCATAAATTACAGATATTTTTAACGTCTGCAACTTTCATATCTTTTAGACACCATGCTCTATTTGGGCAATAACTATCTCCCCAATAGTTTCTCGGAGCTTCAACAAAAACATTATATACAACAGAATGTAAAGGCTGAATAATATCAAGCATTAAATTTGAACATAATTGTCTTAAATTTTGTGTACTTACCACTTTTTTATCTCTGATTTTGGTCATTGATATGCTAAAAGAAAGATGTCCGTCTCGAGAAAACGGATAAACAAGATTTCCTAGTGAATCTATATGCATATATTGTCCTTGGACGCCGCTTTTCTTCCAATTTGGCGGAACAAGCCCTTCTGCTTCGGCAATATCGGTTAATATTATCTGAACGGTCGTTATTTTTACACACTTTTGATGTTCAAATGCTTTAGCCACAGTAAGGTTGCTACAATATTATGAAAAAGGAAAGTTTATTTTTGCCGGCATAGTGCTAAAATTTGCTGCAAAGCCTGCGCCGGATTTTCTAACGAAATTTTATTGCCATTCAAAACACAGCTGTTTGCTTGTTCGTCATAGCGGCAATACGGCGTGGCAAATTCTCTGCCGTAAATAGCGCTGTCATCAATATGCACGCAAATATTCTGCTCTTTGCAATATTCAGCCTTGGCTTTGTTCCATAACTCATCGGAAACATGAAACGAACCGTCGTCATAAAATTCTACCTGATGCCGCTGTTCGTAATAATCATATATACACCAAAGCTTGGTGTACGGAATCTGATATTGATTTAAATAGGCTAAAATCGTTTCACGCGGCCCGCCGCTGATAATATAAACTTCCATGCCGATTTTTAAGGCTTCACGGCAAAATTCCCGAAAAAAATCCGGTCTGTTATTTATCACTCCATGAAAATCAATCCCGATTTTGGGTTTAGTATCCACTTGTGCCGTCGCCAAAGTTTTTTGCATACCATTCCTTTAATGAGTTAGGGCTGAGCATAGATAAAGAATTTATATCAACTTTCGCATCGTCGGCGTTACCGGTAATTTTATAGGTTGCGGCAAAAATAGTGCCGTCCTTGCTGGCAAGCAGATTGCCGACAACCGGAATTTTACCCAAAAAGCGGTTAATGCTATACGCCGGAGCAATCACGCCGTTCATTTTAATATCATCGGTAGCGCGGTTATAAGTGCCGTTGGTGGTGATACCCACCACATTGCCCTCTGCCTTAGCCTGTTTCAAAGTCAAGATTTTATATTGATACTCAAACGGCGCGTTAAAGTGCGTAAAGGTCAAGCCGTCGCCTTTCAGCAAATCCAGCATACCTGTAAAAGATGCCACACTCAAAAGTTTTGCCACAACCGGAGCATTCTGAATACTAAAATCACGCACCTGCATATGTCCGATAAACTTTTTATCGGCTTGGCGGCGGGCTTCAATTTTCATGGTTCCGCCAACCATATTATCATATAAGCGCAAAACCTTAAACGTGCTTCCGGCGTTGTTACTGTCAATAGAAAGATAATGCTCTTTATTGCCTTTCGGAATATAGTCAAGTTTCAGTTTAATCGACTTATCAATACCATAGTTGCCGACCATGTGCAGCTCTTCCATACCGATACCCTTGCGGATTTTGGCGCTGCCCGCAAAGTTTTGTATAGGCGTGGTGTTATTGGTCCACAAGCTGTTCACAG
Organism: Bacteroidaceae bacterium; assembly: GCA_963641885.1. Classification (GTDB taxonomy): domain Bacteria; phylum Pseudomonadota; class Alphaproteobacteria; order RF32; family CAG-239; genus RUG410. Next base: position 21,711 of record CAVIDY010000013.1, read on the forward strand.
TCATAAATATGTCGGTATTGTTAGCCTTTTCCAAGCCGTCGTCATCATTTTCCTGCACCGGCAGCTGCTTGCTGTTTTTTTGGTGTTTGCTTTTAACCTGCTCAAAAAAAGGCGACAAATCATAGCTTAGACCGGAAATTTCCACCTTCAGCCACGGATTAGCCGAATCGCTAAGGCTGACCTTGGCGCGCGCCGAGGTTTTAGGTCCTTTAATTTGGTTAATATCCACCGACTTCACTCTGCCGTTTGCATACATAGTTAAATCTCCGGCAATATTAAAGCCTGATTTTTGCAGTTTTAGATTTTTAACCGACTTTACTTTATCTTTCAGCAAGGTAACATCTGCGCTGGCGCTTGCCGCTTGATTCAGCGGCTTAACAAAGCCTAAATAAGCAAAGTCAATCGCCGTGTTTTTCAAATCCGCTTTAACTTTTACGGATATCTCGTCATTTTGCTGCACGGTTATATCGGCGTCAACCAACGCATAACCGGAAATATTCGGCGCCTGCAAAACCGCCCAATCTAGCCCCAAGGCTTTTTTAGCCGCGTCATCAAGCTTGAAAGAAATATTACATTTGCTCTTATATTTTTTCTCGGCAAATTTTTCATTTATGGCTAATTTTATCGGCAAAGTGTCATAATTCGCTTCACCGCTCAAACTCCAGCCTTCAGAATTGACCAATAGCAACAAATTCTGCGCCGACAGAGTATGCCCCGGGACAAAGTCAGAATTGGAAACATCGTGCAAATCAGCCTTGACTTCAACCTTTATGTCATCGCCGTCTAAATCCTGTTTAAGCTCAAAATCCAATTTCAACTGCACATCAACATTGCCGTGAATAGTTTTTGGGTCAACACCCATTCCGGCGGCTATTTTCAAAGGTGGATTATTGATTAAATTCAGCGCATCGGTAATGCTGGAATTGCCGATAAGATTTATAGAAATAAAATTGTCGTCTTTGTGCAAGTCATAAATATTGACATTGCCGCCGGTAATGATAACGCCGTCGCTCACGCCTTTATCAACATCAATGGAAATATTCTGCATGCTGAATTTGGCTTGACCGTAAACATTATGCACGTCAGGCATACCGTCCAAATAGTGCAAATCACCGTCTTCCAAATCGGCAACACCGTCTAAATTCAACAAGCCGAAAGACTTTGTTTTATTGTCATAGCCAAACTTAAACACAAACTTGCCGTTTTTCGCCTGTCCGCCGGTCAGACCATCCTTGCACCATTGCCAAGCCGGCTCGGCTAAATATCTAGGCCAAAAGCGGGATAGATATTCCAAAGAAAATTCATCAATTTTTGCAGTAAATTCAGCAGTTACGCCTTCTAGTGAATGTTCCAGATAATAGTTTTCCAAACCTTTGGCGGCAAAGCTGATCTGCGCAGTCTGCCCGCCCATTTTGAAATCGGCGTTTTTAATATTCAGCTCGTCAAACCCGCCAGTCAGCTCTCCGGCAAGCACCATTTCATCTATTTCATAATTGTACTTTTCATCATTGTCAAAAGCCACATAGCCGTGACCGCCGTCCAGCTCAAAGTTGATTTTTTTGACAGCGTCGCTCAAATAAGCCGCGGCGTTTTCGGGGTGCTGCAAAATATCCGAAACGTCTATTTCCGTATCAATTTTACCGTTAACCGGCACATTTATGCTAAACTGCGGCGGCGTTTCATTTTCTGCTGGCTGCGTATCCAAACTGCTCATAATATCCGATAAAATCAAGTCGGAAAAATAAACTTCCAAATCCAACTTATCGCTTGAAGCGTGATATTCACTTTCAAAACCCACCGACGCCACTTTATCATTAAGGTTAACCAACGCATCGGCGTTAAGCTCCAAATTAACCAAATTGCGGCTAAACTCAAAGTTCAAATCCGAAAGTATCCATTTGCGCCCCAAGTCAACTTCATGAAATTCCACTTCAGCGCCTTTGATATTGATATTGTTGACATAACTTTCCGGATAGATTTTTTCTGGCGAATTGTAATTGTTCAGAAAATCCTTGAACTTGTCGACATAAAACGCCAATTTCTTTTTGTTTGCCTCGTCGATATGCTCTTTTTCCACCCCGTAATCGGCAAAAATATAGACGGTCGGATTATCCAAGCTCACATCGCTTGGAGCAATAATACCTTTCAGCAAAGCGCGCAGGCTAAACGAAAGATAGAGTTTCGGCGCGCTAATGGCAAAAGTTCCGTCCTTCTTTTTAAGGTTAATATCTTCAGCGGTAATGCGCAGTGGCTGTACCGAACGCACCAGCTCCAAATTAACTTTGCCCAAACCAACACTGTAATCGCTTTCATCATAGTTCAAAGCCTGAATAATATACGGCTTTAAATATGGAACGGAAATCGGACCTTTATATAATGTCCAAAAAAATAAAAGCACAACCACTAACATTCCAACCATAAAAAAATCTATGGCTTTGCGAAAAAAATATGATTGCGGCGACAGTTTTTTCATTATTTTTCCAAACTAAGCGGCTGTAGTATCATTTTGTATTTTTTGTGCCAACGCTGCCGACAAGAACAAATCTATATCACCGTCCAGCACGCCTTTTACATCGGCGGTTTCAGCATCGGTGCGTAAATCTTTTATCAGGCGGTATGGTTGCAAAACATAAGAGCGAATTTGGAATCCCCAGCCGTTATCGCCTTGGTTATCCCGCACTTCCTGCGCTTTATCGGCACGCTTTTGCATTTCTCTTTCATATAAGCGCGCCCGCAGCATTTTCCAACAGTTATCGCGGTTTTGAAATTGCGAACGCTGAGTTTGGCTGGAAACAACAATACCAGTCGGGATATGGGTAATACGCACTGCCGAATCCGTTTTGTTAATGTGCTGACCGCCTGCGCCGGAAGCTCGGTAAGTGTCAATACGGCAATCAGCTTCATTTATTTCGATTTGAATATTGTCATCAACTACCGGATAGACGCCGATAGAGGCAAAGCTGGTATGACGGCGGGCAGCACTGTCAAACGGCGAAATACGCACCAAACGATGTACGCCGCTTTCCGACTTCAGCCAGCCATAAGCGTTATGCCCGCTGATTTTGATGGTCGCTGATTTCAAGCCAGCGACTTCGCCTTCGGTTTCTTCTATATATTCAACTTTATAGTGATGCGTCTCCGCCCAGCGCGTGTACATACGCAAAAGCATCTGCGCCCAATCCATAGCTTCGGTGCCACCGCTGCCGGCGTGAACTTCCAAATAGGTATCATTAGCATCGGCTTCGCCGGAAAGCAAAGCTTCAAGCTCGGCGTGCTTAACCATTGCTTGCAAGCTATCTAAATTTGTCTGCAATTCTCCAAGCATTGCCTCATCATTTTCACTTTCGGCAAATTCCACCATTTCGGCATAGTCGTCCAATGATTTTACATAGCCGTCATAAGCATCCAATGAAGCTTCCAAAGTGTTTTTTTCACTCATCAGCTTTTGGGCTTTTTCCTGATTATCCCAAAGATTGGGATCGGCAGACAAGGCTTCCAGCTCCTCGCGGCGCTGCACAGCATTGTCATAGTCAAAGAGACCTCCTCAGCAATGCCAAGGATTGCTTGATTTCATTGATTAAATTATAAAATTCGGCTTTCATTTTTAGTATTCGCCTCCCATTTGTACAGCGCTGTCATCATCTTCCGGACCAGCAATATTGTCATCATCATCACCAATAACACGCTGCTTGTTATTAAATTCAAAATCAGGTTTTAAAGCCTCGATAATCACTGTCGAATCACTTGGCGATGACGGCTTGCCAGTTTGCGGATTTACACGCACCAGCTTAATTCCCTCCGGTATGCGGAAGTTTGTATCAGGCGTGTTTTTCAAAGCCTCTGCCATAAAGTCATAGAAAATCGGCAATGCGGCATGCGCGCCGGTTTCTGCGCGTCCCAAGCTAATCGGCTCGTCATAGCCAACATAAACGCCTGCCACTAAATCCGGAGTAAAGCCCACAAACCAAGCGTCTTTAGTTTCGTTGGTCGTACCGGTTTTTCCGGCAACGTGGCGATGCAAGCCATTCAATCTAGCGCCTGTGCCGCGGGTGGCAACGCCCTCAAGAATAGAGGTCATTTGGTAAGCCGACAATGGGTCAACCACTTGTTCACGTACTACATGAAAATCAGGAACCGGCTGATTTTCCCATTTTGCGGCATTGCAATCCGGACAAGGAGTCTGTTCATGTCGGTAAATTGTGTGTCCCTTGCGGTCTTGAATACGCTCAATCATATATGGAGGAACTTTTTTGCCCCCGTTGACAATCACAGCATAGGCGGCAACCATATTGATTACACGCGTATCAGCAGCACCCAAAGATGACGACAAATACGGCGCCAAATGGTCGTTTACGCCGATACGTTTCGACATATCAACGATTTTATCCATACCGATGTCCTGCGCCAAACGAACGGTCATCAGGTTTTTAGAAAGCTCGACGCCGCGGCGCAAAGTCATTAACCCGTAAAATTTTTTAGAAAAGTTTACCGGCTTCCATTTCGGCATACCCTCGCCTTGGTCTAAAACAAACGGGGCGTCTAAAATTAAATCCGTCGGAGAATAGCCGAGTTCCAGCGCCGTCAAATAAACAAACGGCTTAAAAGTTGAGCCAGTTTGACGATAAGCCTGTGTAGCGCGGTTAAACTGCGACTTGGCAAAAGAAAATCCGCCGACCAAAGCCAAAACTTTGCCCGTATGCGGATCCATAACCGCCATACCGCCTTCAACTTCTGGAATTTGCCGCAAGTTATAATTATTTTTATCTTTTTCGGCAGTTTTTTCCACATAAACCACATCGCCTTTGTGCAAAACCTGTTCAACCGAAGTCGGTACAGGTCCGATATTCTGCCCTTTTTCGGCATGCCGTGCCCAAGCCAGCAGCGACAGCGGAATTACACCATTTGCACCATCAACTGTTTCTACTTCGGCTTTATCTTTGGTAACTTTCAACACAACTGCTTTTTGCCATGTTTCTTCAGCACCACCGATAAGTTTGGTTTCGGCTAAGCTTTTTTTGTAATTTTCATCTATTTTTATAGTGGCTGTGGCACCTCGCCAGCCGTGGCGGCGATCATATTCCAGCAAGCCTTTGCGCAAGGCTTTGGTAGCAATTTCCTGCAAACGCGGGTCAATGGTCGTACGCACAATCAAACCACCTTGATAAAGCGCCTCATCACCAAAATTACGGCTGATGGTACGGCGCACCTCTTCACTGTAATATTCGGTATCTTTTAAAAAGCCGCTTTTATATTCCACTACTTGCAGCGGGCGTTTTTTTGCCTCTTCTGCCTCTTTTTCATCAGCGTATCCGTCTTCTACCATACGCGAAATCACCCAGTTACGACGAGCAACAGCGGCGTCATAGTGAGTTTTTGGATTATAGTTATTTGGACCTTTCGGCAAAGCTGCCAAATAGGCAATTTCATCTAAAGTCAAATCATCGAGCGACTTGCCAAAATAGTTCATAGCTGCAGCAGCGACGCCGTAAGCACGATTGCCTAAATAGATTTCATTTAAATACAATTCCAAAATATGCTCTTTGGAAAAAGCTTTATCTATGCGGCGCGCCAAAATCGCTTCTTTAATTTTACGGGTATACGAAAGCTCCGAACTCAACAAAAAGTTTTTTGCCACCTGCTGAGTAATGGTTGAAGCACCAGCCGGACGGCGTCCGGTGCCGATTTTTTTGAGGTTTCCTAAAACCGCGCGGATAATTCCTAAATAGTCTATGCCGGAATGGGTGTAAAAATGCTTATCCTCCGCAGCAATAAAAGCGTTTTTAACTTTATCCGGTATTTTTTCTATCGGTACAAACAAACGCTTTTCAGCGGCGTATTCCATCATTACCTGACCATCACCCGCAAACAAACGAGTTGTAACCGGCGGTTCATAGGTTTCCAGCTGACGGTAGTCGGGAATCGTTATATTGATTTTAGTAATGCCGTATGTAATGACAACAACCAAAACAATTAAAAAAAACAAAGCCATACTGGCTAAATATGATAAAATTCTCAGCATTTATACTCACTTAGCGAATTAAAATTTAGTGAAAATTTATTACAATCTTAAAAAAATGCAATAAAAATATCACAGTTTACAGCAGTTTATGTTAATTTGAGGCAATTTCAGGATCATTGAAATATTTATCAATTGCCGATGCAGCTGAATTTGCCAATTTTTTACGATAAGCAGGAGTTTTTAAATTAGTTTCCTCGGTTTTATTGGATAAATATCCCATTTCCAGCAAAGCCGACGGCATATCAGGCGCTTTCAGCACGGCAAAACCAGCAAAACGGTGGGTATTTTTCACCAATTTTACACTTTTCGCCATTTCTTTCACTAGATATGTAGCATATTTTGAAGATTTATTGCGGCTATCGGTCTGTGACAAAGAAATCAGAATATCATTAACTTCCTTGGTGTTGCCGCCTAAATCAACACCGCCGATAATATCAGCTTTGTTTTCACGCTCCGCCAAAGCGGCAGCCTCGGCGTCGGAAGCCTTATCAGAAAGAGTATAAACAGACAAGCCTGTTGCCGAACGATTTTGCGCGCTGTCGGCATGCAGCGACATAAACAAATCGGCTTTATACTTTTGCGCAATTTTAATACGCTGGCGCAGCGGAATAAAAATATCGGTACTGCGGGTCAAATAGACAGTATAACCGCGGCGGCGCAGGATTTCCTGCAATTCTTTACCCATTGCCAAAGTAATATTTTTTTCAAAAGTTTTACCATGTGCACCGATTGCCCCTGGGTCTTTGCCGCCGTGCCCAGGGTCTAAAACAATAATGCGCTTGCGATTTGCGGCTTTGCCGGAAGTATTGTTATTTTGACTGCCGAAACCAAACCAGCTTTCATCACTTTTATTTTCCTGCGGGACAAATTTGGTGTCATTGGTGACAATATGCTTATTGCCGATATTATTTTTAAATTCCTGCGCTGTGGCTAATTTAGCGTCAACCACAAACCGCCACGGCTTACCGCTTTGCGGCTGCAGCATAAAGGCTTTTTTCACCACAACCGGACGAGCCAATTCCAAAACCACGCGTTTATTATTGCCGTCAAGTTTTCCGACACGGGTTTTAGAAATAATCTGATTTTTGGCGCCGGTAAACACATTATTTATGGAAGTATTATCCAAATCAATTACCAAACGCTGCGGAGAATCCAGCAAAAACACACGATAATTTACACTTTGGCTCATATCAAAAACCACGCGCACACCATCTGACTGATTGCCGATGCGAAAATCGCTAACCTGCACCGCAGCATTCGCCTTCGCAGTGCAAAACAGCGCCAAAGCCAACATAAACAACGCGGCTGTGATTTTTTTTAGCAATTTACGCATAGATATACCTCATTTTGCGAAAAATTATAGGATTTACTTATTACCAATATGTTAAAATTTATATTTTTATGGCAAAATTTTAAAAAATTTATTGTTTTTTTATTTTTCTTTATTATGCTAACGATGTTTTCCGGTTGGAAATGATTTTTAATTTGAGGGTTTTTATTAGACAGGAAAAAATCATTTTTAGCATTAACGGAAGCAAAAAGTTTGGGTTAGATAACAACCCTTTCGGCATTTTCTAATAAGCAAGAAGAATAAGGAAGAAATAACGGAAGGGCACAAAAAGCAAAACAACGCCGCCGCCTTTAAAAATATGAGCGGATTTGGTATTATTTTTTAGTTTACGCCGTCGGCGGATTTTGCAGACAATTATCATGCCCGTGGGATTAACGGCTTATTTTAAGCCATGTTATGGGGTTATATAATGACTAAGAGAATGTTGATTGACGACACTCAACCGGAAGAAACCCGCGTTGTGATTGTTGATGGCAACAAAGTTGAAGATGTGGAATTTGAATCATCTTCCCGCAAACAAATCAAAGGCAATATTTACACAGCTAAAGTAATTCGCATTGAACCGTCTTTGCAAGCCGCTTTTATTGATTACGGCGGAAACAAGCACGGTTTTTTGGCTTTTAATGAAATTCATCCGGACTACTACAATGTTTCGGAAGAAGTTTTGAATGAAGTCAACGCTGAAGTTGATGAAATTATCAACAACAAAATTCAATATTTGAAAGAACGCGAAGCGGAAAAAGCCCGCTATAAAGCAGAAAAAGAGGCTTTGGAAGCACAGCGCCGCCTAGAAGCCGAACAGGCTCAGGAAATTGAAGAATCTCAACTGGAACCAGCGCAAAACGTTATTCCGGAAAATGATGACTATTTGCAAGGCAGCAACGAATCTGCTGAAGAAGTTTCTACTGAAACAACAATGTCTGAAACTGCCTCCGCAGAAGAAAACAGCGAATCCACAACAGAAGAAAACGAGGAAGCCGCCACTGAAAAAACAACAGCTGAAACCGCTCCGAAAAAACGCCGCCGCTATACCCGCCGTCCACGCAAAAAAGCCGAATCGCCAAAGACTATGGCTGATGCCACCGGCACAGATGACGAATCAATAGAAGAAGACTGCGTTGATGATGATGAAGAAGATACCGATGAAGAATCGGCTGAATACAATTTTGATTTACAGCGCAAGCTTTTACGCGCCCGCAAACTGTTTCATCGCAGCACCATTCAGGAAGTGATTAAAGAAGGTCAAACTCTTTTGGTTCAGGTTGTTAAAGAAGAGCGAGGCAATAAAGGAGCTGCTTGCACAACCTACATTTCTTTAGCCGGACGCTATTGCGTTTTGATGCCTAACCGTATTAAAAGCGGCGGCGTTTCTCGCAAAATAACCAACGCCAATGACCGTAAGCGCTTAAAAGGAATTATCAAAGAACTGCCGCTTAATCCGGAAATGTCGCTGATTGTGCGCACTGCCGGAGAGGACAAAACCAAAGCTGATATCGTGCGCGACTACAACTATCTTATCCGTACTTGGAACGCTATCCGCTACAGTGCTTTGCGCAACCAGCCGCCGGCAATCATTTATGAAGAAGGCAACTTGATTAAGCGTGCTTTGCGCGACATGTACACCAAAGATATTTCCGAAGTGATTATCGACGGCGACGCCGCTTATCAGACCGCACGCAATTTTGTAAAGATTTTGTCGCCGCATAATTTGAAACATATCAAATGCCGCCGCCCAGGAGAAGCTCCGGTATTCCAGCGTTTTCAAATTGAAGCTCAGCTGGATAAGCTGCATAATCCGATTGTTCAGTTGGAATCCGGCGGCTATTTGGTAATCAACCCGACCGAAGCTTTGGTTTCTATTGATGTAAACTCCGGACGCGCCACCAAAGAAAAAGATATTGAAGAAACAGCACTCAAAACAAACTTGGAAGCTGCCGATGAAATTGCTAAACAGCTCAAAATGCGCGACCTTGCCGGTTTGGTTGTGGTTGACTTTATTGATATGTACGAGCCGCAAAACAATGTGGCGGTTGAAAAGCGCATGAAAGAGGCGATGAAAGACGACCGCGCTCGTATTCAAATTGCCAAAATGAGCATTTTCGGACTGTTGGAAATTTCCCGCCAGCGCATGCACTCTTCCTTTATGGAAAGCAACTACGAGACCTGTCCGTATTGCCATGGTCACGGAGTTGTCCGCACTATTGAATCCGGAGCGACTTTGATTTTGCGTGCTATCGAAGGTGAAGCCGTACGCGGTCAAAATATGAAAATCACCGCCACTGTTCCGGCAGACATCGCAGCATATTTGCTGAACCAAAAGCGCAAACAGCTGGCTGCTTTGGAAGAACAATATCAAATCTGCGTTATCATTGCTGGCGACACGGCTATGAAAGATGCTTCTGATTTCAAAATTGAGCGGGAAAAACTGCCGAATACAATTGCTTGCAAAGAGGCAGCAACAACCTGCTATGAAGCAGATAACATTGAAGCTAATGATGAAAATGAGGCTGAAGACGGCAGTGAATCCTTTGAAGAAGACAGCAACGCAGAAAACCGCCGTTTCCGCAAAGGTGGACGCGGACGTCGCTTCCGCCGCGATAGAAAATCTTTTGAACGGTCGGAAAAAACTATTCCGCAGTCGGTTGAAGAACAAAAGCCAGAGAAAAAATCATGGTGGAAAAAACTTATCGGCTAATCCGAAAAATTTATTTTCTATGTTTCTTGAGCTTATGCGCCGCCTTTCCTTTTAAGACGGCGCTAAGTCAAGGGTTAACACTAATCTCTGACGCCGAAACCGAAAACTATTTAGCTAAAGTCGTGCAGCCGCTGTTCAAAGCCGCCGATGTCAATTTTAATTCCAACAACATTTTTATTGTCAGCGATAATTCTTTAAACGCTTTTGTCAGCGACGGCAATTATCTATTTGTAAATACTGGAACTTTATTAAATATTGACGATACAAACGAACTATCCGGAATTTTGGCGCACGAAACCGGACATATTTTAGGCGGTCACATTGTACGGCAAAAATTAAAACTGGAAAAAATGCAATATGTCATGCTGGGCTCGATGCTGGCAGCAGGAGCCGCAGCTGTTTCCACCGGACGAGGCGACGCCGCAATGGCGGTTATTTTAGGCTCACAAAGCTCCGCTTTGAACAGTATGCTAAATTATCAGGTAGAAGAAGAACGCAGCGCCGATGAAAGCGCCGTTAAATTATTATCCAAAACCAAGCAATCAACCGCAGGTCTAAAGCGTTTTATGCGCAAAATCAAACAACAAAACGTCTTGAGCGGTATTGATGAAAGCGACTATTTCCGCACTCACCCGATGACAAATGAACGTATAAGCCATTTTAACGAAGCGGCTAAAGAAAATCATTTTAACTCAGCAAATCCACTGGACGCCAATCTGGCGATGATAAAAGCTAAACTTGCCGCTTTTATGCTGGATACAGCCAAAGTAAAACGTTTATATCCTGAGAGCAGAAACGACGCGCAGGCTCGTTATGCCCACGCGGTTTTAGATTTTAGAATTGGCAATATTGCGGACGCATTGGCAGAAATGGACAATTTAATTGCGCAGCAGCCGAATAATCCATATTTTTATGAACTTAAAGGGCAGTTTTTATTTGAAAGCGGACGAGTGGCTGACAGTGTAACTGCCTATGAAAAAGCACTGAAACTTTTGCCGAACTCTCCGCTGCTTAAAATCAGTTTAGCGCAAGCAATTATAGAAAATTCACCATCTAAACCGCAAGCACAAAAAGCTGCAAATTTATTGCAGCAATCGCTTATCAGCGTGCCGACGGCAACTGGCTGGCAGCTTTTAGCCCGCGCCTATGACATATGCGGGGAAAAAGCGGCTTCTTATTACTCCGCCGCCGAATTTAATTATGCAATCGGTAACTTAGACGGAGCGCAAAAACAAGTGGAACGCGCTAAAAAAGCCAAACCGGCGAAATCTGTTTCGCTTAAACTAGAAGATTTGGACGAACGGATTAAAGCCGAGCGAAAAGAACGCCGCGCTTTTTAGTTGAGTTTGGTAATATTCAGTTAAGAAAATGTAAAAAAAATTACTTGATTGAAACAGATGTGCGGTAATGGCTGCGGGTTATAGCCATTGCCAAAGCATCGGAAGCATCGTTATTTTTAGGCTTGCACCCCGGGAGCAGAATTTTCACCATGGTTTCAACCTGATTTTTATCGGCATGTCCAACGCCGACCAGTGCTTTTTTGACCTTGGTCGGGTCAAATTCAAACAGCGGCAGATGATAGTGACCAGCAGCCAAAATAACCACGCCGCGCGCCATACTCAATTTCAGAGATGTTTCCGGATTGGAATTAAGAAAAGTTTTTTCAATTGCCGCTTCCACCGGCTGATAAGTTTCAATAACTTCGCTTAATGTGTTGAAAATTATATCCAACCGCTCTTCAATCGGCATTTTGGGAGAAGTAGGAATAAAACCGTCCGCAACATATTGCAGACGGTTTGCATTCACTTCAATAACCCCCCACCCTGTGGAGGATAGACTTGGATCAAGCCCCAAGATACGCATTATTCCTCACCGGATAATTGAGCCATTACATCTTCGGCGATTTCTGCGTTGTGGTAAACATGTTGAACGTCCTCGTCATCTTCCAAAGCGTCAACAAATTCCAAAAACTTACGAGCGCTGTCAACATCGTTGATGTCAACTTTAACTGTTGGTTTCCAATCCAAACGAGAAGCGGACGGAGTACCATATTTAGCTTCCAAAGCACTGGTAACTGCAGACAAGTCGTCCGGCAAAGTTTCAATTTCATGATAGTTTTCATCAGAAACAACTTCGTTAGCGCCTGCTTCCAAAGCTGCTTCAAACATTTCATCAGCGCTGGCAACAGAAGCCTGATATTGAATATAACCGATGCGTTCAAAGTTGAAAGCAACCGAACCATTTTCACCCATAGAGCCGCCGCGTTTACCAAAAATGGTACGAACATTGCCGGCAGTACGGTTTTTGTTATCGGTCAAAGCTTCTACAATAACAGCAACTTTACCTGAAGAAAAACCTTCATAGCGCATAGACACAAAGTCTGCGCCGCCAGCCACGGTAGTAGCTTTGGCAATAGCGCGTTCAATATTGTCTTTCGGCATACTTTCGGCACGGGCAGCCTGAATAGCCAAACGCAAACGCGGGTTTTTATCCGGTTCAGGCAAACCGCTTTTTGCGGCTACGGTAATTTCACGGGCTAATTTAGCGAAAACGCGTGCTTTTTTTGCATCTTGAGCGCCTTTTCTGTACATAATATTCTTAAATTGGGAATGTCCTGACATTCTTAATCTCCTCAAAAACTTGATTCTTTTATGGAATTTTTATAGCCTAACAGCGTAAATTTTCAAGTTTTTTTTGCAAAAAAACACAAATTATTGATTATCGTCCGCTAATTCGACCTTAGTCAACAGAAAATCTGGCGTGCGGCGACCAAAAGTATGGAACTTGCGCATTAAGCTCATCGCCTCGCTGTCTTTAGGATTTCCCTCGCGTTTATCGGCATTTCTGCGGCGCTCGCCACGTTGTTCGCGGCGGTCTTTACGTTCAGGACGAACCTTATTTTCTACTACTGGCTCTGCTTTTTCTACAGCCGGTTCAGCACTTGTATCTGCAGATTCTGCTTCGACTGCAGATGGAGCGCTTTCATTTTGCACAGCTTCCTGCTCTTTGGCGCGGTCGATTTTGATTTCTGCCGGAGTTTTCAAGATTTTATCTAAAATATCCTGAGTTTCTTTAGAACGGCGGTTGGTAAACACAATATTCTGTTTATCGGCAGGCAAAACTTCCAAAACCTGTTCCAAATTTTGCAGCTGGTGCAGTTTTTTGATAAGGTTAATATCATCAACCACCAAAATGTTGATATTTGACAAATCCAATTTATCTTCTTTCAGCAAATCCACCAACAAACTTGGAGATGCGATAATCACATTTGCCTCATCGCTAACATTTTCATCATTATCGGTTAAAGCCGTTTCGCTGATTTCATGATATTTGTTAAATACGGCAAAGCGGTCTGAAACAATCACTGACTGCTTGGAATTTGCAGTTATAACCAAAATATTCTGCGCCTCATGGCGGGCAATAATATCTATTAGCGGGAAAACATAGGAACAAGTTTTGCCACAGCCAGCAGGAGCAATGGCAAACACATCTTTTCCTGCCAAAATAGATGGAATAACATCTGACTGCACTGTTGTCGGCGCGGAAATTCCGGCTTCGTTGATTGCTTTTATGGTGGTTTCAGTTAAACCTAATTCTTTAAAATCCATTGTAACCTCTTTTATTCATTAAACTTCGGGAACAGAAACTTTTGTTTGTTTTTCCGGCGGAACCGGCGTCTGCTCGGTACGGTCTATTTTTTTGCCGGCAAGCACTTCTTTAATTTCTTCTCCGGTCAAAGTTTCATATTCCATTAAAGCCTGCGCCAAAGTTTCCAGTTCATTGTCATTTTCTTTCAAAATTTTTGCAGCTTCAGCATGAGCTTCCGTAACCAAACGCTTAATTTCCGAATCTACCAAACGCGCGGTTTCTTCGCTCATATTTTGATTTTGCGTAACGCTGCGACCTAAGAAAACTTCATTAGAATTTTCAGCATACATCACAGGTCCCAAAACATCGCTCATACCCCATTCGGTAACCATAGCCCGAGCCAAATTAGTGGCAGCGGCAATATCTGACGACGCACCGGAAGTAACTTTGTCATAGCCGAACTTCAGCTCTTCACTCACTCTTCCGCCCATACAAATAATCAAACGAGACAACATTTTAGCGCGTGTATACGAATATTGGTCTTTTTCCGGCAGCTGCTGCACCATTCCCAAAGCTCTGCCTCTTGGAATAATCGTCGCTTTATGGATAGGATCGGTTTCTTTAACGTGCAAAGAACAAATAGCATGACCAGCTTCGTGATAAGCCGTCAGTTTCTTTTCCTGCTCGTCCATTGCCATAGACTTGCGTTCGCTGCCCATCAAGACTTTATCTTTGGCATTGTCAAAATCTTCAGCTGTAACTTTGCGTTTGTTGCGGCGGGCAGCCAGCAAAGCCGCCTCGTTCACCAAATTAGCCAAATCGGCGCCGGAAAACCCTGGAGTTCCGCGAGCAACAACCGACAAATCCACATCACGCGCCAACGGCACTTTGCGGACATGCACATTCAAAATTGCCTCACGCCCTTTAACATCAGGATTGCTGACCGTAACCTGTCTATCAAAGCGCCCCGGACGCAGCAATGCCGGATCCAAAACATCAGGGCGGTTGGTGGCTGCTATCAAAATAACATTTTCGTTCGGCTCAAAGCCGTCCATTTCCACCAACAGCTGGTTAAGAGTCTGCTCGCGCTCGTCATTGCCGCCGCCCAAACCAGCGCCGCGGTGACGACCCACGGCATCGATTTCATCAATAAACAGCAAACATGGCGAGTTCTTCTTAGCTTGGGCAAACATATCGCGCACTCGAGATGCACCAACCCCCACAAACATTTCAACAAAATCTGAGCCGGAAATAGAGAAAAACGGTACATTCGCCTCACCGGCAACAGCTTTTGCCAGCAATGTTTTACCTGTCCCCGGAGGACCAACCAACAAAACTCCCTTTGGAATTTTACCGCCTAAACGCTGGAACTTTTGCGGATCTTTCAAAAAGTCAACAATTTCTTCAAGCTCTTGTTTGGATTCATCGGCTCCGGCAACATCATTAAATGTAACACGCTTGGTGTTTTCAACTAAACGAGCACGCGACTTGCCGAAACTCATAGCCTTGTTGTTTCCGGCACTGGCTTGGCGCATAAAGAAAACCCAAACACCAATAAGCAAAATCATTGGGAACCAAGAAATTACAATGCTCCAAAATGTATCTCCTGCAGTATCCTGAGGCTTAGCGTCTACCCGCACATTATTCGCCAGCAAAGTATCAACCGTTGTCGGACTGTACGGAGCATAAGTCGTATACTTTTTGCCATCGGTCGACACGCTGTAAATTTGCGCACCAGTCATGGTTACACCGGAAATACGTTTGCCTTTAACTTCATTCATAAAATCGGAAAATGCTAAGTTTTCATAGCTGGAGGAAAAATTTTTATTCTCCATAAAACTCATTGCAAAAGAGAGCGCCACAAAGGCTAACAACCAAATAATCGCATTTTTTCCAAATCTCATCAGATTTTCCTTAAAAAAATAAATTCTCCGCACTATATATAAGTTGAAAAATGAGAAAACTCAAGACTTTTCTCATTTATTCAGCACCGGAATTGCGGTTCTTAAAAATTCCCTGTTCGTACCCTTGTATTTCTTTGTTTTGTTCTGCCATTTCCAAACGTTTAAGCGCCAATGCCACATATTTGCGCTCACGTTCTATTCCCAAATACCGGCGTTCTAATTTTTTAGCAACCACAGCCGTTGTACCAGAGCCTAAAAACGGGTCAAACACCACATCGCCGGCGTTACTGGAGGCTAATATCAGTTTTGCTATAAGTTTTTCTGGTTTTTGAGTTGGGTGCTCGGTATTTTCAGCCATAGACCAAAAAGGAATCGTTATATCGGTCCAAATATTAGACGGTGCCGTCAAACGGGTTTTTTCGCCGTTTTTTTCCTGCCAGTCTTTAGGTTTTCCTTTGACGTCGCGATACGGAGCCAGCACTTTTTTTTGCATTTTCACCGCGTCCAAATTAAAAGTATATTCGTCCGACATGGTAAAAAACCATATATCTTCCAAACAATTTTTCCAATTATTAGCGGCGGCGCGCCCCTTGTCGCGCTCCCATGAAATTCGGTTGCGCAATTTGAAATATTTGCCAGCGACCAGCGGAACCACTATAGAACTCTGCCAATCCGAACAAATATACAAGCTGGCGTTGGGTTTGAGAATCCGCACCGTCTTAGACAGCCACTTGTCCAGCCATTTTTTATATTCTGGCAAATCCATTTGATAAAACGTGTTTTTACCAAAATTTTTGGTTAAATTATACGGCGGGTCGACAATCATTAAATCGGCAAAATTATCCGGCACATGGCGCAGCGCATTAAAAGTGTCCTGCCACACAATTTTATCAAGCAAAGCCGCTGGCTCTGCCGCAGCAGAAAGCTTTATGGCTTTTTTAGCGTAGCCGCATTCTTCACGCGGCGACAAGACAATTGTTTTATTACGCGGTGCCGGACTGCCAATCACTGTTCTTCACCAAACAAAGAATTGACTAAATCCGAAATATTTTGCACAGCCTGCTCGGCATCTGCTCCGGCAGCTGTAACTTTGATATGGCTTCCTTTAGACGCAGCAAGCATCATCAACCCCAAAATAGAAGAGCCGTCAACCTTTTGACCGTCTTTTTCAACCGTAACATCAACATCTAAATCAGCAGTGCATTTCACAAAAGCCGCGGCTGCACGCGCATGCAAACCTTTAAGATTTTTGATTTCTAATTCAACAACCGCTTCGCTCATTTATTCGCTCCATTTAAAAGCTGAGAAGCGACATTGATATATTTTTTACCAGCTTCCTGCGCACAAACGACACATTCTTCCAAAGGCATACTTTGCCGCGCTGAAGCTAATTTTATCAGCATCGGGAGATTTGCACCAGCTATCACATCAAAATTTCCGTGTCCGATAACCGACATCGCCAAATTAGACGGAGTTCCGCCGAACATATCGGTTAAAAGCAAAACTCCCTGCCCACAGTCAACACTTTTAGCTTTTTGCAAAATTTCCTGTCGGCGCACTTCCATATCGTCTTCAGGACCGATGCAGACACATTCAATATTTTCTTGCTTGCCGACAACATGTTCCATTGCCGCCACAAACTCGCTGGCTAAATTGCCATGCGTAACAAAGACCAAACCAATCATTTTGCTGCTCCGCCTGTCCAAACTTTGATTGCGCCGAAAGATTTAAGCACTTCATCTTTGCTTTTAGATTTAAACAGCTCATCGGCACGGGTGCGGCGACCGTTAAACTCAATATCTTCAACGTTTTCAACTGGCACGCCGTAAACACGCTCAACCATATCCGCATGCATTTCCACAATCATCACAAATTCGGCTCCGGCAAGCACTTCTTTGGTTTCAGCGTCGACATTGTCCAAAATAATGGAGCGGCGTTCATCTCTTTTCAGCAAAGCGGTCTTTTTACCGTCAAATTCCAAAACTGGCTCTTGCGGAGCTCCGTCGCGCGCGTCAATAAATATAGCTAATTCTCCATATTTATTTTCAATAATTTCAAAGAAATCTTGCTTTTCCATAAGCGTATAATATTGATTTTCCATAATATATCCTCAAAACTTTTGTGAATTTGTTTTAGTTTAATACACTTTTTTAAAAAAGTAAATCGTAACTTTGCCCCTGTTAACGAAAGTCAGCGGACTTTATCATTTTTCCGCAAAGACTCCTGCAAAAGCTTTTTCATTTCCGCCGAATATGAACGTTTTGGCGTTTTAGAATTCGAATCCTTGTTTTTTATTTGCGATTTCATTTTAATTTCAGTCAGGCGGGCGGTTTGTCCGGATTTTTGCAGAATCAACTCAGCTGTGGCGTTTTTAGACATATTCTTTTTGCCGATTTTAGCGGCGTCGTCAAAACTCACACCTTTAACTTTTTTATTTTTAGTGGTTTCAACAATCCTTTTAACGCCTTTTACCACTTTGCCAGTATTATGCTTTGTAACATGCCCTTTCAGTCCGACTTTTTTTGCAACATTTTCTTCAAAAGTCTGTTCCCGCAAACGGCGAGGATTATATATGGCATCCTGCATATGGTTCATATAATCGTTATTAGTCATTTTAGAAATGCCTGCTTTGCGCGACAAAGTGTCAGCTTGCTGCATGGCGTTAAACTTACCAGCATTATCTTCCATTCGATTGTTTTCTATGGTGCTGCGCTGACCGATAAAATGTTTTTCTGCCGGAGACAAAGCATTTAAGAGAGTTGTATCATTATTAGACGCGTCATTGGCGTTCATTTCCAATTCGCGCAGCAGTCTGAAAACTTCATCGTCAGGAGCACTGTCATTGTCATCATCTTCATCATACGGATTACGGACTTTTTTGCGCAAGCTCTTCAAAGCCGGTGATAAATCGCCCAGTTTAACCTTGCCGTTTTTAGCCTGATAGCGGTTTGCCTCTTGGGCGTCTATGCGCAAAGACAGGCGCTCTGAAGGAACAAAGCCTTTTTTATTCCAATCAAAAGCAGCTTTAGCGGTTTCGCCTTGAGTTTCTGTTTGCGTATCTTCCATTTTTATATCCTCTGCTTATATTTTATATATTCAAACGCAGATTGCAACCCTATTTTACAGTATAGGTCACCATAACCGAACCGTCATAAAAAATCAGCGGTAACACGGCTAAAGTTTTGTCATCATCGCGCAGCAAATTAAAGCGCCGCCCCGACATAATGTTATCCAGCATGCTCTTTTTGAATGCCGTCCAATCGTCAACATTGGAAAAGAACAGTTTTTGCAAACCGATAACTTCTTCTATTTTCGGCTCGTCCTGCAATTTATCAAAATCCAGTCCCCAAAGCCGCAAATAGGCGCGGTTAAAAAATTTAAGCCGCTGGTTAGGCGCGAAAATAAGCACCGAATCGTTCAAATTATCCAAAATATTTTGCTGCATAGCCATCAATTCATTTAGGCGCCGCATGGTAGCCAAACGGTCTGAGACATCTTCAAAAGCAAAAATAACTCCGTTTGGGTGCGGCGTGCGCAACCGGCGGATAGTCCGTCCGTCAGGCAAATGCAGCAAATCTTCTTTAGTCTCAAGCAGACCACCGAACACACTCATTTCTTCTTGTTTATAATTTTTGATATCCGGCACTGGCGGCAACATTTTATTTTCTCTGATGGTCTCTAAAAATTGCAGGTATGACGGAGTCTTTTCTAAAAATTCATTATCCAAATTCCACAGGCTTTTAAACGAAGCATTATAGAAATAGAGTTTGGAGTGATTGTCAAAAATGGCAAACGCCGTGCCCAACGCGCCCAAAATTTCCAAGTGGTTGTTTTGATTTACCTTAAAATTACGCTTAGCTTTTTCTAAAGCCGTGTTATCCACCAAATAGCCGACTGTTCCGACTTTATCCAAGGTATCTCCGGCATAATACGGATTTTCACGCAATTCAAAATTAAATAATTCTCCCGAACGCACAATTTTCAGATTTTTCTTTTGCAATTTTTTGCTTTTTTGAGCCGCCTCTGCCAAAGTCAGCGCCACTTTATCGCCTTTGGCGTTGCAAATTTCCACCTGATTGTTCAGCACATCTTTTTTATTAGAGCCGGAAAATTCCAAATATTTTTTATTAACCGCCAGCAAACGCAGATTATCATCGCGCAGCCATAAAGGATAATCGACTCCATCGACCATTTGTTCCAAATCCCGACACACATTTTCCACCGCCGACTTTTCCGCCGAAAGCTCGGATATTTTCAAAGTTTCCGCCGACACATCTCTAAACCAGACAATATCGCAGTATAAATTATTGTCGGCGCCGTTAATTCTGTTGCCGTATACGCAAATATTCCGATTATTTTTGAGACAGAGCATATCCTCAAAGAATCGACCTTCCTGTTGCAGCAAATCTACATATTTTTTCAGGATTTTTCCGTCTTCTTTGGCAAAAGAATCTATAACTTCGGCAAAAGAAGCCGCTGTTCCGCCAGTTAAATTCAGCATTACAGCCAAACGGCGCGAACATCTTTCTTTAATTTCTTTTTGCGGATCTTTAACTTTTTGATCGGGATAGACAAAGCAGAAATAGCCGTCCTTAGCGGCAAACAAAACCTCGTTGCAGCGCTCTCTATCTCGGCGGATAAAATAAATTTTGTGCTTATACTTATATATTTTTATCTGCAGGGCGGCAATAATTCCGAGCATTATAAAAACCAACAGCAAACTGATAAAAATTATATCTCTAAGCATTTCCGAGTTCATTGCAAAATCTTCTTTACAAAAAAAATGTTTGTCTTATTACTTAATTTATAGTAAATAAACACAAACAAATAGGCAATTTATTTTTTTTAAAGGTTGATAACTATGTTAACATTGGCTTTTGACACTACGGCGGACAGCTGTTCGATAGCTCTTTTGCAAGACAATAAGGTTATTGCAAAATTTGTTAAAGATATGGAATTTGGACAAGCTGAAGCCTTGCTGCCGGAAATTCAAAATATTTTGCAAGAAAAGAATCTGAAATTTGTCGATATTGACCTTTTGGCGGTTTGCATTGGTCCGGGGTCTTTTACCGGCGTCCGCTCATCTTTGGCGGCAGCAAGAGCTTTCGGCTTAGCCTGTCCTAACCTAAAAATTACTGGTGTGTCGGCTTTTGAAGCTTATGCGCATTCTTTGGATATGTCTGAGCTTTCGGATTATAACGCCGTGATTATTGAAACAAAGCGCGCCGACTTTTACTTTCAGCTGTTTAATGGTCGCTTAGAAAAACTTTGCGATGCCGAAGCCCTGCCTTATGAAGAAATCATCAACCGATTGAAAGGCAAAACCGTAACCCTTATCGGCAACGGCGTTGAACGTTTTTTAGACCGTCCGAGCGGGCTGGTTCTGCACGCCATACGCATGGATAAAAACGCGTCAATCGCCGATTTGGCTGCCTGCGCTATTCAAAAATATAATACAAAAAAGCTGAATTATCCTAAACCTTTATATTTACGCGCGCCCGATGTTTGTGTAAAATCTTAAAAATTATATGGATATATTCAAAATAAAAGTGTATCTAAAAAGAAATTGTTTAATTTGTAATTGTAATGTGAGGATAAAGTGACTAGATCTGAATTAGTTGAAAGAATTGCGGCAAAAATGCCAAACCTGACTTTGAAAGACATTGAAAACATTGTTAATGTTGTGTTCAAAAAACTTACATCGGCTTTGGCTACCGGCGATCGTGTAGAAATCAGAGGTTTCGGCGCATTTTCGGTAAGAACCAGAAATCCGCGCGTTGCTATTAACCCAAAGAACAAAACACGCGTTAATGTGCCGTCAAAAAACATTGTGCACTTCAAAACAGGCAAAGAACTTCACGACCGTTTGAACGCTGAATAATAAAAACTTTTTTTGCAGGAGGCTGTACCATGAAACTTTTGCATTATTTAATTGAAATTCCTTTTGTGCTGGCTGCGCTTTGGGGCATTTATAACGCTCAAGTTTCGGAAGACAAGTTTGTGATGTCTCTTTGGCCGCTGGACAGTGAAATGCATATAAACACCAAGCTTGTTCTGTTTACATTTTTGGCTTACGGCTTTGTTTGGGGAAAAATCAACTCTTGGTTTGGCGCAGCTCCAGTTAGAAAAGAACTAAAATTACAGCGCAAAACAAACAAGGCGTTGAATAAAGAACAAGAAAAATTAAACGAGACCGTAAGCGGCTTAAAGCAAAATATTGCCGGTTTGGAACAACAGGCGAAAGTTTCTGCTGAAGCACAAAAAGCCGAAATTAAAGAGCAAAAAGCTGAAAAAGCCAAAGCTCGCTGGCTTTTTTTGAAGAATATGTTTTCAAGAAAGGAAAATAAATGAACTGGTTGACAGAAATAGTCCGTCCAAAAATCAAAAAGACAACTCCTAAGGAAATTGCCGATAATTTATGGGTTCGCTGCCCGAATTGCAACCAGATGCTGTTTTCTAAAGAACTGAAAGACTCGCACTATGTTTGCACTTCTTGCGGACATCACTTGCGTTTGTATGTGGAAAAGCGCTTTAGACTGCTGTTTGATGATGAAAAATATACACTGGTTGATTTACCGACAGTGCAAGATGACCCGCTGAAATTTAAAGATATCCAAAAATACAGCGATAGATTGAAAAACAACCGCAAAAAAATCGGCTGTGAAGACGCTATTCAGGTTGCCCGCGGCAAAATCGGCAATATTGCCAGCGTGGTTGCCGCTATGGATTTTTCTTTTATGGGTGGCTCAATGGGTATTGCCGTCGGCGAAGGAATTGTTAAAGCCGCAAAATTAGCGCTTAAAGACAAAGAACCGTTGATTACTGTGGCGGCTTCAGGCGGCGCACGCATGCAGGAAGGTATGCTCTCGCTGATGCAAATGGCACGCACCACTGCCGCTATCAATGAGCTGAAAGAAGCTGGCATTCCGTATATTTCTATTTTGACTGACCCGACAACCGGCGGCGTTTCTGCCTCATTTGCTATGCTTGGCGATGTAAATATTGCCGAAAAAGGCTGCTTAATCGGTTTTGCTGGTCAACGCGTGATAGAGCAAACAATTCACGAAAAATTACCGGAAGGTTTCCAACGGGCGGAATATCTTTTGGAACATGGTATGGTAGATATGGTAGTTGAACGAGCTAAAATGAAAGAAGAACTGGTAAAAGTTTTGCAGATTTTAACCGCCAACATCAAAAAATAAAATTTATGACAAATTATAAAATTTTCAGGCAGCTTCGGCTGTCTTTTTTATTTGACAAATTTGTCTAACCGTGTTATATATAGGGTGTTTTAAGTATAATTGTTTAATTTATTATTTGGCTATGAATTTTAAACTTTTTGCGGACTCTCAGTTAGTTCTTGTTGAAAACAATGGTAAGTACACTCTCTACCACATGGATTGCAATGACGAAAACCACATTCAAATCACGCCGCTAGAATTTGCTTCGACAGATTCAGCTCCGCGGGTGGAAGTTGAGTTGGGGTTGATTTTCACCTCTAACGGCTTGTACAATTTTGAGGGAAAAAAAGTCTCCGACTTTTCGCACACCAAATTTGCAGTGCACAAAATGCACGGTGAGGACAACTTTTTGATTGTTGACGCGGCTTGCAGCGAAATTCTTTTGCTGAACGGCAGCAAAATTGTGCTGAACGCAGCCACCAAAGCAATCAAGCGCTCAAAGCGCTACATTGCCTTTATTGGCAATGGCGAATGGCAGATTTATCGCTACAATGGTTTTAAGCTGTCATTTGCTGCGCCAATACCTGAAGACAACAAATTGTTTTTGGGCGACAGCTTAGTGGTTTGCGGCACGCCGGGGAACTATCGCTTGTATTCTCTTTATGACAAAGAGGTGCTGTGCGAAAAGCAAAACCACATTCACTGCAGTCCGACCCAGCATTTTGCTATTTGCTCGGAACTCACCGGTAAAAAAGCCAACATTTTCTACAACGGCTATTGGAAGTCGTTTGAAAATGTTGAAGAATTCACAATTGTGAACGACACACATCGGTTGTTTGCTCTGCGCTGCAACGGCAAGTATTTCGTCTACAACTATGACGGAACGCCCGACTGCGACTTGGCTAAACTGTATCCCAATGGAATGGATTTTGTCAGTTTCAACGATGGCTTGCTGATGGTTATAGACAATGGCAACACAAACTTCTATTCTCGCCGCTAAACGAGAATGAACAACAAAAAGGAATCGATATTTTTATATATCGGTTCTTTTTTTATTTATACGGCTTATTTATACGGCACAAAAATTCTCCGATGGATTGGGAACCATCGGAGTTTTTGATATAACTAGGATTATTTGTTTTGATTTAAGTTTTACCTTACCTCCTTTTTTAAGCTGACATATTGTCTTGGATTCTCGGTGAATGAGCTTGCGCTCAAAGCAAAGAATGACAATTAGCACGTT
>CAVIDY010000014.1:0-42334 GCA_963641885.1 Bacteroidaceae bacterium
AGCATCGGTCTCCAAAACCGAGTGTCGTGAGTTCGAATCTTACTGCCCCTGCCAAAAACAAGCCGCCTTTTGGGCGGTTTTTTTGTGGCAATTTGGGGCTGTTATTTGTAACATCAAAAATTTATTCCTTATTGATTTTTAACCTATAATAGTATATCGTATGTTTAGTATTTGGTATATAGGGACTAAAAAATGAAAAAGATATTTTTGCTTTCTGTATTATTACTTATTAGCTGTGCCAGTATTGTAAGGGATAATGCACAAATTGTTCCTATTCAATCTAATACAGATAATACTGAAATTGAAATTACAAACTCCAAAGGTGCCATTGTTTACACAGGACAAGCTCCAACTACTGTTTGGCTAAAACCATCAAGTTCAGGATATTTTTCACCTGAAAAATATATGATTAAAGCATCTAAAAAAGGCTATTCAACCCAATATACTCCTGTTGATTGGCATATAAGTAATTGGTATTGGTTTGGAAATATTGTTTTTGGCAGTTTAATTGGTTGGTTTATCGTTGACCCTATTACTGGAAAAATGTATTACTTAGATGATGTGGCATACATTCAAATGTCAAAACTGCCTACTGAATAGGCATTGTTTATACAACTATTGAATAATTGCCAGAAGACTACATCTTTGTATATACTAAAACGGCGAAAGGGATTTCGCCGTTTTTACATTCTTGCTAAATACTCTGCTTCTTATTTATAAGATTCAATCCAAGAAGAAATTGTTGATTGAGTATTCAAACCAACTTTAGTATCTACCTGTTTGCCATCTTTAAACAAAAACATAGTCGGAATGCTGCGAATGCCAAACTGGCTGGCTGTTTCCGGCGAATCATCAACATTCATTTTATAAATAGTAACAGCGCCGTTCATTTCTTCATCAATAGCTTCCAAAATTGGTCCCAACTGACGGCACGGACCGCACCATTCTGCCCAAAAATCTACCAAAACAAGCCCTTTGGAATTTAAAACATTTTCAGAAAACTGGCTGTCGGTTAAAGGTTGTGTCATATTTTTTCTCCTTAATTTTATAAAAATGATATTCTCTATATAGTCTTATTTTTTACAAGATTAAAGTCTTCTGCACAATAAGACCACAAAATTTTTAGCTCACCCGCATAAGCCGAGTTTCGTTTGTCCACAAAATATACGTTTCAACCGTTTTATCAGGATATATTTTGTGCAGCAGCTCGGCATAGGCAGCAAGTTGTTTCACATAGTTCAACGGAGTTTGCTCCAAATTTTTGGCTGCCGGACGGTTGGTTTTAAAGTCCACAATCATAATTTTTTGCGGCAGAATCACCAAGCGGTCAAGCTGAGCCGATATGATTTTTCCGCCAACTTCACCAATTACCGGCACTTCGGCGCGTGAATTTTTGCCAAATATCACTGCAAACTCAGGATTTTGCAGCAAATTAAGCACTTCAGATTTTATTTGCTCCTGCTGCCGTTCGCTGAAATCTGCGGCATTCTTACGCAAATATTCAGCCACCACATTTTCTTGATTTTCTTCGCTTTGCGGTAAAAATTGCAAAAGCTTATGAATAACGGTTCCGCGGCGGTAGAAATTTCCGTTTTCAGTCAAAGGCGAAGTAGAATCTACATCTTCCTCGTCTTCTATATGCGACGGCGTATATGGTTTTGCCAGCAGAGATTCCGTTTCCGCAGGTTTATTTATCCATTCTTCCGGCGGCGGCATAACACTTTGCAGACGCGCCGCATCACTTTTTGCTTTAGCAATAACTTCCGGCTCTTCTTCTTCAAAATTTTCACCAGAAGCAACGCCGTTTTCCTGCAAAGTCTGCTTGCACAATTCATACCACGAATTTTTATCGGCATTTTTCTTGCCGGTAAAGCCGCAAATATACAGCCTGTCTTCAGCTCTAGTCAGCGCCACATACAGCAAACGCCGATATTCTTCCAGCGCCTTGCGGTTATTTTCTTCTTTTAAGCTAACGCAATTTTGGTCATAGCAGGCACTGTTCAGCGGATAATAAGCAATTTTATCTCCCCACAGTAAAGCTTGCTCGTTTTTAGCATTTTTAATACGCACCGTATCAGGCAGAAAAACCACCGGCGCTTGCAAACCTTTGGAACCATGAACCGTCATCAAACGCACAGCGTCGATGTCTTTTTGCTCCGTTTCACGCTTAACCTCAACCTCGTTGCGGCTGAGCCATTCAATAAAGCCTTGCAAACTTGGTATATGATCTTGTTCATAGCTTATGGTTAAATTGATAAACTCGTCTAGCGCGTCTTCAACTTCCATACCCATACGCTCGGTGAACTTGCTCCGTCCGTTCAAGGTAGTAAGAACATAGTTGAAAAGCTCATAGGGGCGCACAAAGTCAAGCATACTCGACAGAGTTTTCAAATTTTTATAAACCTCGGCATATTCGGCATAATCTCCAAGCTTTGACCATAACGGAGCATTGCCGCGGTTGGCGCATAGTTTTAGTAAATCATCGTCATTCAAACCGAATATCGGAGATTTTAAAACTTCTGCCAAAGACAAATCATCGTTGTTTAACAGCAAAAAGCGTCCCAAAGAAATTAAATCCTGTACTGCAATCTGCTCGCTCAAACGCAATTTGTCAGCACCGCTGATATTGACATCGGCATTTTTACACGCCCGAATAAACTCATCAACAAAACTGCTGCGCGTTTGCACCAGCACCATGATATCGCGGTAGTGCAAGCCGTCCTTGACAACCAATTCATTTATTTTAGCGGCAATTTTTTGAGCCAAGCTGGTTTTGACCGACACTTCTTTACTCATTTCAACCGGAGGTTGCCAATTATAATCATCTGTTTTTTCTTTTTTCTCCGCAACCAGCAAAGACCAGATTTCTACTTTGCCGAACTCTCCGGCTCTAAACGGAATATGATTGACCGTTTCTTCCGGTGCGGTAACGCCCTCTGCCGCTTCAGGCTTGGAAAACAACTGATTGACGGTGTTCAGAACAGCAGCGGACGAACGAAACGATACGGCTAAATTAACTTTTTGGAAATCTGCCGCCGCCCGT
This sequence comes from Bacteroidaceae bacterium, assembly GCA_963641885.1. Lineage (GTDB taxonomy): Bacteria > Pseudomonadota > Alphaproteobacteria > RF32 > CAG-239 > RUG410. The sequence goes on from CAVIDY010000014.1 coordinate 3,044, forward strand.
TCGGCAAAAAGCTGCGACATTGAATCAAACTTATCGGGATCGGCTCCCTGAAAGCTATAAATTGATTGTTTTCTGTCGCCAACGGCAAACACCGTGCGTTTTTTTTCAGAATTTCCTGCTCCAGCAAAAAATTCGGAACTTAATGATTTTACAATTTCCCATTGGTTAGGTGAAGTATCTTGCGCCTCATCAATCAAAATATGATCTATACCGCCGTCAAGTTTGAATAAAACCCATGATGCAACGCCGTCGTCCGCCAATAAATTTCTGGTCAGAAGAATCAAATCTTCATAATCCAGCCGCGAATGAAGTTTTTTAAATTCGTTATAGCGCTGCGTCAGCTCGCGGGCTATGGCAAACACCGCCTTGGTGGCGTTATATAAACGAACTTTGCAAATTTTATCTTCGGTTTGCAGCACCCGTTCACCTTCTTTAACCATACGGTCAGGCAAAAGTGAATCGATTGCCTCGGCTTTTTTGCTTGTCAGTTGTTTGCTCAGCGTGCCGTCCTTTGTCAAAAAAATTTGCTTATACAAACTATAATCAGCTGGCTTAAAGCCATTTTGCAAAATTGTTTCAAATTTTTCTGCCCGCTTCACATCATTTTTTCCGCCATTCAGTAAAGCCGGAATATTTGCCCGCACATCTGCAATGTTTATACCCGCCATAAAATCGGCTATCACCTTTTCTTCACTATCTTGCGACGACACTTGCAAATGCTGCGCCAATGCCTGTTCATACGAAGCTTCATCAGCATAGTTTTTCAGCAAATCCGTAATTTTAGAGCGATTCAAAGTAATGTTTTTCATCACGTTCGGAAAAGAATATTCACTCAAATTTTCGGTTAAATACTGCAATGATGATTTTAATGTTCCCTCTGCTCCGTGTTCGGTTTGCTCCAGCAATTCTTTTTGAATTTGCGCTAAAGCTTCGGCGGCGCCCTCATCGTCCAAAATATCAAAATACGGAGAAACTCCGGCTTCCAATGGAAAACGCTTTAAAACTTCTTGGCAAAAGCTGTGAATGGTTTGAATCTTTATGCCGCCAGGGGTATCAAGCAGCACGGCAAATAAAGTTCTTGCTCTTTTTTTATATTCCTGCTGTTGTTTTGCATTACCGATTTCATTTCCCAGCAGCTTATACAGGCTCTCTTCCAAGTCCGATTCCGACATTACCGACCATTTGCTGAGGCGCTCAGAAATACGGGTATTCATTTCCACCGCCGCCGCCTTGGTATAAGTCAAGCAGAGCAAACGTTGCGGACTGACTCCGCTTAAAAGCAAACGCAAAACACGGTCGGACAACACTTTGGTTTTACCAGTACCAGCAGAAGCTTCCACCCAAACCGATTTTTGCGGATTGGCGGCGGCTCGCTGCTGTAAAGTGGCTAAGCTGCCACGCTCTTTGCGCAAATTTTCAAATTGCTCTTTAGTCGTCATTAGAACCGTTCTCCTTTGTCTGCTCATCTCTTACTGACCATTCTAAAAAGCGTGAAAGATGGTCATAATCGGAATAGTCCGGCGCGTCATGCGGGTTTGGCTTGGCATAATAAGGCGTGCTTTCTTTATCAAAATGAGCTATGAGCGTTTGTAAATAGTTCATAGTTCGCTCCAGACCGCGTTGGCTTTGCTCCTCATCGGCAACAATTTCTTCTTTGCCCAAACGCCAATAACGCAAAGTTGAAACTTCTTTAGCAGGAATTTCGGCAAAACCTCCTCTTTGAGCAATAAGCCCCTCTATTGGCAGCTGAGGCGCCATTCCACTGGCGATTTCTTTATTCGAGCGAGCTTTTCCTGTTTTATAATCCAACACATTAACACGCCCATCTTTAGTTTCATCTATACGGTCGGCTTTGGCTGTGATGGTGAATTTTCCACCGTCGGAATCAAAAACCATACTACCAGTTATTTCATTATGTACTTTTTTGACCTCGGAGCGATATGCTTTTTCGGTTTCAATCAGCCAATCGACTGTTTTAACAAATTTAGGCCACCAAAACGCTTTTATATCAGAACTGATATGGTTAGCCGCAAACTCTTCTTCGCCAATACGCAGCATCTGCTCCTTAGCGTCATCCGGATAGGCGCCAGTGTTGTAAATGTTATTAAACTTTTCAATAACCGCATGTATGATATTGCCGTAATCACGATAGGCAACATCTTCGTCCAAATCTTCAAGCTGATATAATTTCAAAATATATTTAGCAAAAATTGTGTAAGGATCGCGCATCAGCATTTCAAAGTTCACTGCTGACAATTTACGCGGGCGCAGACAAAGCGGCGGACGAGGCTCTGGAGCACTTATGCGTTTTTGCACAGCAGCGCGTTCCAAATATTTTGCCCACAAAGAATATTTGTCATCATATAAAAACGCATATTTTTCCTTGTCTCCGCCGAAATTTGCCGCCAACACAGTCTCCAGCCGCAGCCACCAGCGTGATTTATTGGTCGGTGTTCCGTCTACACGTTCGGCGCGGGTTAAATAAACTTCTTCAGCATTAAGCAGATGGGCAAAATCAGCCGCCATCACCCCGATTGAACGTTCAGGCAAAGGAAAGCCGAAATCTTTTTTCATTGGACGCGACATCCATAAATCGGCAGAAGGCAGTTTTGGCCAAACACCTTCATTGACTTCACCGATGATGGTTACATCAAACTGCATCAAACGAGCTTCTATCGGACCAAGTATTTTCACCCTCGGGTGCATACCGAACCGCACACGCACGTTTTGCTCTAAAAGCATACTTTCCAGCAAAGGCAGATAGTCTTTAGGCTTGATGTGCGCAAGCAATTCGCAATACGGTAAAAAGTCGCTGACAAACTTGGCGGCGGCAGAGCCAGCATCGCTTTTCCAAATAATTTTTTCACCGCTTTTAATATCGGTATCAGCCAAATTTTCGGCAACACGTATATGCGTGGTAAAAATTTCTTTCAGACTGGTTTCGGCTTGTCTATAAAGCTCAAGCAGCGGCGCGAATGATGTTTTAATTTTTTCCAAAAATTCCGTTTGACTGTCGGTGAGCTCTTCTTTTTTGCGCCATTTTAATTCCAGTTCTCTGACTTTTTGATTGCAATCGGCAGATTTCATTCCACAGGAAGTAAACGGGTGCTTTAACAGCGAAAGCAAGCTTACCTGCGAAAAATCATTTTCCAAAACATTCATAATAAGCCGCAAATAGGTGCCGATTGGAGCCAAACTAAGCGGCTGACCAGCTGAATCATCGGCAACAATGTTCCACTTTTTCAACTCCGAAACCACGCGTCTTGCCAAATTTCTATCCATAGTTACCAAAGCCGCCGTTTTTTCCGGAGTTTCAAGAGTGTTGCGAATCAGCAGCGCTATAGCCTGCGCCTCTTGCCGAATATCATCGCAGTTTAGCAGATGAATGCCGTCAAATGTTTCTGCCGGCAAGGGTTCTATTGACAGTTTGCGCCACTCTGCCGACCCCATTGCCGGACGCATAATTTCTGTGACCAAGCGCTCTTTAGAGGTATAAAGCTTATGCGGAACATTCATAACTTCGGCACGGTTAATTTTCAAAAAATCAAGCAGCTCTTTCAATTCATACTGCGGGTGATTTTCATCAATTAAACTCCATTCCGAATCTTCCAAGCAATTATCCAAGCCATAAAGCCAAACTTCGCCGTTCGGCAGATTCAGCACCGTTTGCACAAGCTGTTTAAGGCGCGGAAAAGCAGCGGTAGTTCCGGCAACCACAATCTTTTGCTCGGTACGGCTTTGCCGCCATATTTCCAACTCGGCGTCCAAAAGCTGATTACGGCGAAAAGAAGCATCGACAACCCCGCGTTCTTTTAAAATCTGCGGCCAATATTCAGTGATTATGGAAAGCAAATTCAAGCTTTCCTGCCAATGCGCCGCATATTCCGCCGGCACAATTTCTTTAAGGCGGGAAAAATCTAAATTTTCATTGTAAGCAAGGTCGATTAAATCCGCCAAATTTTCTGCCAAGGCATAAGACTGCGCCAAGGAGAGATGTCCCAATCCAAGCTCCGTCGGCTTTTGCATAATCAACTTAGTAAAAATCAAAGTGCGTTCAATTTTAGAAATTTCAGGCGCCAGCCCCTGCAAAATTTCACTACTGCTGGTTAAAAAAATTTCATCTTCTTCTACGTCGGCAATCGGTAGAATCCGCGGCAATATCGTCGGGCTCAGCCCCTTTAACCGCACAAAAGCATCTGACAAGCTTTGGCAAGCGCGGCGGTTTGGCAACAAAAACAGCACATTAGCCAATTCTTCAGGCTGATTTTCATAATATTTCAAAAAATGCGCCGCCAAAACATCAACAAAAGACTCTCCGGCATTAACATTATATATTTTCGGCGCCATTTTTCTCTCCTACAGACTTTTTAAATATGCTTTTAGTTTTTCTACAGCCCGTCCGCGGTGCGACACCGAATTTTTTTCTTCTTTGCTCATTTGCGCAAAACTTTTAGCGAATCCGTCCGGCACAAACAGCGGATCATATCCGAATCCGCCGTTTCCTTGCTTTTCAAAAGCAATTTGACCGTCAACGCGCCCTTCAAAAAGTTTATAACCACCGTCAGGAAACGCCAAAGATATAACGCAGGAAAAATGCGCTTTTCGGCTTTTATTGGGGCTTTGCGCCATTTCTGATAATAATTTTTCCATTCCTTTGTCAAAATCACGGTTTGGAGCATAACGGGCAGAATATACCCCAGGCGCACCATTTAAAGCGTCGACACACAATCCAGAATCATCGGCAATGCAAGGCAGACCCGTAAATTTAGCAATAGTTTGGGATTTTAAGAGAGAATTTTCGGCAAAAGTTGCGCCAGTTTCTTCCACGTCAGGCAATTCCATATCGGAAGACGATTTAACATTTATGCCGAACGGCTGCAAAAGCTCTTTGATTTCCTTAATTTTTCCGGCGTTATGACTGGCAAAAACAACTTCTGACAACTTCATATTTTTTCTCCTATCCGTTAAGGGCTTTTTTCTGCGCCATAATCAGCTGATGAATCCCCTGTTTAGCCAAACGAAACAGCTCGCTAAACTCATTTTCACTGAAAACAGCGCCTTCGGCTGTTGCTTGAATTTCAACTATTTTGCCGCTTTCCGTCAGTACAAAATTTGTGTCGGCTCCGGCATGCGAATCCTCTTCATAATCCAAATCCAACAACGGTTCGCCCTGACAAATACCGCAAGAAACCGCAGCCACATATTCGCGAATCGGATTGCGCGGCAGCCTGCCTTCCTGTACCATTTTGCGCATTGCCAAAAACAGCGCCACAAAACCACCGGTGATTGACGCCGTACGCGTACCACCGTCTGCCTGCAAAACATCACAATCCACCTGCACGCACATTTCCGGCATTTCGCTTAAATCAACCGCCGCCCGCAAAGAACGACCGATAAGGCGCTGAATTTCTGCCGTGCGTCCGCCCACACCTTTGGTTTCGCGATTTACACGAGTTTGCGTCGCCCGCGGCAAAAGCGAATATTCGGCAGTTATCCAGCCTTTGCTACTGCCTTTGAGCCACGCCGGAACTTCGCTGCTGACGCTTGCCGTACATAACACTTTGGTGTTTCCACATTTTATTAAACAAGAGCCTTCCGCATATATATTTACATTCGGGATAATTTCCACCAAACGCAAATCCTCGGCTCCGCGGTTATTGCTGCGCATTTATTTTTCCTTTGAATTTATTTTTCTGTTGAAAAAAGTGATGTACCGCGGACGCCACTCTTTTAACAGTGTTTTCCACTTTTTCATCACGAGTTTCCACCACAATATCGGCTTCGGAATAATAAGGATATTCCTCGGTAATATATTCCTGCAATTTGTTTTTTACCGTAGCGTTGTCACCCAGCAAAAATGGTCGGCGCGTGCGTCCTGCGGTACGGTGATACAAGGTATCTATATCGGCTTTAAGCCAAATTGTTACAGCATGCTCTTTTGCCAATTCGCGGGTCTGTTCTGCCACAAACGAACCTCCGCCCGACGCCAAAACGCAAGGGGCTCCCTGCAGCAAGCGTTTCATAACTCGTTCCTCACCAGCGCGGTATTCTTTTTCACCAAAACATTTAAGCACGTCCACCAGCGACAGACCAGCCGCCTTTTCTATTTCTTGGTCACCGTCGATAAACGGCAAAGACAGCCGACGCGCTAATCTTTTTCCCACACTGGTTTTGCCGCTGCCCATTAACCCAACCAATAAAATTATTTTATCTATTTTTGACATTTTCTTATTTTTCTTTGTTCAAACATTTGCTTTCTATTGACCTTATAATATAACCTTGCTACTATTATTCAATCTTTTTTTAATTTGTTGTGAGGAAGAATATGAGAAGACAATCTGCATACACTCAGGGCGGCACCCTAAAAATTGCCTTGTACGCTTTAGGTTTGGTATTGCTCGTTACAATTGGTTTTTTAATGTTCCACGATATTCAAGTACCTACAGAACACGTATCGCAGAAAATTTCGGTAGATTTAGATAATTAAGGCTGATGCTTGGACGTTTTTTAGAAAGCTTTTTAGAATCTGAAGCAGCGGAAAAAGGCGCGGCGCAAACTACTTTGTCCGCCTATGAGCAGGATTTGCGGCAATTTTTTGAGTTTACCAAAATAGAAAGCCCCAAAGATTTGAATGAAGAAAAAATAGAAAAATTTATTCAAAATCTGCAAACAGAAGACTATGCTGCAAAAAGCTTAGCCCGCAAGCTTTCTTCCATTAAAGATTTTTGCAAATTTCTTTATTCGGAAAAAATTATAGAAAACAATCCAGCCGCCTATATTTTAACTCCTAAGCAAGAAAAGCCTCTGCCTAAATTTTTAACGGTAGCCGAAATAAAACTGCTGATTGAGACAGCCTTTGCAAAAACAGACTACCGCTATTGGCGAATCGGAGTAATGATTGAGCTGATGTACGCAACCGGACTACGGGTTTCAGAATTGGTGGGACTGCCGGAAAATGCCATAAATTATAAAAAAGGACTAATAACCATTTTTGGCAAAGGCAGCAAGGAGCGGGTGGTACCGGTTGCCGAACAAGCTCTGAAATCTTTAACTGAATACGCAGATTTACGGCTGGAATTTATCAAAAAAAATTCTGTATCGCACTGGCTGTTCCCGTCTTTGACTTCGGTTTCCGGTCATTTAACCCGCGACGCCTTTTATAAAGATTTGAAAAAACTGGCGGTAGACTGCGGGATTTATCCGTCACGGGTTTCGCCGCATGTTTTACGACACTCGTTTGCCACCCATCTTTTGAATAATAACGCCGACCTGCGCTCCGTGCAAAAAATGCTGGGACACGAAAGTATTGCCACAACGGAGGTTTATACCCATATCACCTCGCAAAAACTGGGCGATATTGTGCGCAAAAAACACCCGCTATCCCATTTTACGGAAGAAAAACATGCCTAAGAAAAAAGAAATCATTATAAATAAAGAGCATACGCTGGAAGATTTGACCAGCGTTTCAAAAACCATTATGCCGCTAGCAAAACAGCTTTTGGGTGCCAAAGGCATGCTGGAAATGGAAATTTTAGCGGACTGGACCGCCATTGTCGGCGAAGAACTGGCGCAATATTCTCTGCCGCAAAAAATATCTTTCCGTAAAGATGAGCGCAGCAACGGGACTCTTGAATTATTGGTTTTAAGCGGAGCATTTGCCATGGAAATCCAACACCGCGAATCTCAAATTCTAAACAAAATCAACACCTATTTCGGATATGACGCCGTGGCAAAACTGAAAATAATTCAAAACAGCTGCCCTGAAAATTTTTTATTCACTAAAAAACCCATTGATAATGTGAAAAAAAATCTTGTATCTCCCGAAGAACACAACTATATTACGGAAATAATTAAAGACGTGGATAACAATGAGCTGCGCCGCCACTTGGAAATTTTAGGCGAAGCGGTATTGGGAAGCAAAAAATCTTAGGAGTCATAATTTTGGATAAGTTTATAAAATCTCTCAGTAAAATAGCAACCTTTTCGGCGGCTTTTTTGGCAGCAGCTTATTTTTATTTTACCTATAAAGGATTTGAGATAAATGATGACGGCAATATTGTTTTGAAGGAACAAACCGCCGCTGCGGCTGAAAAAAACGGAATTGCCACTGTATTGCCAAAAGAGTTGCATATTAACGCTTCAACCAAATATGCCATTGGCTCATATAACGCACCTATCACGTTGTATGAATTTTCTTCTCTCGGCTGTCCGCATTGCGCAGATTTTCATTTAAACGTTGTGCCAAGATTAGAAAAGGAATATGTAGACAAAGGATTGCTGCGTATTGTTTTTGTAAACTTTCCGCTGGATAGAAAAGCTATGCAGGCCGCTCTTTTGCTGCAATGCGCCTCGGTAGACAACTATCACGGACTTTTATCCCGCCTGTTTGACAAGCAGCGTTTTTGGTATTTAGCTAGCGACACCACTCAATTGCACAGTTATGCTGCTGAATACGGAATTAGCTATGACGAGGCAGAAAGCTGCCTTCATAACGACGCGATGGCGCAAACAATTATCTCTGACCGCCAGCAAGGCTTGAAACAACTGGGAATGACTGGAACTCCGGCGCTTTTGTTCAGCGGACGCGACGGCAACGAAATTATTTATTCCGCAGCAACTTTCGGCGCGGTAAGCGAATATTTAAATAGCCGGTATGAAAGAATGGGTATTAAGCCTCTGCCATGAAAAAAGACCCACAAGACATAAAAGAATTGGATAAACGAATCCGTGACTTCAAGTCTGAACAAGTAAAGAAAGAGCATAAAAGTCAAAATTCTCCGTGGCGGGATTCTATGGCTGGAGCTTTTAGAATCGGCACTGAATTTGTAGCTGCGGTGGCAGTCGGAATATGCCTTGGATATACTTTAGATAAAATTTTCGGGACTAAAGTTGTTTTTCTACTTGTATTTTCTGTATTTGGGTGTATGGCTGGTATGTTGAATGTTTATCGCTCAGCGCAAGAGATGGATAAAAATATTCAGAAGGAAAAAGATTGATGTCAGGTCCGGTTGAACAATTTGAAATAAAAAAGATTATTCCGTTTGAATTTAACGGAACAGATTTGTCGTTTACAAATTCATCTCTGTGCATGATGATTACCATCTGCGTTATTATGCTGAGTCTTGGCTTGTGCCTTAGAAAAAGAAGCATTGTGCCGACGATGGCGCAAACTATTCCTGAAGCTGTTTACAGCTTTATACAAGGTATTATGGGCGAGACTTTAGGCAAACACGGCGCTAAGTACGTTTCATTTGTGTTTGCGCTGTTTACTTTTATTGCCGGCGGAAATATTTTGGGGCTTTTCCCATATAGTTTTACATTTACATCGCATATTGCCGCCGTGGGCGCTCTTTCTATTTTTTGTTTGCTGTTAAATATTGTGTTCGGCATTAAAAAACGCGGTTTAGGCTATTTACGAACTTTTTTTCCGGAGGGCGTACCTGTTGCCATGGCACCTTTAATTGTTCCACTGGAAATAATATCGCTGCTCTCAAAGCCTTTCAGCCTGACTATCCGTTTGGCGGTTAACATGTCTGTTGGACATATTATTCTGAAGGTTTTGGGCGGTTTTATCGTTACCATGAAAATTTTTGGCTTTATACCTTTGGTTGCCGACATGGGAATCATTATGTTTGAATTATTTGTTACTTTGCTGCAAGCTTATATATACACGACCTTGAGCTGTGTGTATTTAAACATGGCAATCAGTAGCGAACACTAACTTTTTTACGTTAATTAAAGAAAGGAACTCAAAATGGAAAATGAAATTTTGCAAAACAAAACTTTGGCTTATATCGGCGCTGGTATCTGCGCTTTGGCTATGACCGCCGCTGCATGGGGTTTGACAAAGCTGTGGGTAGCATTGATTGAAACAGTTGGTCGCAATCCGCAAGTTAAAAAAGACGTTACATTGTTCGGCTTTATCGGTATGGGTTCTATTGAAGCTATTGCTTTGTACATTTTGGTTATTGCCATTCTGATGATTATATAGTAGCAGCCGCTCAATAATTTCTTTTTTTAGAGGGAGCAAAATGCCTCAATTAGACTTATCTACATTTGCCTCACAGGCTTTTTGGATGGTTGTTAGTTTTAGTTTGCTTTGGTTTTTGATGGCAATGTTTATCACGCCGAAAATAACTGATGTTTTAGAACAGCGTAAACGCAAGATTGACGACTATATAAATAAAGCCGAAAAATTGAACCAACAGGCTAAAACTTCGTTGGAGAAATATGAGCAGGCTTTGAATGACGCTAAAGCAAAAGCAGCGGCAGATATTGCGACATGCCAAAAAGAATCAGCGGCTTATTTGGCGGCTGAACAAAAATTGCTAAATGAACGTCTCAATAAGCAAATTGCCGAAAGCGAATTTAAATTAGCGACAGAAAAAAAGGAAACTTTGCAGCAAATTGAGCAGCTGTCGCAAAATTTGGCTTTTGACATTGTGCAAAAACTGGGATTTTCGCATATCAGCAAAGAAGATGTGCAAAAGGCTGCCCACGAAGGAAATGACTAATGGCTGAAGAACTTATGTATAATTCAGTAAATGAAGAGACTGTCAATGCTATTCCCAACGGCAATGATTTAATTGACGCAACCCAAAACGCTATTATTGACGCAGCGGAAAATGTGTCTGAAGTGTTTGATAAAGCAAATCCTGATGTTGCTCATCAAATTGCCGATGTTCCGTTCTACGCTGATGTGGAATTTTGGGTCGGCATGGCGTTTATTCTTTCATTGCTGGTTTTGGCTAAGCCGGCTTGCCGTTTTTTGAAAAAGGCGATGCACGGCAAAATTGACTCTGTAAAAAAGCAAATTTCCGATGCTGAAAAATTACGTGATGATGCTCAGGAACTTTTAGCTCAATATGAACGTAAGTTTGCAACAACCGAAGCCGAGGTGGCGGAAATTTTAAAGCAAGCAGAGAAAAATATAGCTAATCAAAAGAAAAATGATTTAGCTGCTTTGAAGGAAAACACTGCGGTAAAAGAAAAAGAAATAAAACGCCGCATTGCCACTTCTACTGAAAATGCCATGGCGGAAATAAATCAGTCGGTAGCACGTTCTGCGGTTGGTTTGGCGCAAAAAGCAATAAAAGAATACATCAACAAAACAGATAAAAGCACATTGATAGATAATGCTCTTGCTAGTTTGGATAAGTTTGTAAAATAAGTCTTATAACCTTTTCCTAAAAATCCTTAGAATTGCTGCAGCGCTTTCTTAGGATTTTTATTTTTACTTTAATGTTTGACATATAGTGCTGAAATGTATAAGAGTATGTGTATCAATTAACCTAAAAATGAGGAAAGAAAGATGAAAAATAAGCAATACAAAGGTCTCTCTTTCTCTCTGCGAATCCTATACATCTGATTAGAGGCACTTTTTCCGCCGTTCAGCACGTTTTTGCAGGGTTTATTAACTCACCATACGTTTTTAAACACAACTCTTTCAACGTCATTCTTCGGCGTGAACGAAGTGAACTGTCCGGAGAATCCAGAAATAAAAAGTCTATATTCTTTAAGCGGATATATTGTACTGGATCCTCTGCGAATGAGCTAACGCTCAAAGCAAAAGATGACAATATGAGTGTGTCGCAATTTGGTCGTTCGATGATAGAAATGCTGGGCGTGCTGGCGATTATCGGGGTGCTATCGGTTGGCGGTATCGCGGGATATTCCAAAGCTATGCTGGCATACAAATCAAATATCCAGCGGCAAATGCTATCCGATTTACTGCGGGCAATGATAGAAGTAAAACCACAGCTCGGAACTGATTTAACAGAATGGCAAAATATTACCAATTTATTTTATTCTCTTGGTTATCTGCCTGAAGGAACAACCTATAAAAACAATACTATTTTTGATAAAAATGGAAATATGATTCAAATACATAAATATTACAGTAATCGAAAGGATTATGTTATGGAAATATATTTTCGAAATCAGGCGAATTCGCTTTTAGCGTTTAGCTCGGAGGAACTTTGCCATAACATAGTTTGGGCTGCAAAGCCTATTGCTGAAGAAATTTATGTTATAAATTTTTGGCAGGATGTTAAAGACAGTAAATTTTCTCCGGTGCTTTTTAATCATGACAATCTTGCACAGGCAACCTTGGCAGATATTCAGTCCAAATGCCATTTAACAACCATTGACGGCAGCAATAGCGTACATTATTCCATACACTTATACCCATAAAGAAAACTCCATCTGTTTTAAGCAGGTGGAGTTTTCAAAATTAAAGTCAAAAGCTATTATAATTCGCCGGCAGCGTATCTTTGCGCCATATCAGACAATTTGATAGCTTTAATTTGATCTGCGTGACCAGCAGCGCCAAAAGCAATATAGCGGGCTTCGCAAACTTTCTGCATTTCTTCAATGGCAGGTTTCAAATATTTACGAGGGTCAAATTCTTTCGGATTTTCCATAAAGAAACGACGGATAGCACCGGTAATAGCCATACGGGAATCGGTATCTACGTTAACTTTGCGAACGCCGGATTTAATACCGCGGACAATTTCTTCAACAGGAACACCGTAGGTTTGAGGAATAGCTCCGCCGTAAGCATTGATTAAATCTTGCAATTCTTGCGGAACAGAAGAAGAACCGTGCATTACCAAGTGAGTGTTAGGCAATTTGGCATGGATTTTTTCAATTACATCAATAGCCAAAATATCGCCGTCCGGTTTACGAGTGAATTTGTAAGCACCGTGAGAAGTACCAACGGCAACAGCCAAAGCGTCCAAATGTGTCAAAGCAACAAATTCAGCCGCTTCATCAGGATCGGTTACCAAGCGTTTTCTATCTAATTTACCTTCAGCGCCGTGACCGTCTTCTTTATCTGCCTTGCCGGTTTCCAAAGAGCCGATAACGCCCAGCTCGCCTTCAACAGAAGCGCCGACAGCATGAGCACGAGCCACAACTTCTTGAGTTACGCGAACGTTATATTCAAATGAAGCCGGAGTTTTGCCGTCAGCTTCCAAAGAACCGTCCATCATTACAGAGCTGTAACCGTTAACAATAGCAGATTGGCAAATATTTACAGAAGCGCCGTGATCTTGGTGCAAGCAAATCGGCAATTCAGGAAACATCTCGATACCAGCCATAACCATATGGCGAATCATCGGGTCGCCGGCAAATTTACGAGCACCGGTAGAGGTTTGCAAAATAACCGGAGCATTTACTTTTTTAGCAGCTTGCAATACAGCTAAAATTTGTTCCATATCGTTTACGTTGAAAGCCGGAACACCATAACCGTGTTCTGCCGCATGGTCAAGAATTTGACGCATAGATACTAAAGGCATTTTTTTCTCCTTAAAAAGTTAAGTTTTATAACTGCCTAAAATATATGCAATTTCAATTTTTTTGCAAGCATTTTATTTTCTGTCTTGCTGTTCAAAATTCTGCAGGCAATAAAATCTGTAATAGGCACCTTTGCGAGCTAACAGCTCGTCATGCGAACCTTGTTCAACGATTTTACCCTTGTCCATTACCACCAGCGAATCCATTTCTTTCAGCGTTGAAAGACGATGAGCAATAGCGATAACCGTTTTGCCTTTCATCAATTTTTTGAGCGACTGCTGAATATAGTTTTCACTTTGGCTGTCCAGCGCAGAGGTTGCCTCGTCCAAAATCAGAATCGGCGCATTTTTCAAAATAGCCCGAGCAATGGCAATGCGCTGGCGTTCCCCACCCGAGAGCAGTACGCCGCGTTCACCGACTTTACTGTCATAACCTTCCGGCAGCTGCTTTATAAACTCATCGGCAAACGCTTGTTTGGCAGCAGCCTCTACTTCCTCATCGGTTGCGTCCAAACGCCCATAGCGGATATTTTCGCGAATCGTGCGGTTAAACAAGGTCGTATCTTGCGGAATCACGGCTATCTGCGCCCGCAAGCTTTCTTGGCAGACTTTGGCAATATCTTCGCCACCAACCGTGATTTTACCGCCGCAAACATCAAAATAGCGCACCAGCAATTTAATCAATGTGGATTTACCGCTGCCGGAATGCCCAACTAAACCGACTTTCTGCCCTGATTTTATCTTTAGAGAAAAATTGTTAAATAACTTTTCCTTTTGCGGATAGCAAAAATCTATATTTACAAAGCTGATAGAACGATTGCGCATTTTAATTTTATGAGCGTCCGAAGCATCTTGCACCAAGCATGGCTGAAAAATTAAATTCAAGCCGTCTTTAACCTGTCCGTAAGACTGGGAAAATTCGCTCACAAAAAAGCCGATATTTATAACATCAAACATTACTCCATTCAGCAATGATGTTGCCATCACCACATCGGAAAAGCTAATTTTTTGCAGATACCAATAATAAAAAACCGCCAAGCAGGAAGCCATATAGGCTGCTGCAAAGCAACTTTTTCCTTCCAAATCAAACCATGCGTCTTTAGTGCGCTCTGTTTGTTCGGCTTTAACCGCAGTTTTCAGCACCTTATAAAAATGCTTTTTTTCATACAAATAATTAGCAAAACTTTTTACCAAATCCGAATTGGTGACCGTGTCAATAAAAACGCCGTCGGTTTCAGCGCCGAATCTAGCTCTTTTTTCGGCAAATGAACCTATTCTTTTGCGGATATAGACCATAACCAACAGATAAAGCATATTCAGCAAAAAGATAATTATACCAAGTTCAAAATCAGCGGAACAGATTAAAAACATCGTAATAATTAAGCCGCCTAAAGGTCGTATAACCCCAAAAACCACTTGTCCGTAAATTTCTCTGATACCGGAAACAATGTTTTTAGTCTTGGAGGCAATTTTTCCCGCCATTTCTTCATTAAAAAAGCGAATCGAATGATGATGAACCTGCACAAAAATGTCTTTATAAACCAAGCTGCAGAAATAAGGCATAAATTTACCGGCGGTATAGCGCCAAACATATGAACCCATCCCGTCCAACAACAGCATTGCCGCCAGTAAGCCAATAAACAGCAAAATCTGCGTTAAAACTGCGCTGTTGTCGGCATATTTCGGCAAATAGCCTATAACCTGCGACATTGCATAAATTTGTCCGCGTTCAGCTATACAGCGGGCAATTAACGCCGCAAAAATTATAGACACCAGCAGTTTTGTTTTGCGCAAGTATTTAAAAATAAAAGCAAAAACGCTCATTGCGCCAGTTCCTTGCGGCGCTTTTTAAGTTTGGTTAACTTGTCGCTGACATTACCTGTGTCGCGTCCGGTTTTAGCCAAACGGTCATACATGCGGCTGATTTCTTTTTCCAAATACGCCGTTTCAATTTCATTGCGCAATACCGTTCGTTCCTGATAAGTACCAGTAGTGTTGATTTTGTGCATATTTTCAATGCAATCTTCCACTTCCAGATTAAAGTTCAGTTTTTGTTTAATAAAATATGGTAGTTCATAAACCAATTGGCGCGCGTTGGCATACGCTTCCTGTCCGTCCGCGCATTTTATATAGCGTTTTTTCAAAAGGCGGAAAGCAATTTCCAGCTCTTCGTTATTGTCCACCACAATAAACGGCACCGGATTGGCAAATCCCTCTTGAGCGATGTATTTCAAAAACTCCAACAAATGATGGAAAAAGCCGTTAATGTTATAAATAATAAAGGGTTTCATCGGCAGCATTCCGTCCTGCATCGCCACGCAATCATAAGCAAGCTCGTCCAAAGTACCAACTCCCCCTGGGGCGAACACCACAAAATCTGACTCTAAAAGTTTTTGCTTGCGCTCTTCCAAGGTTTTAGCCACCACAATATCCATTTTGTTAATAAGCTCATCGTCATTCGGGTATAAATCAAAATATTTTTTCGTGGTAATTCCCTGAATCGGTGAACCTTCAAGCTTGCATTGGCGCTTATTCCAACCGTCAAGCACGCCTTTGGCAACAGCACCCATAATACCGCTGTTAGATAAGCCAAAATCTAGTTTGAACTCCATTTTTACTATTTTCTTGCCCAGATTGTAGGCTTCTTGCGCATACGCTGTATCATTGCCGGAACGAGAACCGCCAGCAACAAACACTCTGATGCCCTCTTCTTTATTGGCTTGTTTAAAGCTTTGGATTACTTTTTCTTCTACATCACATATTTGCTCTGACATATCTTATAACTCCTCGATATCGCCTTTAGCCTGATTAGCATAAAATTCGGCGGCAAATTCTGAAAGTGTGTCATTTTTAATGGCAGCACGCAGTCCCTGCATCAAACGTTCATAGTAGCGAATGTTATGCCATGTAAGCAGCATAATTCCCAAAACTTCATTGCATTTTTGCAGGTGATGGATATAGGCGCGGCTGTAATGCGTGCATAGAGGGCAATCACAACCTTCTTCCAGCGGACGAGGATCTTCACGGTGACGGGCGTTGCGAATGTTTATCGGTCCGTATTTAGTAAAAGCCTGCGCCGTGCGTCCAGAACGGGTCGGCATAACGCAGTCAAACATATCAACACCGCGCAAAACCGCGCCGACAATATCGTCAGGGCGCCCCACGCCCATTAAATAGCGAGGCTTATCTTCCGGCAGCATATCCGGAGCATAATCCAAAACCTCAAACATTTTTTCCTGCCCCTCGCCGATTGCCAATCCGCCGATAGCATAGCCGTCAAAACCGATTTCACGCAAGGCATTAGCCGACTCTTCCCGCAAATCTTTATAGACATTGCCTTGCTGAATACCGAAAATTCCATAGCCTTCGCGGTCAATAAAAGCTGCTTTGCTACGTTTTGCCCAGCGCATGGACATACGCATAGATTTTGCGCAGGTTTCATAAGTAGAAGGATACGGCGTGCATTCGTCAAGACACATAGTGATATTCGAATCCAGCTTATGCTGAATTTTCATAGACTCTTCAGGGCTTAAAAAGAACTTTTTACCGTCAACATGCGAACGAAAAGTAACGCCTTCTTCTGTAAGCTTGCGCAAACCGCTCAGGCTCATAACTTGAAAGCCGCCGGAATCGGTCAAAATAGGCTTGTCCCAGTTCATAAACTTGTGCAGTCCGCCCATTTTTTCAACTAAATCTGCCCCTGGGCGCAGCATTAAATGATAGGTATTGCCCAATAAAATTTCCGCACCCGTCGCCGCAACGCTTTCCGGCATCATGGCTTTAACCGTGCCGCAGGTTCCCACCGGCATAAACGCCGGCGTATTTACCACACCGTGTTTGGTGATTAAGCGTCCTAAACGGCTTTTGCCGACCTTTTTATCAATTTCAAATTTCAGTCCCATATCATATTACCCTTATCTTACTTGTGAACGAGGCGGAATAGGATTGCCCATTCCTTTTTCTAAATTTTTTCTATTTACATATCCGGCTTCGCCGTTGTCAATGATAATTTTGAACCAAACTTTATCCGGAGTAAAGCCGACAACCCGCACGGTTTGCCCTTCGACACCTTCTTTTAAAACATCATAGCGGCTGTCCGGTCCGTAATAAATTTTTCCGGCTTTTTTAAGATGAAAAATATAGCTGTCGTCGCTTTTGTCGCCGTCAACTTTGATTATGCGGCTTTCAATTTGGTCATCTGCCACGCGGACGCCGCCGATTTCCATTTCTTTATAATAACTTGTGTTGGAATGATGAGGCAAATTAACCAATCCGATTTTTCCCATTAAGAAAACAGCATAAACAGCTGCCACCGCGGCTAAGAATACCGGCAGCAATAATTGGCGCAACCTTAATTCAGCCGCCGACCATTTAGGTAAAGCGACGGCTTTTTGCGGGTGATAGCCTAAATTATCAATAAATTTTTGCAGCAAAGCATTCTCACGGCTGTTCTGTTTGGTCATCAACTGCGCCTGCTTGGCATAAATCCATGCCAACTCCTTGCGGTCAGCACTTTCATACGCCACGGCATTGTGCACCAGCAATTTTAAGTTATCTTCATCGTTTGCCTGCACAGAATTATAATTAAATTTGAGCGCATCAAGATTTTCCCGAAAGGCTTTTATTCCCCACCAGCCGCGCAGCCAATTTGACACCGAAGTAGAAAGCACCATATCTTTTGCCTCGGTATAATTGCAGATATCCTTGGTTTCTTTTTTGTTAAAACCGCTGAAAAACGCCGTTATACGCCGCTGTTTCAAAACCCGCAGCGCCGCATCGTCTTTGCCTTTTTGATTTTTATAAGCGTTCAGCGAATCCATATCCGGAAAATCTTTTTCATTATAAGCTATTGATAATAAATCATATCTCAAACGTTTTTCCGGAGATTTCAGCAAGTTATACGCTACGGAAATTTTTTGGAAAATCTCTACCGCATTAGCATCTTTATTATGATCAGGATGCCAATATTTGGCACGGTCGTAATATTGCCGTTTGATTAACGATAATGGAGCGTCAGGTAAAACTTCAAGCACTTTGTAGTAACCTTTAGCATCAAAATCCGTGCTCATCCGCAGTTCCTTTCAGCCATAACTTTTTGGCAATATTCATTATATCTTCCGCCGCCTCCGAGTTTGGATAGCGATTCAGAAGCAAAACATGGTTCCTTATAGCGTCGCGCACGCGGGTATCGCGGCGGACTACTCCCAGTAAACGAGGAGTTGACGACATATATTGCTCGCAGGCGTGCCGCAGCGTGTCATAAGTTCTTATTCCCTCTTCATAAGAGTTAGCATAGTTTATTAAAATTTGCAAACTCTTATATGGAATGTTACGCCCGCTCTTTTGCAAAAAATCATAGGTTGAAACCACGCTTGCCGGATCTCCGGTGCAAATTAAGATTATATTCGCCGGAGGCAGCAAATTAGACAAGACTTTTTCAGAAGACGACAAATCTATAACCACTTCATTATAATTTTGCGCCAGCAACGCTAAATCTTCACGCATAATCTGCAAGCGTCCGGTAGGCACGCTTTCCAGCAAATCACTGCCGACCACGCCGCTGATTACATCGAATTTTTTTTTGTTTACCGGCGTCACTGCCTGATTTAGGGTAATTTTTCCATCTATAACTTCATTAAGGTAGTGTTTATAGTCTAAATCAAGCTGAAAATCCGTATTCAGCAAACCATTGTCAGCATCAAACAGCAAAACGCTTTTATGCAGCAAATTCAAGGCGTGAGCCAGCGTTATGGATATCCAAGTTTTTCCGGTGCCGCCCAAGCCTGACACCACCGCCGTGACCGAAACCTGTGGCGTTAAAAATAAGTTTTTAGCAATTTTTATATTATCCTGATTTATCATCTTGTACTTTTCTATTTTTGTTATTATGATAGTGGCAAATTTATTGTTTTCTTGCAAATGATTAAAACCTTTTTAACACAATTTATTTATCATTATTGCAGAAAGAATAAGGAATGCAGATGAAAAGGCTTTTGTTTTATATTTTATTTTTGCTGACGGCAGCAGCGCAAAGCTGTTTTGCCCAACATATGGTGCAAAAAGAAAGCTATTTGAAAGACGATGTGTCTGTTATCGGCTTGCCTGATTATCCGCCTTTTTCCTATTATGAATTAGACAATCGCTCAAACTCTATTTATTACAGCGCATTTTTGAAACCTATACAGGATATTGCTCAAAGAAATGATTTTAAACTGGAAATCAGCTATTTTATGGGCATTCCGACACTTGAAAATGTGATTTTGGATATCAGAAGCGGAAAATCCCAGTTTTTTTTGGGCGCTTATTCCAACACTAAAATGTTTACCGGCATAGAATTAGTATATCCGGCGGTAGTTTCCAACCCTATTCATGTTATCACGCTGCCGGAAACACAAGAAAAAATAAAATCTGCCAAAGATCTGATAAACCTTAAAGGCGTTATCAGCAAAACAGAATATCTGAGCGATTTTGTTTTGCGTAAAATCAAACCGCTTAAACTGACTTATCTCGAATCTCCTTTTGATACTTATGAAAAATTATTTACCGGCGAGGCTGACTATATTATCGGCGGGCTGTATTATAACCGCATAATGGCAAGCCGTTACGGCATTGAGCAATATCTGTCATATTCCACAAAACCACTGTTCAAAATTCCGGTTTTTGTTGCCTTGTCAAAACTGACGCCGCAAATGTCTCTGTATGAAAAAATATTAACACAGGAATTTAACAAACCGGATTTTGGTAATGCCGTAAAAAAAGAAATTTTACGCATGGTTGAAGAAGAAATTACGAAAAATCAAGGTATTGTACCGCCAGCTTTTGCCAGCCATATCGCGCCTGCCGCTGCTGATACAGAACTGCCGGTTACCGATGCTCCGGGGACGAGCAACGGTGGAAAAATTGTGGAGCAGAAACAAAAAGAAAAATCTATTGATGAAGTGCTAGATGGAATTTAAGGAGGTTTTATAAATGGTTCTTTTGGTACATAACAGTGTTTTGCCTCAATGCCGCAAAATCAGAATTTTGATGGCAGAGAAAAAGATGCTGTTTGTTTTGAAAGAAGAAAATCCGTGGAAATTGTCGAAGGATATTATGAAAATAAATCCTGCCGGCGAACTTCCTGTGTTTATTTATGACGGAAACATCATTTCCGGCAACTATGCAATTACTGAATTTTTGGAAGAAACCTACACCCAAAACCGTCTGATTAACGGCAACAATAAAGAACGTGCCGAAATCCGGCGTTTGGTTGATTGGTTTGACAACAAATTCAGCCGTGAAGTTTATCAATATATCGCCGGAGAAAAAATATATAAGCGTTTTGCTTTACAACAGCCGCCGGAATCCCGACGCATTAAGGCAGGAATAAATAACCTGCGCTTTCATTTGGAATATATAGATTGGATTACCGAGCGGTACAACTATTTAGCTGGCAATAATTTTTCACTTGCCGATATCAGCGCCGCCGCACAACTTTCTATTATAGACTATTTGGGCGATGTGCCTTGGGAAGACTATAAAAATGCCAAACTTTGGTATTCTAAAATTAAATCCCGACCAAGTTTCAAAGACATTTTAGGCGATAGATTCAAGGGTATTTATCCGGCTAAACATTATGACGATTTGGATTTTTAACATGAGATATTTACTGCTGGCAACATTGGCTTTTTTAACTTCCTGCTCTTCTTGGGGCGGAGAAGGACAGATTATTTATCACTGGGAAAGAGAACGCACCGGTGTGCAAAAATTTTCCCGCGACCATTCTGAATGTTTGAAAAAAGCCGAAGGCTGGCTGCATTGGCCTGATTTCAGCAGTTGGTTTTATTCAGAAGAATATCGCTATAATATTGTGGTTGACTGGCACAAAACAAAAGGAATTTGGGCAAGTTATGTGCCATATCGCGGCGCTTCGCCTTTGTTGGTAAATTCCATCAGAGATTCTGCCGATTCCGACCCACGCGAATATCGTCTCTGCATGGAAGAAAAAGGCTATTGGCACAGAAAATATGACATTCCGACTGTGACTAATGTTTTTGTTTATAATCCGCAAAAAGGAACCGACCGCGTACCTTTGGAAGATATTTACAGCAAATAACCGCCGCCGCAAGCTTTATAATACGCAACAAAATTTTGAAATACCTGCGCCCTACTTTGCAAACTGTTGTTTTGCGCCTGCAAGCGGTTTTGCTCCATTGTCAAAAAATCGGAAAATTCAATTAAGCCGTTACGATAGCGTTCGGCTGTTGCTGAAACAACTTTGTTCATTTTTGCCACTGCATTGTTTTGCGCTTGATTGCTTTTAAGTTCGTTCTGCACGGCAATCATTGCGTTTTTTAATTCTGCCACGGCAGACAGCACCGATTTTTTATATTGCGCAAAAGCCTCTTCTTTCTGCGCTTTTTGTTTTTCAACCTGATTTTGCAGCCGTTTCCAATCCAAAAGCGGAACAGAAATCAAAGGCTCATAATTGTAGCCTTGACTTTTAGAATTAAACAGGCTGTTGCCTCCGCTGGCGGCATAGCCCCACAGCGCCGATACACTGACATTCGGATATAAGTCTGCCACCGCTGCGCCGACCAAAGCATTTTGCGCTATCAAATTTTGCTCCGCTGCCGCTACATCGGGACGGTTGCGAATTACATCTGCTGGCAAAGCATATAAAGCTTTGGTATTATACTGATAATTGCCGGCAAATATCGGTGATTTTTTTTCAACCTCCAATGGCAGCTGCGACGGCAAAACCCCCGACAACACCGCCAGCGTGTTTTTATATTGTTCCATTTCGCTTTGCAGCGCTGGTATCTGCGCTTCTGTCGCCGCAACCAAATATTCTGCCTGATTATAGGCTATATCATCAGTCAATCCGCTTTTATATTTAGCGGAAACCGTTGAAAATATGTCTTTTTGCAAAGTCAAATTTTGGCGTGCTATCCGCAATTTTTCTGCTGCTAATTTCATATTTATGTAATTTGCAGCCAATTCAGCCGCCACCATGGTTTTAACATTGCTCAACGTATAGCTTTCCGCTTTCAGCTGCGCAGCAGCCGCCTCGTCTTGCCGGCGTCCTTTACCCCATAAATCAAATTCCCACGAAGCATCGAATCCGGCGGAATAATAACGACTGTCGGCGGTTGGACCGATATTTTTGCTGTTTTTTTGATAGTCATAGCCGCCGCGCCCGTTTATTTGCGGCAAAAATCCAGCTTGGCTTATCTTCAAAGACGCGCGCGCTTGTTTCAAGCGAGCGATTGCTACTTCTATATCCGTGCTGTTTTGCAACCCCATATCAATAAGACAATTCAAATCCTTGTCACCAAATAAAGCGTACCAATTTTTTTCCGGCTGAACTCCGTTTTTTAACGCCAATTCCTGTTTTATAATGCTGTCATTATAGCGGTTGGTTTTGGCATAATCCTCTCCCACCGTACAAGCTGCCGCCGCCAAACACATAACCAGCACAGAACTTGTTTTACGCATTTTTATCCTCCGTTTTAACCATATCATGCGGACCGAAATATTCTTTTACATGCTCAAAAAAGGCAAACAGCGCCGGAATAAAAATGATTCCGATTAAGGTCGCCGCTATCATTCCATAAAATACTGACGAACCAATAGCTATTTGCGAACTAGCTCCGGCGCCGGTTGCCACAATCATTGGAAACACGCCCAAAATAAAGGTAAACGCCGTCATCAAAACCGCACGGTAACGTTCTTCGGCGCCGCGGCGCGCTGCCTCGGTTATATCCAATCCCTGCTCACGATACATTTTGGTAAATTCCACTATAAGAATAGCATTTTTCGCCGCTAGACCAATAAGCATAATTAAACCGAGCTGCGCATAAATACTGAGCGACTGTCCCATAAACAACAACCCTGCCAACGCGCCCAAAATTGCAAAAACTGTTGAAAAAATAACCGCTAACGCCAAAAGCCAGCTTTCATATAGTGCAACCAAAAACAAATAACAGAAAACCACCGCCAAACTAATTAAAATCACAGCCAAACCTCGGGTTTCCACCTCTTGCAAACTTAAACCAGTCCACCAAATTCCATATTCTTTCGGCAGCTCTTTTTCCAAACGTTCTATTTCATTTAAAGCCGTACCGCTGCTTACGCCGTCTTTGGACTGCGCGGTTACCGACGCTGCCGTATATTGATTGAAGCGATAAATAATTTTTGGCGAAAGTTCGTTTTTAACCTCGGCAAAACTGTTTATCCGCACTAAATTACCATCAGACGAACGCGCATATAAATTTCCTATATCCTCAAGCTGACGGCGGTATTGATAGTCTGCCTGCAAAATAACTTTATTGACCTGTCCGCTTAGGGTTATGTTATTGATATAGCGTGAACCTAAGTTATTTTGCAAAGTAGTAAATAGCGACGATACCGGAATTTTATAATATTCCGCCTTTTTGCGGTCTATATCTAAATATATGTGCGGCGTCTGCGCCGTAAAGGTGGTGAACGCATAGTCAAAATACCCGCTTTTATTTATGGAGCGTAAATATTCCTGAAGCTGTTCATATAATTTTTGCGGCGACGTATTGCCGTTCATGGTAACAAAATCCCACGATATGCCGTTGCTTTGCCCCACTCCGGGAATCGCCGGCGGAGCAAAAAAGTTTATAACCGCCTGTTTATTGTCGGCAAATTGTTTACGTAAATCTTGGCTTATCGCTTCTATTGATAAATTTTTAGATTTCCGTTCGTCCCAATTATCTAATCCGATAACGCCCAAAGCGACGTTTTCACCACTGCCGCCAAGCATACTGTAGCCAGCAACTGAGATAAAATATTTAACGCCTTTGGCTTTAAGTATTTTATCATTCATTTCGCCCAAAACTTTATTGGTTTCGTTTATGCTGGAAGTATCTGCCAATTGGATATTAGCAAAAATAATACCTTGATCTTCTTCCGGCAAAAATGAAGTCGGCGTATAAACAAAACCTAAGGCAATAAGCCCCATAGTTCCCAGCATACATAACAGCATTATTTTCAAATGTTCGGAAAAATAAACAACCGCTTTTAAATAGTGCCCCTTGCTTTTATCCAGCATTTTATCAAACCAAGCAAAAAAACCGTGCGGCTGAGAGTTTTCATCGCCGCGCAGAAATATAGCGCACAGAGCCGGACTTAAAGTCAAGGCATTGACTGCCGAAAAAGTAACAGCCGTGGCAATTGTAACCGCAAACTGCTGATAGATTTTACCGGTGATTCCCGCCATCAAACCAACCGGAATAAAAATAGCCAGCAAAACAAACGTGGTGGCAACAATGGCGCTGCCGATTTGCTGCATTGCAGTGATTGAGGCTGTTTTCGCGTCTTGTTTTTCGTACAAAATCAAATACTGCACCCGTTCCACCACAATAATGGCGTCATCAACCACCAAGCCTATTGCCAAAATCATAGCAAACAAAGTTAAAATGTTGATATTAAACCCGAGCAGATACACCACTATAAAAGTAGCAATCAGCGACACCGGAATTGTAAACAGCGGAATAAGAGTAGTTTTTAACTTTTGCAGAAAGATATAGGTCACCAGCACCACCAGCAAAAAGGTAATAACCAGCGTATCTATAATACTTTGAATGGAGGCGCGCACATATTCTGTGGAATCATAAGCAACCTGAAAATCCATATCATCAGGCAAAACCTCAGCTAAATCGGCAATTTTTTGGCGCAGGTTGTCCATAATCTGCAAAGAGTTAGAGTTTGGCAGCTGATTGATTGCCATAATCAACGCAGGAGCATTGTTAAAACCGGATTTTATGTTATATGTATCAGCACCAAGCTCGACTTTTGCCACGTCTTTAAGGTATATTTGAGCACCATCGGCGCCGGAAGCGATGACAATATTTTCAAAGTCGCTCACACTGTTCAGCAAGCCTTTAGCCGTCAGAGACAAAACCATTTTATTATCCTTAGCGCTGGGTGCAGAACCGATGCTGCCGACAGACGCTTGCACATTCTGACTTTTTACGGCGTTCATTACATCGCTGCTGTTCAGCCCCAAAGCATTCAGCTTATCCAAATTCAACCAAATGCGCATACTATATTGCGGACCGAATATCTGCACCTCGCCCACGCCTTTAACGCGAGCCAGCGCATTTTTTATGTTGGTATAAGCATAGTTGCTCAAAAACAAATCATCATAAGTATGATTCGGCGAACGTAAAACCAGCAGTGCCAAAATATTAGGGTTTTGCGTTTTGACGCTTACTCCGTATTGATTAACCTCATCAGGCAGCTCCGACGTTACCTGTTGCAAGCGGTTTTGCACTTTTACCTGCGCTATATCCGCATCTGTACCAACATCAAACGTCACCGTCAGTTCGTATGAACCATTATCATCAGAAGACGAAGACATATACAACATATTTTCCACGCCGTTAATTTCATTTTCTATCGGCACGGCAACCGTATCAACCAGCACTTGTGAACCAGCACCGGAATAAGTGGTGGAAACAACTATTTGCGGCGGAGTGATTTCCGGATATTGCGCCACAGGCAAAACTGCCAGCGAGAGCAAGCCCAAAATTATAAGCACAATGGAAAGCACAATGGCAAAACGCGGACGATTGATAAAAAATGCCGAAAACATAGCTTATTTCTCCTCTGTCTGAGCTGATTTTGCCTCGGCTTTTTGCCCCAATAATCTTGGTTCAATTTCTTGAGTTATAAGCATTTCACCGGCGGTAAAGTCATTTTTAACCACATAATCGCCATCTTTTTCGGTAATGACTTTTATTGTTTTTTCGGTAATTATTTTATTTTTCAAAACATAAACTGTGTAGCCGTCATTTTTTATCTGCACCAAATTTTTGGGCAGAAGCAGCACATTTTTATATGTATGCTCCAGCAAAACTTTTACATAAGCATTTGGCACAAGAACTCGTTTTTGATTTTCAAACTCGGCATAAACAGCCAAAGTATTAGTGCTTTTTTCCAAAGCATTTTCGGTATAAATCACTTTGCCGGAAAAAGGATACAGCTCTCCGTCCGAAAGAATGATTCTAACTTTGTCAGCAAGCAAATCATGATTTTGCAAAAATTCTTTATCTGTTACTGAAAAAATCACCCGCGCCGGATTATATTGCACAATCCGCACCAAAGCCGGCGACATATCCGGTGAAACAAAATCACCGACAGCAACGTTTATATTGCCCAATACACCGTCAAACGGAGCCCGTACAAAAGTATAATTCAAATTTATGCGCGCCGTTTCAAACTCTGCTTCTGCCTGCTTGGAAGCTGCTTCAGCGTTTAACAATGCAGTTTTGGCATTATCAAGCTCTGTTTGCGACACCGCCTTGGCTCCGGCTTTTTGCAACCGATTATATTGACTTTGCGCATTCTGCAAATCGGCTGCACAGGAAAGAATTTTGGCATACGCCGAAGTAAGAGCTGTTTTATATTCATCTTGTTTTAATATTACGATAACATCGCCTTTATTGACAGTTTGCCCGCTGTCCGCCGGAATTTGTGTGATATACCCGCTTAAATACGGTAAAATATTTACACTGCGCACGGCGGCAACGCGTCCGATAAAACTTTTAGCCACCTCAACGTCTTGCAGCGCAGGAAACTCCGCCGACACCACTGGTAAACCGCTTTGTTCAGCCTTTTCAGCGGGCTGCGGGCGCTTATGCATATACAAAAACAACACACCGCCCGCAATTATCAGTAACAGAATTAAAATAAGCAAATTTTTGAATGTGTCTTTTTTCATTTTATCTTGAGCCTCTCTAAACTTTTGATTGACTCCTAGATATGTGGTAAAAAACACTTTTCAAGTGATTGACTACTGCAAAACCTCTATGGCTTTAGAAATTTTGCGGATAGAATTAAGCTCTATTTGCCGCACCCGCTCTTTTGAAATGTTATAAGCCTGACTTAAATCCTCTAAAGTTATGGTTTCATCACTCATACGGCGTTTAAACAAAATATCTTTTTCCCGCGGATTCAACACCGTAATTGCCTGATTAAACAGTTTGCGTCGATAGTTCATGGTTTCTTTATAGGCATAGCGTTCTTCCTGATTAGGCTTGCCGTCCGAAATAAAATCCATCCATTCCGCTGTGCGGTCAGAATCGCTGTCAACCGGAGAATTAAGCGAACCGTCATGCGCTTTTAGACGCATATTCATATCAGTAACTTCCTGCACGCTGACATCAAGCGAACTGGCAATATCTTTTAAAACATCTGAAGAAAGCTCGCGATCGTCCATTAGATTCAAGCTATTTTTAATTTTGCGCAAGTTAAAAAATAATTTCTTTTGTGCGGCGGTGGTGCCGAGTTTAACCAGCGACCAAGAATTTAAGATATATTTTTGCACCGAGGCTTTTATCCACCACAAAGCATAGGTAGAAAACCGAAAGCCCTTATCCGGTTCAAATTTATCTATGGCATACAACAAACCTATGTTGCCTTCGGAAATCATTTCGCTGACCGGCAAACCATAGCCGCGATAGCGCGAAACAACTTTAACCACCAGCCGCAAATGCGAGGTAATAAGCTGATATGCCACGTCTTTGTTGCCGGTTTCTTTATATTTTGTCGCCAGCTTATATTCTTCTTCCTGAGTTAAAATCGGATATTTACGAATGTTTTGCAAATATCTAGCCATGTTAATTTCCGGAGAAAAATCAACTCCGGTAAGTGCTGTTAAATTTTCCATTACATTCACTTCCCCTGTTAGTTGTTTAGAAGTATGATATAGAGGAAAATTTTTATAAACAACCTATACTTTAGTTTTATTTTTTAGCCAAATATCAACTAAAGATTAGCTTTACTCTGAAAGTTTTTGCACCAGTTCAGCCATATCTGAAGGCAATTCAGAGTCAAACTGCATAAACTTTTTCGTGCGGGGGTGAACAAAGCCCAAACTCTTTGCGTGCAAGGCTTGGCGCGGAAATTCATTTACATATTTTTTTAGATTTTGTGGCAAATTAACAGCTGTTTTATGGTTTTTTACATAAACTTTGTCACCGACTAAAGCATTTCCTACACTTGTTAGGTGTACACGAATCTGATGAGTGCGTCCGGTTTCCAAGTTGCACTGCACTAAAGAAACAGCATTTTTGAATATTTTTAGGGTTTTGTAGTGTGTAACGGCTGTTTTGCCGCCGCTAATTACAATCGCCATTTTTTTGCGGTCGGTGGGACTGCGCCCTATATTGCCGTCAATTCGTCCAGCAAGCGGATTAGGCACACCATAAACCACCGCATAATATGTGCGCTCAATTGAATGTTCGGCAAACTGTTCGCTTAAAAAACGATGGGCATTGTCATTTTTTGCCACCACCAGCAAACCGCTGGTTTCACGATCTATGCGGTGCATAATACCGGGGCGCTTGACCCCGCCGATTCCCGACAAACTGTCCCGACAATGGAATAATAAGGCGTTAACCAGCGTTCCACGTGAAACACCGGCTGCCGGATGAACAGTCATTCCCGCGGGTTTATTAACCACCAATAAATCATCATCTTCATACACAACATTCAGAGGAATGTCCTCGGCAAGCGGTTCCGCCTCTTCTGCCGGAGGCACAGCAACCATAAACGAATCGCCAACTTTTACTTTGTAAGAATTGTCAGAAATAACAACATCTTCCGCCAGCACGTTGCCATCGGCAATCAACCGCTGCAGTTGCGAACGTGAAAAATCCGGCAACACCTTTGCCAAGAATTTATCTAAACGCTGCTTTTTATCGCTATCCGTTGCTTCCGGAGTGGAAAATATTGTTTCTTCCATATTCATTTTTAGCCTTTGTTAAGTATCTTTAAGTTATATTGTATAATTAAATGGTCTTGCCGCTAAATGCAAGTAAAGATTCTGCAAATATTCGGGAGTGTAAAAACATGGCAAACAGCGATGTGATGGAAGATGATGACTTTGAAAAATTGCTAAACAGCTTTATAAACGATTCTCTAGATGAAGAATCGACAGAAAATGCTTCATCTATGTCGGCTGAAGAAAAAATCAGCCAAATGAAAAGCAATCAAAACAATGACGGCGATGCCGAAGATGATGAATTGCAAGAAGACGAGATTGACTATGCCTCGGCATTAAGCCCAGAAGACCAAGCGGTTAATGATTATATTTCGCAAAACGATATGGACGAAGCCTTAGTTTCTTCTTTGCAAGATGCTAAAGCCGAAGCCCAAAGCGCCCAAGAAGAGCCTTCGCTCGGCAATGATGAATCTGAATTGGCGCAAGCCTTTATGAATTATTACAACTCCGTAAATAAACTGACGCTGACTAAACTAAACACTCCGTATATGTGCACGTTTTCGGTTGAAGACCTTTACCCGAACTATAAACCAAGCGTGGGGCATATTCTTTCTAGCGATATTGCCTCCGGTTGGGTATTGCTGTGCAAAATGTTTCCTGAACAAGTGGGAACATTTCCGCTTAACTCCAGCGATGAAGAATTTTTGAGCTTTGCAGAAAAACTGACCGACAATGATTTGCAGCTGGCGGTTATTTCTTATGTAGAAATTTTAATTGATATAGAAGGGTGCGAATTAAGCTATCAAGCTAAGTTCTTAAAATATCAGGAAAAACACATCAAGCGTCTTATGTATGAAGAATATATGAACCGTAAAGAAAGACAGCGCAAATTTACCGAAGCTTTAGCGGCGAAAAATTTTCCGGTGGACGCTGACAGGCTGATAAGCAATTATTTCAGAGTAGCGCAAAAAGACGTTGACGGCGCTTTTAAGGCGCTGACCACCAATCCGGCGATTTTTGCCCCGATAGACTTCAGCAAAATAAAACCACGCTGGTTTGGCTTGATAAAAGTATCGCCGAAAGATGGTATCCGCATAAATTTGGAAATCGGTAACTTTTTGAAAAGACTCAAAGTTTAAGCGTAAATAATAATAGACAAAAATCTTTTTTTATGGTATATTGGCAAGAAAGTAGTAAATGGAGTAACAACAATGGCTGATAACAAGCAAGAAGAAATGCAACTTAAAAAAGCGGCTAATCTCTTTTTAAAGGCAGTAAAGGAAAACGCCTCCGACAAAGAATTTACGGAATTGCTGGCTAAAAATCCAAAATTGTTAGTATCTAAGGAATTTACGGATAAATTGTTTCCGAATCAAATGACAAAACAAAAAGGATTTGCCTCTTTAGACAAAATGATGAGTAGTATCAGCAAAGTAAAAGAACTTGCCGATAAAGGCATTATTAGTTCGGAACAGCTTGAAACGTTTATGAAATCCAGCCATTCACAAACCGGTGAAACTTTTGCCACCGCTGCCGCTCAGCAAGCTGAAGCCGCCAAAGAAAAAGCAAACCATGAAAACCCGTCTTTTTCAGAAGAAGGAAAAAATAAACTGTTAGGCAATCTGCAAAACTATGAAGACTGTTTGGAAAAAATGGAAGAACTCGGCGTGCCAATGGATTTGCCAAACCGCGCTGGAAAAAATGCGAAAGATATATATTTTAAAAACGCCGAAGACAGCAAGAATTCCGCAAATGCCCTGCAGGTCAGCCTTGAAGACAATAGCAATGAAAAAGGAAATTTGGAAATAGACGGCGAAGCGCTGAAAGTTAAGATAGAAGAAAAACCTGTTAAAGTAAATGTTGCAGAAAAATCTAAGGAAAAAGAAGAAGATGAAGTCGACGCCGATGTTACAAAGGCTCCGAAAGATGATTCCGCTAAAAAAGGCGATTTTGACGGCGGTCATGTAAAAGAACAGGATATTATTGATTATATGTATAATGAATGGTTCTTAAAATCTGTGGATTGGGCAATTAACGGCTTTGTCGGCTGGGCGGTTAACAAAGTGGACAACCTGTGCGAAAAATTTGATAAAAAATGTCAAGAAAACAGCAAGAATAAAGAAGAAAAGCAGAAAAACAGAGTCAGCGAGTTTCAAAAAGGCGGGCGATACTTGCTGACTGATGGTGCTAAAAACGTGAGAGACAGTTACCTAGCAGACAAAGACAAAAAACTTGCAATGTGGAAAGAAGTTGCCGCCAATTTGGGCAAAGACCCGCAGACTTGGACGGTTTTAGACCCGAAAAACGACAAATCTAAACAATTTATCAGCATGATAAATACCGAATATAAGCAAAACCCGCAGCAGTGCACCAACAAAGTTAATGATATTATCAAAAATTATGATAAAAATGACAAAGAAAAAACTCAACTTTATGCTTTAGCGGTTGAATTAGCTGCCACCGAAATAGCATATGAAGGAATGAGCAGCGGACGCGCCAAACGCGGAGCGAAATTCCAATACAATCTAGGTAATTTAACCGCAAAAGAGATAGATGAAAAGCTGAAAAAAAGAACATTGAAAAAAGCTAACGAACTGCAGGAAAATCTTGAAAAACTAGGATTATTTGCAGAACTAAAAGCAGCTCAAGAAGGTATTACCGATAAAGAAAAGATTGAAAAAACAAAAGAAACTTTCGTCAAAGAATATCTGAAAACTATATCCGATAAAACCATTGACTGCCAGAAAAAGCTGCTGAAAGATTTGAATGAAGAAAACTTTAGCCGCGCCAATACTGGTGTTGTAAAAGACCTATTCAATAAAGGATTGTCTAAAGACTCCACCGAAAGCTATAAAGATATGAAAAAGCTTACAAATATTGATAAATTAGGCTATTCAATACTTGTTAAAGGAAACAAAGACTCCGTTAAAGATTTGCGGGCTGATGCAATAGATCGCTTTACCAAATCTCCAATAGAAGACTTGAATAATAAACTCGAGTTAAAAGCGCATGATACAACTTCTCAGGAAAAGCACAACTCCCGCGAAAATAATTTCAGACAGTTAAAAGAAAAAATACTGAGCGGTAAAAATTCTGATAAAGTAATGAACAATAAAAACAATGAGTTAAACAAACTTTGGAATAAATCGCAAGGACGCTAAAAAAAATGATAAAAAAGACTCTTCACTGTATTTGTGTTTTAGCCGTCGGAGCATTGTTCAGTGCCTTGCTGCTGCTAATCTACCAGCTTGCCTTTTTTTATTGTTATCAAATAGACATTATGGCTCCACAAACTTATGCCTCTATCCGCAATTATTGGAATGATGGCGGAGTTTTGAAAGCCGGCGATTTATTTATGCTGATTGGGATTTTTTCATATTTTCCATTGATATTTTTTGTTTGGCGCAAGTTAATCAAATATCAATATATGAACCTGATTACCAAGCCCGTTAACTGGCTTGCAAACTTGGGAATGGATAAATACAGCGGCGGTATGCCGGAAGTAAATATTAAAAACCTGAAGATTGAGGAGAAAAAAACTATAGAACAACTGGTGCAAGAGCGTATAGAACTGGAAAATAAAAAGAATCCTAAAACCGATACAGCGCAATTTAGAAAAGAAATTGTTGAAAAGATAGAAAATGACATCAATTAACACTCTCTTTATAAATTCGTTTTATACTGACAAGAAAAATATGGAGTAAAGCGGGTGAAATCCTTAATTGTCTTTGCAAGAATAATTATCGTGGGGTGCCTATGGAGCATTGTCTTCGTAGAGGGCATTCGCGTAATTATGCTCTGCAATTGGCATTTTGATATTTTTTGGCCGGATCATTGGCGGCAAGCCTATGCGCTTTGGAAAGCTGGCTGGGTAATCCGCGCGCCTAAAGAATGGGCTTTTGTGATTATACTCGTAACATTTTTCCCAATGCTTATCACTGGTTGGTGGACGCTGTGCATGGTGGCGTGGGAACGCATTATATATGACATTATAATGTCGCCTATTATGCTTTATCGCCGCTTGATTAAAGCTCCTATCAATGTGATTAAAACCAACAACAAATATGGTGTAGTAAAGAAAAAATCATATAAACAGGTACGCCCTGCCGGCGTTGGTTTCAGAATGCCTATTTCCGATTATTCCGACAATAAATCGGCAGCTCCGGTAACGGCAGGCGTAGGTGGCAGCGCGGTTTTACCATCACAAGCCCGTCCAATGACGGCAGCAATGAGCGCTCCGACGCCGACTGTTGCTAAAACAGCTAGAAAAACCGATATTCCGTCAACTATCGACCATGCTTTATTCAAATTTGATGATGATGACGATGATTTTGATTTGGATATAGATTCATTTGAAAAAGCTGATATCTTAAAGAAAAAAGAACCGGCAAAGCCTAAAAAACCTCTGTTTGATGATGACGATGAAGATGACGCTCCGTTGCCGCCGCGCAAAAATAAACGCGATGATGACAACGGCTCTAAGCGTTCAGCGAAAAAGCCTGTTTTTGATGATGATGAAGATGATGACGAAGACGAGGATTTTCAACCGCGCAACAATAACCGCCGAAACAACAAAAACGACCGCAATTCTGACAATGGCGGCAAAGATCAACGGCAAAAAAATAACAAGCAAAACCGCAATGATTCCAAAGCCGACAAGTCTAACCGCGGCAATAAGCAAAACAACACCTCTGATGATTCCGATGATGCCAATACTCCGCACAGTCCGGTTTATGACAGCCTGCAGCAAAAAGGCTATGACGTTATCGCCGGAGTAAATGTTAACAACACTATGATTGACTTTGTCGGCGTTTCCGACACGGAAATCTGTCTGTGTTTGGTAGATAAAGAAAACGGCGACTGGCTGGCTGATGAAGAATTGTTTAACGGCGAAGAGCCTCTGTGGTTTTCGGAAAACAGCCACAGAATTTCACCCGTACGCAAATTAGATGTTGCACGCAATGTGATTCGTGATAAACTTGCTGAAGAAGACTTTGAACAAGAAGTTAAATCATATGTGGTGGTGCAAATGGCAAACATTATCAATGCCGACGATATGTTTGAAGTTTGGAATAAAATGGATATTGAAGTAACCAGAATCAACCGCGGTGCGCCAAAAGAAATTCATCTGTTTTCAAAGTCGCTGGATGAAGCCGACGGACAAATCGACCGCAAAGAACTCAACCGTTTGCGCAAAGTTTTAAAAAGCATTAAATAGGGGTTAAAATGGCATTAAAAGAACGTGGTGAAGAATGGAAAGAATATGACAGCGCCGTCCGCTGGATGATGATTACTTTTCTGATTTGTTTGGGACTGACAATTTTTTTGTTTGTTTTCGCCCTGCCTTTGTCATATTTGGTTGGACACGGTGTTTCAAAATCATCATTTGAAATGATACAAAAATTTTTAAGCTTGATTGTAGAAAAACCAAGCCATTTGTGGGCGATGTACGCCAAATGGTTCAGACAGCTTATCCGTTATCACGGAGCTTTTTCGCTTAGCTTGTGGCTGCCGATTCTGCCGTTTATAACGCTGCCGGTCGGTTTGATTGTCGGCGCTTTACTCAGCCCATATAAATTCCAAGTTAACACTCAAGGTTCGGCGCGAATCGCGGAGCTGCGCGACATTAACAAAATGGCGCTGCTTGGATTTGACGGATTTTGTCAGGTTGTAGGGAAATTTAAAGGTCGTTTTTTAATGCTGAAAGAAACCTTATCTACTTTGTGCTGCGCGCCCCCGGGTACCGGTAAAACAGCCGGCGTGGTTATTCCGACAATTTTTAACTCCGATAAGCTAAGCATTATCGTAAACGACCCGAAACCGGAGCTTTGCTATTCTACTACTGGTGCGCGTGCTAAGGTTGGTCCGGTGTTTGTTATCAACTGGGGTGCCGAAGACAACCCAAGCGAAGGTATCTATTACCCAAGCTGGAATCCGCTGTCACCGAACTCTATGCCTGATGCCGGTCCGGATCGTGATATGTATGTGGATTCTATGTGCAACATTTTGGTGGAAGATCCTAAAGGCGGCGCTGACCCGCACTGGTCAAACACTGGTCGTGCTGCGCTAACCGGCTTTATTAACTTTGTGGCGTCTAAATGCGACCGCGCCCGCGCCAACGACTATTTTATCGGGCGAATTTATGAGGGCAAGCTTGACGCTAAAGATAAAGAAGTGCTTGAAGGCTACTATATGGAAATGCGTGATCCGGCTGCTCCGCGCGCTATTCAAAACCTGAAAAACGGCACTTTAACCATGGAAAACTATCTGCCAATCGGCACTTGGAACTTGTTGCCGGCACGTTGGATGGGGCGTGAAGCCTGCATTGCCATGATTATGGAATGGATTACTGAAGCGCAAATCAATGCCGCTCAAGAAATTCAGCGCCGTATGGACGAAGGCGACCAAATGGCGGCAATGGCTGACCCAACGCACGATATGCTTGAAGAAGCGGTGAAAGAAGCCCGCAACTTTGGTTACTCACAGCGCTGTATCACCGAATTAAGCTCACTAAGCAGTATGCCGGATAAAGAGCGTGGCTCTGTGCTTTCCACTGCTTTTGCCGGTATCGGCTGTTTCAAAAACCAAGCTGTAAAAGCCCGCACCAGCTTTTCGGATATTCAATTCAAAGACCTGCGCGGTATGAAAGACCCTGTTACTGGCGAATGGAAACCTATTTCGGTATATCTTTCTGTAAACCAAGTAGATGCGCGCGCTTTGGGCGTTATCAGTAGTACGTTTATTGAATTGATGTCGTCCTATCTGATTTCTAATCCGCCTAACCATGTTAATAAAACAGACGGCAAAATGGGACCTTTCCCAGCCTTGTTCATCCTAGACGAGTTTCCGCAAATGCCGAAAATGAAAGCTATTATCGACGGACCTGCCGTAGGTCGTGGTCAAAAAGTGTCTTATTTGCTGATTGGACAAGACTTAGGACAAATCTCAGGCAAATATGGTAAGGATGACTTGGAAACGGTGATTTCCACCACCGCCTGCAAGATTATTCTTTCTCAAAACAACGAAGTTACCGCCCAGCGCTTTTCTAAGATGATTGGCAACAAAACCGTTCAAGTTTCGTCTTTCAGCCGCACGGAAGGCAGCTTGGGCAAAGACTTTAACCCGCTGGCTAAAAACGTAAATTATCAAATGCAGGGCGTTCCAGTTATCAGTTCAACTCAACTATTGAGCTTGCCTATGCTAAAACAAGTTGTTTTGATGCAAAGTTACATTGACCGCCCGATTATTGCGGATTCGCCTCGTTGGTATTTGGACCCTAAGATGAAAAAACTGGCAAAATTGCCGCCTTGCCCGAATGTTCCGGATTGGATTGTGGCGCAGCGTGAAGATATCAATGACGATATGCTGGCAAAACTTGGCATTGAATATGATGCTGACGAAGACAACGATAATTTTGAAGTTGACAGTCCGCAAGCGTAAGCGATTGATTTTACTGATTGCCGCTGAAAAATTTTCGGCGGCTTTATTTTTTTAGTGAACTTTTACGCAATTTATGTCGTTATAAATAATGTAAACAAGTTAAACGAGGTTAAAAATGGACGATATATCTGATTTGTTAAAAGAAGCCAAGCCGCTGTATTTTTGGCGCAAACGCATCAGGAATCTGACCAAAGCCGCCGGAGTGCTTTCGATTATAGCTTTGTTGGGATTAAGCTCTTTTCAGCATGCGGAAACATACGTTTATGACTTTGACAATATGTCTACAGCCATAAGCCTGCTGCAAAACGGCTCTACCATCGAAGACTTAGGACTTCCGACTGATGAATACGGATTTTTAAGGATTAGCTGATGAACAATGAAATATCATCATATAAAGCCATTGTGCGCGCTGTTATTAAAAAAATTACCGGCAATTACAATGAGGATTTAGAACAGGAGGCTTATCTGAAAATTTGGCAAAACCAAAGCAGCTACCAAGAGCAAGGCAAAAAATCCGCTTGGCTCGGCATGCTTACAGCCAACTTATGCCGCGACTATTTGAAATCCCGCTTTAACAAAAACAACGCCCAAACATTGCAAGGAGAAATTATAGAAAAGGTTAGCGTAACCCCGAAATTTGATGAAAAAATAGATAAAAAGAAACGGCAGAAAATTATCTTAAAGGCGGTGGATGAACTGCCTGCCGACCTGAGAAAAGTAGTTGTTCTGTATGAATTTGAAGAAAAATCGTACAAAGAAATTGCCGATAAATTGAAAATTGCCGAAGGAACAGTTAAGTCAAGACTGTTTAACGCACGCAAAATATTAGCTCAAAAATTAAGTTTTTTAAGGGAGAATAATCATGAATAAATTTTTATTGACTACCGCACTTTCAACAATCATCGCCTTTTCGGCTTATTCCAACGCTTTTGCCGAAGCGGCTGCGAATCCGGCAGAACCGGCTCAGCAGACAGAAAAAATGCCGAAACCGCATAAAGAAATGCGCAAGCTTCCGAAACCGGAAAAAATGGATAAATTCTTAGATCTGACCGATGAACAAAAAGCCAAGGCAAAAGAAATCCGCGAGCAAAGCAAAAAAGAAATTGAACCGCTGATGAAAGAAATGAAAGCACTGCGTGAAAAAATGGATAAAATCCGTGAAGCCGACATGAAAAAGTTTGAAGCGATTTTGACACCGGAGCAAAAAGCTAAATTGGAAGCCCGCAAGCAACATCACGAAAAAGAGTTTAAAGGTGGCAAAGACCACAAATTTTCGCCGCGTGATTTTAAGGATTTTACAAAACACGACAAAGACTAATCAGGACTTAGGACTATGAAAAAACTATTTTTACTATCAACTGCGGCAATTATTTGCTTTAGCAGCTTTACTCAAGCGGCTGAAATAAACTCTGAAGCTAAGCTGTTCAAATACAGCACAACCATAGAAAAAGAGCGTCCTCAGCTTAATGATGAAACCAAGCGCTTGATTGCCGCTTACCGAAAAAATCCGACCCAAGCCAATTATGACGCTTTGCGCAGACAAGCTGAAATCAATTATGACAAAGTGGTTGAGCGCAAGAAAGCCAAGCTGGAGGAACTGAAGAAAACAGCTAAACATGCTTCTAAGATTGAAGAAATGCAGATTATTGTTGATGAGATGCTTAAAGACAAAGAGAATCGCATTAACCAAACAATGAGCCGTTTTACCGACCCTCGCCTGCGCCCGAATGCGCGGCAGGCTTCAGACGGATTTTTACCGGTTTTGGGTGCGGCGCAAAATGTTTCAATCGCCTATACTCCGGTAACAAACAAGGAATTTAATGCATTTTTGAAAGCTGCAGGAAAACAGTCTGCCGTTCCGGATAATAATCTGCCGGTTGTAAATGTGTCTTATACCGATGCTGTTGCCTATTGCCAATGGCTTTCGGCAAAAGACAAAACCGCAAAATATCGCTTGCCGATAGAAGCAGAATGGGAATTGGCTGCCGGACACATGCCGAAAGATGCGGATATGAATTGCGGCGAAAACAAAGGATTAAAAGCTGTTGACGCTTACAAGCAAACCTTATCGGCTGCAGGTGCTATTGACATGTGGGGCAATGTGTGGGAATGGACGTCAACGTCTAAAAGCTCACCAACCGAACTAGCGGTTAAGGGTGGCGCTTGGGATACGCCAAGAACCAACTGCCGCACCGAAAACCGCAGCGAAACCCGCAATATGTCGCAAAAATACGATAATGTAGGTTTCAGAATTATTCGTGAAAAATAACTTTTTAGAAAGGAAAATACTATGAAAAAACTAATTTTAATGTCAGTTGCTTTTTTACTTTGCTTCGGCGGCGTAATGAATAGCGCCAATGCGGAAGAAACCGGCGGAAAAACTTTAGAGCAAGGTTTGAAAAACGGTTTGGAAGCCGGAACCAAAGACGGATTAAAAGATGGACTTAAAGACGGCTATAAAGCCGGCATGAAAGACGGACTGAAAAACGGGCGTCATAAAAACTTAAAAGACGGATTGAAAAATGGTCTTAAAGACGGTCTGAAAGAAGGCAATAAAAAATAACATTTTACGAATGAAGCCGAGTTTTTTGCTCGGCTTCTTCATTTTATTTCTTTCCTTTTTTATTTTTAGTAGATTTTGCGGCTTTTGTTTTTTTAGCCGATTTTTTGACTCTAGAGCTATTGTTTTCAGCTTCCGGCAAGGTTGTATCATTTTTTTGCGAATCCATAGCTGTATTTTCATCTGACGGACTCGGATTTTCCGATGAAAAAATCTCCAGCTGAGACTGAATTATCATCATAATCATCACAACATACAAA
>CAVIDY010000015.1:0-36859 GCA_963641885.1 Bacteroidaceae bacterium
ACAAGACAGATGACTATAATAACATCTGCGGTATTTGCCAAAAGAATGTAACATTCAGTGTAAACACATTAGACTGCGGTGGTTCAGTATCCAGCTGTGAATATTTCTACCCATGCACTTCTGATGTTAGCACAGGTCAACAATGCTACAAATG
Source organism: Bacteroidaceae bacterium (assembly GCA_963641885.1). Taxonomy (GTDB): domain Bacteria; phylum Pseudomonadota; class Alphaproteobacteria; order RF32; family CAG-239; genus RUG410. Next base: position 155 of record CAVIDY010000015.1, read on the forward strand.
CATAACTTCGCTATACAAAAACCTCTTTGTTATTTGGATAGACAGTGAAGGTAGAATTCAATATGTAAAAAAGGATACTTTTTCTTCAGTTCCATATAGCGATGAGTATGTTGTACTAACCACTATGAATGATTATAGTGATGTTACTGATGATTTAGGCACTATGGAAGGCTGGCAGCCAACATCTAAATTTGATAATACAATAGGTATCCGTCGTGGTTTCTATGAGTTGTATATTGAGCAAAAACATTCTGACAAGACTAGCCAATGCTATTTATCTACAGATGAAAGTCTTTCAACTTGGAAATTAGGCAATCCTGATAAATCTGCGTGTGAAAAGGAAATATCCGGTCATACTTCAAGTGACAGCGATTATACCTTTGGTGCTGGTGCCGGAGGAACTACAGTATTATCAAATAGTGATATTAAAAAAATGTTTCCGAACAAAACAATAAATGACAATACGACATATATTGACATTAGCGGTATAGCAGGAGATAACAAAACAACAATCATGAGTAAATATATTTGGTATAGAGTCACTAATACAAAACCATCTGATGAAATAAACATTTATCCAAGATGTTATAGAGATGTAAATCTAAATAAAGGATTTGGCGGTAGGTGTTATTTTGGCTGGAAAGGTACAGACTCTTCATTAGGAGATTATACAAACTGTAAAAAGCTTAACTAATATCAAAGAAAAAGGCGGGGTGGTTTTATCCCCGCCTTTTTGATGTTTATGCTCTGCAGTCTCAGTGTCATTTTTGAGCGTGAGCGTTAGCGAACTGTCTCGAGAATCCAGTAATTTTATGGCAATATTTTTAAGCGGATATTACCATACTGGATTCTCGGCGAATGAGCTGATGCTCAAAGTAAAGAATGGCAGTTATAGGACGAGGTTACCAGATTGCTTCGCTATACTCGCAATGACGATAGAGTATAGGGTGAGGAAGTGCCGTGTATGCCAATTGTAGGGGAAAATCAGAATCGTTTGCCGTATTGCAGAAGCTTGTTACGGACAAAGCCACGCAAAGAAACTTCCGGACGGGCGCCGTAATGGCTGATGATTTCCGATGCAGCGATGCTGCCAATCATGGCGCAAGTTCCCAAGCTGCGTTTGTTAACCAAGCCAAACAAGAAACCAGCTGCGTACAAATCACCAGCTCCGGTGGAATCTACTACGGTTTCCGGCTTTACTGGCTCAGCTTCAACAAAAATTTTCACCCGACCGTTTACCACTACCGAACCGCGAGAATCTCTAGTGATGGCGGCAATTTTCACCATAGGCTTAACCAAATCTAAAGCCGCGGAAAAATCTTCGGTTTCAAACAGGGCTTTCAGCTCCATTTCGTTGGCAAAAAGCAAATCCACATGATTTTGAATTAAATCCAACATATGGTCGCGGTGAGAAGAAACACAGTAACGGTCAGAAACCGTGAAAGCAACTTCACGTCCGTGCTTATGCGCCAGCTCACAGGCTTTTAGCACAGCTTCGTGCGCCATCGGCTCGTCCCACAGATATCCTTCAATAAAAATTATTTTAGACTCGCTGATGAGCTTTTCATCTATGTCATCAACAGAAAGCCGACGTGACGCGCCTAGATATGTGAACATGGAACGCTGGGCGTCCGGCGTGACTAAAACAATGCTGCGACCAGTCGCCGGTCCTTCTTCCAGCGGATTAGTAAAGCAGTCAATGCCAGCGGCGCCGATGTCGCGTTTGAAAACTTGGCCAAGTTCATCATCATGCACTTTGCCGATGAATGCGCAATCAGCACCAAGCGACGCCATTCCGGCAACGGTGTTGGCAGCCGATCCTCCGGAAACTTCGCGCTCCGGAATAATGTCATTATAAATTTTGCCAGCGTCGGCAGCTTCAACTAAAGTCATACAGCCTTTGGTCAAATCACGCTCTTTCAAAAAAGTGTCGCCGACTTTTGCCAGCACGTCAACTATGGCATTGCCAATTCCCACTACATCATAAACAGTATCTTGCTCGCCCATTTTTATCCTCTCTAAAATTGTTTGTTTTTAACTCTATGCTTTATCCGCGTAAATTTCAAGCCGTTATACATGAAAAATCAGTCCGGCGATGGCGGAAATAATTATATAAAAAATTGCGCTTTTTTTATAAAACCGCATGGCAATAACCAAAACCGCCAGCAATCCGGCTGTTTGATAATCTATTATAGACTCTTTGGCAATATCCCAACCGGCAAATAAAATAAGCGCCAGCACCGCTGGACGGATTCCTCCTAAAACGCGCAGAACGTTGGGATTATCCTTCCATTTGGTCAAAATTTTTGAAATGAGATACACCACAATTACCGACGGCGTCACCAAACTCAATGTCGCCCATAAGCTGCCGAAAACACCTGCTGCTTTGTAACCTGCATAGGTTGCCATATTTATGCCGACAGGTCCTGGGGTTGACTGTGAAACTGCAATCATATCCGTAAGCTCTTTGGCGGTGAACCAATCGTATTGCTCGGTTAAATCATATAAAAACGGTACGGTGACCAAGCCTCCGCCCACGGCAAACAGTCCGATTTTGAAAAATTCAAAAGCTAAAATCAAATATATCATTTTTTCCTCGTGAAGTTTGGAATAAACGCGCCTGCCGCCGCCAAGATGACAATTACGACTGCCGATAAATTAAAAAACAGCAGCAACGCGGCAGCTAAGCCGAAAACAAAGTAGTCGCGGAAATTGCAGATTCCCTTTTTCCACATGCCAATAACCGTGTCTATGATTAAAGCGATAACACTGACGCGGATACCGTCAAACGCCCACTGCACATATTGGTTATCCATATATTGCCGAAGCAGCATGGCTACCAGCAATATAATTATTATCGATGGAGAAATTACCCCGAGGGTTGCCCAAATCATACCCCAAAAGCCGCGTAGTTTATATCCGATGAACGAGGCGGCGTTTACCGCTATAATTCCAGGGGTGCACTGTCCGATAGAATAGTAGTTCAAAAGTTCTTCTTCTGTTATCCATTTTCTTTTTTCTACAGCTTCGCTTTTCAAAATAGGCAGCATGGCATATCCGCCGCCAAAGGTGAAAATCCCCATTTTGAAAAAAATATTGTATAAATCCCATAACCTGACCATTTGGCTATATTTCCTTTGCTTTTTAGTTTTGTTTATTATATAAAAGGAATAAGGCTGTAATGCAAGCATTTTTATGAGGGTATAATGATTGTTGGATTTGTAAGAGAACGTCCGGCTTGGGAATATAGAGTGGCAATTGTCCCCCAAACCGTAAAACAGCTTATTGCCGATGGGCATCAAGTGTTTGCCGAAGTCGGCGCCGGAGAAAGAGCTGGTTTTAGCGATGAACAATATATCAGCGCAGGTGCAGTTATGTTTAATGCCGCCGAAGATGTTTATGCAAAAGCTGAATTTATGGCAAAAATATGGGCGCCCAAAGAAGAGGAATATGATTATCTGCATGAAAATTTATGGGTGTTGGCGCATTTTGAAAGCTATAAACATCCCGAACTGCTAATGATTTGGAAAAAATATAAAATCAAGGCATTGGCGTTGGAAAGGCTGCCTAGACTGTCTAGAGTGCAGGATATAGATACGCTTTCTTCCCAGCATAATTTAGCCGGTTATAAAGCGGCGCTGCTGGCTATGGATATGCAAACTAGATATGTGCCGATGATGATGACTGCCGCTGGTACGCTTATGCCGCTGAAAGCACTGGTTATCGGTTCGGGAGTTGCCGGATTGCAAGCAATGGCTACTTTACAGCGTATGGGAGCGCAAGTGTGGGGAACGGACGTGCGTCCGGAGGCGGAAGAACAGGTAAAATCGCTGGGCGCGCATTTTATTGCCTCACAGCCTGAGGAAATCAACAAAATTCTAGCAAACAGCGATATTGTAATTACGGCGGTTTCGGTGCTTAGCGGAAAAGTACCGCAAGTGCTTTCAAAGGCGCAACTGCAAATTCTGCCGCGCGGCGCGGTGGTTTTGGATATGGCGGGCGGCAATGTGGAAACAAGTATTAACGGACGCTTGTTGGATAACGAACACTATAAATTGCTGGCAGATTCACATTTGGCTTCTGATGTGGCGGAATCTGCAAGCAAGCTGCATTCTAACAATGTTTATAATTTTGTCAGACGTTTTGAAACATTGAAAAAAGACAAAGAAGTTTGGTCGCAAATTTTGTGGACGCAGACGGAGGAATAAAATGAACGATATTTATTTGCTTACGATTTTTATTTTATCAGCGTTTTTAGGCTATTTTACAGTGTGGCGCGTTTCACCATCTTTGCACGCGCCGTTGATGAGTGCTACCAACGCTATCAGCGGTTTAACCATTTTGGGCGGAATTGTTATTGCCGGACAGGCGACAGATACTAAAGTGTTGGTCATAAGCTTGTGTGCAATTTTTTTGGCGGCAATAAATTTGTTTGGCGGTTTGGCTGTGACTATCCGTATGTTGGAACTGTTTAGAAAAAAGGAGAACAAAAATAATGATTAGCTCTTTGCTGTATTTGTTATCTGCTTTTTTGATGGTTGTGGCTATAGACTGCCTCTCGGCTCCGTCTAGAGTGGTGCGCGGATATCATATCGCTGCGGTTTCGGTTGGAATTGCACTGCTGACCTGTTTGACTTTGAATATGTCCAGCAATGTGCTGTGGATTTTGCTGGTTTTGTTCGCGGGAGCTGCGGTCGGAATTTTGTTCGCCATGCGTGTGCTGCTTTCGACTTTGCCACAAATGGTGGCTTTGCTGAACGGGGTAGGCGGTTTGGCGTCAGCTTTGATTATTTGCTGTCCATTCAAAAATCCAAAAGAAAATATTTTAGAGGCACTGTGCGTGATTATCGGATTAGTGACTTTCAGCGGTTCTATGGTAGCTTTTGCCAAACTACACGGCTGGCTGCGACGCAATATTGATTGGTTTAAATGGCTGAGTGTGGTTTTGGAAGCTTTGCTGTTGGCTAATGCCGTATATTTTGTGCAGACAGACCAAGGTTTTGGTGGAATTATGGCGTTGGCTCTGTTAGTCGGCATCTGCGGTACTATGCCGATTGGCGGGGCGGATATGCCGGTGGTTATTTCTCTCTTGAACTCGTTTTCCGGCTGGGCAGTTGTGTTGGTAGGCTTAATTTCAGGTGATTTGTTGCTGATTATTACCGGAACATTGGTGGGGGCAAGCGGCACAATTTTGTCTTATGTAATGAGCAAGGCAATGAATCGTTCGTTATTAAAAATTATTTGGTCTAACCATAAAAAAGTTGAAAAAAACAACACGTCCGGCGGGCTGGTGCGTACTGGTTCAATTGAAGAAGCTTCATTTATTATGGCTAATGCGCGCAAAGTGATTGTGGTTCCGGGGTTTGGTATGGCGGCGGCGCATGCGCAGATTGCATTGAAAAATATGGCAAATGTATTGACTGAAAAATATGGAGTTGACGTGCGTTATGCAATTCACCCCGTGGCGGGGCGTATGCCTGGGCATATCAATGTACTGTTAGCTGAGGCACAGGTGCCGTATGAGCAGATTTATGCAATGGAAGATATCAATCCTGATTTTGAAAGTGCCGACGTGGTGTATGTAATCGGGGCTAACGATGTGACAAATCCTTTGGCAAAAACTGATGAAAATTCGCCTTTATATGGTATGCCGATTTTGGAAGTTTCCAAAGCTAAGACTGTGTTTTTTGTAAAACGCTCAATGGCTACCGGATATTCGGGAGTAGATAATCCGCTGTTTTATTCTCCAAACACGATTATGCTGTTTGGAGACGGCAAAAAAGTTACGGAAGATATTGTAAAAGATTTGGAAAAATAAATTATATTTAAAAAAGTAAAGACCGACTTTAATTTAATAAAGTCAAGGTCTTCAATTTTACGCAAGAGCTAGAAAGGATAGTGATCTTCAGGCGAGCCTGTCTTCTTATTGTCCGGCAGAATTCCAGCGGCATCTACAATGGCGTGGATTCCAGCGGCGATAGGTTGACGCATCTTGTTAAAAAATTCTCTGCTCTTGTCTGTGTGTTTTGCAAAAATAATACAGCTCATAACTAAATAATTTATGTTAATAAATAATACTGAAAACTCTTTTAGTATAGCACATTTTAAAATATTGGCAATAAAAAAATACCTGCATTCTCTTAAAAAAGAGAAAAACAGGTATTCTTTGGCTATTCCTCGATAAATTTGAATCCACCGGCGGAATATCCAGTGGTTTTTGGAATTTCTTGAGGCTCAATGAACCTTTCGAACTTCTCCTCGACCTTGTCCTTAACTTTGCCTGCGGCAGATTTTACACCTGTCACAACCTTAGCCAAGGTGGTTTGCTTTGTCTCTGCGTTGTTCAGCAATCCGAGATTTTCTACAAAATCCGCGGGAGCTGTTGTCAGTGCCTCATATCGTTCAAAATTTCTGACAGAACTCTTGATAACGATATGAGCAACGCTTTGACCTTTCAGTACATCTGCCCAAAGAGGCGACTTGGCAAGATAGCTTTTACCGTTGGTAAAAAATACCTTGACGCCGTCAGCAGCCACAGAGGTTGAATCTACCTGCAGTAGCTCTTTGGTATACTCTCGGTTGGAAACAACTCCGCTGAAAGATGATTGCTCATCTTTACCTTTGTAAGAGACTATTTTGTAATCTCCTGCACCGTTGTCCTTGAGTTCGAGGTACTGTTCAGCGCTGATGATGGCAGAAGAACCGTCAACACCGTATGCCGTAAAAGAATAGTGATTCTTCGCAAAACTCTTAACTGGCACAAACGTCTGAGCACTAGCAGCAACAGACATCAAAACAAACACTACGAAAAATAAAAACTTCTTCATAATCACTGGAATTTAATAGATGGATACTTGGAAAGCTTTTATTCTCGCGATAATAATTGCAATAAAAGGTTTCCATAATAATTTTTTGATTGCTATTAGATTAACATAAATTCAGTCAGTTTACAAGAGGCTAAACAGTGTTTTGGAGCATAATTTTATCAATGAAGATATATTGCCTGTTGTTTTTATGCAAAAAAATCAGATAAAGTGCAGAAAAGGGGTTGACTCTGAAAAATATCCCGCCTATAATCCGCTTAATTTTGAAAAGTGGTGATCAACTTTTTGAATGTAATAGTTAATTGAAAGTAAATGGAGATTAAATTTGGCTCGTATAGCTGGTGTAAACATTCCAAGTGCCAAAAGAATTGAAGTCGCATTGACCTATATCTTTGGTATTGGTAGAAAATCTGCTCAAGATATTTGCGCAAAATCAGGAATTGACATGAACCGCCGTGTTAGTCAGCTTTCTGATGAAGAAATCATGAAAATCCGCGAAGTAATTGATAGCGGTTACCTTGTAGAAGGCGAATTGCGCCGTGAAGTTGGTACCAACATCAAAAGATTGATGGACTTAGGTTGCTATCGTGGTTTGAGACATCGTAAAGGTCTGCCTGTTCGCGGTCAGAGCACAAAACAAAATGCTCGTACCCGTAAAGGTAAACGTAAAACCGTTGCGAATAAGAAGAAATAAGTGAGGTAAGTGCAAATGGCTAAAGCAATTCTGAAAAAGAAAAAAGAAAAAAAGAATATCACTTCCGGTGTAGCTCACGTTGATTCTTCTTTCAACAATACAAGAGTTACAATTACGGATGCTCAAGGCAATACCGTATCTTGGTCTACTGCTGGTGCTCAAGGTTTTAAAGGTTCTAGAAAATCTACTCCTTACGCTGCTCAGGTTGCCGCTGAAGAAGCTGGTAAAAAAGCTCAAGAAAATGGTATGAAAACTTTGGAAGTAGAAGTTAAAGGTCCGGGGTCAGGCAGAGAATCTGCGATTCGTGCATTACAGGTAATCGGTTTTACTATCACAACAATCCGTGATGTAACCCCAATTCCTCATAATGGTTGCCGTCTGAGAAAAAGACGTCGCGTCTAGTTATTATTTGGGCACAGGTCTTGCAAAAGACCTGTTGCCGTGTTTTTTTATATGTACATATAACTTATCAAGAAAAGGACAAAACCGGTGATTCAAAAGAATTGGCAAGAACTTATTAAACCAACTAATTTGCAAGTTACTCAAGATGAAGCAACTCATAAAGCAAAAATAGTGGTTGAACCTTTAGAGAGAGGCTTCGGCTTAACTTTAGGTAACGCGTTGAGAAGAGTTTTACTGTCCTCACTGCAAGGCGGCGCTGTCTCCGCTATTAAAATTGACGGTGTTTTGCATGAATTTTCTGTAATTCCTGGCGTTCGCGAAGATGTTACAGATATTGTTCTGAATATTAAAGAGCTGGCTGTTGCCGTGCACTCCGACAGCGCAAAAACAATGACATTGAAAGCCGAAGGACCTTGCGTGGTTACAGCGGCTATGATTGAAACCGGTCATGATGTTGAAATTATGAATCCGGAGCACATTATCTGCACATTGGATGCTGGTGCAAAAATCAATATGGAATTAACTGTTACCACTGGTAAAGGTTATGTTCCTGCTTATAACAGCAAATCAGCAGATGCTCCTATTGGTTTGATTGCCGTTGATGCAATTTATTCTCCGGTTACAAAAGTTTCTTATAAAGTTGAAAACACTCGTGTTGGTCAAATTACTGACTATGATAAATTGACTATGAATGTTGAAACAAACGGCGTGGTTTCTCCGGAAGATGCAGTTGCTTTGGCAGCTCGTATTTTGCAAGACCAATTGAAGCCGTTTATTAACTTTGACGAACCGGAAAGCGAATCCGAAGATGTTCATGAAGAACTGCCGTTTAATCGCAACTTGTTGCGTAAGGTTGATGAACTTGAATTGTCTGTACGTTCGGCAAATTGCCTGAAAAATGACAATATCATCTATATTGGCGACTTGGTTCAAAAAACAGAAGCTGAAATGCTGCGTACTCCGAACTTTGGTCGTAAATCTTTGAACGAAATCAAAGAAGTATTGGCTAAAATGGGTATTCACCTCGGTATGGAAACTCCGGGTTGGCCACCTGAAAATATTGAAGAGTTGATTAAGCGTTGTGACGAACACTTCTAAAAGGTAAAAACTCGTCTAGCTGGTATCTGCTTGGAATTTTTTCGCTAGTGTACTTCTTTGTACACGTCGCTCTAAAATACCGTCGCATCTACACACGCTATCCAAGTTTTTAGTGAAAATGCAAGAGAGAAAATCTGAAAAAGGTTTTCTCTCTTCTTGTTTCAGGCACTATCTACACCACTAATCGTAATTTTACATTTATTTGACTGAGACTTTTTCTTATGTACTTCTTTGTACACCACGAAAAAGTCTTGCGGCGTATTAAGCTCATTATCCGAGTTTCTCTTATTGTCATCCTAGGCTTTGAACTCTGAACCAAACAACAAGAATTTGTCATTCTTTGCTTTGAGCGTCAGCCCATTCGCAGAGAATCCAGTATGATACATCTGCTTAAAGAATATGGATGTTATATTACTGGATTCTCCGGACAGTTCACTAAAGTTCACGCCGAAGAATGACGTTGAAAGGAGAGGCGTTAAGGGCGTTATTTAAAAACTCGCTCTGTTCTCTAGCGTCATTGCGAGTGCAGTTAAGCAATCTAATAACCTCGTCCCTTGAGGGAGAGGTCGGAGCTGAGCTTTAAGTGAGGGGTATAAAAAATATTCTGTACACGTCGCTTAAAAATACTGGTGCACCTACACACGCTATTCAAGTTTTTTGTTAAGGATAAATGTATATATATAAACTACATGCTTTATCTGCATCTACATTGCACCAGCGGCAAAAATCGTGGACTTCCGATAGTGTAATTGTTCGGAGTTTATCCTGTCGAAAAATATTGCCTTTAGTTCCAGTTATAGAATCTTTATCATATTGATACATTGTAATTTTTTCGATATCTTTGATATTTTGCTGAGCCACGAATACAGCGTTTTCACAAAAATCGGCAGCGCTAGGAGAAAGCATTGCAGAGTTATGCCGTAATACCAATCTTACAACATATTCCAATCTGCTAGAGGTGCTACCATCTTTATTCTTCCAAGTGGAAATTCCATAATTAACATCTACAGCGTTGCCGTCTTTATCATGCAGTCGACCATTTTTGTAGGTCATACCATCAGGAACTAAACCTAACACGTAAAAAACATTTGTTACAGGTCCTGGATAACTGCTCTTCAGAGAAGAAAATTCTGAGCGTAAATTTATGGCATAGGCAAATATCTGAACCAACAATTCTTTTTGAATATTGGAGCGATACATGCGCATTGCTTTTGTAAATCCGGAGATGCCGCCGACTGACAGCACGGCAATAATCGCCAGCACGCCCAGCATTTCTATCATCGAACGACCAACACAATTGTTATCCTTGGCTTTGAACTCTGAACCAAACAACAAGAATTTGTCATCCTTTGCTTTGAGCGTCAGCCCATTCGCGGAGAATCCAGTATGATACATCTGCTTAAAGAATATAGACTTTTTATTTCTGGATTCTCCGGACAGTTCACTTCGTTCACGCCGAAGAATGACGTTGAAAGAGTTGTGTTTAAAAACGTATGGTGAGTTAATAAACCCTGCAAAAACGTGCTGAACGGCGGAAAAAGTGCCTCTAATCAGATGTATAGGATTTGCAGAGAGAGAGAGAGACCTTTGGATTGCTTATTTTTCATCTTTCTTTCCTCATTTTTATGTTTTGTAGTGACCATATCTTATACAGTGTAAACAGAAAAAGTCAAATAATAAAAACCGCCGAACTTTTTGAATACGGCGGTTTCTAAGAGAAATTATAAAAAATTATTGAGCGTTAATCAATGTAATTTCTACACGACGGTTCTGCGCCTTGCCTTCAGTTGTGGCGTTAGAGGCAATCGGATTTGCAGCACCTGCACCATAAGAACTGATACGACTGCCTTGCACTCCGCGCAATGCCAAATAGTTTGCAACGGCTGCGGCACGGCGTTCTGATAGCGGCTGATTGATTTTATCATTACCTGTGCTGTCGGTGTAGCCAACCACCTGTAATCTGGTTTTGTCATATTCCTTAGCCACTAAAGCAACTGAATCCAGTACGTTGTTAGCGGAAGTTTTAATAGTTGATTCGTTAGTGTTAAAGGTGATGCTGTTCGGCATAATCAAACGAACATTGTCGCCGTCACGCGCAACCTGCACGCCTGTTCCAGTAAGTTTTTGACGCAATTTGCTGGCTTGAATATCCATATAACCACCGGTAGCCGCACCAGTAGCTCCGCCAATACCCGCGCCGATTAGAGCGCCTTTTTTGCCGCCGATTAAAGCGCCAATGCCAGCTCCGGCTGCAGCGCCTATACCGGTGCCCCACGCGGTTTTAGCAACTTTACTTTCGCCAGTGTATGGGGCGGTGGCGCAAGCAGACATAAAACATACGGCAACCAAACTTAAAATTATTTTTTTCATTTTTATCTCCTTAAAAATTTGCAATACGAGCCAAAGCTTCTTCTACTTTAGCTTTGTTTTCCTGAGCTTCTGCCTGACGGCGTTTTTCTTCGGCAACAACAGCTGCTGGAGCTTTAGCAACAAAGCTTTCATTGCTCAGCTTGCGGCTATAACCTTCCAAGTTTTTATTTAATGTTTCCAGTTCTTTTTGCAAACGTGCGCGCTCCGCTTCAAAGTCCACAACACCTTTCAACGGAATTAGAATTGCGGCTTCGCGGCTGACGGTTTGTACCATATCTTTGCTGACTTCTCGATTGCCCAAAGCATCTAATTCTTCCAAACGAGCAAGTTTGCAAATCAGTGTTTTTTGGTGTTCCACAACAGCCAAAGTTTCTGCCGCCGCATCTTTTACAAATGCATGCAGTTTAGCACCAGCTGGCAAATTCATAGCTGAACGCAAAGAACGGATAGCCGAAATAATATCTATAGCGCGGTCGATTTCATTTTTATCGGCAGCGTTTACAGTTTCATTTTCCGTCCAAGCAGCGTGAATCAGCTTACCTGAACGTTCAGTCAAATTATCCCACAGCTCTTCAGTAATAAACGGCATAAACGGATGCAGAATTACCAAAATTCTATCCAACGTCCAAGCAGTTACTGCACGGATTTCTTTAATTTCATCAGTATTTTCGCTATAGAAAATCGGCTTAATCAGTTCAATGTACCAATCGCAGAATGTACCCCAAATAAATTGGTAAACCGCATTCGCCGCATCGGAAAAACGGAAATTATTTAAGTTTTCCGTAACTTCTGCCGACGCTTCTTTAGCCTTTGCCATAATCCATTTGCTGATTTCCAGTTTAGCGGATTTAACATCGAAATTTTTAACAGAATAGCATTCGTTCATCTCGCAGAAACGAGCCGCATTCCACAATTTTGTGGCAAAGTTGCGGTAACCCTGAATGCGGGAATCCGACAAGTTGATGTCGCGCCCTTGAGTTTCCATGGCCGCCATAAAGAAGCGCAGAGCATCAGCGCCGTATTTTTCAATGGTTTCCATCGGGTCAACCGTGTTGCCTTTGGACTTGCTCATTTTACGACCTTGTTCATCGCGCACCAAACCATGAATATAGCATTTTTTGAACGGCACGCGTTTCATCATATACATGCTCATCATCATCATGCGGGCAACCCAGAAGAAAATAATGTCAAAACCGGTAACCAAAACTGAAGTCGGATAAAATGTTTTCAAAAATTCGGTTTCATCTGGCCAGCCCATAGTCGAAAACGCCCATAAGCCGGAAGAAAACCAAGTATCCAGCACGTCGGTTTCGCGGGTCAATTTAACTTCTTTGCCATAGTGTTTGGCTGCGGCAGCTTTAGCTTCATCTTCATTTTCTTCACAGAAAATTTCGCCGTCCGGACCATACCAAATCGGCATTTGATGACCCCACCACAGCTGACGGGAAATACACCACGGCTGAATATTGCGCATCCATTCAAAGTAGGTCTTTTCGTAGCTCTTCGGCACAAACTGCATATCGCCGTCTTCAACAGCCTTAATCGCAGCAACCGCCAACTTTGGAGCGTCAACAAACCATTGGTCGGTCATTAAAGGTTCAATAACCACGCCGCTGCGGTCGCCGTACGGAATAACCATCGGGTGATCTTCTATTTTATCCATCAAGCCCAGTTCGGTCAACTTTTCAATCGTTTTAGCGCGGGCTTCCATGGTGGTTAAACCAGCGTACGGAGTGTTCTCATTCAAAGTAGCGTCTGGATTCAAAACGTTAATCATCGGCAGATTATGACGCTTGCCGACTTCAAAGTCGTTGAAATCGTGCGCCGGAGTAATCTTTACCGCACCGGTTCCTTTTTCAGGGTCAGCGTGTTCATCGCCAATAATCGGAATCACACGGTTAATAATCGGAATAATGCAGTTTTTGCCGATTAAATGTGCTAATTTCGGATTATCTTTAGAAACAGCCACTGCTGTATCGCCGAACATGGTTTCCGGACGGGTGGTGGCAATATGGATATATTCACCCTCTGCACCCTCAATCGGATATTTATAGTAATACATTTTGCCGACAGTTTCTTTTTGCACTACTTCCAAATCAGAAACAGCAGTACCCAGTTTAGGATCCCAGTTAACCAGCTTTTTAGCCTTGAAAATCAAACCGTCTTTATAAAGCGAAACAAAAATTTTACGCACCGCGCGGGAAAGTCCTTCGTCCATGGTAAAGCGCTCGCGGCTCCAATCGCAGGAAGCTCCTAAACGGCGCAGCTGGCGGCAAATTGTTCCGCCGGATTGCTTACGCCATTCCCAAACTTTTTCAATAAACTTTTCGCGTCCCAGATCATGGCGGGTAATACCTTCCTTAGCCAAATTGCGCTCAACCACCATTTGGGTGGCAATACCAGCATGGTCTGTTCCCGGTTGCCATAAAACTTTTTTGCCCAGCATGCGGTTATAGCGGATTAAAATATCCTGCAGAGTGTCGTCCAAAGCATGTCCCATGTGCAAAACACCAGTTACATTCGGCGGCGGAATCACAATAGAAAACGCTTCTTTTTTACTTCTCATATCCGGCTTAAAATCACCGTCATTTTCCCATTTTTCATAAATTTTTTCTTCAAAATCTTTTGGATTGTAGTTTTTTTCTAACATTTTTAATTATTCCGTTTTTCTTACGTTATATTTCTAGAGTATTGCTTTCAAAAAAATCGGGGAGGAAAATAAGCCGCTAGGCTAAACTATTTTCCTTTACTCGCACTCGGTCGTTTTGGTTGTCGTTAGACTCGGCAACATTTGTTTTGACGGTGCGTTTTGCAAAATAAGCCTGATATTTTTTCATAATTTTTTTGGCAACGTCATTAAAGCTCCAAACACCAAGCTGATACGGAATATCCTCACGTTTGACCATCATATTCTTAGACAGTTCAAAAACTTCGTCCTGTTCTTTCGGAATAGTGGAAAAAACAGGTTCTTTTTTTTGATTTTCCGTTCTGAATTGCTCAAAATATTTACGCTGTTCCTTGTCTATAATCGCCTCGCGAATCGACTTTAAAATAGCGTCTATATTATCTTCATCAGATTTTGCCATAAAATTATGCCTCAAGTTAAAATTAAAACCTGAGGCATATTAGCAAAATTTATTTTGTTTGGCAATAGCTTTGCTTTACTTATCAATGGATAATGTCAGCCATTTGCCTTTGGTGTTTTGGTAATGACCTTCAGCGTCATAGTAATTAACTTTCAGAGCCAATTTTTTAGCTGTTAGTTTACCCATAGACTGCATCAGCTGCAAGCCGGAAACATAGTAATCATGCAAGGCTTTAACTTCATTAACCTGTGATGTCAGCAATGTTTGGTAGGCATTTAACACATCCAAAACCGTACGGTTGCCCAAAGCTTCTTCTTTTTGGGTGCCTTCCAAAGCAATGGCGGAGGCTTTTACCTGAGCCTGAATGGAAGTGATATTGGACTTACTTGCCTGCATAGACTGCCAAGAACTGGTCACGCCGGCAACAACAGCGCGCTCTGCTTCCAAAACGCCTTCTTGAGCCTGCCATTTTTGATATTTGCTCTTGCGGATTTTAGCACGGGTAGCGCCGCCTGTGTACAACGGAACATTCATATCCAAAGAATATTGAGTGCTGGTTGTGCTTGGGTTCTTTTCCAAATTGTGGTCGGAGCGGGTGGTTTTGCCACTGGCGGCAGTAAAAGTAACTTCAGGCAACAAAGCGCCTTTGTTGCTGCTTACGTTATAGGTTGCCGAATCCAGCTGCTTTTTAGCCGACAGCAAAGAATAGTTGTTGCCGCGCGCATAATTCATGGCTTCATCGAATCGGGTTGGAAACATTTTGGTAATAGAAGCCGGATTTTGCAAATCTTTAGGTTCTTTGCCAACCATTTGCAAGTAGGTGGCTTTAGAAATTGCCAAATTGCCTTCAGCCGAAATCACATCTGACTGAGCCTGCGCATAGCTGGCGCGGGACTGCGCAACATCGGTGCGGGTAACTTCGCCAACGTCAAAGCGGGCTAAAGTTTCGTCCAGCTGTTTTTTCAGCAGACGTTCATTGTTTTTTTGCAAACGGACAATAGCTTCATCGCGCATAACGTCTAAATAAGCTGTTGATGCGCCCAGCAAAACAGATTGTTCTACGGCGTATAAATCCTGAATACCGGCTTTGGCTGCAGAATCCGCGGCTTTGACGGCATTATAAGTGGAAAAGCCATTAAATACAGGCTGTGTAACACTGCCAGTATAGCCTTTTTGATAACCGTCTACGGTGTTGCTGCCAGTTTGGCGGACGTGCGTATCCGAATAATTGCCGTTTACGCCGATGGTAGGACGAAAGCCGGAGCGGGCGGCGGCGGCGTCTTCATTGGTGGCACCGCTGGCAGCACGCTGACCATGCAGGGTCGGATTGCTGTTATAGGCTTCGCTCATTGCCTCATAAATTGTATCTGCGTTTGCGTTAACGCTAATCAAAGCGCTCAACGAAACTGCTAAAAGTAATTTTTTATTCATTGCTATCACTCTGTATAAATTCCTTATTTTCACATTTTCAGCTATAAAGCTAAAAAATTTAAAAATCAAACAATATCTTCTTTTCGGAAATAAAAATGTTATATTGTTAAGTAATTTTCAATCAATTTCGGCTAGTGTCCGGTATAAAAAGGTATGTTAAAAATTATGGGAGATAAAACGTTGGTAACAGAAAATAAAAGTGTTATGGATGAAATTGACCGCGCTCGATTGAAACTTTCTATTGAGCACTATGCAAAATATTTTATTGGCAAACGCAACTGCGAGCTGACTAAAGACGAGGCATTTAAAGTTGTGGCTTTAGCAGTGCGTGAATTTGCCATGGATAGAATGTATGACACAATTGCCCGTTATAACGAACACGGCACTAAACGCATATATTACTTGTCTATTGAATATTTGATTGGTCGTTCATTGGAAAATAACCTTTATAACCTTGGACTTTATGACATTTTAAAAGACATAAAAATTGAAGGCTTCCCTGATTTTTCATTAAACGATATTTTTGATACCGAATATGACCCAGCTCTTGGAAACGGCGGTTTGGGACGTTTGGCGGCATGCTATATGGACTCTATGGCATCGCTTGGAATCCCTGGGTTCGGCTATGGAATTAACTATGAATACGGCTTGTTTAAGCAAAAGTTTGAAAACGGCTATCAAATTGAACAAGCCGATAATTGGCTGGGAGAAGATTCTCCATGGCAGTTTGCCCGCACTGACCGCACTGTTACCATTCCAATCGGCGGTAATGTAGAAATGTATAATAAGCCGGACGGCAAAGTTAGCTATGTTTGGGCTAATACTCATACCTTATATGGTGTACCATATGATTTTCCTGTTGTCGGCTATAACGGCAAGTCGGTGAACTATTTGCGTTTGTTCTCGGCAAAAACAGATGACGAGCTGAATTTGAACATTTTTAACAGCGGCGGCTATATTGAAGCCGTACGCGACAAAATCCGCACCGAAACCATTTCTAAAGTTTTGTATCCGTCAGATAATATTGAACAGGGCAAAGAATTGCGTTTGACTCAGCAATATTTCTTTGTTTCCTGCGCAATTCAAGATATTATCCGCCGCTTTATGGAAAAGAGCAATGACTTTAAAAAAATGCCGGACTATGTCTGCATTCAATTAAATGATACACACCCAGCTTTGGCGATTGTGGAAATGATGCGCCAGCTTATGGACGTGTACGGGCAGGAATGGGACGATTCTTGGGAAATCGTTACCAAAATTTTTGCTTATACCAACCATACTTTGCTGCCAGAAGCACTGGAAAAATGGAGCAGTTCGATTATCCGCCGCTTTTTGCCGCGCCACCTGCAGATTATTTATGAAATCAACCGTCGCTTTATGGAATTTGCCCGCAGCCGCTTTGGCGATGATTCTTATAAATTAGGCAGAGTTTCGATTGTGGACGGCGAAGGCGACAATCAGGTTATCCGCATGGCGAACCTGTCTATTGTCGGTTCGTTTTCAGTAAATGGTGTGGCTAAGCTGCACTCCGAACTGGTAAAACATTCTTTAGTGCCGGAATTTTTTGAATTGTGGCCGGAAAAATTCACCAATGTAACCAATGGTGTAACTCCGCGCCGCTGGATGCTGCGCGCCAACCACGATTTAGCTGATTTGATTTCAGATAAAATCGGCACCTCGTGGATTACGAACTTGGACGAATTACACAATATTGAAAAATATTCAGAAGATAAGGCATTTTTGAAAGACTTTTTAAAAATTAAAATCGAAAATAAAAAGCGTTTGGCGCAAAAAGTATACCGTGCGACCCGCATTATGGTTGATCCGAACAGTATGTATATTGTGCATGCTAAGCGTATTCACGAATATAAGCGCCAACTGATGACGGTTTTGCAGATTATCGGCGATTATTTAGCAATAACCCGTGATAATGTTCGTCCGATTACGCCGAAAACCTATATTTTTGCAGGCAAGGCTGCGCCTTCGTACACATTTGCCAAACTTATTATTAAATTGATAAATAACGTGGCGGAAGTGGTTAACAATGATGAACGCGTTAATGAATTTTTGAAGGTCGTGTTTATTCCTGACTATAAAGTTTCGGTTGCTGAATATTTGATTCCGGCTGCTGATGTAAGCTGTCAGGTTTCTACTGCCGGCTTTGAAGCTTCCGGCACAAGTAATATGAAATTTGCTTTGAACGGAGCTTTGACAATCGGCACATACGATGGCGCCAACATCGAAATCCGCGAGGCAGTCGGCGAGGATAATTTCTATTTGTTTGGCTTGACAGATGAGCAGGTACGCGGCAAACGCATGACTTATAACCCGCGCGAACTGTATGAAAAGTCTGACTACATCAAACGTATTTTGAATGCCGTAAATTCCAGCATGTTCTGTGAAAAAGACTATCCGCAGCTGTTCCGTCCGATTTTTGATGCGTTGCTGGGCAGCGACTATTACTTTATTTTGGCAGATATAGAAGCATTTAACAATGCCGTGCATCAGGCAGAACGCGATTATAACGACAAAGAAAAGTGGGCGAAAAAGTCTTTGGTTAACGTGGCGAGAATCGGCAATTTCTCTAGCGACCGCGCGGTTATGGAATATGCCGACCGAATTTGGCACATTAAACCGGTTGTCGCCGAAAAATAATTTTGCCGCAAATAAGCTGACACCCCGACATTTCCTAAAAGAAATTCGGGGTGTTTGATTTACGGCAAATCATACGATTTATCAGCAGTTTTTACCCACAGCCAAACCAGCGGATCAATCAAAATTGTACCGATAATGCCGACGGCAATTCCGCTTAAACGTCCTAAAAGGCTGCACTTAAACTTTGGCGAAAACGAAAGCTTAAGAATGTGAAAAAACATAAATTTCATAATAAAACGATTAAAAATATTAAACATAATTATAAATATTCGGGCTTAAGCTACTCCAAAATGCCTCTCGGGTCAAATAAAATAATTAACGCGGATGCAGCAAGCCGCATCCGCGCCGAAATACGTTTATAAAAATTTTACCTAAAGCATTGCCACATGCAAAAGCGTCATCGGCTTAATTTCCGTTGCGGCAAAAACACGGCGGCGGTTTTTAATCAGCTGCGAACCCAGCGATACCGGACGGTTTCTGTCCCAGCCGATAATATTGCTGAACACCTGCTCCAAAAATTCTATATGATTATTATGCAGCAGGCACATATCGCCGTTGCGTGCCGAAAAGACCTCTTTAATACCGCAGCTCAGCGCAAAACGCTTGTGTTCGCGGATAAATTTTTTATCGCCGTGTACCGGCAGCACCACCGCCGGTTATTCTAAGGCAATGTCTAGTTTTAAGCATAATAAATGGCGGCAGCAAATTGAAGACTTAATTTTTAATATAAAAGATGCTTATTGATAATATTTCTCAAAATTAGTTATCTTTTGCGGCAGGCGGCGTTTTTAACTAAAATATCGCAGAGGTCAGCGAAAGATATGCCTAAATACTTTGCTTGTTCCGGCACTAAGGAAAGCGCAGTCATTCCAGGGTTGGTGTTGATTTCCAATAAAACGACTCCGTCTTTTTCGTTATAGCGGAAGTCGCAACGGGCGACTGTGCGGCAGCCTAAGGCGTTGTAAACGGTTTCAGTATAGCGCTTGCAGGTTTCGGCAATATCTTCTGGAAGTTCTGCTGGTAGAATATGGTGGGTTTTGCCAGAGGTGTATTTTGCCTGATAATCATAAAAGGCGCAGTCAGTTTTAAGTTCTGTGATTACTGAAGATTTGCCGTTTAGGCACATTACGGTAAGCTCGCGTCCGGCAATGTATTGCTCAATTAAAAGAGAGGTGTCTAAATTTGGATATGTAACTTTTGCCGCTTCTTTGGCATTGTGAATTATGTATACGCCGACGCTGGAGCCGTCGCACACTGGTTTTACAACATAGGGATATGGAACTTTGGTGCCGTGTTGCAAATATTCGCTGGCGGTTGTTTTTTCGCCTTGTGCCACTTTTACTCCAGCGGCGGAGGCAATGAGTTTGGTTAAGTATTTATCCATGCCCAAAGCCGAAGCTTTTAAGCCGGAGTGAGTGTAAGGGATTTGCAACATATCGAGCAGTCCTTGAATTTCTCCGTCTTCGCCCCAGTTGCCGTATAGGCCGTTATAAACCACATCTGGCTTTTCAGTTTTCAGAATGTCTAAAAAAGTCCAAATATCGGTTAAATCGTGTTCGATAACAGTATAGCCCTTGCTTTTTAAGGCGGCGGCAATGTCGTTTTTAGAGGATAAACTAACTTCACGTTCGGCAGAGAATCCGCCGTAAACCAGCAAAACTTTTTCAGACATCATTTTTTCCTTTATAATCTTAAAATTTCTGCTATTGTAGGAAAAATTGTTTAATGAATGGCTAAAATGAAAAACGGACTTTTAATATTTTTATCTGTGCTGATGTGGAGTGCGGGAGCGCAGGCGCTGGAGGTTAAGCACAATATAAAAACGACTATCGGGTTGTTTGATGCTTGTGAAGAAACTTTCAGCTATGCTTTTTATCAGGATAAAGACTATGATATTAAAACTTCGGTTTCCACCAGCGGGGCGTTTGGCGCTCTGTATCCGTTTACAGCGACATATCACAGTGTCGGCACTTACGATAAATCCGGTTTTAAGCCGCAGGATTATTACTATGAAACACAAACCCGTTTTACACATCGCTCTAAAGAGATTGTTTATAAAAACGGAATGCCGCAATATCGTATCAGCGTTAAAAATGAACGCAAACGCACCGATGAAATTGTGACAGATCCGAAATATCCATCTTCCGGAGATTTATTGTCGGTTTTCGGTGAACTGGCGCAAAAGATTATCACAAAAGGCAAATGTGATTTGGAACAATATTCTTTTAATGGTAAAAAGTATGCTAAATCAATAGTTAAAACACTGAAAAAGGAAAAAATTAAAACGGATTATTTTGCCGGAAAAGCCTTAAAATGCCAATATAAACAAGAAATTTTAGAAGATACCGACGCCGGTTTTTTGCTAAATCAAGACGAGCCGATTTATTTTTGGGTGCTAAAGGATGAAAAAACTAAGGCGTGGTTTGTGGCAAAGATTTTGATAGAAAATACGCCGTTCGGCAAATTGCAGGCGGTAACAACAAATATAGAGGTAAAACCATGAGAAAAGCAGAGTTACTTTTGCCGGCAGGTTCGCTGGTAAAATTGAAAACAGCGTTATTGTACGGAGCAGATGCAGTTTATGCCGGAACACCGGATATGAGTCTGCGCACGCAGTCTAAATTTTCGCTGGAAGATTTAAAAGAGGGAATAGATTTTGTTCACCAGCAAGGTAAAAAAATTTATCTGACTTTGAATTTGTATATTCATAATGAAGAAGCGGCGAAACTGCCTCAGTTTGTTAAAACTCTGCAAGAGCTGAAACCGGACGGAGTTTTGGTTGCCGACCCAGGAGTGTTTTATTACTTAAAAGAAAACGCACCGGAGCTGAAGCGCTTTGTTTCTACCCAAGCTAATATTTGCTCGGGGCAAACCGTGAAGTTTTGGCAGTCAATGGGGGCAAGCCTGTGTGTTTTAGGACGTGAAGTTACGTTTGCTGAAATGGCGGAAATCCGCAAGCAATGTCCAGATGTGCTGTTGGAATGTTTTGTACACGGCGCTATGTGTATGTCATATTCCGGACGTTGTCTGATTTCCAACTTTATGGCTGACCGCAGCGCCAATAAAGGCAAATGCGCGCATTGCTGCCGTTGGCACTATAAAATGCACCTGCGTTTGAAAGACGGTACAATCAAAGAGCTGGAAATAAATCAGGATAACGCTAAAGCTTTTGAATTTTTGCTGGAAGAAGAGTTCCGTCCTGGGGAATATTATGAAATCGTCGAAGATGAGCACGGCGGCTATTTGCTAAATTCCAAGGATATGTGCTTAATGCCGCGTTTGAACGATATTTTAGGAATAAGTATGGACTCGCTGAAAGTGGAAGGACGCAACAAAACCGAATATTATGCCGGAACAGTAGCACGCGCTTACCGCAAGGCGATTGATGATTACTATGCGAATCCGCAGGAATGGAATTATAAAAAATATATGGACGATTTGTATACCCTGCAGAACCGCGGCTATTGCTTAGGTTTCCATGACGGTAAACTGACGAATATCAGTCAAAACTATGAATATACACGCACGCTTGGGGAATGGCTGTTTGCCGGTTCGATTGTGGAATGGCAGGGCGATGATGCCATTTTTGAAGTACGCAACTATATTAACGGCGGCGAGTTTATCGACTTTTTAATTCCGAATACTTTAGAGAATCTGCGTTTAACCTTAACCGAATTTGAAGACGCTGAGAGCGGTGAGATTACCCCAAGAGTTTCGGCAGGGCAGGGTAAGAAAATCCGTATTCGTCCAGAACAGTGGAAAATGCCGATAGCAGAGGTTAAAGCCAAACTTCCGCAATATGTAATCGCTCGTAAATTGCAGGGGCTGTCCGGCGAAAATGCAGAAATGTATGAGCGCAAGCGCCAAGAATTTGCTCAGCTGATTAACAAAGAGGATAAATAAAGTATGCAAAAGAATCCGGTTTTGGTTATTGCAGGTCCGACGGCTTCAGGCAAGTCAGCGCTGGCGGCGGAAGCTGCTAAGGCTCTTAACGGAGTGGTGCTGAACTGTGATTCTATGCAGATTTATAAGGATATTCCGATTATTGCCGCAGCGCCGACAGAAGCTGAAAAAAAATTGGCGGAGCATAGGTTGTTTGAAATTTATGATTGTGATAAACGCGGCAATGTGGTGGATTGGCTGAATTTATGTGCGGCGGAAATTCGTAAACTGTGGGCAGAGAATCGAATGCCAGTGGTGGTCGGTGGAACCGGATTTTATGCGGAAGCATTGCTGAAGGGCGTGACGCCGATACCGGAAACGCCGAAAGAAATTCGTAATCAGCTGCAAGAGCGTTTAAGCAATGTCGGACTTGCAGCGCTATATGCTGAACTGCAGCAAAAAGACGCGGAAATAGCAGCTAAATTGAATCCAAACGACAAAACAAGAATTATTCGCGCGCTGGAAGTAATTGAGGCAACCGGAATTAAAGTTTCTGAATGGTATAAAAAGCCGCTTATTCAAAAATTGCCGGAAGCGCATTTTGTAACCGTGAAAATTATGCCGTCGTTAGAGGTGATTGCCGAACGCTGTTGTCTGCGGCTGGATAAAATGGTGAACGAGCGGGGGGCACTGAATGAGATAAAACGGTTGCTGAATAGAGGTGTTGCCGATGATATGCCGGCAATGAAAGCTTTGGGTGTGCCGGAGCTGAGTTTGTATATAAAAGGTCAAATGCCGCTAGAAGAAGCGTTGAATTTGGCTAAGCTGCACACTAGACAATATGCAAAACGGCAGCGCACATGGCTGAAAAATAAAATGCCAGCGGATATTGTTTTTGAAAATGTCTATGAAGGTCAAAAAGACTATTTACAACAGATTTTCAATGTTATAAAACTGTGAACAAGTCTGTTAACAATGATATAAACCCTTGCACATTGTGTTGTTTAGTTATAAAAAATATACAATGTTAAATTATGGAGTGAAACGCGAATGTTTGCAAAATTGATGGGAATGCTGTCCAGCGATATGGCAATAGACTTGGGTACTGCGAATACTTTGGTTTATGTGCGCGGCAGAGGAATTGTCTTGAATGAGCCGTCGGTGGTGGCAATTGAAGAATTTAAAGGTCGTAAACAGGTTTTGGCTGTGGGTAACGAGGCAAAGCAAATGCTGGGACGCACCCCGGGGAATATTCAGGCTATCCGTCCGCTGAAAGACGGCGTGATTGCTGACTTTGAAATTGCCGAAGAAATGATAAAATATTTTATCTGCAAAGTTCACAACCGCCGCGCTTTTGCTTCTCCGCTGATTGTTATTTGCGTGCCATCCGGTTCAACCGCCGTGGAACGACGCGCTATTCAAGAATCGGCAGAATATGCTGGCGCGCGCAAAGTTTGGCTGATTGAAGAGCCTATGGCTGCGGCTATTGGTGCTGGTCTGCCGGTAACTGAACCAACCGGAAGCATGGTTGTTGATATAGGCGGCGGTACAACAGAAGTTGCCGTATTGTCTTTAGGCGGTATTGTATATTCACGTTCAATCCGCGTGGGTGGTGACAAAATGGACAGCGCTATTGTTAATTATATCCGCCGCAACAAAAATTTGCTGGTCGGCGAAAGCAGTGCTGAAAAAATTAAAAAAGAAATTGGTTCTGCCTGCCCGCCGGAAAAAGGCGAAGGTCGCACAGTGGAAATTAAAGGTCGAGACTTAGTCAACGGCGTCCCTAAGGAAATAGTTGTAACCGAAAGACAAGTTGCCGAAAGTTTGGTTGAACCGGTTTCGGATATTGTTGAGGCTGTTAAAGTTGCTTTGGAAAACACAGCTCCGGAATTGGCGGCTGATATTGTGGACAAGGGGATTGTTTTGACTGGCGGCGGCGCTTTGCTGGCTAACTTGGATCAAGTGTTGCGTAATGCAACCGGACTGCCGGTTTCAATCGCTGAAGAACCTTTGGCTTGTGTGGCTAAAGGCTGCGGCAAGGCTTTGGATCAGGTTAACAAACTTAAAAGCGCATTGTCTAATATGGGCTGAGTAAATAGGAATTAAAAAATGAAACGGCGTGGTATACTGCTTATCCGAATAGGAGAAATCAAAACTTTACTGCGCCGTTTTTTTGTTTTTATTTTGTTTGTCAGCGCATTTTTGTTTATTTTATTGAGTAAAGTAGACAGCGTGGTTGTGGATATGGCAAACAGGGCGGTGATGAGTGTTACCGGTCCGGTTATGCAGGTGGTGGAATTACCATCAAGATTGCTGCATCGAGTTTATACCTATTTTTATGATATCAGCCATATTTATGAGGATAACCGCGTTTTGCAGATGGAAAACAAGCAAATGCTGATGCTGCAAAACAAGGTTCGTACTTTGGAAGTGGAAAATCAGCTTTTGGAGCGTTTGCTTAACTATGTTCCGCCAGCAGATGCAACTTTTATGAGTGCTAAAATTATTGCCGAATCCGGAGATGGATTTACGCATGCGTTGTTGGTTTATATCGGTGACGAGGCAGTGCAGAAGGGGCAGATTGTTTTAGGTGATGAAAGCGTTATCGGGCGTATAGACAAAGTCAGCGGTCATTATGCCAAAGTGATTTTGGTAACGGACATCAACTCAAAAATTCCGGTGGTGATAGAGCGGACAAGAGTGCGCGGAATTTTGAGCGGAAATAACACAGTGTTTCCGCAGCTGCTGTTTACACGTTCTACTTCTGATATTCAAGAAGGCGATGTAGTGGTGACCTCAGGCGTTGGGGGAATGTTTCCGTCCGGCTTGCCGATTGGGTTTATAAACTCTATAAAAAACGGCGTGATAGATGTTGAAACAATGGCAGATATAAGCAGAGTGGAATATGTGCGTATTGTTGACTACGGACTTTCTGCTGAAAGCGAAAATTTGAGCGACTTCTTGGAAAACGAAAAGAATGCACAATAATTTTAAAGAAAAAATGCGCTTATTTTTCCGCCACCGGATTCCTCTGGTGGCGACGCTGATTTTAATTTTTTTGTTTTATGTGCCGATAAATTCTTTGGAACTTAATTATTTCCGTCCTGAAGTTGGGATTATTTGCGTTTATTATTGGACGCTGAAACGCGGTTATATGTTTAGTTATATATCGGCTTTTGTCGTGGGCTTTTTAATGGATATTTACAGCTCGACGCCGCTGGGAGTGAATGTTTTGATGATGATGCTTTTAGTATTTGCGGCAACAATGCTGACGCGCTACTTTAAAGCAGCCTCTTTTGTCAGCGGCTGGTTGCTGTTTGCCTTGATCGGATTGATTTTGACATTGGTTAAATGGCTGCTGATTTCGGTTTATTTCAGCAAATTTGTGCCGATGACGGAAATTATGGTGAATTTGCTGTCAACCATAATGTTTTATCCGCTGGTGGCGTATATAAATATGTGGGTGCAAAACAATTTGCTGCCGCAGGAGCGTATAAATGAATAGAAACGGCGAAAAAAACAGAGTTGTGGAACGGCGCACGCTGATTGTTATTATCTTTAATCTGCTGGCGTTTGCGGTTATTGCGGCTAGATTATATTTTTTGCAGGTTAAAGAAGCTGATAAATATAAGATGATGTCGGATGAAAATCGTATTTCCACCCGCTTTTTAGTGCCGCCGAGGGGCTTAATTTATGACCGCAATGGTGAAATTATCGCTAAAAACGAGCAGGATTTTCAGGCGCTGATGGTGGCAGAGCAAACTCCCGATATTGAAGATACTTTGGCTAATTTTAAGCGGATTATACCTTTAAGTGAGGGCGAAGAGCAAAAAATCCGCAAAGATTTGAAAAATAAGCGCCGTTTTATTCCGATAAAATTAAAAGATAATCTGAATTGGGACGAAGTATCTAAAATTTTGCTGCATGCTCCGGATTTGCCAGGGGTGGAAATTGACGAAGGCTTGAGCCGCTATTATCCTTATGCCGATATTTACGCCCATGTTTTGGGCTATGTCGGTCCGGTTTCAGATAAAGATAAAAAAGATAATCCGCTGTATATGGTTCCGGGGTTCAAAATCGGCAAATCGGGTTTGGAGCGCTATTTTGATTATAAATTGCAGGGTAAAGGCGGAACAATCAAGCTGGAAGTCAACGCCTATGGGCGCGTGATGAGCGAAATTGAGCGTAATAACGGCGAAGAAGGTGAAAGTCTGACGCTGACTTTAGACGCTCGTTTGCAGCAAGCAGCTTATGAAGCATTTGGTGAAGAAAGCGGAGCGGCGGTGGTTTTGAATGTGCGCACCGGAGAAATTTTGGCGCTGGTTTCCACTCCGTCGTTTGACCCGAATCTGTTTACAAACGGCATTAGTTACAAGCATTGGAACGCGTTGCTGAATAATGAGCGCACACCGCTAGTAAACAAAGCGGTTTCAGGTCAATATTCTCCAGGGTCGACTTTTAAGGTGGTGGTGGCGTTGGCGGCGCTGGAAGCTGGAGTGATTAACCTTAACACCAGATTTAACTGCACCGGCGGGTTAGATGTGGGCAATATTCGTTTTCACTGCTGGCGGCATTCCGGTCATGGCAGTTTGAATGTGGTGGAAGCTTTGAAACATTCCTGCGATATTTTCTTTTATGAAACTGCAATGAAATTGGGAATTGATAAAATCCACGATATGGCGGTAAAGCTGGGTATGGGTAACGTGCTGGACGTGGGACTTGATAACGAAAAAGCTGGTATTATTCCGACAAAAGCATGGAAAAAAGCCCGTTTTGGTACAGCATGGACGCACGGCGACGCGGCAAATTCGGGAATTGGTCAGGGCTATGTTTTGGTGACACCGCTGCAGCTGGCGACAATGTTGGCGCGGGTGGTTAACGGCGGCTATGCGGTGCAGCCAACATTTATTAAACCGACCGAAAAAGAATTAGCAAAAATAAAGCGTTTGGATATTTCTACTAAAAATATAGAGATTGTTAAACGCGGTATGTTTGAAGTGGTAAACGGCGCTGGTGGTACGGCAGGACGGGCGCGTTTTAATATCAATGGGGCTATGATGGGTGGAAAAACAGGTACTACACAGGTGCGCCGCATTTCTATGAAAGAGCGCAGTAGCGGTATTTTGCGCGATGAACAGCTGCCGTGGCGTTTGCGCAACCATGCGCTGTTTATCGGTTTTACGCCAGTTGACAATCCGCGCTATGCCGTGGCGGTGATTGTGGAACACGGCTCGTCAGGCTCGGGAGTGGCGGCGCCGATTGCCAGCAAGATTTTGCAAAAAGCATTGCAATTGGATATTAAATAGGTGGTAAAATGTATAATTTAGGCTATAGTGGAAAAAATTTGAGCTTTAAGGATAAAATCTTAAAACTTAGTTTTTGGTATATTTTGCTTATTGTTTTGCTTGCCGGTATAGGAACCGTAACATTGTATTCGGCGGCAAACGGAAATTGGGAACCATGGGCTGTGCGCCACCTTAGCCGTTTTGGAGTTGCTCTGTTGGTAATGTTTGGTTTGGCGATGATTGATATTCGCTATTATTATCACAGCGCATATGCTTTTTATTTTGTAACGCTGTTTTTGCTGTTTGTGGTGGAAATTACCGGTCATATCGGCATGGGAGCGCAGCGTTGGATAAATTTGGGACTGTTCAAAATTCAGCCGTCGGAGTTGATGAAAATTGGTATGGTTTTGTTTTTGGCGCGCTATTTCAGTACAACGACGCTGCAGAATATCCGCACTATCCGCGGTATTATTATTCCGGCGATTATGACACTCTTACCTGTGGGGCTGATTTGTTTGCAGCCGGATTTGGGCACGGCGCTGATGCTGCTGTTTACGGCAACGATTATGCTGTTTGTGGTTGGTGTGCAATGGTGGAAATTCGCTTTAGTCGGAGTGTTAGGCGGAGCGTTGCTGCCAGTGGCGTGGAATTTTTTGCACGAATATCAGCAAAATCGCGTGCTGACCTTTTTGAATCCGGAAAGAGACCCGCTGGGTGCCGGTTATCATATTATTCAGTCTAAAATTGCGTTTGGTTCGGGCGGAATTTTCGGAAAAGGATTTTTGCACGGCACACAAACCCATTTGAACTTTTTGCCGGAAAAACATACTGATTTTATTTTTACGATGTTTTCCGAAGAATTCGGTATGGTCGGCAGCTTGACTTTGGTTTTGCTTAACATTTTGGTGATTGCGCTGGGTTATATGTTTGCTTTCAGAATCAGTAATTATTTTGCAAAACTGGTGGTTATCGGATTGAATACAAACTATTTTTTGTATGTGTTTATTAACATCGCAATGGTAATGGGAGTGCTACCAGTGGTGGGAATTCCGTTGCCGCTGATTTCTTACGGTGGTACGGTGATGTTTTCTATTATGTCGAGTTTCGGCATTATCCTATGTATGAAAGTTAATCAGTATAATAACATAAATTTTGCCGCCGAAGATTAAACCGCGGCGGCAATTAAAAGTTTGGGCAACAGCCTAAGCACTTTCTCGGACTTTTTGCAGGTGCAAGACAGAATGCAGAGTATGGGCTATGTCATGAAGACATTTACCGTTTTTGGTCAGATCTATCATATTCTCCTTTGCCAAATTCATATCGCGGGAAATAACCAAAGCCTGAATATCGGTCGGCAGTTGTTTTACCAGTTCGGAATTCGGGTTGATACGCTCACCATTAGGGTTGCGATATGGCACGTTGTGTATGCAGCAGGCAACCATAAACATTTGCCGCAATTCAGCCGACATCGGGTGGTGTGAATCTGCAGTATAATTAGTTAAATCTAAGCCGATTTTGCCTTTTTCAGCGCGTTCGACAATGTCATTAACCTTTTGCGGCAAGTTTTGGGCATTGCCTTTGTTGTCGGCATCAATAAGGCGGCGCAGCTGAATTTTGAGCGGAATGCTGGCGCGCAGATAGTCATCACGTTCGCTTGCCGGAATGTCATGCAGAATGGTTTGCGACAAGGTGTCTAAAACGTCATCTTTGAAATGAGATAATTTAGCTTGTATCGGTCTGGTCTTTAAATATGCCAATAAATGTCCGCGGTGGTCTGATGACTCAATTTTTTGCATTAAGTCGACAACTTGCGGCGTAAAATCTTCTTTTTGAATTTTGCCTTTGTTATATTCGCAGAACAAATGGAGCAGCATTTTTTCCGGCTGACCATTGCACCAATCTTTTTTGATGGTTTTTACATCGTCTCTACGAGACTGCAACCATGCGATTTTTTCTTCTTTGTTCAAAGTTCCGGCAAGAGCTTTATCTTTTAAGGATTCACGGAACAAATGGTGGGCAGACAATTCGTAGGCAGACTGTTTGCTGTAACCGGCGGTTAAAGCAGCAGTAAACGCAGCGGCGGCAACAATCATTTCAGGAGACGGCGGAGGAGACAGAATGTTCTCATTTTCTTCCGGTTTAGGAGGTTTTCTGCCAGCAGCAATATCTTTCAAAATCTGCTCTTTGCCATCGGCGGCAAGCTGCAAAATTTCTTGCGGAACTTTACCATTGAAAGTGTCGCGGATAGAAGATGGAACTTTTATCCAAATGCTGAATTTTGAGCTGTAGTCGCTATAGATGCGGCGCAGGCTTTCGGGTTTTACATCATCGGAGCAAGCCAAAATGTAGTCTGTAGGCGCATAGGCTTTCAAAAAGTCTAAAAAGTCATTGTCAAATCCATTCATGGCTTGTCTCCTTTATAGCTAAAAAATTATTTTTCAGCTCCTCTGAATTTTTGCGTCAGTCTAGTCATTGTTTCTTTAGAAAGGTTAGATTGATAGCTTTTCAAATCTTCACCGGTTTTGGCTTTTACCTCTTGACCGCTGCGGTCGGTAACTTTAGCGTCTTTCGGGGCGATGCCCAAGCGGGCAGCCATAACCAAATCCCGTGCATCTTCTTTTTCTTGGCGGGCTTTAGCTTGCTCTGGCGACATTTTGGCACGCACGTTTTCAATTTGCTGTCGACGCAAAGACTCGTTTGTATCTTTTTGTTCTTGGGTTTCTAACTTTGTATTTTCTCCACGGTTGGTTTCTAGTCCAGCTTTTACTAAGTTAGTTGCTTCTTGCATAATTTTTGTGGCTTCTGCTACATCTTTGTCCGAGCCTTTTTCACCTTTAATTATTTGCGGTTTCCCGTTTTCGTCTTTTGGGATGGCAATTAAACCATCTTTTTTCATTTGGTTAAAATTATTGCGTATTTCAGCTAATTTTTTAATGTCTTCTTGAGCTTTAGCGGAAATTTGTTTTTCATCGCCATTTTTTTCCTCTCCAGATTTTTCCTGACTGTCATTTTTCTTTTGCGAGGCTTCTAAATGGTCTTGAACTTGTTTGATTTGTTCTTCACTCAAACCGCAGTTAGCTAAAGTCTCTGCGTCTAATTCTGTTGGTACGGCGCCTTGCATTGGGTTGCCGTTCAAAACGCAGGCAGCGTATAAGCGGGTGGCAACTTCTTTAGAGGCGTTATCAGGAAATTCTATTGGACGGCCTTGGTTATCCGGCTCTTTTAGCATAGTGTCAAAAACTTTATAACCAGCGTCAGGCGAAACCGTTACATTGTCCGGAGAACTATAGTGGATTTCGGCATTTTCAAGTTTGGCGGCAAAACCTTCTTTGCTTTTGTCTTGTTCGTAACCTTGAATTTTGCCGTCTGCAGCCAATTTTTCATAATATTCAGCTTTTTCTTTTACCCAATCCGGAGTGTCTTCATTGGTTTTATCTTCAGGCTGCGGCTGAGCTTCATGGATTTTTAAGGCAGATTTGTCTTTATCATCTTTATCGTCTTTGCTTTCATCCTTATCATCAGTCTTGTCGGTGCTTTCATCAGTTTTAGGTGATTCGTCTTTTTGTGAATCTTTATTTTCGTTGCTGAATTTTTCGACAGCTTTTTTATAGTCTTCTTCCGAGGTAATTTTAGAAGGATCAATGTCATGAGCTTTGCAGAATTCTTTTTGCTCATCATTCAGTTCAAATTTATTTTCATCACTCATAACTTTATCCTTTCGTTGGTCTTTTTTAGGTTGTTTTTCTTTTTTCTTTTGCGGTTCTAAAAAGTTATCGCGTTTAGAAATTCTTTCAAGTCTTTTCTTCATTTCTTTGGTAAATTTAGCAGTTTCATCTTCGCTTTTGGGGTTGCGGATAAATTCGCCGTAATCGCCAAGGGGGCGCAGTAAATTCTTTTCGGCTTTAGAAGGAACATATTTGCCGTCAACCAGACTGCCTTTTTCTATTTTATCCAAATGTTCGCCGATTTTTTGCATTATATTTTCAGCGTTAAGGTCTGGACTGTTGGAAATATCAATTTCCGGTTTAACACCAATTGTATTATACAGATGAGCAGCTTGAATTTTTTTCCATAATTTTTTATTGCTGCGGATTTGTTTTTCGGCTGCGTCAAGCGTTTCTTCGCTATAGTTGTTCAGTTCTGCGCCAAAAGTGATGAGAGCATTAGCGCGGGCGCCTTGCCATTTGGTTATTTCTCCGCCTTCGGTTTGAAAACTTTGTTTAGAAAATTCGGCAACAAGTTTTTCAAAATCTTCTTTGCTGTCAAAAAAACGCCATGGCTGATGCAGCTCTTTTAAGGCATAGGCTTCAAAGGGATTTGGAATATATTTTTTTGCCTTTTCAGAAGATTTATCCATCTTTTTTTCTCCTTATATGTCTAAATTATAACATGACTTTTATATTTTGTCTAGAGATTTGTGTATAAATCAGCAGCCAAGTTTTGCGTATAAACTTAAAAAAACTTTGAAATTTGTAAAACAGTGTGATACTTTAGGCAAAGTTTATAAGAGTTTTTTAGTACGGAGATAACAAACAATGTCAGGTAACGCCAGATATAATGGAAAAGAATCGTTTGCCGAATGGCAAAAAGAATGGCAGCTGGAAGATAGATATAACTTCCGCTCTATTGAGGCAAAATGGCAGAAAATTTGGAATGATGAAAAAGCCTATAAAGTTGAAATAGACCATTCTAAACCAAAATTTTATGCTTTAGTTGAGTTTCCTTATCCGTCCGGTGCTGGCTTGCATGTGGGACACCCGCGTTCTTACACCGCGTTAGATGTGGTTTCCCGCAAAAAAAGAATGCAGGGCTTTAATGTTTTGTATCCGATGGGCTTTGACGCATTCGGGCTGCCTGCAGAAAACTATGCCATCAAAACTGGCGTGCATCCGGCAATTTCTACCAGACAGAATATAGAAAACTTTACCCGTCAGTTGAAATCAATCGGTTTCAGTTTTGACTGGGATAGAAGTTTTGCCACTTGCGACCCTGAATATTATAAATGGACGCAATGGATGTTTATTCAGCTGTGGAAGCACGGCTTAGCTTATAAATCTAAAATGGCGATTAACTGGTGCCCGTCCTGCAAAGTGGGCTTGGCTAATGAAGAGGTTGTCAACGGCTGCTGCGAGCGCTGCGGAGCTCCGGTGGTTCGCCGCGATAAAGAGCAGTGGATGGTGGCTATTACTAAATATGCCGACCGCTTGATTGACGATTTGAAAGAGGTGGATTTTATCGACCGTGTACGTTCTACTCAAATCAACTGGATTGGTCGTTCCGAAGGTGCGGAATTAAGTTTTGGATTGACAGATAATGAAGGCAATTCGCTTGGTAAAAATATGGTGGTTTACACCACTCGTCCGGATACGACTTTCGGCGTGACCTATACGGTTATGGCGCCGGAACACGAGTTTGTTAAAGAACTGATGAGCCGTTTTGAAAACGCCGCCGAAGTGCAGAATTATATTGATGAAGCGGCTAAAAAATCCGAGCTGCAGCGTACGGCAGACACCACCAAAACCGGTGTAGAATTAAAAGGCATTAAGGCGAAAAATCCGTTTACCGGCAAATTGATACCGGTGTTTATTTCCGACTATGTTTTGACTGGTTACGGCACTGGCGCCATTATGGCGGTTCCTGCGCATGACCAGCGCGACTATGATTTTGCCAATGTCTTTAGTCTGCCGATTATTCAGGTTTTGGACGGCGGCGATATCAGCGAAAAAGCTTGGGAAGAAGACGGCAAACATATCAATTCCGGATTTTTGGACGGCATGGATAAAAAAGAAGCTATGGCTGCTGCCATTAAATATGCCGAGGAAAAAGGTTTTGGCAAGGCTAAAGTTAATTTCAAGCTGCGTGACTGGGTATTCTCCCGCCAGCGTTACTGGGGCGAACCTATCCCGATGGTTTATTGCGAACATTGCGGTTGGCAACCGATTCCGGAAGATCAGCTGCCGCTGAAACTGCCGGAAGTTCCGGATTATCGTCCGAATGATAACGGCGACTCTCCGCTGGCTAATGCGACAGAGTGGGTTAAAACCACTTGCCCGTGCTGCGGCGGTCCGGCTCGCCGTGAAACCGATGTGATGCCGAACTGGGCGGGTTCTTCTTGGTATTTCCTGCGTTATTGCGATCCGCACAACGACAAGGAATTTGCCTCTAAAGAAGCCTTGGATTATTGGATGAATGTGGACTGGTATAACGGTGGTATGGAGCACACTACACTGCACCTGCTGTATTCTCGTTTTTGGCATAAATTCTTGTATGACTGCGGCTATGTGCCGATGCCGGAACCGTATCATAAACGTACATCGCATGGTATGATTTTGGCTTCTAACGGCGAAAAAATGTCTAAATCCCGCGGCAATGTCGTAAATCCTGATGATATTGTTTCCACTTATGGCGCCGATACTTTCCGTTTGTATGAAATGTTTATCGGACCGTTTGACCAAGTGGCAATGTGGTCAGAAGAAAGCCTGAACGGCGTTTATCGCTTTGTCAGCAAGGTGTATGCTTTGTTTAAGAAAGTGTCAAAAGAAGCTAAGCCGGCAGCCGATGATTTGCGGGCTATGCATAAGTGCATTTTGGAAGTGACCGAGCGAATCGACACCATGAAATTTAATACCGCGGTTTCATCATTGATGATTTATGTGAACTACTTGTCTGATATGGCGCAAATTCCGGCAGAAATGTATGAAACTTTGATTAAGTTGCTTAGTCCGTTTACTCCGCATTTGGCGGAAGAAATGTGGGCGCGTTTGGGACATGATACTTTGGTTATTACCGAAACATGGCCGATTGGCGATGCTAAGTTGGCTGAAGACAACATGGTTACCATGGGCGTGCAGATGAACGGCAAAATGCGCGGCACTATCACCGTGGCAAAAGACGCTCCGCGCGAAGAGGTGGAAAAAGCCGCTTTGGCTATGGAAAATGTAGCTCGCCAGCTTGAAGGTCAAAATGTTAAAAAAGTTATTGTTGTACCGAATAGGATTGTGAACATTGTTGTATAGAACAAAAATAGCTATGATTATGGCGGCGGTTTGCGGACTTGCCGCCTGCGGGTTTGAGCCGTTGTATGTGGAAAAAACATCGGGTGATGATTTGTGGTATTATAATAACAAATTTGACACCGATATTGTGCATGAAATGGCGCAGATTAAAGTAGAAAGTGTAACCGACCGTATCGGTCAGATGATTAAAAATGAACTGATGGATACTTTTAATCCGTACGGCACTCCAAAATGTGCTAAGTACTTTTTGAAAATTCAGCCGGTTAATTCTGAAACTGTGCAGCAGGCGCTGCGTGATGATATTACAGCGACCCGCGAAAAAGTAAAGTATACGGTGTCTTATTCGTTGTGGGATAAAGATAACGGACAATTGGTCAGCGGTTCAAGCTGGGTTTATTTGAGCTATGACTTGCTGGACAATCCATATTCAACAACCATGGATAAAAAGAAAGTAGAAAAAGACGGCGCTAAGATTATCGCCAATGATATTTCTTTGCGAATCGGTGCTTATTTTCATTCTGTAAAAACAAAGCGTGGTAATCCGAATGAATTTTAAACAAGCGCAGCTGGAAAGTTTTTGCAAAAATCCTAATCCCGAAGTAAAGTGCGTGATTTTGTTTGGCAGCAATGAGGGTACAATCGCTATGCTGCAAAAAAAGTGCGCCGAGGCGGTGTGCGGAGACGTGCAAGACGCTTTTCGCTACGCTTCGCTGGAAATGAGCGAAGTTTCTAAAGATGGTCAAGAAATTTATGCCGAATACTATGCGCAGTCGCTGATGGGCGGTCGGCGCGCGGTGGTGGTTAAGAACGCCGATAATAATTTGGCGGCAGTGCTGAAAAATATAATTCCTGAGACAAAGTCTGATAATTTGCTGATTGTTTGTTCGTCATCGCTTAACACCAAATCATCGTTGATTACTTGGGCAAAAGACCGAACCGATGTGATTATTGTCGGTTGTTATGACGACAGAGAAGAAAATATTTCCGAATCTGCGGCGGCGTTGCTGCGGGCACAGGGGTTGATTTTTGATACGGCAACATTGCAGGTTTTGTGCGCGCGTTTGTCTCCAGATAGAAAAGTTAACCAAAGCGAAATTGAAAAACTAGCAATGTATTTGGGCGAACGTAAAAATGTGACAATAGCTGATGTCAAAGCGGCGGTCAGCGATGTTTCCGGCGCCAATTATGAAGATTTTTGCTACTATGCCGCTGGTGGCGAGGTTATGAAAGCCTGCGCTATGTTTGAACGTTTGCTGAAAGAAGGCGAAGAACCAGCAACGATTATCCGGCAGTTGACTTATCATTTTAACAAGATACTTAACTGTGAGGCACAGTTGGAAACTGGTAAATCTTTAGATGAAGTTGTCAAATCATTGCGCCCGCCGCTTATGTTTTATCGTAAAAATTCCTTTACCCAGCAGCTAAGAATTTGGACGCGTGAACGTTTACTTGGTGCCTTGTCTATGCTTTATGATTGTGAGCGCGACTGCAAAACTACAAATTTGCCGGCGGAGCAGGTGGCGTCGTATTGTGTGATGCGTATATCCGGCGCCGCCAGAAAGCTCAGATAATGGCTTTCTGCTTGTGCTTTTTGCGCTTGTGTACCCTTTTTGTACACGTCGCTTAAAAAGCACTTCGCATTAAGCTCATTCTTTGAGCTTTCTTATTAAAATTTTCTTCAGAACTAGAGTTGCCTTTATCTATACCATTATCCGCATTGCTTTACGGAGTGAGTGTTTTGTACACGGCGCAGAAAAGTTAATACGTATTAGACTCATTATCCGAATTTTAGAGAATATGAACGTCTCTTAAAAAGCACGGCGCATTAAGCTCATTATCAGAGCTTTCTTTATTTGTAATCTAAAAGTGTAATTTATTTTCTTTTCTTTTCTTTTCTTGATTTTCTTAAATAAGGCTGTTATAAAATTCAACGTCCGGTGCTCGAACACTGGACGTTATTTT
>CAVIDY010000016.1:0-36720 GCA_963641885.1 Bacteroidaceae bacterium
GGCTAAAGCTTTAGATGTATCAATCGGTGAACTGCTTGACGGCAAAATTTCTAACCAGCTTAAAAATTCCCAAGAGCAAGATATGGATAAGCAGATTATTGAGCTGTTGAAACATTGCAACGATGACGATAAATTTGCCATTTTGACTATGGTCAAAGCCCTTATTAAATAAAGTATACTAAATTTGTTTCTAACTCAATTTTAATATTTGGATTCTATAATTATTCAATAAAACAGTGCAGATAAAAGAGTAATCCAATGGATAAAGAGTTTAATTTTTTAGTTTATTCCACACCTGATAAAAATATAAAGGTAAATGCAGTCATAAAAGATGAAACAATTTGGCTGACGCAAAAAGCAATGGCTGAATTGTTTGGTGTGCAAACACCGGCTATAAGTAAGCATTTGAAAAATATATTTGAGGAAAAGGAATTAGATGAAACCTCAACTATTTCCAAAATGGAAACAGTTCAATTGGAAGGTAATCGTCAAATAACAAGATTTGTTGATTTTTACAACCTATGCGGTATCGTATCCTAAGGAAATAATCATTGTAGAATTAGGTTGTATAATTTCTATCGTCAGCAGCAGTTGTTCGGAATTTCCGAACAACTGCTGCTTTTTATAGCTAAAATAAATTCAAGCTACAAAGTTCCGGTACAACTTTGGTACATTTTTGGTACAATTTTATTCAATTTCAGGCAATTTTAAGCAATTTTAGGCAATTTTATTAAATAATTTTTAGTATAAAATAGTGTTTAGATAAACAAAAAAGCCTTGAAAAATCAAGGCTTTAGCGTTGGCTGCTTCACCTGGACTCGAACCAAGATTGACGGAGTCAGAATCCGCTGTCCTACCATTAGACGATGAAGCAATATCTTCAAAACTCGAGCTAGTAATAAGACAATTTTTTGAGCTTGTCAAATACTTTTATTAAAAAACTCTTCACTTTTAAAAAATCTGTGTTAAATTGCAAAAATAAGGAGTAGCGGTATGGTTAAAAAGTCGTTTTTACAAAGTATTTGGAATGTTATTGTCGGCAGTACTAATGAAAAATCACACCATCGTATTTCAGCTGCTCAGGCAGAGGTTTTGCAAAGACAATATCTTGACAATCAAAAAAAGTCATTGCAAATTGGCGAATATCCGCCTTATATAGATGTTGCCAAACAGCTTTTTTCTGAAAAAACAGAAGTTTTCAGAGCTGCTGTTTTTTATTTGCGTCGAATTGCCGATAATGAGGGAAAATATGCCGAGCCTATTGCCAAAATAATGCAGCAATACAGCCAAACCGCCAAAAGAAATACCGAGGATATGGCTTTTTTAGCATCGCAGCTTAAAGAAATTGAAAAAAATATTCATTTTACTCTATAAAATTTCATTTTTACCCTTGAATACTTAAAACTAATGATTACCTGAGTTTTGTAACAAAATTTTATTGGTCTTAAAAATAAGGAGTAATTATGTCTACTGGAACTGTAAAATGGTTTAACACCCGCAAAGGCTATGGTTTTATTCAGCCGTCTTTGGGTGGAAAAGATGTTTTTGTGCATATCACAAAGTTAGAAGAAATCGGTTTGCGCCGTTTATATGAAGGGCAAAAAGTCGGTTATGAACTGTACGACGACCGCGGACGGACCGCTGCCGGAAATATTGTAATATTACGCTAAAAAAATAAACAAAAAACTTGACAAATAAAAAGTGGTGTGTTAATCATACATCACTTTTTAATTTTTATATTTTATTTTTATCCTAATACCTGAAACTGACTATTAGTGTGACTCTGCTTCATTGTGAAATGCGGCTGAGTTTTAGATGTGAATCCATTTCTTTGAACCTTGCCATGGTTTATAAATATATTTTTCTGGTTGAACCAAGCTCCGTCGTGAACGCAGTTTGGTTTTTAAAGTGCATGTTTCATATTAGAAACTGGCTGTGTTTCGTTGTGAAACGAGACATGGCATTTTTTGAAATGCGAAATTTACATCGTGCAGATGTATTCAATATACTTTCTTTCATAATGTGAATTTGTCAGACTCCATTGTGAAATGCAGTTTGATTTAGGTAGCAGAAATGCTAAGTTTGTATCAAGCGCAGCATCTCAACCGAAATTGAGTGAATAATAAGAGAGTGTTGATGTTGCGTTTTAAAGTCAAATGCTTTTACCTTGTTGTGAAACACGGTGAAAGCATTTTTTTGTATTGTGCAAATAGTTATTATTCGTTGATTTTTTGGTATTAAGTGGTATTTTTGAGGTAAAATATAAAAACATTTGGGGATTTTTATGAAATTTTACTATTTTATTTTACCCGCTGCATTGGCTTGTATTCAACCTTTGTATGCCGAAGAAAAAGAAGTGCAGCTAACCAACGCCGAAGAGCTGTTTTTTACTCAAAAGAATGATTTGGAAACTGTTTATAACAAAGACGGCAGTTTGTTTTCCGGCGCAGTGCGCAAAAAAGATGCTGAAGGGCGGAATTTTACTTATTTTTACCGCAACGGACTGCGTCATGGCGTCGCTAGAGCAAATTATGAAGACGGTAAAATAGAATGTGAAATCACCTATCGAAAAGGGCTGAAAGACGGTGAAGAAATTTTCTTTTTAGAAAATGGAAATCCTAAATTTAAGAAAACCTATAAAGAAAATGTGCTGAACGGCGAAGAATTGCTGTTTTATGAAAACGGCAAGCCAAAAGCGCAAAATCATTATTTGAATGGTAAACTGGACGGAGAAACAACATATTTTGATGAATACGGCAATCGTGTTAAAATAGAGCATTTCAAAAATGGTGTCAAAAACGGACTGGAACATATTATTGCCGACAATGTGCTTATAGAAGAAAATAACTATGTCGGCGGAATGCTTGATGGTATAACCAAAAAATATAGTAAAGATTATCAAACGGACGAGATTGCTTATAAAGACGGCAAAAAAAACGGAATGGCGAAACATTTTAACACTGACGGCAGCATCATTGCAATTCCGTATGAAAATGATATGAAAAACGGCACGGGAACAGCTTATTATCCCGATAATAAAATAGCCAACACGGCAGAATATGTTAATGACGAAAAAAACGGAATGAGCGC
Organism: Bacteroidaceae bacterium; assembly: GCA_963641885.1. GTDB lineage: Bacteria > Pseudomonadota > Alphaproteobacteria > RF32 > CAG-239 > RUG410. Next base: position 3,091 of record CAVIDY010000016.1, read on the forward strand.
AAAGTTTTTTAAGGACGGCAGGCGTCAGCTTGCTGAAACTTATAAAAACGGCAAATTGGAAGGTGTCAGCCGGACTTTTGATAAGAACGGCAATCTGACAAAAGTCAGCTATTATGTGGACGGCATGGAACTAGCCTCGGTTAATTTAGAGCAAAACACCGAATTGCGCAATATGATGTCGGCGCACAGATTGGGGCAGATTAGCAAGTATTCATCTAAAAAAATTTATTGGTATCCGCTGCTGTGGCTGGCTTTGAATACGGAAGATACGGCTATTTTGCAGGCACTGGAAAAAGATATGAAAATGTACGGTGCCGAAATTGACGATATGGCGGTGTATCAGCGCGAAAGCAAAACAAAGTTTGCTGATTACACTCGTAATCTGTATTTTGGACTGCTGCCGCTCAGCTATGCTGTTGATTTGTCTGCTCCGGTCGAAATTCTGCAAAAATTTGCTACATCAAAACAACTTGATGCGCAGAACCCGCGTGGAGGAACAGCTTTGCAAGAAGCAGTCAGACTGAATAATTTGGAAATGGTGCGCTTTTTACTGCTGCATAAAGCCGATGTTTCTGCGGTTAAAAATTCCAATATTTTGGCACAGTCAATTAAAGAGAATGTTCGTTTGCCTATCCTTGAAGAATTGATAAAAGCCGGCGCCGATGTCAATGCGCTGGATAATGATGGAAAATTGCCGGTTATGCTGGCTGTTGATAAAAATGAAGTTAATTTGCTGAAATTATTGAAAAATAACGGAGCAGATTTGAACATAAAACTACCTGATGGAAAAAATCTGCTGTTTTATGCTTATGAGCACGAACGCAGCACGCAAATTGTCGATTTTTTGCTGAGTGTTGGGGCAGATGTGAACCAGCCGGATAAAAACGGCGGATTGCTGATTTTAGAAGCTTTGAAAAAATATGATGAAACTATGCTGGATAAATTATTAGAGCATGGAGCTGATGCGAATAAAGAAAATTCCGCTGGTGAAAGCGCTGTGTCATATGCAATAGAAAATAAATATGATACAGCAACAATCCAAAAAATATTGGCTCATAATGTTAATTATTCCGGCTTGTTTGGGGTAAAAAAGCAGCCTCTTTGGCGGCTGGCGGCAGAAAATGACTCTGCAGTGCTGAAACAAATCTTAGATAAAAACGGTGGGGCGGATAAAGCCGATGCGGCAGGTTTTGTGCCTCTGCAGATTTTGATAAATTGGAACGGCAGCGATTCTTCGGCGATTAAAGAGACTTTGCTGTCATATATTACTCCTGAATGGCTTAATGCGCATCCAAAATTTTGGCAGCAAGTACTTTCGGCAAAAAATTTGGAAGTGTGGAATGATTTGGTTAAAATCGGTTTTGATGCGAATGTCAAGGACCAAAACGGTCAAACAGCTGCTTGGATTTTGTTAAAGAATAACTATGAACCGATTTGGTGGAGCACGCTTAAAGAATTAAAACCGGATTTGAACATACCAGCTGAAAACGGCAAAACTTTGCTGCAATATGCCGTAGAAAATGACAGCGGACTGCCGTTAACAAAATATTTGTTGCAAAACGGTGCGGATATCAAAGCGCTGGATTCTGCTTGTTTGGCTAAGCTGCATGGCGATAGGGCGGAACTTACTAAGTTGCTGTTAGATGCTGGAGCAAGTACGTCTTATTTTTCAGGCAGTGGAGAAACTTTGCTGATGTCCGCTGTGCAAAATCTGAATGGCGTATTGTTTGACTATTTGCTGGCGAACGGAGCCGATGTTAATGCGCGCGATAATAACGGAAATACTGCTTTGTTTTATGTCGCGGAAGCCGTTTTGAACAATCCTCAGGTTTCTAAAGATGAAATGTTGGCGCAGCTTGCCGAGGTAGTAGCCAAACTCAAACAATTTGGCGCCGACATAAACGAGCAGAACGGCAATGGTGAAACCGTGCTGGTTTATTTAGCTAAAACTCAATCTCCGGCTTATGCTGAAATTGAAAAAATATTGCTGGAGCAGGGGGCTGATGAGACAATCAAAGACCAATACGGCAAAACCGCCGCAAATTATAGGATAAAATAAAAATTATCAAAAAACAGTGATGAGGTTAAACTTTCCGCTGTTTTTTGTTGTTTTGCTGTTTCTATAATAAATGGAGCGACTAAAAAAATTACCGGCAGCTTATTTAAATTGTGCTTGATTTAAAATAAAATCAGGACTATATTATAAATAACATTAAAGAGAAACGGCTGTGAAATAGAGATATTTCGCAGTCTGATTTTTTAACTTTTTTAAAAAGAAATTTAGAAAATTTTGACTTTAGGAGGAAAAAATGGATAAATTCCCATTGACTAAATTTGGTTATGAAATGCTGGAACAAGAATTGAAAAACCGCAAAGGCGTTGAGCGCCCTAACATTATTGCCGAAATTGCCGAAGCCCGTGCTAAAGGCGATTTGTCGGAAAACGCCGAATATTCCGCTGCTAAAGAAAAACAAAGTTTTAATGAGGGGCGCATTCAGGAGCTGGAAGCGGTTATCAGCCGCGCTCAGGTGATTGATCCAACCAAAATGAGCGGTGATATTGTGCGTTTTGGTGCAACAGTTTTGGTGGCTAACACCGATACCGATGAAGAAAATGAATATCAAATTGTCGGTGATTATGAAGCGGATATTGAAAAAAATAAAATTTCTTTGTCTTCTCCGCTGGCTCGTGCTTTGATTGGTAAAGAAATCGGCGATATCGCCGAATATTTTGCTCCAAGCGGCAAAAAGTCTTATGAAATTATTGAAGTTAAATGGCTCTAAGTCCTTTAAACTTTTTGTAAAAGTCATATATAAAATCCAAGAGTTTGTACTTTTGGATTTTATTTTTTTTGCAAGGGGAAAAGCTATGACCAAAGAAAGATGCTTTTATGATTATGAGCATAAATGCGATTGTTCGGAAGATGATAAATGCGGCTGCACCTATCCGAACAATATGAAACACAATGTGGCTTGCGAGCCAGAACAGCCGTCTGTGGAAGATTTTGAAAATATGCCGCATGAAATCAGCTTGAAGAAAGGTGTAAAATTAGAACCGCCGGATTTTCATTGGAATGAAGAGCCGCAGTCGTTTGATGCTGATTAAAAGCTGTGGGTGATTAAAAAAAAGCCTTTATCATTTTTTCTGTCCGATTATACTCAAAAATAAGAGGATAGAAAAATGACAATTTATGTTTTTGATTTGGACGGGACTTTAACCCCTCCGCGTTTGTCTATGCAACCTGATTTTGCGGTTAAGTTTTTGCCATGGTTGCAATCTCATACGGCTTTTATTGCTACAGGTTCGAATTTAGTAAAAGTTTCGGAACAAATGAATGAGCAAGCTGTAAATGCGTTCAGCGGCATCTATTGCTCTATGGGCAATGAATTTTGGCGCGGCGGCAAATATGTTTATCAAAACGCTTTTATACCAGATAGCCGCTTAATTGCCAAGCTTGAGGAATTCCGGCAACATACAGCTTACCCATACACTTTATATCCAAACTATATAGAGCTGCGTACCGGAATGCTGAATTTCAGCGTTTTAGGACGTGATTGCCCGTATGAAGAACGTTTGCGCTATCAAAAATGGGATTCGGAGCATCACGAGCGCCTGCATATTAAAGAAGTGTTGGAGCATGAGTTTCCAAAATATGAATTTTCAGTCGGAGGCTCTATTTCCATAGACATCAATCCTTGCGGCTGCAGCAAAGCGCAAATAGCTGGCAAGCTGCGCCAAAACTATCCTGCTGAGAAAATAGTTTTTTTCGGCGACCGTACTATGAAAGGCGGCAATGATTATGAACTGGCGGAAGCGTTGCGCCAACTGCCTAACACAAAAATTGTGCAGGTAAACGGACCTGAAGATGTTTTAACCACTTTGCATTTGGAAGAAAAAAATGACTAAAGTTGCAATTTGGTGCCGTCATGAGGGCGACAATATCATTGGAATTGGAGCGGATATTCCGTGGAATGTGCCGTCGGATAGCAAGCGTTTTCGCAATATTACAAAAGAAAAAACTTTGGTGGTGGGCAAGAAAACATACGAGAGTTTTCCAAAACGCACTTTGCCTAACCGCAGGTTTATAGTTATAACCAGACAGACAGATTATGAAGTTTCCGACCCGCAAAATCATATGGTTATGTCGGATATAAAAAAGCTGAGAGACTATCCCGAAGATTTGTATATTTCCGGTGGCGCAGCGATTTACGACGCTTTTTTTGCAGATTCGGTGCTGCGTCCGGAAATTGTGGTGGATTGTGTTTATCATGGTGCGTTAAAAGACGGATTGACTGGCGGACCAGTGTCGGTGGATAAAAGCGTGGCGGTTTTGGAACAAAAGTATAAGCCTTTGCCTTTTCATTTTGAGTTAGATAACGTTACAACGATGGTTTGGCTGTTAAAAGGCGCTTTTGTGGAACAAAGCGTTGTCAAAAAAATTTTGCAATATTTAGAAACGGAGGGAAAATAAATGCAACAATATTTGGATTTGCTGCGTGATGTTTTGGAAAACGGCGTGGATAAAATGGATAGAACAGGTGTCGGCACCCGTTCGGTGTTTGGTCGTCAGATGCGCTTTGATTTGAATAAAGGTTTTCCATTGATGACCACCAAAAAAATGCACCTGAAAAGCATTATCTATGAATTGTTGTGGTTTTTGAAAGGCGATACCAATGTTAAATATTTGCAAGAACACGGCGTGCGGATTTGGAACGAATGGGCAGACGAAAATGGTGATTTAGGACCTGTTTACGGCTCGCAATGGCGCAACTGGAACGGTGAGGGAATAGATCAAATTGCCGAAGTTATTGAAAAGCTGAAAAAAACTCCTAATGACCGCCGTATGATTGTTTCGGCTTGGAATGTTGGCAAAATTGCGCAAATGCACCTGCCGCCGTGCCATATGATGTTCCAATTTTATGTGGCGAACAACAAACTTAGCTGTATGCTCTATCAGCGTAGCTGCGATATGTTTTTAGGCGTGCCGTTTAACATTGCTTCCTATGCTTTGCTGACAATGATGGTAGCGCAGGTTTGCGGTTATGAACTTGGTGAGTTTATTCACACTTTGGGCGACACGCATATTTATCACAACCATTTTGAGCAGGTACGCGAACAGCTTTCTCGCACTCCGTATGAACTGCCGCAAATGCGTATAAATCCAAATGTTAAAGATATTAACGATTTTAAATATGAAGATTTTGAACTCGTAAATTATAAAAGTTATGAGGCAATAAAAGGCAAAGTCGCCGTATAGGAAGGAAACCTCATCTAGCTGGTATCTGCTAGGGATTTTTGCGCTCGTGTACCATTTTGTACACGTCGCTTAAAAATTCCGTCGCATCTACGCACGCTATCCGAGTTTCAGAGAGTAAGTGCTAGGCACTGTACATGCGTCTCCAGCACCAGTCCTCCTAGGTACAAGACCTAGGAGGACTGATACAGAAAAGGTAGTAAGTTCCGGTTGCTATAAAATATTTTGTACGCTAAAATTTTCTCTCTTCTTGTTTTAACGCTATCTATTGCTTAACCGGCAGGTAAACTGTGAAAGTAGTTCCGTTATAAGCGGTGGAGGCAACGGTTAAATTTCCGTGGTGATGCAGGACAATTTGCTTGGCAATCGCCAATCCCAAACCTGTGCCGCGTATTTTCATATCCTTATGAATTTGCATGCGGTAAAATTTTTCAGTCAGGCGGGCGAGGTCTTCTTTAGCAATTTTCGGACCTTTGTTGTTAATGGCAATGCTGACGGCTTTTCCAGCTGCCACGTTTTGTCCGCTGCCTGCCGGAATTTCCGCTACGGTCTTTATATCCACCGTGATTTCTGAATTTTCTTGAGCATATTTTATAGCGTTATCCACAAGGTTTTGTAAAATTTGATGCACTTCTTGCTTGTCGCCGATAATTTTGGGAATACGTCCTTGCTCCGAAACTTTTAAGTTTACAGAATGTTGAAACGCCTTGATTTTTAAGGCTTCGGTAACATCGTCTATCACTTCCGAAATATTGACTTTATCTTTCAGTTCTTTGTCTTGCGCCATTTCCAAACGCGAAAGCGACAGCAAATCTTCTATAAGGCTGGACATATAGTCGGCTTGTTCTTTCATAATGTTTAAAAAAGCCTCTCTTGCGTCGGCATCATCTTTAGCCGAAGTTTGCAGAGTTTCAATAAATCCTGAAATCACCGACAGCGGCGTTCTCAGTTCGTGGCTGGCGTTCGCCACAAAATCGGACTGCATTTTTTCCAAACTCAAAACCTTACTGAGGTCATAAATAGAAACCACGGCAACGGCTCGCCCTTTAGAATACCAGGGCAGTTTGGTAATGTGGGCATAAATGCGCTTGTTTATTTTGCCGCCGGCATGAAAAACCAAACTTTCAGATTCGCTTTTATCTTTCAGCACCTTCTCTACCGAGGCAACAAAAATATTTACGCTGAAAACCGAGGCGATATTGCGTCCGGTAATATCATCGCCCAGCAAATTGCGGGCAGAAAGGTTGCTGCCGGTTATAATTCCTTCGCCGTCCAGCATTAAAATCGGGTCGGGAAGCGTATCTAAAACCGCCGCGTCAGACATGGTTTGCGCTTTTAATGAGGCAGCTTTAGACGTCCAAAAGCGATGAATTGAATTAACGGCATCGGCGATTTTTTGTGCGTCTTTTTCAGAAAGGTTTAGCATTGAACTGTCTTCTTGCTCATTGGCAAGGGAGTAAATATATTGCTTTAGCGATTGCATTTCATAGCTTAGAGGAAAAAGAGAAAACATATTGAAAATAATTATTATTGCATAACAAATCAATGCTGTTAACGGAGTTACCAAACCCATATATGCTAATAAAGCAAACAAAATCGCCGAAGGCAGCGATAAAATCAGCACCCGCGTAGAAAATGAAGAATCTTTTTCCAAACCTAAAAGGCGTTTCATATTTTTAAGCATAGATGTTATCCCGTATGATAAAGTTAATAAAGTGCTAGACTTGATACAGAATTATTGTAGTATACAATAAGTTTAAATAGGTTTAATATCATAATGACAGAAAAAAGTAATTTAACACCGGCAATGATGCAGTATATGGAGCTGAAAAAGGCTCATCAGGACTATTTGCTGTTTTATCGTATGGGCGATTTTTATGAGCTGTTTTTTGACGATGCAATTACGGCGTCAAAAGCTTTGGATATTGCTTTGACCAAACGCGGCAAAGCGGACGGAAAAGACGTACCGATGTGCGGAGTTCCTTTTCATGCCTATGAAAGCTATATGGCAAAGCTGATGAAACAGGGCTTTAAAGTGGCGATTTGCGAGCAAATGGAAGACCCTGCTGAAGCCAAAAAACGCGGCTATAAAGCCATTGTGCGGCGTGATGTGGTTCGTTTGGTCACCCCAGGAACAATTACCGAAGACACAATCTTAGATTCCCGAAAAAATAACTATTTGCTGTGTGTGGCAAAAATAAGCGGGGAGTTTGGTTTGGCGTGGATAGACCTTTCTACCGGCGTGTTTTATACCCAGCTTTTGGAGGCTAATGCTCAAAATGAGGCGGCGGAACTGCATACGGCGATTGACCGGTTGTCTCCAAGTGAAATTTTGGTGGCAGACACATTGCTGCAAAACTCCGAGCTGTTTCATTTGCTGAATGAATATAAAGAAAAGCTTTCAGTTTTGCCGCAAGCTCGTTTTAACAGCGGCAGCGCCGAAAAGCGCATTTTGGAATTTTATCAGGTAAACACACTGGACTCATTCGGCAGTTTCAGTAAGCCGGAAATTTCTGCCGCCGGAATTTTGCTGGATTATGTTGAAAATACACAAAAAGGCAAAATGCCGCGTATTGCCAGACCAGTGAAAATTTTAAGCAGCCAATATATGGAAATAGATGCGGCGACGCGTCATAATTTGGATTTGCTTGAAGGTCCGCGTGGCAGTACGCTTATTTCAGTGCTGGACAGAACCGTGAGCGGCGCAGGCGCTAGATTGCTTGCCAACCGCTTGGCTAATCCGCTTTTAAATGTAGATAAAATCAATCAGCGTTTAGATGTGGTGGAATTTTTCTTAAAACATCATGATGTGCGAGAAAAACTGCGCACTGTGCTGAAAAATTGCCCTGATGTTGAACGTGCGGTTTCAAGGCTGGGCGTAGGGCGAGGCGGACCGCGTGATTTACTGGCTATCGGCGTGACTTTGAACAGTTTGCCAAAGCTGAAAACTCTTATTGAAACTTTTAAGCCGATTGATGTGGTAGACGATCTGCCGCCAGCGGTAGCAAAAGTTTTACAGCGATTCGGCGATCACTCTATGCTGGTTAATATGCTGGCAAATTCTTTGTGGGTGGAAGACCGTTCAAATGAATTGCCTTTGCTGGCGCGCGATGGCGATTTTGTTAAAGCTGGTTATAGTCCGGAGCTGGACGCTGTGCGTGATTTGAAAAATAAAGGGCACAACTATATTTTGAACCTGCAAAGCAAATATGTTGAACAAACCGGTATAGAGCATTTGAAAATAAAATATAACAATGTGATTGGATATTTTATAGAAATTCCCAATAAAGATGCTTCGCAAGTGCTTGGAAATCCTGAATTTATACATCGTCAGTCTGTTTTGAACGCGGCGCGCTTTACCACAGTGGAATTAACCGAGCTTGAAAATGAAATCCGTGGCGCTGCCGAAAAAGCGCTAGGCTTGGAATTGGCGATTTTTGATGATTTGGTGCACAGTGTTTTGCTTGCCGCCGATGACATTACCCACACCGCCAACGCCTTGGCGGAGCTTGATGTGGGGGCGGCTTTGGCTGATTTGGCGTTGGAAAATAATTATTGCCGTCCAGAAATTGACGACAGTTACGCTTTTGAGGTTGAAGACGGGCGGCATCCGGTGGTGGAAGAGGCGATTCGCCGCAGTCATGAAGGCAGTTTTGTCGGCAATAATTGTAGGCTGGACGTCGAAAATAACCGAATTTGGCTGCTAACTGGTCCGAATATGGCTGGTAAATCGACATTTTTACGGCAAAACGCCATTATTGCCATTATGGCGCAGATGGGCTCGTATGTTCCGGCAAAGTCGGCGCATATCGGCTATGTGAATAAGGTGTTCTCGCGTGTTGGCGCTTCCGATGATTTGGCGCGCGGGCGTTCTACTTTTATGGTAGAAATGGTGGAAACAGCCTCTATTTTGAACCGCGCAGACCGCCGCTCTTTTGTGATTTTAGATGAAATCGGGCGCGGAACCGCAACTTTTGACGGACTTTCAATCGCTTGGGCTGTAGTTGAATATTTGCATGAAGTCAATAAATGCCGTGCTTTGTTTGCCACCCACTATCACGAACTTACAGATTTGGTCGGGCGTTTGAAAGCCATGACTTTGCATTGTATGAAAATTAAAGAATTCAAAGGAGAGGTTATCTTTTTGCATGAAGTTATAGACGGCGCTGCCGACCGCTCATATGGTATTCATGTGGCAAAACTTGCTGGTTTGCCGAATGCGGTTTTAGACCGTGCCGAACAAGTGCTGGCTAAGTTGGAAAATGAAAACCAGCATAAAAACTTAAACAGCTTAGATTCGGAACTGCCGCTGTTTTCATATGCGCCGAAAGAGGTTAAAAAATCGCCGGTTGTCGAGGAATTGGAAAAAATAAATCCCGATGATTTAACGGCTCGCGAGGCTTTGCAAAAACTATATGACTTAAAAGATTTACTGAATAAGGACGCTTAAAGATGGAAGAAAAAGAATATTTTGCCGCATATCAGAGTTTTGTTGACGGAGTAACTTCGGAAACCGCCAAAAATGATGAGATTTTTGCACAAAATTTTGCTAAGCTCTCCCAGCAGTTGAACGGCAATTACGCTAGATTAGATCATGCCATTTCCGGACTTTGCGGCGAGGTCGGCGAAGTTGACGACGTGTGGAAAAAAATCAAATTTATGGGACTGAATTATACCAATGAAACCCGCGATATGTTTATAAAAGAGCTGGGTGATGTCTGCTGGTATATGTTCCAAGCTTGCATGGCACTGAACATTCCGTTTGAAGAAATTATCAACCGCAATGTTGAAAAGCTGAAAAAGCGTCACCCTAACGGCTATTCTCCGGAATATTTCCATCAAAAAAAAGGAGCTTAGGCTTTGTTGGTCGGAATTTTACTGCCGCTGCCGTTTAACCAGCCGTTTACCTATAAAACGGAGGAACAACTTAAACTTGGACAGCTTGTAGAAGTTCCGTTCGGGCGCGACAAGCAAATCGGCGTGGTTTATGAACTGTCGCCGCAAAATGATGTGCCGGCAGAAAAAATTAAAAGCATAAGCAAGGTTTATGACTTTCCGCCGCTTTCGGAAAAACTGCTGAAATTTATCGCTTGGGTGGCGCGTTACAATATGGCGCCGCTGGGGCTGGTTTTCAAAATGGCTGTAAGCGTCAAAGCTGCTTTCGAGCCTTCGCCTCTGACGGTGCTGTATAAGCTTTCCGGCAAAACTTTGGCTGAAGCTAAGCTTAAAAACTCAGACGCACGCTGGCATGTTATGGATTTGCTGAAGCATGCGCCTTATACTAGACAAGAAATCGCCAAAGGCGCTGGTGTGGGGCAAAGCGTGATAAAAACACTTATCGACAGCGGCGTGTTGGAGCCGGTATATGTGGAAAATAAACGCGAATTTTTAGAGCCGGTCGGAGATTATGTCAAAGTTGATTTAACGGCTGAACAGCAGCAGGCGGCGGAATTGCTGTGCCAAAAAGTCGGTAGCGGTTTTTCGGTGACTTTGCTCGATGGTATCACTGGTTCCGGCAAAACTGAAGTCTATTTTGAAGCGGTGGCAAAAGCCTTGGAAAGCGGCAAGCAAGTGCTTATTTTGGTGCCGGAAATTTCTTTGACAACCCAATGGCTGGAGCGTTTTCAAAAAAGGTTCGGAGTGCGTCCGGCAAATTGGCATTCAGGTTTGAGCTTGAAAGAGCGCGCCGATACTTGGAAAGCCATTGTCGAAGGTCGGGTAAAAGTGATTGTCGGAGCGCGTTCCGCGCTGTTTCTGCCTTATACAAATTTAGGCTTGATTGTGATTGATGAAAGCCACGACCATTCGTTCAAGCAAGAAGATGTCGTTAATTATCAGGGGCGCGATATGGCGATTGTGCGGGCAAAAATAGAGCATTTGCCGCTCATTCTTTCTACCGCCACGCCGGATTTGGAAACCATGGTAAATGTGGAAGAAGGAAAATATGACTGCGTAAAGCTTAAAAGCCGTTACGCCAACGCCAGCCTGCCGGATATTAAAATTATAGACCTTAAAAAAGACAAACCGCAAAAGGGTGAGTGGGGTGTTTCTTGGCTAGCGCCGAGTTTAGTTCAGGCGCTGTCAGAAAATTTAGAGCGCCGCGAGCAGTCTGTTTTGTTCTTAAACCGCCGCGGCTATGCTCCGCTGATGATTTGCCGTGACTGCGGACATCGTATGCAATGTCCTAGCTGTAGCGCTTGGCTGACAGAGCATAAAAAAGCGCATAAACTGATGTGCCATCATTGCGGATATATTGAGGAAATTCCTGAAGTTTGCCCGCATTGCGGTTCGGCTGACGGCTTAACGGCGTGCGGTCCGGGGGTGGAACGTGTGGCAGAAGAGGTGAAACATCGTTTTCCGTATGCCAAAACCGAGATACTTTCCAGCGATAATGCTGGTTCGTTTACGGCGGTGTCGCAGATTATCGCCCGTATGGAGCGCCGTGAAATCGATATTTTGGTGGGAACGCAGATTATCGCCAAAGGTCACCATTTTCCGGATTTGACATTGGTTGGAATTGTTGACGCTGATTTAGGATTGATGGGCAGTGATTTGCGTGCATCGGAGCAAACTTATCAACTGTTGTCGCAGGTTTCGGGACGAGCTGGCAGAGGTGAAAAGAAAGGCACTGTTTATTTGCAGACTTTATATCCTGAAAACAATGTGTTAAAAGCTCTTTTGAATAATGATCGCGAAAGTTTTATGAATTTTGAAAAACAGTCGCGGCAGATGCTGAAATATCCTCCCTACGGCAAACTTGCGGCTTTGATAATTTCCGGTACAGATCAAAAGCTGACAGGTTTAGTCGCTGCCGAATTTGGCAAAACTGCTCCGCACACAGATTATGTTTCTGTGCTTGGTCCGGCTCCGGCGCCGCTGTTTTTGCTTCGCGACCGCTATCGTTATCGTCTGATGCTGAAAACCGATAAAAACATCAATATCCAGCAAGTGCTGGCAAAGTGGCTGCAAATGGTCAAAGTTCCTTCTACCGTCAAAGTAGAAGTTGATATTGATCCATATTCTTTTATGTAGCTGTCTAAGTCAGTTTATTAACGCAAATATAAAAAACAAACTAAAAGGCTGAGTAAAAACAACAGGTGCAAAGCGTCGGTGCCCACGATAATATTTTGATTTCCTACAACATTTATACCAAGGTTAAACGGAGCAGGAAGGGCGGCAAGTTGCGGTTTTGGTGCAGAATTATCATTTATCGGAGTATTTCTCATTAGAATATCCCGAATTTGCGCATCAATATCGTTGTCCATTGTGGCATAGTCCTAAAAAAGTTTAATTAGTTTACTTTACGGAATTCGTCGTAAATATCCATATAGTCTTTAATTTTAGCGTTGGCGTTATCTAAAGATTCGTTGCAGATTTTAGAATAAAGCAGTCGAATCAGCTCGGCTTTATCATGCGGAGTCATTTTAGCTTCGCGTTTTTCCAGCCAAGATTCAACATTTTCTATTACCAAACATAACACATCTTGATTAACGGTAGGAGCAAATCCCGAAGACACCTTTAGCGGTAGGTCTGTTAGTTCCTGTTCGTCCACTTTTAGCAGGCGGGCTAATTTCTGACGTTCTACTTCGCCCAAACGGCGCGGAGAACCGTTTTTAATAAATTGCTGAATGTATGCAATATTTTTGCCTAAGCTTAAAGAAACTTTTGCGAAATTCAAGCCTCGTTCGTTAATCAAGCGGGCTATTTTTCTTCTTATTTCTTCTGTATCGTCCATTTTTATTACCTCTAAAGTTGTTCTTTGTAAAATTATATAATATATATCTTAGAAAGTAAAACGATATTTTTCTTATTGACTTTATAATATTTATCTTATATTTTTAAGAAAATTGGAGGAAAAAATGGTCGATGAAGAATATATATCAAAAGAAGAAGCTTTGAAAAAAGGTTATAGGCGGCGCCGCGGTAAAGGATTATATAAGCCGTCAGTGCTGGAAAAATACTATGAAAACGGGGTGTTAGAGCTAAAAGGCAGTCCGTTTAGTGCGTTTGACCGCAAACAAGCTGGCGAACAGCTGGTAAAAGATTTTTATTTAGGAAATTATCATAATTTGCAGTCTGCTCCACTAATAAGAATCGGATCTGGTTTTGGTGAAAGAGAAGATGCCTTAGCCTATCAAGAGCGCTATATAAAAGCAATGCAAAGCATTCCTGAAGAGTTTTGGCATATTGTCAGATATGTTTGTATTGAAGATAAAGAAATAAAAGCAGATAAGAATATTATGCCGCACAGTCTTTTAAGCAAACAAGTTGTATATCATCTAAAATCCTTGCTGGTACTGGGTTTGGAAAGATTAGTAAAATATTATTTTCAAAAAAATGAAAAAAGTTCTTGACATTAGGTGACCTGTGTGCTAATAAAATTACTATGATGTAAAATTGTATTTAGAAAAAACTTACATTTTAGGGGATTAAGCTCAATATTCAGCTTAGTCTCTATTTTTTTAGGAGAAACATAAAAATGTTAAAAGCAATAGCAGACAGGCTTATTATTAAGCCTGATAAAATTTTGCCGTCTGCTTTGATTGGCGTAGAAAATGAAGATAGATTCACTAATCAGGGCGTGGTGCAAAGCATTGGCGCTAATGTAACTTTGGCAGCCGTCGGCGAACATATAATTTATCATCGCTTTGACGAACTGCCTTTGCCGCAGGACGATTTAATCGTTATTAGAGAAAGCAGCCTTTTGGGCAAAATTTCGAAATGATTTAATTATAATATTTTTTAACTTGGCAGACCGTGTAGCTTTTACCGGTCTGTTTTTGTTTGGGAGAAAACTATGGAAAAACAAAATAACAGTGAATTATACAGGGAGTGGCTTGCCAAAATCCGTTCCTCTGAAAAAAACTATGAAGATTATTATGCGCTGGTTGAGGAAATTCGTAAATATTACCGCAATGAGCGAAAACGCAATAAGCAAAGCATTTTTTGGTCATCGGTAGAAACTTTGAAACCTTTTTTATATTTCAAACAGCCGCAGCCCTTTATTATTCGCAGCAACAAAAAATCTGACGCGGTCGAAAACACAGCCTGCCGGATTTTGGAAAAAGCTTTGGAATGGGATATGAAACAATTTGACTTTGACAGCGTTGTCAAATACGCCCGCAACGATTTTTTGCTTTCGGGTATGGGAATTTTGTGGGAGCAATATCATTCCAGTTTCAAATATATTGGCAATGTCACCTTAAAAGACAAAGAGCAGGTAACCACTCAATATGTTAACCCGATGTCGTTTTTAGCCGATGTAGACAAAGTGAATGTGTGGGAAGATGTGGAATGGATTGCCCGTAAAACTTTTATGAATGTCAGCGAAATTTACAGTAATTTCGGCGAAGAGCTGGCGGATTATTTTTGGCAGCATAATTTTACCGATAAAAGTATTTCCGTTTATGAAATTTGGGATAAGAAAACTCGTAAAATTTATTATCTCAGTCCGGAATTGCCGGATACTTTTTTACAGATTAACGAAGATACTTTGCATTTGAGCGGATTTTTTCCGTGTCCTAAGCCGATTATGGCTACATTGACTAACGACGGAATTGTTCCGGTTCCCGATTATGTGGAAATCAAAAGCCTGCTTGACGAGTTGGACGGCGTTAACAGCCGTATGCGTCTGACTATGCAGGCGCTGAAAGTTTCAGGCTGTTATGATAATTCTTTTCCGGAGTTGGCAAACATTTTGGACAAAGATGTAACCTTGATAGCCTTAAATGATTTTGACAAGCTTAAAGATGCCGGAGGTATTCGCGGAATTATCGATTTTGCACCGATTGAGCAATATATCAGCACCTTGCAGGTTTTGGCGGAGCGTCGCAAAATTCTGATTGATTCCATATATGAAGTAACCGGTGTCAGCGATATTATGCGCGGAGCCTCAAATTCTCAGGATACGGCAACGGCAGTGCTCAAAAAAACAAACTTCGGCACTTTGCGCAATCAAGACCGCCAAAATGATATGCAGCGTTTTTTAAAAGATTTGCTGCGTATTAAAGCCGAGATAATCTGCGAGCAATTTTCACCGGACAGACTAGCGGCTTTTGTTGCCGATGATATGGCACAAAAGCCTGATGTGGTGGCGCAGGCTGTTGATTTGCTGAAAACTCAAAAACTCCGCGATATGGTTATTGAGCTGGAAACCGATGGCAGTTTTGACATTGATAAGCAAGAAGAAAATGTGCTGCAGGTGCTGTCGCATATTCATGAAATGATAAATCAGGCGTTCGGCATTGTTTCGCAGCAGCCAGCGCTTTTGCCGTTATACCGTCAGATGATTGAATCGGCGGCGGCAACACTTTCTAATGCCCGACAGTTTGAAAATGTGCTGGAGCAGGTTTTTGATAAAATCAGCGTCGAATTGAATGCTCCCGACCCGCAGATACCGCAGGCAGAAGACAAAATGGTGGCACTGCAAACGCAAAAAATGCAGCAGGATTTTGCCATTAAACAAGAACAAAATCAAATCAAACGCGAAGAGCTGGATTTGAAAAAAATTACGGAATTGAACAAAATTTCTAAATAAAGGAGAATATAAATGCCATATGACAGCAACGGATTGTTTACCAGAATGCACAGCTGGGAAGACGATCGAAAAAATGAAATAGATATTGTGTCCGACCGGCACGATGAAGAAGACGATAATTTTGCCGATGGTTTGAGCGAATGTTTGCTGAAAGACGGTCGGGCGCCGATGAAAGGCGAACTGAAAATGGGCGGCTTTCAAATTAAAAATTTGGCAAAAGGCACGGCGGAAAAAGACGCCGTAAATAAAGAGCAGCTGGAGGAAACTGCAAAATTACTTAAAGATGTTATGAACACGGTTTTTGACGTGGGCGATATTAAGGCGTCGGTGCAAACTGCCAATCATGACAATTGGTTTTTATGCAACGGGCAGGAAGTCAGCCGTACGGCTTATCCCGAATCATTTGCTTTAATCGGCACAAGTTTCGGCGTTGGAGATGGTTCGGCTACCTTTAATCTGCCGGATTACCGCGGTAAGTTTCTGCGCGGTTTGGGCGGCGATTCGGCGCAGGATATGCAAACAACGCAAAAAGAAGGTCTGCCGAACATTACCGGTCAATCGCAGGCGCAGGATGGTTATTTATACGGAACTCCGCCCACCACAGGCGCTATCCGCATGGTGAACCCGCGTACTGGTAACACTCGTTCCGGCGACGGCGGCGGAGCCTATTATTTTACATTTGATGCCAGTTTGTCAAATTCAATTTATGGTTCAAGCAGCCACGTAACGCCGATAAATCAGGCGGTTAATTATTTTATTAAAGTAAAAAAGGAGGAATAGGTGATGACAGGAAGAATTTTGCCCAATGCGGATATTATAGAAGTGCGTCAAGGCGACAGTTTTAATATAAAATTACGGTTTAAGGCAAAAAACAAGGCACTTGATGTGTCTAAGCTGAAAGTGCTTATGCAGGTGCGTAAAACCGAAAACGATTCCTTGGTCTTTGAAAAAGAGGCAGAACCTGTTGAAGCCGCGCAGGGAATATATTTGCTGCGTTTGACGCCGGCTGAAACTTCGGCTCCGGTCGGCAGTTATAAAACAGATATTCAGGTAATGTTCGACAACGGCGAAATAAATACGATTTTTCCGCAAAGCGTGGCAAAAGTCGGGGTGTTTCGTTTAACTCCGCAAGTAACCAAGTGAGGCGCTTATGCAAGAAAATATGATAGCGGTTAATATTGCCGACACGCAGACGGTAGATGTGTATTGGCAAGATGAAGTTGTTTTTGATTTAGATGTGCATCTGATGTGGGTAAGGTCCGGACAGCAGGAAATCAGTAAATATGTGTCTGAAGTCTCGCTGCCGAAAATAGAGAATTTTGCCAATCAAAAAATGCAAGATTATAGAGCTGGAGCCGAAAAAGCTGCGGTTTTAGCCAAAGAGGCAATGACCGAAGCGCAAAAACAGGCTGAAAACGCGGCTCTGAACTGTGAACTGGCAGCAGGCAGCGCGGCGCAGGCGGCGGAGTGTGTAAATCGGGTGGCAGATAAAACCAAGCAGTCTCTGCAGGAAATTGCTGATTATACTGATACGCTGAAAACAAAAATAGATGCATCGGCTGAAACTGCAAAAACATCAATTCAAAATGCAGCTGATGAATATACAGGCGCCGTTAAAGAAAATTTGAATGATTATGTAGAGCAAACGCTTGAACCTGAAATGCAGGTTTATATCGACAAAGCGCAGAATAAAGCGGACACAGCGGCGGCAAGTGCGGCGGCAGCGGCGGAAAGCGCAGAAAAAGTTGCGGATAGTCTGCAAAACAAGGCTGATATTGATGCTGGTAATTTTTCAGCAGCCGGAAAAAAGACAATAACAAATTGGGGAACACCTGATTACAGTTCAGGGATAACTTTGACTTTCAGCAAGGTTTTTAGCAACGCTGGCGAAAGCAAAACAATAGCAAAGTCAGGTTTGTTTTGTTTTGAGTTTTTAGCTAATAATGTGATTTCCACCATCTGTTTTTATGTCAATAACCGTTTTGTCGGGAAAATCGGAAACTCACAGACTTCATTAGCTTTTTGGGACGAAATAAATTTTCCAGTTACAAAAGGCGATGTTGTGAAAGTTACGGCAGAAACTGTCGGCGGCTTTACCGCAGCCGCTGTTGAGTCGTATCTTTTTCCGTATAAAGGGAGTATGTATGAATGATTAAATATGCACAAATTATAAATGAGCAAACCAAGCAATGCGAGGTCGGAATTGGTACAAATTCCGAGTTTTACCGCTCTGTAGGTATGGTGGAAATGGAAGTTGAACAAGCCTATGACGGTGCTTGGTATGTTAAAGGCTATGTACCGGAGAAACCGACGGAAGTTATGCAGCAAGAAATTCGTTTGGTACGCAACGGATATTTGCAGGAAACCGATAAATATATGATTGCCGACTATCCGCTAACCGAGGAAGAAAGGCTAAAAGTCAAAGCTTATCGGGAATATCTGCGGGACTATACCTTAACCGAAAAGTGGTGGCAAAACAAGCCGCAACGCTTTGAAGATTGGAGCAAATAATGGTTGATGATTTAAAGACAATCGTACTGTTTGTGCTGATGGCGATTGCGTCAGCCTACATTCATTATAAAGGCTTTTTTCAAGCCACCATAGATGCCGTGCTGGCATTTTGCATGGGCTATATCATGTATTTGCTTTTAGATTATGCCGCACTTTCGGGAGCAACGAGAAGCGGCATTTCTTGTGTGGTAATTTTATTCAGCCGCGCTCTTTATGAGTGGGGCAACGAATTTATAAAAACTAAGTTATCGGCTTTGATAGCCGGAAAGGCAGAAAAAAATGACAGAGAATGATTTGCAGATTTTAGCGCGCACCTTGTTCGGCGAAGCCCGTGGCGAAGGTGATGAGGGGCTGGAGGCGGTGGCGTGCGTGATTATAAATAGGTTTAAAGCTAAAAAATGGTTTACCGGCTATGAAATGCTTAACGGTAAAAAAGTTCCGAGCGTGGCGCAGACTTGTTTAAAAAAAGCACAGTTCAGCTGCTGGAATAAAAATGACCCGAATTATAAGCTATTGAGCCAAAAAACAATAACCACTTATGGGTTCCAAAAATGCCTGCAAGTGGCGCAAAAAGCTTTGACAGGGCAGCTGACCGATTTTACTAACGGAGCGTTGTTTTATCATACCAAGCAGATAAAGCCGCAATGGGCGGTTGGCAAAACTCCGTGTTATATTGCCGGCAATCATCTGTTTTATAACGATGTGGAATAGGGAGGAATAATGGCTAAGAAAAAACTAAAAGCATATTCTTTTGCCGAAAGTTTGGAAATGCTTAATCGTTTGCAGCAAATGGCAGTGGACGAAGGTAATATCAATTTGGCTTTGAAAGCAGAAGAGTTGAAATGTAAAATTGCCGCCATGCAGACCGATAAAGAAGGCGAGCAGCCGGCAGAAAACTTAACAAAAATATTGGTGGATTTTGTAAATGACAAACAGAATGATAGCAAAAATACCGAAAATCTTTGCGCCTCTGATGAAGTTGAAACGCCGCTATAAACTTTATTACGGCGGACGAGCCGGCGGCAAGTCGTATGCGTTTGCCGACAGCCTGCTGTTATTGGGACGCATGAAAAAATTGCGGATTGCCTGTATGCGCGAGGTGCAGGATAGTATCAAAGATTCTGTATATAAACTTTTGAGCGACCGCATCAGCTTTTATGGTTTAAGTGATTATAAAATCAGCGAAACCAAAATTGTAAATCAGCTCAGCGGTACGGTTTTTATATTTAAAGGACTGCGGGAACAAGATTCCAACAACATCAAATCTTTAGAGGGCATAGATATTGTGTGGCTTGAAGAGGCGCAGAAAATCAGCAAGAAAAGCTGGGAGATTTTAGACCCGACAATCCGTAAATCCGGTTCGGAAATTTGGATTTCTATGAACAGAGAAGAAGAAAACGATCCGGTTTGGCTGGCTGTCGGCGCCAATCCTGATGAGCGGACTTTGGTGGTTAAGGTTAACTATACCGATAATCCGTTTTGTCCGGAAGAAATGCGTTATCTGGCGCAAAAGTGCCAAAAGGAAAGTCCCGAAGACTATGAACATATTTGGCTGGGAGCTCCAGTTTCTGTCGGCAGCCATAAGTTGATTGCGCCCAAGTTGGTGCGTCAGGCGTTTGAAACAAGGCTGGAGCCAACTTCTTCTCCGCTGATTATCGGGCTGGACGTGGCGCGTTTCGGCGATGATAAAAGCGTGTTTTGTTTTCGGCGCGGGCGCGTCTGTTTGTTTTTTGAAAGCTATGCCCGTTTGGATAATGTCGAAGTGGCAAACCGCGCCACTTTTTTTATCCGCCAATATAAACCAGCGCGGGTGTTTGTAGACGCCGGAGGTGTGGGCGGCGGCGTGGTGGATATTTTAAACGACCGTGGTTTTAAGCGGGTTGTGCGGGCGGTAATGTTCGGCGCCAAGGCGCTGGCAGATGATCGTTATCATAATCGCCGCGCCGAAATGTGGGACGAACTGCGGATATGGCTGAGCGGCGAGCAAAAAGTGGAGTTGCCGAATGATGAAAATTTGGCAAACGAGCTTTGCGCTGTTAACAAAAAATATGACAGCCGCGGACGTTTGCAGCTAGAGGAAAAAGAAGAAATTAAAAAACGGTTAGGCAAGTCGCCGGATATGGCAGACGCATTGGCGCTGACTTTTGCCGAACCTGTTTTTGAGCGGGCGGACGAAGAGTGCGGACGTTTGCCTAGCGACAGCATAGAAAGTATGTTTCGCGTTAAAGATTCCGCCGATGATAAATGGTAATTTTTTTAAGAGAAAGGATAAGATAAAATGAGTTACAGACCAAGAATAATGCGTGAAAGCGAAGCTTACGGCTGGCTGCCGGAAGATGAGGCATATGGCAGAGTTTCTAATGTTCCGTCACAGCCGGAACCGGAAGATGAAAACATCTACAGCGACAACGAACTTGCTCCGGAAAGCAGTGCAAAAGAACATTGTGATGATTTTGGTAAAAAATAACTTGCAATTTGTAAATAGTTGATTGATAATACTTAATGCAACTTATTGGTGCTATGAAGAATGAAAGAAAGATATTGAGATGGATATGAGTAAAATTTTATTTTATAGTATTGTGTTAGCCTTATTATTTGTTTCGTTTTTCTTTGTGCCACGCAGAATTAAATTTATATATATAGGCTTGGCTACAGGATATTTTTTATTTTGTGCAAATCAAAATCTTTTTTCAATAATAAGTACCGGAAATGAGGTTTTGTGGACTTTAGGGAGTGCAAAATTAAAATGATAACTGAACCGTTGGATTATAAAGCAGTTAAATATGTATTTTGGTGCTTTTTAACAATATCACTTGTTTTAGTGACTGAAGGCTCAATACATTACTTTATAAATCCTGATACACTCGAAACGGCAGATATTTTAGCAACAATTTTTGTGCATTTAATACCTTGCTTATATATTCCGTTAGTCGGCTTATTTTGTTTATCAAGATGCGCCTATATAAGTTATTTTTTGTGCGGAGTTGATATTATGTATTTAGTATTTCAGCTGCATTGTTTACTGTATCGCTATCTATGGTCGGATTATGGCGATTGGTGGATATGGAAATATACTATAGGCAAGTTAATTTAAGGAATAAAAATATATGAAACGGGTATTTTATTTTGTGGCAGGATTTATTGCTTTGGCGGTTATAGGTATTGCCGGATATTTGTTTTTTGATAAACAAGCCTATTGCTTGGATATTGGAAAAATCTATGATCCGGTGCAAAAAATTTGCCGTGATGACTGTTTGAGTTGGAATGAGCAAACCGGATGCGTGCCGATAACCGATGAAAACCGGCAGAAAAAAGCCGCCGGAGAACTGTAAAAAAAAATAATCATTAGCTTTATGGAGCAAAACGCTTTGTTGATATGAAAACAAGGCGTTTTTTTATACCCGAAATTCGGAGAAATACGATGACTTTCATCAGCAGACAATTCGCGGAAGAGGTGCTTCTTCCGGACGGATCTGTCGCGTCTTCGGTCGCGGACGTTGACAAGTATTTACACGCCACGGGTTTAGCTTTGGCGGGCGACTATTCACCCGAATATTATCAAAATATTCGCAATCAACAAGAAAGAGAACGGCGGCAGTCTTTGTTTGCCGATTTTCTTTATAACTACAAAAGGATGATATGGAAATGAATGATTTAAGAAGAGAAATTGAACGACAATTCAAAGCGTTCGGCTTATCAGAGCCGTACGAAAAAGTTACAGGAGAGGATAATTCTGCTGTCTCAAATAATGAGGAAGAAAGCGGGCTTATTGCTGCTCTTGATGATTTTGAACCAGAATATGCGGCGGCGTTTAGCGAACTTTCGCCGAAATGGCAAAAGTATTTAAGCAAGCGTGAAGAAAAATTGAAAGCCGAACGTCAGGAGTTGTCTGCCAAAATAGGACTTTTAGACAGTCTGAAAAATTTGGACGGCGAATTTCAAAAACGTAAAACCGAAAACAACATACACAGCTTGCGCGAATGGCTTGAAGGTTTGGCATATATTGACGAACAAATGCACAGCCGTCCAGTGGAAACCTTAAACGCCATCGCTCAGGTGTTTAAGGTAAAGGCGCAGTTTTCGGAAACTCCGCAAACCGAAATTTCTGATCGAATTTTAAAAAGGCTTAGTGATCTCGATTTGAGTTTTCACAGCCTGAGAGACTATTTGCAGCAAAGCGAGCAAAGAAGTTTTTACAGTCAAATACAAGCGTTCGGTTCACAAAAAGATGAATCCGGACATTTGCTGCACCCGTATTTTGACGCTGTTTTTAAACAAATGCAGGCTTTGCTGCAAAACGGACTGGCATCAAGTATAGAAGATGCTTACAAGCAGGCAGTTTGGCTTAATGCTGATGTCCGTAAAGAGTTGATTGCCAAACAAATCGACTCTAACGCCGCCGAAGCGCAAAAAGCACAGAAAGCGGCATTTTCCCCAAAGGGAAAAGCAAAAGCGCCGGAAAGACCTCTGACCTTGCGGGAAGAGATTGAAAAAAATATGGCTGCTTTTTTGGATTAACTTAAATTTTAAAAGGATAGAAAATGACAAATAAAAATTACAATGAAGTGTTTACCGTAACTTTGAACAATCGTTCAAAAGAAATGGCTGATAATATTTCTAAAAACAACGCGCTTTTAACCCGCCTGAAAGACAAAGGCAAAATGCGTCCGCTAACCGGTGGTGCCAAAATTTTGGAAGAACTGGAATACGGCGAGGGCGATATGGTGTGGTATTCCGGCTATGATACCATCAACTATACTCCGAAACAATTGTTTACCGCGGCGGAATATGCGCTTAAATTGTGCGCAGTTCCGGTGGCTATTTCCGGTGAAGAATTGCTGATGAACAGCGGACCGGAACAGGTTATGGATTTGTTTGAAAAGCGTATTTCTAACGCCGAAAAGACTTTGAAAAATCAAATGTCCGCCGCATTGTTTAGCGATGGCACAGGTTCGTCAGGCAAAGAAATCGGCGGCTTGGCTTTGCTGGTTGCGGACGATCCGACTTCCGGTACGGTCGGCGGTATTGACCGTTCGGCGGCTGGAAATGAATTTTGGCGCAACCAAAGCGTAAGCGCTGAGATTGATTCTTCCAATATCCGTCAGATGATGAACAGCTTATATCACAAATGCTGCCGCAACGCCGATAAACCGGATTTAATTGTTTGCGATGATGCTTTGTATACTTTGTTTGACGAATCATTGTCGGCTTTGCAGCGTTTTTCAGACCCTAAAATGGCGGACGCCGGTTTCACCAGTCTTAAATTTAAAGGCGCAGATGTGATTTTTGATGGCGGTCAAGGCGGCTATTGTCCGGAAAAACACATGTACTTTTTGAACACAAACTACATTTATCTGCGTACTCATAAGGACCGCAATATGAAAATTATCGGCGGCGACAGATTGGCGATAAATCAGGATGCGTTATACCGTATTATTGGCTGGGCAGGCAATATGACTATGTCAAATGCGGCTGTTCAAGGTGTGTTGATTAACACTAAAGAATAATTGATAAAAATTGAAAGGGAGTGAATTAAAATCACTCCTTTTCAATATGTTATGAAATCAAGATAAAGTAAAGGAATAAAAACTATGGATATGGATTTTGCCTTGTTTCAACAAGTAATCGGTACAAAAGAAACAGAAAAAAACGTGGCGGCTAGGTTTTATGATAAAGCTGTTAAAACTAATGAGGTTACGGACAATGGTCTGCCAGTTTTTAAAAATGTTACTTATATAGAAATCCGTCTGAAAGATAACAATACCGAAGTGTTTGACCAGCCGGCGACTGCAGATAAAATCCGGCGTTTTCCGCAGGAATATGCGCTGTACAAGCTTTCTAAAAAGCAAACGGAAAACGGTACGCCACTGGAGCAATTTGCATTTTTGACCGCGGCGGAAATCGCTACCTGCAAAAGCCGCGGCGTGTTTACGGTGGAAACTTTAGCGGGTTTGGATTTTGATAAGGTGCAAAGTCTTGGCTTGCAGGACGAACATGTTTTAGCGCAGATGTTTTTAGAAAAATCAGAAAATAACAAGATGTTAGATAATTTTGCCAAAAAAGAGCTTGAATATGAAAGAGAAATTGAAGCTTTGCGTGAACAGCTGGCGGCTGTGCAAAGAGCTCTTAGTGAAGAGCGTAAAAAACATTCCGGCGCCAAAGCGGGAGAAAAATAATGAAGACAATTTTAGAAATATGCCGCGAGGTTGCGGATTTAGCGGCGACAAAACGCCCGAATGATTTGTTTGACGCTAACAGCCAGCAGGAAAGTATTTTTTTGAGCGTGGCAAAATCGGCTCTTGACAGCTTGCTGCGCTATGGTGATTGGCAGGAATTGACTAAAGAAGGCTGTTTGCGCACGGTTGAAGGACGCACGCAATACCCAATTTCCGAGTTTTTGCCGGATTTTTTCTGCCTTTTGAATAACACGATTTTTATTAAAGATAATAAAGAGCGCATAATCGGAGCCATTACGCCGGAGCAGTGGATGCGGGAAAAATATTTTTCCAGTCCGAGCAATGAATTGAAATTCAAAATTCAAAACGGGCGCTTTGTTTTTTTAACTCCTCCGGCTGGAGGTCTGCGGATTGTGTTTCAATATCGTTCCAACGGTGTGGTTTGGGATTTTGACACTTTTGAAGAAAAAAGCTCTCTCACTGCCAACACCGATGTTCCGGTTTTTGACGAATATTTGGTTAAACTGAACATTTTGTGGCGCTGGCTTAAACGCAGTGGGTTGGATTATGGCGAAGAATATGATGAATTTCAGCGTGAATTAAAAAAACGCTTTGGTTCTGAACACGCCGCCGCCAACATAAATTTGGCAAAGTCGGATAATTGTTTGAGCGAAACAGGAGTAATAATCAATGAAATTAAAATTAGCAGCGCGGGGCAATAAATCAGTAAGTTACACTTTGCCTGCGCCGATAAAAGGATTAAATGTGCGTGACAGTTTAGCTGATATGGATGCTGGTTACGCCGTTGTTATGGATAACTATATGCCGCTGGATACTAAAGTGGCTTTGCGCAAAGGTTATGTGGAATATGTAAAGCTGCCGGAAAAAGTGTGCACCTTAGCCGAATATAAAGCTGGCAGCGGCAATTATTTTTTTGCTGTGTCAGGTGGTAAAGCCTATAACATCAGTTCGCGCAAAAATATTTACGCTTATGAAAATGTAAAATTTACCAACAGCTACTGCCGTACCCAGCAATATAAAAATTATTTGTATTTTGTAAATGGCGGCGACATTCCAAAAGTCTATTATCTCGATGATGACGGAATTGAACACTTTGAAGACTGGGGGTTCAGCGCCGAAAATTTGAATGCCACACGCATTTCCGGTATAGGGCTTTCCAAACAGCGCTTATGGTTTATTGAAAGCGGCACTCTCAAAGTTTGGTATCCTGAGACCGCTGGCAATATTGCCGGTAAGCTGAATTGCTTTGATTTGGCGCAGGTGGCGCGGTTTGGCGGCGAGCTGATGGCGGTTGCCAATTGGACGCAGGACGGCGGGCAGGGCATAGACGATTTGACGGTGTTTATCACTTCGGAAGGCGAAGCGCTGGTTTATGTAGGGTCGGACATTAACAATGCCGATAGTTGGCAACTGAAGGGTTCCTACAAAATCAGCCGTCCGATTGGCTATAACTGTTTGGTGCCGTATCAGGGAGACGTGGTAATAATTTCCGAAGACGGTTATATTCCATTGTCCAAGGCATTGCCTTTGGAACAAGCCAATGCATCGCAAATAGCTTTCAGCGATGCCGTCCGCGGTTTGGTGCTGTCGCGTACGGCGCGTAATTTGAAACGTTACGGCTGGCAGGGAATAATTTACAGCCGCGGCGGTTACGGGCTATTTAATGTGCCTGTTTCCAATCAGTATGAACAGCATGTGATTAACGTAAACACCGGAGCGTGGTGCCGTTTTACTGGTATCCGTGCGCATTGCTGGGGCTTGTATAATCAACGGCTTTATTTTGGTTCGGATCAAGGTGTTTATTTGTTTGATGAAAGCTATGCTGATAACGGAATGGAAATCAGCGGCTGCGTTGAGCAGGCATACAATGATTTGGGCAGCAATTGCGTTAAAAAAATTCAGCTGTTGAACCCGCGTACCAAATCAAGCTCCGGCTATACACTGGTAATTTATACCAATATGGATATGGAAAGTCGTAAAATCGACTATCAGGAAAACTTATCATCTTCAAACCTGCATAAGTGGAATGAAACCAAATGGTCAAGCTCAAAAGAACCGCTTGGCATAAAATGGGGCGCTGCCGACAGCACGTCTATCCGCAGCCAATGGATAGCTAATTCCGCCACTGGTTACAAAGCCAGCGTGGTGTTTAAAACCAAGACCAAAGGCAATTTGATAGAGTGGTTTGAAACCGGAATCCGCTATGAAGTCGGGAGCGGGGTGCTATGAGCGATGAATATGAAATTCTGCCGGATAAAAACAATATTATAGCCAAGTGGGTTTGCGATGGTTTAGGTGAAAATGCTGATTGGCTCGACACACATATAACTTATGGCTTTGCCCAAGGCGAAAAAATGCTCGGAGGCTTAATTTTTCACAGTTACCGCCCCAATATAGAGGTTTGGTGGACAGTTTACACCGTTGACAAGCGTTGGTGTAATCGCCGTATGCTTAGAGCTATGTTTGATTTGGCGTTTAACAAGCTAAAATGCCGGCGTATTTCGCTGCTGGTGAGCAAAAGCAACGCCGCCAGCTTAAATTTTGTAAAAAAACTCGGTTTTCAGCAAGAAGGAATGTTCAGGGCGTATCGTGAAAACGGCGATGACTGCTGCATTTTCGGCATGCTAAAAAACGAATGTAAATGGATATAAAGAAAGGAAAAAAGAAATGAGTAAATCTATAGGAAAAGTTTTTGCTAACTCTTCAACCAATAAATATGGTTATGAAAATAACTATTTGAATTATCTTGGTAATTATGATACTTCAAATCATGACAATACCTTAAAAAATATGACAGGTCAGGCGCTTAGCATGAGTCAAAATTTGGGCAGTATGCCGGAATATCAGTTTTCGGTTAACGGCTCGGACGAGGCGCGTCAGCGTGCGGAAAACGCTGTGTATCAGTCGGCGGTGGATAAAATTACGCCGCAATATCAGCAGTTGCGTACCGATTTGGAAACAAGTTTGGCAAACAAAGGCATCAGCGTTGGCAGCGAGGCTTATCAACGGGCGATGAACGACCTGCAGCAAAAGCAAAATGAAGCGCTGAATCAAGCTGCATATCAAAGCATTGCGGCGGGACAGGGCGCATATAGCCAAAGTTTGAGTGACAATATCAACAGCGCAAATTTCAATAATAATTCGCAGCTGAATTATATTCAGCAAATTAAGGCGCTGCTGGAAGGTTCGGTTTCCGGCTATCAGAATCAGGCAAATTTGTACGGCATCAATAAAGATGTAGAAAATCGTTTGACATCGGCGCGCCAAAGCGGCTGGGATAATATGTTCAAAACCGCTGGCAGCGTTGCTAAGATTGCCGGAGCTTTTTCCAGCGGCGGCACAAGTTTAGCCGCCCAACAGGCAGTTGAAAAAGCCCAAGAACAAAAGTAAAATTCATAGTTATTTTGCTTGCATTTGTAATTATTTTGTTTTACTACTTAAATATGTTTAATTAACCGCATCGGGAGAATGATAAATGGAAATAAAAGATAAAGGGCTGGGTGTGCTTGCCGGATTGTATTTTACATCAGATTATCTGCTTACAGAGCTGGGACGTTGGATTGAATCTTTAGCGGCTCCTATTGAAACAATAACAGACGTTTTGTTTTGGGCTTTTGTCATTCTCCTGATTGCCGGTTTGTTTCAAAAAGAGAGATTTAGCTTTTTACAGAGTTTTATCACAAAATTTCCAAAGCTTTCTGTATATATGCACTACATTGGCTGTGTTTCTTTGCTTGTGTATATCGTAAGTGCGGTAGTTGTGCCGCTTATATTGTCGGAAAGCGTTGGTTCGTTGTTAAAAGAATGTTTAGCTTGGGTATTGATTATTTTGGGATACGGCGGGGAGATTCTTGCTTTGGTTATTGCAACGTATAAAGTATTTTTCCAGCCAAAAACTTCAGAAAATCAATAAAAATCCAAAGTAAGAGAAAAACCGGAAGTATGAACTTCCGGTTTTTTCTTATTGGTGGAGGTAAGCGGGTTCGAACCGCTGACCTCTTGCATGCCATGCAAGCGCTCTCCCAACTGAGCTATACCCCCAATAAAAAGAGAATATCAACATAACGCACATTCAATAACATATAGTTTAAGCTTTGTCAAATTTATTTTTCAGTTTTTTCAAATGGGGGTAAATTTATTTATATCAATGTAAAGTTGTTATATGCGGTCAAAGTTTCACCAGTTAAAATATCAAGATGCTGTCGGTTATTTTTTATATAATTTATATAGTTATAGAGGGTTTTGCGGTTACAGTTTAGCAGTTCGGCAATTCTGGAAATCGGGACGTCTTCATTAAGCAGTTCAACTATTTGCCGGAGATGTTTGTCCAAGTGTTTCTTTTGATTCCTGCTGCCGTTGGGACGCCCCAGCGGACGCCCTTCATTGCGTACGCGGCTCAAAGCCTCTTTGGTGCGCTGAGAAATTAAATTGCGTTCAATCTCGGCAGAAAGCCCGAACGCAAAAGCTAAAACTTTGCTTTGAATATCTGCGCCCAAGCGATAATTATCTTTAATTGTCCATACTTGCGCTTCTTTGTTTAAGCAATCGTGTAAAATACTCATAACCTGCAGCAGATTGCGTCCTAATCTTGAAAGTTCGGTGGCAATCATTATGTCGCCTTTTTTCAAATTTTGCAGCAAACCCCAAAGCTTTCGTTTTTCCAAACATTGAGTAGCGCTGATTGTTTCCATAATCCAATGGTCTATTTTCATTTTATGGCGTTTGCAGAATTGTTCAATTTCAAATTTTTGGTTTTTAGTGTTTTGTTTGTCCGTGCTGACGCGGATATAGCCGTATATCATTTTATCTCCTTTAAGCAATGTGGTGTGTAAAGGGTATCATTTTAAATGATATGTCAAAAAGTTGCCAGCCGGAGATTATAAGCGCATCAGAAAAATCATAATTTAAAACAAAAAAAGACTGTTTTGCAACAGCCCTTTCAGTGGCTCCGACTATCTGATTCGAACAGATGACCGATCGGTTAACAGCCGATTGCTCTACCGCTGAGCTAAGTCGGAATAATTTTGGAGGTCGGTACCGGAATTGAACCGATATAAAAGGATTTGCAGTCCTCTGCATGAGCCATTCTGCCAACCGACCGGTTCGTACCGAAGTACCAAACTCATTTAACAAAAACCATATATACCGATTTTTTTTCAAACGTCAACACTTTTTTTTACTTTTTTTCATTTTTTTTATATCGGTGGAAAAAACACGTTTTTTTGTGGAGCATTTTTTCTGTTATATTATATAGTTGTGCCAACAATAGGAGAAAACAATGAAAATAGCTATCGCGTCCGATCACGGCGGATTTGAATTGAAAGAACAGTTGAAACAGCATTATGCTGATTTAAAAATGAATGATTTAGGCACTTATTCTGCAGAATCGGTAGACTATCCGGATATTGCTGATAAAATGGC
Source organism: Bacteroidaceae bacterium (assembly GCA_963641885.1). Classification (GTDB taxonomy): domain Bacteria; phylum Pseudomonadota; class Alphaproteobacteria; order RF32; family CAG-239; genus RUG410. The sequence goes on from CAVIDY010000016.1 coordinate 33,011, forward strand.
GCAGGAAATTCTCAGCAAAAAAGCTGATTTAGGCATTCTAATCTGCGGAACCGGAATTGGTATTTCAATTGCCGCAAACCGCCACAAAGGGATTCGCGCCGCTTTGCTTTATAGTGTAGAAGTTGCTAAATTGGCAAAACAGCATAACAACGCCAATGTAATTGTTTTTGGCGGGCGCACCATGAAATTTGCCGATGTAACGGCGGAAATCGATGCTTTTATGGCGGCGGAATACGAAGGAGGACGCCATCAGCGCCGTTTAGATAAACTAGATAAGGGGGAATAATATGGATTTTGAGCAGAGTTTACAGACAGAAGACCGCGATGTTTATGATATTATTCAAAAAGAACTTAAACGCCAACGCGAACAAGTAGAGCTTATTGCTAGTGAAAACATAGTTTCGCGCGCGGTAATGGAGGCGCAGGGGTCGGTTTTGACTAATAAATACGCCGAAGGTTATCCAGCCCATCGCTATTATTGCGGCTGCGAATTTATTGATAAAGTGGAATCTTTAGCGCAGGAGCGGGCTAAAAAAATATTCAAAGCTCAATATGTGAATGTGCAGCCTCATTCAGGCTCGCAGGCCAATATGGCGGTTTATTTTGCCTTGCTCAACCCAGGAGATACAATTATGGGTATGAGTTTGGACGCTGGCGGGCACCTGACGCATGGCGCCAAAGTTTCAATGTCCGGCAAATTGTTTAAGGCAGTGCAGTACGGCGTTCGCAAAGACACTGGCTTAATTGATTATGATGAAACGGAATGCTTGGCTTTGGACTGTAAGCCGAAATTGATTGTTGCCGGTGGTTCGGCTTATCCGCGGCAGATAAATTTTGCCCGTTTCCGCGAAATTGCCGACCGTGTAGGCGCTTATTTGATGGTTGATATGGCGCATTTTGCCGGTTTGGTTGCTGGCGGACAGCACCCGAACCCGCTTGATTTTGCTGATGTTGTCACCACAACAACGCACAAGACACTGCGCGGACCTCGCGGCGGTATGATTTTAACCAACAACGCCGATATTTATAAAAAGGTTAATTCAGCAGTGTTTCCAGGGTCTCAAGGCGGACCGCTGGAACACGTGATAGCTGGCAAAGCTGTTTGCTTTGGCGAGGCTTTGACGCCGCAGTTTCGTGAATATGCTAAGCAGGTTATTGTAAACGCCAAAGTTTTGGGCAATACTTTGATAAAACGCGGCGTGGATTTGGTTTCGGGCGGAACTGACACACATTTGGTGCTGGTAGATTTGCGCCCGAAAAAGCTGACAGGCGACGTGGTTACCACTGCTTTGGAAAAAGCGCATATAACCTGCAATAAAAACGCTATACCGTTTGACCCGCAGCCTCCTAAAGTTACTTCCGGCGTGCGCTTGGGAACTCCGGCAGGCACTACCCGCGGTTTTAAAGAGGCTGAATTTGAGCTTATCGGCAACTGCATCGGCGATGTGGTTGACGCTTTGGCTCAAGGAAACGCCGATATGGTGATTGAGCAAACTAAAAATAAAATTATTAAACTTTGTAACAACTTTCCAATTTATGAGTAAAGGACTGAAAATATGATTAAAAGCTTTTTTAATGAATTTAAAAAATTCGCAATGCGCGGCAATGTTATGGATATGGCTGTCGGTATCATCATTGGTGCTGCGTTTGGTAAAATTGTCGATTCTATGGTAAAAGACATTATGATGCCGCCAATCGGTTTGCTTTTGGGTAAAGTTGATTTTTCTGATTTAAAATGGAAAATCGCTGATGATGTTTCAATCAACTACGGTGTTTTCTTAAACAATGTTATCAGCTTTATCATTGTGGCTTTTGCAGTGTTTGTTTTAATCAAAGCCGTAAATAAGCTGCAAGAAAAAATGATAAAGGAGGAAGAGGCTGCTCCAACTACCAAAAAATGTCCGTATTGCTGCGAGGAAATTCCATTGGCTGCAGTAAAATGCCCGCATTGCACATCTGATTTATCAAAAAAATAATAGCCTAAAGAATAATAATTTTAAGCGCTGGTCTAAAAAGCCAGCGCTTTTGTTATCTTTTTTAGTGATTTTTTAGCAAAAATCCGCTAATATTGCTATTGATATTTGAAAGGTGCTCTAAAATGAATAAAATCAAAATGATTGTTTCAGCAATGCTTTGCAGCGTGATGCTGCTTGCGGGCAATGTAGCTTGCGCCGCTCCAAAAGCTAAAAACACTCCGCCTAAGGAATGGACGGTGTGGCTGGAAAGTTTAAAGCGCGAGATGATTTCTAAAGGCATTTCTCAAAAAACTATTGATGATGCTTATAAAGGCAAAAACTATTATCACCCGTTGCCGGAAGTGGTGCGGCTCGATAAAAAACAGACTGAGCTGGTGTTGACAACCTGCGCGTATGTAAATCGTTTGGTTACCGAAAAAAGAGTTAAAGACGCTAGAGAGCATAATTCCAAATTAGCTAAAAAATATAAAAAAATAGAAAAAGAATATGGCGTTCCTATGCCGTATTTAACGGCGTTTTGGGCGGTGGAAACCAATTTTGGGCAAAATAAAGGCACCTATCACCTGATAGATAGTTTGACGAATTTAAGCTATAAAAATCGTCGTTCTAAGTTTTTTAAAAACGAACTGTACCAAGTTTTGAAAATTATGGATAAAACCAAACTAAGCGAAGATAAAATGCTAGGTTCGTGGGCGGGGGCTATGGGACATTTTCAGTTTATGCCGTCCACATATAACAGTTATGCCGTGGACTTTGACGGCGACGGCGTGCCTGATATTTGGAACTCGTTTGATGACGCCATTGCTTCTGCTGCCAACTATTTAGGCTCTTTGGGCTGGAAAAAAGACGAGCCGTGGGGTATGCGTGTTTCTTTGCCGTGGAATTTTGATTTTAGTCAAGTCGGGCGTCAAACCACCAAAAAAGTCGGAGAATGGAAAAAAATCGGCGTCAAAACCTATTATGGATACAATCTGCCGTTTGACTCCGAGCTTAAAGGTTCGGTGATACTGCCTGACGGGCGCAAGGGTCCGGCATATCTCGTGTTCGGCAACTTTAAGCGCGTGATGATATGGAACCGCTCCGATAACTATGCTTTGGCGATTGTTAGTCTTGCCGATTATATTAAAAGCCCAAAGAAAAAATGGACTCCGGTTCATGCTGCCGAGCAATATGTTATGAACAGCGATGAAATTAAAACCATTCAGCAGTTTTATAACAAGTTTGTGCGCAACAAAATTAAAGAAGACGGCAAACTTGGTAGCGATACGCGTAAAGCTGTAAAGTTTTTGCAACACAAAGCCAAACTGCCGGAAGACGGTTATCCCGACTATCAGTTACTGAACAAAATTAAAAACTATAATCCTAAAATTGGGTTCGGAGTGCCGGTTCCGGTGGATAAAAAACCATCGCTGCACAAAAAAGCTCAAGCTGTTTCGGCAAAAAAGGCTAAGCATAAATGAATAATAATGCTTGCCGATATCAAAAAATCAGAGTAGGGTGGTTTAACTTAAAATTTTAAGATGAATAACAGAATGAACAGTATTAAACTATTTTTTGCTTTGCTGATTTGCGCTGGCACGCTTAGCTCTTGTTCAAGCGGAACTCCTGAATTGTCCGGCTTATCTCCGCAAGCGCAGGCGGAAATAATCAAAAATTACGGCGGAATATATAAGGTCGGAAATCCGTATAAAATTGCCGGAAAATGGTATTATCCAAAAGAAGATTACAGCTATT
>CAVIDY010000017.1:0-20362 GCA_963641885.1 Bacteroidaceae bacterium
AGGCACTGCTCGCGCAAACTTGTTTGCACGAGTAGGAATATAACAAGCTCTCCGGCCCTACCATAAAACTAAAAACACTCATTCGCAAGAATGGGTGTTTTTTTGTTTTAAAGCCGGAAGAAGCGAACTCGATAAGAGAGTTCGGAGCGGATAGCCGGCAAAACCGAGCGGCAGCGATGGTTGAGCCGTTGCGACGCGAAAGGCACTGCTCGCGCAAACTTGTTTGCACGAGTAGGAATATAACAAGCTCTCCGGTCATTCTTTCTATATTTTCATTTCAATATAGCTCTTCAGACTTTTTCAGAGTCTGATTTCAGACTTTTTTCAGACATTACTTTAACTTATATGTTAAATTTTTCCATATTTTTTAACATATTCCGTCAATCTGTTAATTCAGATTACATATTGAAAACTGTTGCCGGTCGGCTCCAAAATACAAAGGGCGGGACTTGAAAGCCCCGCCTCACCATACTATTTCATTAACAGAATGATGATTTTAAGAAGATAAATGAGTATTCTTAAAACTTTGCTCAAGTTTATCATCTTTCACCTTTCAGCTCATCAGAGCAGTTGCGAAAGGGATAAACCCCGCCTAAATTTGCTATGTTTAGACTTTAGGTCTTGACATTTTAGCAAAAATAGGTTACATTTAACTTAGAAAGTAGTTAAAAGAGGGTTTAACCCTTTCTAGTTAATAACGTCCAGTGTTGCGTCACACCGGACGTTAAATTTTATAACAGTATTGTTTAGGAAAATCAAGCTAAATAATTCTATAAGCTGAAAATGTAAAAAAATACAGGTTTAAATTTATAACTTTCAAATAACATTTAAGACAATTTATAATATCATTAAAATCATAAAGAGTATGTGAAAATAATGTATTATTTTTTTAGTTGAATTGTCTGATAGTGGTTGCAGAATAATTATCTTTACATTCTAATAATCTTTAGCTAAAATAACAAATGGATAGGCGATAGTCTGTCTGGGGTGTGGAAGCCTCATTAACACACGTCTGCGGACGATAAAATTATGCCTTCTGGTGTATAGCTGGAAGGCGACAAAATAGGCTATATAAATATGGCTCATAGATACTAGTAATATGTGGCATATCGCTAATATGTCGCACTACATTGTGTTAAGTATGTTTCCAACTTCCAGCTGCTGTCTAAGGCAGCTTTTTTGTTGTTATATTCAAAATATTACGGAATGGGGAACCGATTATGAGTGAAACTATCAAAAAATATGATTATGTAATAACTTTGGGAAAATTATGTCATTGCTCATCGCTCTTGAATAACAACGGGCTGAAGCTATTTGATGGACCATGGGATTGGTCCGGCACTGGCAAAGCAGATGGTATATATAAAAGAATAAAAGCTCTTTATAAAGATTTTGATCATTGGCTGGATTATAAAGATTTTGCTCCAGTGTCTCCTAAATATGATTGTGAATTGGGTGGATTTACTCAAGCTGTGTTAAACAAAAAGGCCGCTGCAAATTTACAAGCTCCGGCGCATAAAGAGATGCCGATGTATAATGCAAAAACCTTAACTTATTATTATCATGACTTTTTTGAGGATAAACCATTTAAACAACAATTTTCAGCTTTTAAGAAAAAGTATGAGCGGCGTTGGGAAAGAAATCATAGTTTTATTGAAGCTGCGGATTCCGTATTGTTGATATACATAAGCCATTTAGCTGATCAAAAGAAAGATGTGTGTCTTAATGATGCAAAAATAGTTTCTCATATCAAAAGGCTTAGAGCGAAATATCCTAACAAAAACATAGACTTGTATATGTTTGATCACTCGCCGATTTTTCATAACGGCAATTATGTCCGTAGTGTTTTAGATGTTGGAGTTATCCGCTACATTTCTAATCATGACGAGGTGTTTCCGGAAGATGATAATGACATCAGACATCAGGCAAATTCGCTAATGATGCCGAAATCAATTTGCCGGATTCTTGAACACATAAAATTGAGTGATAAATTTAGAATGATATAAAAAATTACCCCGCCGAGGCAAATGCTTTAGCGGGGTTTAATTTTGCAATACCTAAAACTTAGGCAGCTTTTTTCATTTTTTCAGCAGCAAATTCATTCATTTTGCTGATAACATATGACTGCTCTTCCTCGGTCAAGTAAGGAGTCATTGGAATGCTGCAAACGGTTTTAGACAGTTTTTCGCAAACTGGTAAAGAACGGTTGTTCCATTTAGCATAGGCAGTTTGAGTGTTTACCGGACGAGGGTAGTAAGCGCCGCAAGGAATGCCGTTGGCTTTTAAGTAATCCATCAATTCATCGCGGTCTTCGCAGTTGATGGTGTACAAAGCGTATGCGGATTGACAGTTCGGCAAAATTTGCTGTTTGTTAAAGTATGGGCTCAATTCTTCGTCATAGCGTTTCGCAACTTTGTAACGGTCTTTCAGTTCCTGTTCAAATACAGTCAATTTCAACAGCAAAACTGCAGCTTGAAAAGAGTTCATACGACCAGTCATACCCAAACGAACGTTGTCATAGTGGTCTTCTGGGCTCATACCGTGAACGCGGCAGGATTTAACCAATTCATTTTCTTCATTGGTATTAGAGAATACGGCACCGCCGTCGCCATAGCAGCCTAAAGGTTTTGTCGGATAGAATGAAGTTGCTGTCATATCGGCGATAGAGCCGGCATGTTTGCCGTGGTAAACCGAACCAAAAGACTGGCAGGAGTCAGACAAAACTTTCATACCATTTTCATGTGCGATTTTAATGATTTCGTCATAGTCGCACGGAGAACCGAAAATATCAACGGCTACAACGGCTTTAAGATTCAGTTTGCCTTCTTTTTTAACTTCGGCAATGGCTTTTTTCAAATCTTCCGGATTCATATTATATGTGTTTGGATCTGAGTCTACAAAAATTGGAGTAGCGCCCAGTAAAACCGGAGCTTCGGCAGAGGCAACAAATGTAAATGAAGATACAAATACAGCATCGCCGGATTTAACGCCCCAAGCCATCAGGGCAAGAGTTAATGCATCGGTGCCTGAACCGCAGGTAGAGCAATATTTTGTGCCGGCAAAGTTAGCTAATTTTTCGTCCAGTTCTTTAGTTTCCGGACCTTGACAATATGCGCCGTGGTTTAAGATAGTTTTGAAAGAGTCTAAAAATTTTTCCTGACCAATAACTTTTTGAGCGGTTGCGCAGTCAAATAAGTTGATTTTGGTAGATGGTTTATTTGTCATAGTTTATCTTCCTTATAAAAAATGTTTTTAACTGCCTTGCAGGTTACATCGATTCTTGCAGTGGTGCAACACACAAAAAGTTACGGTTTTGTAACATTGCATAAAACAAAAAAAGACGATGCAATAAGCACCGTCTTTTCAAACTCTAACTCGTTAAAATTAGAAAGTATATCTAACACCGAGCATAATTTCGTGATCGCGAGCTGTAAATTTAACAACTTCACCATTACCAAGGTTTTTACGGATACGGCCTAAATCAGCATAACGGTAACCAGCGTCAACAGTCCAATGAGAGTTGATATCGTATGTTAAACCAGCCATAACTTGCCATGCTAAATTGTAAACAGACTTAGCTTCATCACCATCGTCAGCTTTCAAATAAGAAGAACCGATACCGGCACCAACATAAGGTGTCCAAGGTGTGCATGTCAAATAGTCAAAATAAGCATTGGCCATTACAGAGTGCTTATAAAGTCTGAAGTGGGCTACATCTCCGTCTTCTTCATAAAAGTAATTTCTTTTAATGTCACGAGAATTGTTCAATTCCAATTCACCACGAACATAACCAGCTTGAACACCGTAAGCAACGTGTGTGCCAAACAAGTTTTTGTTGGCTTTTTCACGAGACAATTCAGCTTCGTCAGGGGCAGAAGCTTTGATGTTTACTTTGTTGAAGTCATAAGAAATTTTACCGGAAACGTATTGATTTACTTCAGCTTGCGCATTAACGCTGAGTAAAGAGGCAACACCGGCCAATAACAAAAATTTTTTCATAGTTTATTCCTTCTAAATATTACTTTTGAACAACAATATTACTATTCGTATTGTAACAACGCTAATTTAGAGCGATAAAAGTTAATAGTCAAGCAATATTGTAATAAATTTTGGCAACAAATTGTTTCAAAATTTAAAATCAGCTATGTATATAGCGGCTAAATATTAAAAATAAGTGTATAGCAAACGCCCGTTTTTTCGCAGCCAATCCTGTCCTTTTTGCCAGTCCGGATATAAATTTGCCACGCATTGCCAAAAATCCGGCGAATGGTCGTGATGTTTCAAATGTGAAACTTCATGCGCCATAAGATAGTCTATCACATATTGCGGCGCCAACGCTATCCGCCAGTTATAGTTTATGTTATTAAGTACAGAGCAGCTACCCCAGCGCGACTTAGTGTCTTTTATACAGATACCATTGATTTTGCAATCGATTTTTGCGGCAAGCGGCGCCGATAGCTTATAAAATTCCTCTGCCGCGGTTTTGCGGATATAGTCTTTAACCCGCCGATGCAAAAATTCCGCGCCGCCGGAGACTATCAGCGTATCTCCGTCCAGTCTCACGCCGCAGCGGGCGTTTGGCTGATGAGAAATGGTTACGCTTTGCCCGAATAAGGAAATTGTTTCGCCGTCGCTGAAATATTTGCGTTCCGGCAGTTTTTGCAGCGTTTCCAAAATCCAGTCCATATTTTCATTTACAAAATTTATAGCCCGCTTGCGGGTGCAAAAACGCGGAATGGACAGCACTGGAATGCGCTCTTTACTATCTATATGCAAAATAAGCTTGCGAGAGTTCGGCGACTGCACAACTTTGATGTCCATGCCTACGGCTTCTTTAATGTCAAAGGTCTTGCCAGTCAACAATGTAATCTTCATAGTCTTTAACCTTGGTTTCACTAATCAGCTCGCGGTTGCTTAAATCCATGCCGGCGTTTTTCACACTGTCGGCTCTGCCAGTTAAAAGCGGGTGCCATTCCGGCAAATTATAGCCGTTGTCTAAAAGCCAATAAGTACAGGTTTTAGGCAGCCAGCGCGGCTTTTCCCGCACCGCGGCAAGGTCTATTTTGCGGCAGTCGTCCATGGCTTTAAAACGATGCTCATAAATTTTGCAGAGGCAGGTTTGGCAGTCTAAAAAACGACAGCAGGCGCGGGTAAAATGGATTTTGCCTTTTATTTCTATTTTGTTCAGACAGCATTTGCCGCAACCATCGCATAGCGCTTCCCATTCCGCTTCGTTCATCTCGTCAAGCTTTTTATGTTTCCAAAATTCCGTTTCAAGTTTTTTAAACTCGTCAACACGCTGTTGCGGATTATATTCGGATTCGTTTAAATTCTGTTCGCTCATCAAATTTCCTCGTCCGTGATATGGTCTTCCAGCTCCGATTCGTGTATCAAAGCTTCTGAAACTACGCGTCCCTGCAGCAGCTGTAGTTTTTGCGGTTTATAGTCTTTGTCAAATAGTTGGCGATAGGCGCAAACTTTTGGCATCCAGCTGATTTTATCAACATTTTGAGGCGTTAGCTTTAAGCATTCCGGCACTAGTTTACAGCGTTTGTCATAAATGGTGCATAGATTCTTTTCAGTGTCATAATAGCGGCAGATAACATTGGTATAGTAGATTTCATCTGTTTCGTCATCTTGCAGTTTAAGCAAGCAGCAGCGACCGCAGCGCTGACAGATTTTTTCCCATTCTTCTGAGCTTATTTTAGCTGGATTTCTAACCATTAACCGCGTTTCTCCGCCATTTTATCTTCTTCCGCTAAATTGCCGAATTGGGCAAATTCGCCGTTCCAAAACAGTTTTACCGTGCCAGTCGGACCATGACGCTGCTTGCCGATGATAACTTCAGCAACATTTGCGGTTTCACGATCGCGTTGTACCCATTCTTCATGCTTTTTCTGGAATTTTTCCGGCGTGTCGCCTTCCTGTTGCTTTGGTTCGGCATTATGAATATAGTAGTTTTCTCGGAATACGAACATAACGATATCGGCATCTTGCTCGATAGAGCCGGATTCGCGCAGGTCTGACATTACCGGACGCTTGTCGTCGCGCATTTCTACGCCGCGGTTTAATTGGGAAAGGGCGATAACCGGAACTTTCAGTTCCTTCGCTAGAATTTTCAGTCCGCGGGAAATCTCTGACAATTCCTGCACGCGGTTGCCTTCATTGCGCTTGTTGTTGGAACCGGAAATAAGTTGGATATAGTCAATCACTATCAGCCCCAAGCCTTTGCTGCGTTTCAAACGACGGGCGCGGGTGCGGATAGCGTTGATGGTTACCCCTGGGGTATCGTCAATATAAAGAGGAATGTTCGCCAGTTCTTTAACTGCTGCGGCGATTCGCATAAATTCCGAAGCATCAAGTTCGCCATTGCGCATTTTTTGGCTTGACGTTTGCGTAACGGTGGAAAGAATACGCGAGGCTAATTGGTCGGCGGACATTTCCAAAGAAAAGAACGCTACGCCTTTGTTTTCAGGCGGAGTTTCTTTGTCGCGCGAATAAAATTCCGCCACGTTATAGGCAATGTTTGTAGCTAACGCGGTTTTACCCATAGCCGGACGTCCGGCTAAAATAATTAAGTCAGAGTCGTTTAAACCGCCGATTCGGTAGTCCAGCTTGTTTAAGCCGGTCGGCGTGCCGGAAATTTTGCCTTCTTTCTGATAAGCCTTTTCAATGGCGGCTAAAGAAGAGCCTAAAGCGGTGGAAAAATCTACAAATCCGCCTTGCGCATCGCCTTGGTCGGAAAGGGTGTAGAGCATTTTTTCAGCACTTTCGATTTGGTCGGTGGCAGAAGAATCAATGCTTTCTTCCAGTGCGTGGTTAACAATTTCATAGCCGGTGTTAATCAGCTCGCGGCGCAGATATTTATCATAAATGAATTGGGCGTAGTATTCAACGTTGGTCAAAGGCGAGGCGCTTTCCGCCAGTTTTACCAAATACGGAAACCCGCCGACTTCATTCAGCGTGCCTTCTTGCTCAAAATAATTTTTCAGCGTGATAACGTCGGCGACATGTCCTTTAGTGATAAGCTTTGACATCACGTCAAAAATTTTTTGGTGGGTCGAGTCTGCAAAATGCGCTGCTTTCAAAAATTCCGAAACCTTTTCAAAGGCTTTGTTGTTTGCTAAAATCGCGCCGATTAAGGCTTGTTCCGCTTCAATATTTTTCGGCAGACGTGTGGCGTCCAATTTTTCCATAGAAGTCCTCTTTTTTAATACTTTTATAAATTTTTATCTGTTATAATGAAAAATATCTTGAAATGGGACTGAAATATTTTTTATCCTGTGGATAATGGGTATAAAAAATGGTGGTTTCTCTAAAATGAGCTATTTTATCTCAAAAAGGAGACATTTGATGGCGAATAAAAAAATTTTGGTTATCGGGGGCGCCGGCTATATCGGTAGCCATGTGGTAAAAGCGCTGCTGCGTGAAAATTTTGCCGTAACCGTATATGATAATCTTTCTACTGGACAGACTTGCAATTTAACTCCAAAAGCCGAGTTGGTGGAAGGCGATATTTTAGATTTTGCACATTTGGAAAAGGTGATGAAAGGCGGCTTTGACGCGGTTATACACCTTGCTGCCAAAAAAGCGGTGGGCGAGTCTATGGAAAATCCGCAGCTGTATTCGCAGAACAATATCAGTGGTTCGGTCAATATTTTTAATGCTATGCTGAACTCCGGAGTGAGAAATGTGGTGTTTTCTTCCACCTCGGCGGTGTATGGCACTCCTCAGTATTTGCCGCTTGATGAAAATCATCCGCTTAATCCGATGAGCTTTTACGGCTATACCAAAATGGCAATAGAACAGGTGATGAACTGGTACAGTCAAATCAAGGATTTTCACTATATAGCTTTGCGCTATTTTAACGCTGTCGGCTATGCGGCGGACGGCAGTATTCGCGGTAAAGAAAAAAATCCGCAGAACTTGCTGCCGTTGATTATGGAAACAATTACTGGCAAGCGCGATATCCTGCATGTTTTCGGCAATGATTATGATACTCCGGACGGCACTTGCGTACGCGACTATATTCATGTTGAAGACCTTGCCGATGCGCATGTTATGGCAATCAAAAAATTATTGGCGGACGGCGAGTCGCAGGTTATAAATCTGGGAACGGAAAAAGGCACTTCGGTTTTGGAAATCATTAAATCGGTGGAACGCGTCTGCGGTAAAAAGGTTAACTTTGATTTTGCCCCGCGCCGTGCCGGCGATCCTGCCGCCGTGGTTGCTACCAGTGCTAAAGCCGCCAAAGTGCTGGGCTGGAAAGCTAAATATACGGATATAGATGAAATTGTAAAAACTATTTGGAATATTGAAAAATAATGGAAAATTTCTTACAGAATTTTGCTAATCACCCCGCTATGTCTCCTGTTTTGCTGTGGACCAGTTTTGGTATTGCCGTTTTTTTGCTGTTGGCAGCCGATTTATTTTGGTTTAACCGCAAAAATGAAGAACCGCATTTTTGGCATACCTTGTGGATTTGCGTGGCTTATGTGGCGGCGGCGCTGTTGTTCGGCGTGTTTGTAATGTATGAAGACGGCGTCAAAAAAGGTATGGACTATTTTACCGGCTATTTGCTGGAAAAAAGCCTGTCTATGGATAATATCTTTGTGATGTCTATGATTTTTGCCGCGCTGGGTGTGCCGAAAATGTATCAGCACCGTGTTTTGTTTTGGGGAATTTTAGGCGCGTTGGTAATGCGTGGAATCTTAATCGGCGTCGGCGATGCGTTGGTAGTTAAGTTCCATTGGATTCTCTATATCTTTTCGGCATTTTTGATTTATACTGGCGTTAAAATGTTGCTGACCAAGGAAGAAGAGCAGGGCAATATTAAGGATACCAAGATTTATCAGTGGCTGTCCAAAATTTTTCATGTAACGCACGAAATTCACGGTGAGCATTTCTTTTATAAAAAAGACGGCAGGCATTATATCACTCCGCTGTTTTTTGCACTGGTGATTATTGAAACTATGGACGTTGTCTTTGCTTTAGACAGTATTCCGGCAATATTCTTGGTAACCACCGATGTTTATGTGGTGTATACCAGTAATATTTTCGCCATTTTGGGCTTGCGCGCGCTCTACTTTTTGCTGGCGGCGATTATCAGCAAGTTTGTATATCTTAAACCGGCAATTTCCATTATTTTGATTTTTATCGGCTTTAAGATTTTCTTGCCAAAGATTGGCATAGAAGTTGCCGAATGGCAATCGCTGACCGTTACGGTTGGATTGCTTGCTGGCGGAATATTGCTTTCTCTCTTAAAAAAGAAGGAAATATCTCACAATGAACAATAATAAAGTTTATTTAAGTTTTGGGCGGCACGGCAGATATGGTCACGATACGGCGATTGAGCATATGAGTATGCTGGAGTCATTTTGGGGTGGCAGGCTGTTGGCAGAAAAATTGCCGCCATGCGATGCCGTATATTACTCTCCTATTGCTCGGGCGGTTGCTACTTCAAAATTCCAAGGGCTGGGTATGCGCTGCCAACATTTGTTGGAAAGCAAAGAGCTTGAAGAAGATATCTCAACATTTATGGTTAGAAAATTTGTAAACAACATAATTCAAAACTCAACGCTGGAAAATAAGCATTATCATTTTGTGACACATCAGCCAGTGATAGAAAAACTGGGCTTGCCGGAGCTGGATACTTGCGGAATTTGCTTTTGCGTTGCCGAAAACTGGCAGGAAATGCTGGCGGAAAATTACGAGATTATCAAAATGCCGCGCCCAAGCCATAATGAATTGTTTGCATTACTGAAAGCGCTTCGCATTGAGTCGGATGATTTGGAAAGATTCAGTCAAAACGGAGTATATAGCGCCTTGAGTCGGCTCTAGAAAATATTTTGTACATTCTTAAAAGCAATCTTCTTAATCCTAGCCGAATTGAGAAGATTTTTTTGTCAAAAAAGCTGGCTTTGGCTCAAAATACTCTTGATTATCAAAAAAAAATATGCTACTTTTAAATTGTATAAAATATTATCTATGTATGCGATTAAGTTACTATTAACGTGAGAAGAATTACTAAAGTTAGTACATAACCAAAGTTTTTCTAATCCATAGATAATCTGAGTTTTTACACTTCTGTACACGAACATGTATAGATTTATATATAACTATTCGAGACCTAGTCAGCTTGAGTAGCCCTGTTTTCTTTATAGAAAACATTTGACTGTTAGTACGATTTCGAAAAAAGGTTTCTTCGGAGTGGTATTGACCTGTTTGCTTTTTAGCCTACAGAAAAATGTTTTCTTATTGAAGAAGACAGTTTAGTAGAAACCAAATTAGTGCAAAAATTAAAAATATTAAAACTATGGCACGCAATTTTAAGTCATTCGTTGAGAGTTTAGTAATCGTAGCAATTTCTATGTTCGTATTTTCAGCTTGCACCGATGAGGGCGCTGATTATTCAACATACCATGTAAAGGAGAACATCGTTAAGGGTACAAAGTACACTGACGAGCTCACTCACAACTGGGACAGCACAAAGACCGCAGCTCGTGATCTTATGACTGCCACCACAACAATCGCCACTGTGGAAAATGGTGAGGTTGTTGAGGGTTCTGAGCGCAAGGTCGTTAGCCACCCTTTGATGGAGACCGAGATCTTTGCTGAGAAGAACGATTACGTAATCACTGAGGATCAGGTTAACTGCTCAGTGGTTGCCAGCAACATTCTGCGCAATCAGAGTGTTAAGACCGTTGAAAACAATGGTACTGCTGTAGCTGATACTGCAGTATTCAACATTTCTGACGGTCAGGTCGTTAAGTGTCCGTCTACCATCACGTCTTACAAGACTACTGATGGTCATGATATGGGTAGCTTGGAGCTTAGAGATGCCCAGTTGGTGTCTATTAAGAACTATGCTGCCGGTACACGCGCCGCTTCTTCTTATGTTAAGGAAACTTACAACACAATATATGTTGTAAAGATGACTTATGTTGAGAAGAATGTCTCTCGTTCTGCTGAGGAGTTTGTTGTATATCTTACAACAAACGCTACTCGCAAGCTCATTGCCGCTAACGACATTGAGAGTGTAACAGTCGAGAACAAAAACCGCGTTGTTATTGACGATAACACTGAAAAGTGCAGCTTTGAAGAGGTTATCACCATGACAAACGGCGAGACAATCCGCAACGCTTACTCTATGATTTTGAACCGCGAGTTCAAGGGCATTGAGGCATATGATAAGATGGTCAGCAGCTTTGCTTTCAATCTTGCAAATGTTAACGGTGTTGCAAACGGCCCTGAGTCTCAGGTAAAGAACGCTGAAGGTTGGACTGTATACGGTAAGACCGATAAGTATTCTGCAAACATTGCCAACGGCTATGCAGCAGATGCTTTCGCAACATCTTATACACTCTATCACGAGCGCGCTTCTTTCAAGAACTCTAATGTTGAAGTAGCTTTTGGTTACGAAAACGTTACTGTTTCTGAGGCAAAGAATGAGGTTAGCAATGCTAATTCAGACAAGTCTGGATATGACAAAGCTATCTTCAACAACGGTATCCGCACTTCTTATATTGGTTATGTTCAGAATCTTTCTGAATATGTAAACCTTTACAAGACTGCTCGCGCTATTTCTGGTTACGACTTCCGCAATGCCACTCTTGTTGTTAACAACAACAATGTAGTTGCTTCTGTAGAGTTCGTCACCATTTATAACGATGGTACTGAAACATCTGAGAAGGTCAGCAAGACTTTTGCTCGTTCACTCAAGTGCACCAGCAATTGGACATCATATGAGAATGAGGCAACTCAGTTTACCCACATGATGAACACAGTTCTTACTTCTTCTGATGCAAAGCGCGATGGCGAGTGGGCATGGGTTAATGAAACTCGTACCATCACCAATCTCGCTACTCTCGCTGCAAGCGATCAGACAAATTCTTGGATTTCTGTTGATCCTAACTCTATTTCCTTCACTCGCGAGGGTCAGACCTATCGTTTTGACGCTATCGAGTTCAAGGCAATTGACAAGGAAGGCAAGGTAACACTTGCTTCTCAGTCTGAGGAAATGGATGTTTACGCTTACAGTGCAGAACTTAATGTTGTGTTTGGCAACAACACTATCAGCAGCGTTGCTCCTGGCAAGATTATTGTTGCTAAGGAGATTAAGGGCGATTTTCCTGCAGAGTGGGGCAAGTTTGTTGGTGCATTCTGCACTCTTACTTGCAACGAGAACAACACCGACTGGATGTACGGTTGGTCGCTTCACTTTGAGAACGGAACTCTTCCTGTAGCTGTTGGCAAGAATGCTGCCAATGCAGTGATTGACCAGTCTTTGTTCGCATACGACACCAATAACTCGTTTAACGGTGCTGTATACAACTCCGTAAGCGGCAAGTGGCAGAACTCTATTGCTCAGGACAAGAAGCATATGCTTGCTTGGTACGACAGCAATAGCGGTATGGTTAATGCTCTTGACCGTGCCACTGCTCAAATGTGGGGTTGGAACAATAGCAATATTACCGTGTTTACCTCTGATTTTACATTCGAGGTTTCAAACAATGGTAAGTCTCTCGTAGTTAAGAAGAATGGCAAGGAGTTCGCTTCTTACAGAGCAAGCTCTAAGTAATTCTTTTTAAGGATTTTTAGTTTTTTACTTTCGGTTTTCTGCCTATTGAAGCAGACGACCTCTTTTATACTTATTTATTCACTCGTGGGGAGATGAGGACAATTCCTTGTCTTCCCGCCTAAAAACTTTTGATTATGAACGTTAGAAATATTTTCTTGAGTGTAGTTGCATTGTTTACAACATCTATGGCAGCAAATGCCGAGTTGGTAAAAGACGTGGATTTCTTTGAGGAAGTTCCAGTTGAAGTTGCTGCTACTGTTGCAGAACCTGTACAGGAAACTGTTACAGAGGCTGCTGTTGTTGAGGATACAATCGAGGTTGATGATTTTGAGTATGTTCAGGCTGTGCATCGTCGTACAGCTAATTATGATTATCGATCTGTAGAGGTCGATGGTCATAAGACATTGCTCGAAACCGCACCTAACTCTGGTCTCGAAATCGGTATAAACGCTGGTGTTGATTATTTCAACAGCATGGTTACACCAACTGTGGGAGCAGAGCTCGGCTACCATGGTAAGAGATTTAGTTTTGCCGCTAGTGCCAATATTGGTATGAGCAAGTACAATTCAGAATCTTCTAAGGCAGGTGAGAAGTATCTTACAACCAACTTCAATCTTGAGGCAGGTGTGAGACTTTTCGATCTTCCTAGCCGTTACCTCCATCAAAAGGAAGTATGGCTTATCGGTAATTTCGGTTATAAAGTTCGCAAGAACTATAACGCTTTTACCGACGATGCGCACGAGGGATCTCTTGACTTTAAGGTTAAGGGGTCAACCATGATTTTTGGAGGCGGCGTTCGCGTTGACTTCAAAAATTACATGAAGAGAAGCAATCTTTATGTAAAAGCTATCGGCTATGCTGGTCACGAGTATTTCTTTGACGGCTCAGAGGTTCGTTTCGGTGCATCTGTTACTCTTGGCGTTAATTTCGTTATGGGTAAGAAGATGTACAATGAGTCAGCAATCAACAAGTTGTTTGGCTCAAAGGCGAACTATAAGAAAGCCTTAAATGCACGCAAGGTCGTACGTATGTACTAGTTCCTAGTAGTTTTTCGAAAAATTATATATTTAAAAGCACAGTGCCTTCCGTAGGGAAGACGCTGTGTTTTTTTGTACGCAGGATTTTAATGTTTTTGCTTTAAAGATTTTTTATAGGCTCTAATACGCTCTTTTTTTGCTTTGCACTCATCCGGGTTTTGTTGACACCATTTGGCTTCTTGTTCTCTTTTTAAGGCGCGGTATAATTCCGGACGCATAAATTTGCCTTGCCAAATTCCCAATTTTTGTTCTTTCGCTGTTTTTTCTTCCTCATTATAACGGTCGCTTCTGTAACTTATTGCCTGACCATGCGCCACCATCTGCCGGTTTATTTCTAGGTCATCGGCATAGCAAACGCACAGCTCCCGCCCGTATCTGTCAGGTTTTGCCTCGCACTCGCAGCGTATTGTCTTTCCAGTCATAAGTTTTTTAATATAGTCAAGCGCTTCTATTCCGCAACGGTATTTTTTGCCCAGCTTGTCAAAGCACTTTTGTTTATATTCCGGCGCGTCAATACCTTGCAGGCGGATTCTCCTGCTAGAATTTTCCAGTGAGTCGCCGTCTACTGGATAAAGCTGCTCATTTGCTTTGGCAAAAGAAAACGAATTTGACTGCGCGCAGGCAATAAATAATGCGGCAAATAAAATAAACATCAGTGAAAAGCGATTCATTGCATACCTCCTAAGCTGATAATAACCGGATATTTTTTTGACGCAACTTTATTTTATTTACTTTTCTTTCATATAATTTTGTTAATGTAAGCTAAAGTTTTATAACTGATTTTATATAAGGTACCGATATGTTAAAAAAATTAGGAATATTAACAACTGCCTGCATTGCGTTGTTGGGCTGCCATACAGCTGAAGACCCAGATACAGAGCCGAAAATGGTTTCTGACGTTGCTTTTCAGCAACCAGCAATCAAAATGCCTAAGTCAATAATTGTCTGCCGCGCCAAGCAATGTGCGCCAGCGCAAACCACCACATCTAAGGAATATATATATAACACCTTGCTGCATATGCTGGACAGCAACGCCCGCAAACGGGCTTTGGTCTGCGCTGCCGATGTTAACAGCCACTCTTGCACCGAAGAATATGTTTCTATGCCGATTACAGTAGGAATTACGCCGGCTTATTTGTATATCGATGATGTAAAAATCACCGATGTTTCCATAAGCCGTAAAAACACTTCGGCTTTGGATTTGATTTTGAATTGGAATATTACCTATAATGGTCAAACCCCGATTTGCCGTCCAAGCAAAACTTTGCTGTATGCTAAAAACATCAATAACGTGATTATGGAAGACAATGGATATGCTTGCAAGTTGACCACTATCGGCACCAGCACGGTAAAAACCTTGTTTGCTATTGATTATATTGATCTGGACTATAACTATATTGGTGGTTTCTATTCTATCGGTTTGTCCGGTCCGGCGTTCGGCGGTGGTTCCGGTTATATGCTGCTGCGTCTGCCGGAAGATATTTCTATGAATCCAAAGGATTTTCAGGTAAAAAAAGAAGATAAAAAAACAGAAACTCCAAAAATGGAAACAACGCCGTACCAAGCTCCGATTCAATACGGTTATGCCCCGCAACAGGCAGCTGCTCCTGCTGTAAACGCCGCTGCGCCGCAGTCTCAGACAACCACAACTTCTGCCGCTGAGCCTAAACAGCCAGCACCGAACGTTGATACCATAATAAAGTATAATCATGCTTCTCAGTCCTATGACCAAGCCAAAGCAAAAATCGCTAAAAAGAAAAAAGAAGAGGCGGAAGCCATGACTTATGAAGGGGTAAAAGTGTTTCCGGTTAAACATTCCAATCTTCCGGAAAAGCCTAAGTCTCCGAATGATAAAAATGAGCTGACCGATTATCGGCAATATGGTAAAAAATAGCACCTAAGCCTTTTTAATACCGCCCTTGTTCCGGCGGTATTTTTTTTGTATAAATTCTTGTCAAAATAAAAAAAATATGCTATTGTAATATTGTAAAAAAATTACCAATGGATGCTTATTATGCCTATTATTGTCGGAAAGATAGCAGAATTTATCGCTGATATATTTGCTTTATCTTTTCACTGGTAATTTTGCACTGTTTTTCACCTTGCTTTAAGCATGGACGCTATATACCTTCATAAAAACATTAGTTTTATGAAGTCTTTTGTGATTGAGAGATAAGAAACTTGTAAAATTATTAAATTTCATTCATACACAGCTATGGTACGTAAATTTCGTTTTTTGAACGTCATTTTGACGATGATTGTGATGTTCGTTTGTGCGGTTTCCTGCACAGACGAAGGTGTTGACACTTACAACTTTAGACCTGTTGTTGACGGCTACACACACGTCAACACACTCGTCCACAAGTTGGATACAGCGCAGGTCGGCGTGGCTTATGACCACATGACCGCCACATTTAAAGGTTACACCACTTCCGGTTCTAACTATGTGGATTCGCTGGTGTTAGTCAAATATCCGGAAATGAGCGCAGCTCTCAAAGTTGCCAAAACCGGATACAACATCACGGAAGACTTGCTTAATTCGCAGGTCGTTTCTTCTGATATTGCGCGCAAATACAGCCCTGCGGCTGATGTTTCTAACGCTTATTGGGAGAGAGATACCGTCAGGATTGAGCTCAACGATGGTCAAATTCTGACTGTTCCTGTAAATATCAGCACTCTTGGTGTTGAATATTCAGGGCACAAAATTCTTTGCGGCAGCGACACATTGCTCAGCGCGCGTTTGTTTTCGGTGAAAAATCTACCGGTAACGCAAACTCGCTCTTCCTATGTTTCTAAGACGGTTAACACCGAATATACGGTGGAACTGAATTTTGCTGAAAAGAACGTTAGCTCTCCTAAGCACTTTTCAGTTTATCTCAAGGGATACGCTGTACGCTACATTCTTTCGGACGATGACATTGAAAAGGTTGAGGTTGAAAACAAGAACAGAGTTGTTCTTGACGCCACTACTGAAAGATGTTCATTTGAAGAAGTTTTGTATATGAAGAGCGGCTCGGTTGAACGTTCGGCAAAAAGCATTATTTTGAACCGTTTGTTTAAGGGTATAGAGCCTTATGACAAATATGTTCAGAGTTTTGCCTATAATTTGCTTCGTTCAAACGGTTTGGCTAATGGTTCAGAGCGGTTTGTCCGCAATGAAGGAAACTGGTCTGTTTATGGCAGAAGTAACAAATATTCTTCTGACGTCTCTAACAAGATTGTTGCAGAATTGATTGTTACCGACTACACGCTCTATCATGAGCGCACTGTCTATAAAGATGCGTATGTGGAAGTTGATTTTGGCTTTGAGGATATTGAAGTATCCGAAGTGTCTAATCATGTTTCCGATGCAAAATCCGATAAGGACGGTTACGACAAAGCAGTTTTCAACAATGCGGTCAGAGCTTCTTATATGTCATATATTCATGACATCTCAGAGAAAGTGTATCTTTACAAAATCTCTAAGATTGTAAATGGCTATGACATTCGCGACGCCAAGTTGGAGATTAAAGACGATAAAGTTATCGCTTCTTTGACTTTTGTTGTGGAATATGCTGATGGCACAGAGGAGCTTCACAATGAGGCTCATGAATTTGCCAGAAGTTTGGTTTGCAACACCAATTGGACTGCTAAAGAAAGTCTTACCGACCATCAGACCTCTGATGTCAGTGTAGACCTCAAATCTTTGAACACGCGCAGCGATGGTTTTTGGAGTTTCACCAATGAAACCCGAATCATCTCCAACAAGGTTCAGCTGAACTCTTCAGTTCAGAATAACAGTTGGACCTCTGTTGACCCTAATGATATAGTTTATACCAGAGAGGGTCGCAGCTATGCGTTTGACAAGATTGAGTTCGCAGCAATCCATAAGGGCGATGATGTTCAGCTTGCTGGTAAAAACGGCGATGTTTCCACTTATAAATATACCGATAAGCTGTCTGTTTCTTTTGGTGACAACATCAAAGATACAACAGCTCCCGGAACTATTTTGGTGGATGGCAAAACCACAACGGGCTATGAGATTCGCGACAGCAAACTGGATGTTAAAGACAACAGCGTTGTAGCATCTCTGACTTTTGTCACCAAGTATCTTGACGGTTCCGAGGCAACAGAAGCTGTATCAAAAACTTTTCCGCGTTCGCTTAATTGCAATTCCAACTGGACTGCACGTGAGCAAAATGCCAATCAGACAACAGCTAAACCAAGCTTTGTTATGAGCGGTTCGGAAAAAGTTTCTGACGGTAACTGGACTTATCTTAAAGAGACAAAGACCATTACCGCAATAGCAACTCTTAATGCTTCTTCGCAGGAAAACAGCTGGACATCGGTTGATCCGAACAGTATTGTTTATACACGTGAGGGAGTTAGCTACAATTTTACAAAGCTAAAGTTTGATGTTGCTTATGTCAGCTCCAATGCACAGCTTGCCGGAAAAGCTAATTTGGTTGAAACCTATAAATATGCCAACACCATTAACGTGATGTTTGGCGATAATACGGTTGCAACCACAGCTCCTGGCACTATTGTTGTTGAAAAGAACCGTGAGGTTGTCGGTCGTGAATTTCGCGACAAGAACATTGTTATCACCGATAACAGTGTTACAGCTTCCGTTACTTTTGTGACAAAGTACAATGACGGCACCGAAGACAAGGAGAGTGTTTCTAAGAGTTTTGCTCGTTCTTTAAAGTGTATTACTAATTGGACGATAAATTCTCAGAATAACAATCCGACGACTTTGACGGCAAATGTGAACCTGAAAAGTTCTAACGGCGTAACCGATGGTTTTTGGTCTTATGCCAATGAAACCTACGATATTACGACTTTAGCCAACTTTGCAGGTTTGGGCGGCGATTCAAAAGAAAACGGCTGGACGGCAGTTGTGCCTAATTCCATAGTTTATACCCGCGATGGTGTAAGCTGTGACTTTGGCAAGTTTATGCTTTCGGCTCAAGAGACCGGCTCAAAGGTTGCACTGCAGAGTGAAACCGAAACTGAAATGCGTTACAGTTATGTAGATAATATTTCTGTAACCTATGGCGATAATACTGTAAAAAGTTCCGCTCCTGGTACGATTATTTCTGCTGTAACTATTTTGGATTATGAGTTCCGCAACGGCACTTTAACTGTGTTTGACGGCAGCGTTCAGGCTGAATTGGTTTTTGTTACCAAGTATTCTAATGGTAAAGAAAAGGCTGAATCAGTCAGCAAGATTTTCCAGCGTATGTTCACAACTGAATCAAACTGGAATTCTACCGAGAAGAACGCAAATCAAAGCACCGGCTTTGCTAATGTTTCTCTTTTGGGAACAGAAGCAAAAACCGACGGTTTCTGGAGTTTTAACAATGAAACTCGCTCAATTACCACCACTGCTCAGCTGAACGGTTCAACTCAGACTAACAAATGGAAGTCTGTAGATCCAAACTCTATTGTTTACAGCCGCAACGGCAAAACATATCAGTTTGACGTGTTGAACTTTAACGCTCAAGAAGCTGGTTCTGTTGTCAACGTGGCAGCGGACGATGATGAGAAGACTACCTATTCTTATTCGGATAAGATTAACGTTATGTTTGGCAATAACACCATAAACGGTTCTGCCCCTGGCGTTATCAATGTGGAAAAAGCGTGGAATCCCGATTTTCCTGCCGAGTGGGGTAAGTTTGTCTCCGCAGTCAGTACACTTTCTTGTAATGAACCAAACACCGGTTGGGTATATACCTGGTCTTTGCACTTTACAAATGGTACTTTGCCTGTGATTGTTCGACAGAATGATACATCGGCGACTATTGATCCAAGCTTGTTCGCATACGACACCAATAGCTCATTTAACGGTGCCGTATACAACTCAGTAAGCGGTAAGTGGCAAAACTCTATTGCTCAGGACAAGAAGCATATGCTTGCTTGGTACGACAGCAATAGCGATATGGTTAATGCTCTTGACCGTGCCACTGCTCAAATGTGGGGTTGGAATTATGGCAGCATAACTGTCTATAACAATGACTTCAGCTTTGAGATTGGGCATAACGGTTCATCATTGACGGTTAAGAAAAACGGCAAAATCTTTGCTAGCTATAAAGCAGTAAAGTAAGCGGTTATCTTTCTAATTAAAAAAACAGCACCTATGAAATAGGCGCTGTTTTTTTGTGCAAATGTTTGTTGCATTTAAATATATTTGCATTTATGCTAAAAACAAATATTAGAAACAAGGTTAAGGGAATTTGAAAAATAGCATTATATTGTTTGCCCTATTATTTTCTTGCGGTAATGCATTTGCATTACCGCAGGATTGGTCTTGTGATGAAATAGAGTTGCATATTGCTGCGCAAAAAAAATGCTGAGAGTTTTACATTTAAAGGCAAAAATAAAGAGTATGCTCTGGTTATTGATAATTTTGCTTTAGATGTAGATAATCCTATCAGCTATAATTGCGGCGCAGCTGGTTGTTTAGGGACTATTACAGATTTAAAAACTCAAAAATCAGAAGAACTTAATTTTGAATGTTCTATAAATGATAGCAAAGATATTTTAATATGCGGTCAATATATTACTGACGAATATTTATTTACTAAATATAATGATAACGAATATCGTGTAAATTTATGCAACTCATATTTTTTGAGTATACAGCTGAATGATTGTACGGATTGTTTTTGTGTTACACATAATTCAAAATCTTTGCGGCATAATAAAGAATTGATTTGTAATAAAGAGAATGAGCAGCATTTACGCTGTTTCACCTATTATGGAT
>CAVIDY010000017.1:20372-34739 GCA_963641885.1 Bacteroidaceae bacterium
ATATAAATAATGCGACAATTGATAAATATAATAACTGCGTCGGAATGAAAGTGAAATAAATTTAAGGCACACTAAAAAGAAAACACCCCTTGCATAAAATATGAACGGGGTGTTTTAAAAATATAAAAGGAGGTAAAATAACAGATAAAGTTTTTTGTTAAAATCTTTAAAGCATCAACAACCATACTTTCGCCGGCTTTAACAATGTTACGATATTGACTAAGATACACTTTTATACCGCAGGTACCAATGCTATTCAGTCCTCCGAGAGGCTTAGCAGGCACTACTCGGAGATACGCAGCAGGCGATTTCGATTTCATTTCTGCCGGTGAACTGATATAAATATAACACTTTATTCGGCAATAGTCAATATATGGTTGCAATTTTTTTGCTATACAGTTATATCATAAAATATGACAGAATGTAGTCGAGGTAAAAAATGATAGAAATCAAAGGTAAATATAACACGGCAAAAATCTTTACAAATGTTATAGACGAAGCAGCAAAAGAGCAAATTAAAACTCTATGCGACCAAGCTTTTGTGAAAGACAGTAAAATTCGTATTATGCCGGACGTGCATGCCGGCGCAGGGTGTACCATTGGAACAACTATGACAATTAACGATAAAATAGTTCCTAATTTGGTTGGAGTTGATATTGGCTGCGGTATGTCAGTATATGTTCTCAAAGAAAAAGAAATAAACCTGCAAAAATTAGATGAATTTATTTATTCAGATATTCCTGCCGGAATGAATGTACGCGATGTTCCGCACAAATATATAAGCAATATGGATTTAGAAAAACTTGATTGCTTTGATAAAATAAATAAAGAACGAGCGGCTCTTAGCTTAGGCACGTTGGGCGGCGGCAATCATTTTATTGAAATTGACCGCGACGACAACGGCAATATTTATTTGGTTGTTCACTCCGGCAGCCGCTATTTAGGTAAACAAGTAGCCGAGCTTTATCAAAATGAAGCGGCTAAGCGCCTGAATAACGATAGTCAATTTGCTAAACAACAAAAATTGATAGCTCGATTAAAAAAAGAAGGCAGACAATCTGAAATTCAGCAAGTTTTAAAAATGCAACAAAGGCAAAATGAGGTTGTTTCCAAGGCTTTGGCATATGTAGAAGGAGCATTGTTTGATAGCTATATTCACGATATGAAAATCGTGCAGAAGTACGCAGTTTATAATCGTATGGCTATCGCCGAAAGTATTATTGAGGCGCTGGGTTTGCATATAGACGACACATTTACTACAATTCATAACTATATTGACACAGAGTCGATGATTCTGCGCAAAGGTTCGGTTTCTGCTGCTGAAGGAGAGGTTTTTCTTATTCCGATAAATATGAGAGACGGCAGCCTTATTTGCTGCGGCAAAGGCAATGCCGATTGGAATTATTCAGCTCCGCACGGAGCAGGGCGTCTTTATAGCCGCATACAGGCAAAACATACTTTTAATGTAGAAGAGTTTAAAAATTCCATGCAGGGAATTTATACCACTTCAATCAATGCGGAAACATTAGATGAATGTCCTATGGCATATAAAAATATGGACGATATTGTTAAAAATATTACACCGACAGCGGAAATTGTAAATATCATAAAGCCGATATATAATTTTAAAGCCAGCGAAACAGCTGATTTAAGAGGAAAAAGACGATAGTCGCCTAAAACAATAAGCTCCGAAGCATAATGTCTCCGGAGCTTATAAAATGCCTTCTGAATATGGCTTTAGTAGTTTTCTTCTCTAACTTCAAAATAACTTTGCGGGTGAGCACATACCGGACATACAGCCGGAGCTTCTGTGCCTACTACAATATGTCCGCAGTTGCGGCATTCCCAAACTTTTACAGATGACTTTGCAAAAACCTGTTTAGTTTCAACATTTTTCAGCAAAGCTCTGTAGCGTTCTTCGTGGTGTTTTTCAATCGCAGCAACACCGCGGAATTTTTCTGCCAAATCATGGAAACCTTCTTCATCGGCAGTTTTGGCAAAATTGTCATACATATCGGTCCATTCGTAATTTTCACCTTCAGCAGCTTGTTGTAAATTAGCAGCAGTGTTTCCTAAACCGCCCAATTCTTTGAACCACATTTTAGCGTGTTCTTTTTCATTGTCAGCAGTTTTGGTAAACAAAGCAGAAATTTGTTCATATCCTTCTTTTTTTGCAACGCTGGCGAAATAAGTGTATTTGTTGCGGGCTTGGCTTTCGCCAGCAAATGCAGTTTGCAAATTCTTTTCAGTCTGCGTGCCTTTATATTTATTTGTCATTATCAATTCCTTTAATGTTTTTACAATTATTGCAAATATAGCTGATGTTCAGGCTATAAGAAATCAGTTCGCCTTTAAGCTGGCGCACAATCTCTTTCTTTACGCCGGATATCACTATGTCCGAGATTTTTCCGCATTTGGCGCAAACAAGATGGTCGTGCTCCGGCAAAATCTTGTCGTAGCAATCAATATGATTAGGCAGGCAGATTTTGCGGATTAGCCTCTCTTTTAAAAGCGTGTTTAAATTATTATAAACTGTGGCGCGCGCAATAGATGGCATTTGCTTTTGTGCAAGCATAAAAATTTCTTCTGCCGTATAGTGGGCGCAGGAATTGTTTATAATATCTAAAATCAAGCGTTTTTGTTTTGTCATTGCACTTCCAAAATTAGAATGATTCTAAAAAATTTATATCCTGATAAAAAGACAAAAGCAAGCAAAAAATAAAAAAACTTCAGTCCGTCTAGAACTGAAGTTTAGTTGATGTAGAATTACTGCACTCCGTACAAAGACTTATAGAGCTCAATCTCTTCTTTTTCTCCGCGTTTAAACAGAGCCTGAATCGAAGCAGGGTGACAGAACTTGCGTATTTTGATATAGGTCATAATATGGCGGTGTATACCAAAACTGATAAGCTCCAACTCACCCTTATAACCAAAAGAACTGCGGGCTGCCGCCTTTTCAATTTCCTGCAGGTCGCCGCGATGAATCAACTCTTTAACAGCATCGGCGCTAAATGAGTTAGTATCCAAATAAGCCAAAATCTCACCCTGCACACCGCGCTGAATTAGTATTTTTTCAGCGGATTCAAAAAGTTTGTGACCTTTGACATAAGTCAAAATTTCCTGCGGCATTCCGCGTTTAAGCAAAGCCAGTTCGCCGCGTTCCGGCAAAGGACGGGTCGCAATATAGGCTAAAATTTCCTCGGAATTGCCGCGCTCCACAAACACCTGACTGGCAGAGCCGGTAAAGCGGAAAGCAGTGTTAGCCCAAATGAACTGCAAAATCTCATTGTGATTGCCGTTCTGAATCAAAGCAATTTGCTTTTTTTCAGTAAGAGAAATGTTTCTACTCATATAAAAAAATAATTAAACGTTAATAATCTGAAAACCAAAAGGTAAAATATCATAGTTTTTGAATTACAGCAAGCCTAAAATGACAAAAAGATAGTAATATATTGTCAAAAAAGAAAAAAGATGTTATACTAAAATTCTAAAAATTATATATTATGCGTAAGAATTTTGTTAATTACTTTTATGGTGTTATCACAGTGATAATGCTTGTTGCTTATATGAGTATATCGGGCTGCAGCAACAATCAAAACAAGGTTGAGGCTGTGGATAGTGTGGAAACTGAGCAGGTGGAGGAAACTTTTGATAATGTTGCCCGTGCCGATCAGCTTTCTGAGGATATCTTTTCATTCATCTGCCTTGTAGAGGGTGGAGTTTTGAATGAGAACACCGGTGAAAATTATCATTGCGGAGCACGCTGGACTACATGGTACGGCGTGACCACCACCCCCGATGGCAAATTGCTGAAAAAAGGTCAGCGTATTCCAAAGGCAACCGCTAAGGCTTGGTCTTTTGAGCATTTGCGTAAGAATGTGTATCCGTTTTTGGCATACTTCAACAACAAGTTAACAGATGAGCAGATTATTGGTATTTGCCTGTTTGTTTACAATGTGGGGGGAGAGGCTTTGACAGGATATTCATTGCAGGGCGAAAAGCTCAAGGAGCCGTGCGAGTTCTTTATTGCCGTCAACAATGGCGAATCACCTGAAAAGTGCGTCAACAAGATGACGGAGTATCGGAAGTCAGCTGGCAAGCGCGCTAATGGTTTGCTCAAGCGCCATTGGGTTCAAGGAGCTGCGTATTTGGGGATTCTGACCGCTAAGAACATTGGCGAGTTGGAACCGCGCAAATTCTACCAGACCAAAAATTTTGGTAACTATTATTGGGTAGACAAAGAGCGTCAGCCTCTTGAGGATGAAAATGGATTTTACAGACTGCGTTACGATGATGTAATCATCAACAACTTTTTCAATATGAACGAGGGTGTTAACGTAACCGTAAATTCTATTAAGTAATCAAAAAGGATAGCTTTGTATAAGAGCTATCCTTTTTTCATATATTAAAGCGAAGTCAAATTTTCAGCCAATTCAACTTCTGTGTTCGAATTTTGAACGATAACCGTCAACTCTTGTTTATTTTTTGAGGTTAGTTCCTGCATTGCCGATATATATTCCGGATTATCAAGCTTTAGTTCGGCAAAGTTATAAAGGGCAAAAGCTTTAATTTTGGCGTCTTTGTTATATTTGTTCAGTTCGGCGGTGGTCATATCTCTTTTGCGCATATTGATATAAACGCCGCTTTCAGAATATTTCCACATTGAGCTGGTGGCAAAATCCGTAGTCCAGCTATAGACGCTCAGCAAGTTACCCCAAGAAACAGTGTTTATTTTAGACTTATCCTGCATCACGGAGTCTTCATAGCCTTTGGCTTTGGCGATAATTGTTAATGGCGCCGAGCCTCTGTCTATATCAACAACGCAGGGAGTTTTGGTGCAGACTAAAGCTCCGTTGGCATAAATATCTATATTTTCTTTTATGTTAGAATCAAATGTAATTGTTTGTGACGAGCCGCTGAAAATCGTGCCGCAAGCGCCAAGTAAAAACAGCGAAGCATATAATATTTTATGTTTAAATGACATAATTCTTTTTCCTTTCCGATAATTTTTTATAACAAAAAACCGCTAAAAAAGCGGTCGGAGAGTACAAAGATCACTACATCAAAATGATTCTTTTAGCCTTTGAACCTATGGTCCTGAACATACGCTAAAAGCTCCCCGACCATATTGCTACAATCGGGGATATATTCATTGACAACTGTTTTATACAGCCGACAATTAACGATGTTATATCCTAACACCGTGATGTAAAGTTCAAGAGTCTTTGTAAACTCCGCGCCTTAGATATCCGGCGCTGACTTGTATTTTATTTCAAGCTAATCGGATTTTAGAAAATAATGGCTGCCAAGTCAAGCTGAATGTGCAAAATCTGAAACGGGCATTTTTGATAAGCGAATTTTATTTTTGAGTAATTCTGTTGCCTTTTACTTCAAAAAATTGCGATATGTTTTTAATAGTGTCAAAATTTTGCGGCTCAGTAGAAGTAATCCAGGCTTGCAGATGTAGGGCGGCAATTTTAGAAAGCAGCGCATCGCGTTTTTTATCGTCCAAGTGGGTTGTAACCTCATCAAGCAGCAGGATAGGAGCAAAGCCTTTATCTAAAATTTGACATTTGGTTTGTGCTAAAATAATGCTGACCAGCAAGGCTTTTTGCTCGCCGGTAGAACATAATTCCGCCGGCATATTTTTCTTCTTGAAATAAACCTTAAAATCAGTGCGGTTTACGCCGTCTACATAGTCATTATATAAAACATTGCGGCGTTGGCGGGCTAGCTGTTCGGCATAAAATTGCTCAATTTTAACCGCGGGCAGGGTGTCCAGCATTTTTTCTATTGTGCCGTCCAATTCCAACCGTACATCAGGGAAAATATCGTCAGGTTCGTGAGCAATAAAAGTGTTGAGGCGGGCAATCAGCTCTCGGCGTGCCGCCGCTATTGCCACACCCAAAGTTGCCATATCGGTTTCCACCGATTGCAGCCAATGTTCGTCAGCGTGTCCGGCTTTCAAAATTTGAAACCATTGGCGGTACAGATGTTCAAAATTTGCGGTGCGCTTGGCGTGTTCCAAATCAAAAACATAAACTAAGCGGTCAAGAAAACTGCGCCTTGGCTGAGTGCCGCCCAAAAACAGCCTGTCCATCTGCGGGGTCACCCAAATCGCCGATATATATTTGCCAAGTTCGGATTGCTGCGATATTTTTTGCTGATTTATTTTAACGATTCGCCGCTCAAAGTTTTTTATTTCATCTTCTTCAGTGTCTTCTTTAAAACTTTTCTGCGTGCCGGTGCCAATCAAATATTCTTCATCGTTTTTAAGAATTTCCGCCGCCACGCTCCAACCGCTGTTGGTGTTCAAAATTTCTTCTTCCGGCGGCAGGATTCGTTTTATATCGGCAAGCTTTGCGCCGCGCAATCCGCGCCCCGGAGTCAAAAAAGAAATTGCTTCCAAAATATTGGTTTTGCCGGAGCCGTTTTCGCCGGTTATGACAATCGGCGTTATATCAGCCTCGATTCGCAAGCTACGGTAATTTCTAAAGTCAGATAAAGTCAGGCGCGTAACACCTGACTTTTCTTGAGTAATTTCATTTAATTTTTCAGTTAATTCCGACAACTTAAACTCTCATCGGCATCAAAACATAGATGGCGCTGGCATCGGAAGTATCATGAATAACCGATGGAGATGCTCCGTCACTGAAACTGAATTTCGCAGTATCGCCTTTAATTTCTGCCAAAATATCCAGCAGATAGCGGAAGTTATAGCCGATTTCCAGCGATTCGCTGTCATAAGTTGCCTCAACTTCTTCAATAGCACTGCCCAAATCTGGACTGGAAGTTGTGATAATCACATGGTTTTTATTGGCAATCATTTTAATAGCGCGTGTGCGTTCAGCCACGACCGATACACGGTCAACAGCAGTTGCCAAATCTTTTACATTCAGTTCTAAAATCTTGTCATTGTCGGTCGGAATAACGCGTTCATAATCAGGATACGTGCCGTCAATCAACTTAGAAGCCAAAGTCACATCTGCCAAAGTAAAGCGGACTTTACTGTCAGACAAAGCAATTTGCACGGATTCGGCTGAAGTGTCATCTAACAATTTGCGGATTTCGCCAACGGTTTTACGCGGCAAAATCACACCTTCCATACCTGCAGCACCTTCCGGCAGTGGAGTCTCAACGCAAGCCAGTCTGTGACCGTCAGTGGCCACAATACGCAAAACTTTAGTTTCGCCTTCATTTTTCGGGTGAATATATAAACCATTCAAATAGTATCTGGTTTCTTCGGTAGAAGCAGCAAATTGAGTGCGGTCAATCACATCTTTCAATTCATCGCGGTTCATTTCAAAATTGGTAGGCAAAGCATCGGTAGAAATAACAGGGAAGTCCTCAACTCCTATAGTAGAAAGTGAAAATTTAGAACGACCGGAAGCAATGCTCAGCTGTTCTTTTTCATCAGGATAAGTCAGCTCAACTTCAGAGCCGTCCGAAAGTTTGCGCACAATGTCATAAAGCATATGTGCCGGAGCGGTAATTGCACCGTTTTCCAAAATTTTAGCGTCTACAATTTCGGTAATTTCCGTATCCATATCGGTTGCCTTAAAGCTGATACCTTCATTACTAGCTTCGATTCTAACGTTAGACAATACCGGAACCGTGTTTCTTTTTTCCACAATATTTTGCACGTGTCCCAGAGTTTTCAACAAAACAGCTTTTTCTATTGTAAACTTCATTTTCTTTTCACCAATCTTAAATGTTTCTACCTATATAAAAAGCGACTCACCGCTTTTAATTCTTCTTGCAGAGTAGCAAAATTGCAACAAAATAAGAAGACAAATTGATGAGTCGTCAACAAGTTTTTTGCTTAATTTTCCAAAAGGTGGCGTAATGCCTCTACACTTTCAGAAAGCGATGTGTCTTCCACAATCAATTCTTCAACCTTGCGCACAGCGTGCATAACCGTGGTATGGTCACGGTCAAACTTGCGTCCGATTTCCGGCAGTGAGCGCGATGTCAGCTGTTTTGCCAAATACATGGCAATCTGACGAGGGCGGGCAACGTTGCGGGCACGGCGGGAAGATTGCATTTCTTTTACCGAAATATTGAAATATTCAGCAACTTTTCTTTGAATTTCATCAATTGTCGTTTTGCGGTCAATTGAACGCAGCATATCTTTCAGCACATCTTGGGTCATATCTAAGGTAATTTCATGACCTGACAGCAATTGAGAGTGAGCGGCGATTCGCTTTAAAGAACCTTCCAGTTCGCGAATGTTCGAAGTGATTTTCTGAGCCAAAAAGTCGGCAACGTTTTGCGGCAGGTTAATGCCGAGCTGGGCTGCTTTTTTGTTCAAAATATCAACGCGCAGCTCAAAATCTGTCGGCATAATGTCGGCAGCTAAACCGCTGTTGAGACGTGATTTTAAGCGGGCTTCGATTCCGTCCAAATCATTAGGAGATTTATCAGCGGATAAAATAATTTGGCGACCGCCTTCCATCAAAGAGTCAAAGGTATAGAAAAATTCGTCTTGAGTCTTTTCTTTGTTTGCCAAAAACTGCACATCGTCAATCATCAACACGTCAACGGAACGGAATTGTTCTTTGAATGCTTCGGCGTCTTTATAGCGCAGAGCTTTTACAAATTTATAAAGGAATTGCTCGGCTGAAATATATACCACATTGCGGGAAGGGTCTTTCTTTTTAATTTCCCAAGCAATGGCGTGCATCAAGTGGGTTTTGCCCAAGCCGACGCCGGAATATAAAAACAGCGGGTTGAAAGAGATATTTCTCGATTCGGCAACTTTTTTAGCGGCAACATAAGCAAATTCATTGGTCTTGCCGACTACAAAATTTTCAAATGTATAAGCCGGATTCAGTTTAGATGATAAATATTGCTCGTCATCGGCAGCATAGCTGTTTGCCACATTGTTTAAGCCGTAAAGGCTTTGCGGTGTCGGAGTCGATTTAATTTTTTTCAAAAGAGAAGTGTCTTGAACGCTGACGTTTTTAACAATAAATTGTACTTTTTTAATATCCGGATTCTTGTGCTCTAAAATTCTGTGGATTCTATCGGAATAATGTGCGATAACCCAGTTTTTCATAAAAGCTGTCGGAGCGCAGATGTTCATAACGCCATCATCAAACGAGCTGACGCTAAGCGGCTTTAACCAGCTGTCAAAAGCGGTCTCGCCAAATTCATTTTTTAACTGGCAACAAACTTGCTCCCATTGGTCATTGATAGAAAAATCTTCGTCATATATTGCCTGTTCAGCCATCTTCAATATCCTGTTCAGTTAAAATTGTTCCAAATAATACTAAGTATCCGAAATGATAAACTGGAAAATAACCATCAGCAAAAAGCTTTTCTTGAAACTAGCAGTCTGAAAAACAGCTACCTATCAATTAGCCTCTTGTCAATCAGCCTTTCACAAACCAACCGCTTGCCAACTAGCCTCTCGCAAAACAATTGTTCACAAATCAACTGCCTGCCAACCGTCAGTCAACCAACCAGCCGCAAACTAGCTGCCAACCAATAGCCAACCAGCCAACTGCCAACCAACCGTTCACAAACCAGCCTCGTGCCAACTAGCTGCCAGCAAAGTAGTTTTCTTTACAAACCAACTACCTGTCAACCAACCAGCCACAAACTAGCCCTTTGCAAATTGCCGACCGCAGAATAACTGCCTCCAGCTTTTTGCCGTGCAAAAAAGCATTACCAAATCTGCATATTCAGCTTATCGGTTTTTGCTGTTTTGCCTAGTGCTGTCAATTTTTCAGTTTTTGTTCTCCAATTTTTGATGGTGTTTATTTTTTAATTTATTTTAAACCTCATCAAATTATTAAACATCATTTCTTCAAAATCTAAATTAAGTGTTAACAGCAAAAAAACATAATTACAAGAGAACTTTTTGCGAACATTGCAATTAAATATCTTGACAAGGTATTTTTGCAGAGTCGGAATATAACTTATTGATTTACAAACAAAAAATGCAAATTGCACCCCAAGGGTAACAACTTGCATTTTAGGATTTTCCTAGAGTCTTTAAAAAATTAAAGAGCTTTAATTTTTTGAGCTAAACGAGAAATCGTACGAGAAGCTGTGTTCTTTTTGAAAACGCCTTTTTGAGCGGCTCTCATCATTTCGCTTTCAGCAGTAATAAAAGCTGCAGCAGCTGCTTCTTTGTCTTTAGCGTTAATCAAAGCGTCAACTTTTTTAACAAAAGTTCTAACGCGGCTTCTGCGTGCGCCGTTAATCAAACTGCGTTTGTTGTTTCTTACGATTCTTGTTTTTGCCGATTTATGATTGGCCATAATTTTCTTCCTATTAAAATTGTTTAGTTAACACAAAATTTACTCTGGTAAACTTTATAACCACGACCGTTCTTGAAGTCAACTAAATTTTTCAAAATCTTTGTGATTTTTTAAGGTTTTGTCTTGACTGTTATGCGTACCACCAAAGGTTTTACCGATTCTCTGATAATTTCCAGCGTTTCGCCATCGCGGTCAAACAGCAGACCATCGCTCCGATTCCCTTGATATATCCAGCCTAGTTGCGGCAGCGATTCTTTATAAAAATTTGCAACTGCGGCAAATTTTAGGCGCCGCGATGTTAAATAGGCTTCTAAAAGGCGAGTTTCTTCGTTGCCGAAAGAAATGTCGTCCTGCGTGATTTGCGACAATCCGTCCATCAGTGGCACATCTTCCATACCTTCCACAAAATTAGCAGCGTCTGCAGGCAAGGTTAAACTCCATAAAAGAAAAAGGCTTAAAAAAATTTTTTTCATAGCATTCTCCTTATTTTTGCAAAACCGGACAGAAAAAAGTTGAACGTCCGCCCAGCACAATTTTTTCAATATGGCTTTTACCGCCGCAGCAGCAGTCGGGACAGCGCTGCCCGGTCTTATTATAGACGCAGTGTTGGTTTTGAAAATAGCCGATGTCGCCGTCCGGACGTTTAAAATCGTGAATGGTTGAACCTCCGGCGGCAATGGCTTTTTCTAAAATTTCTCGTGTATATTTAATAATCAGCACGCATTCTTCAAAGCTGACTTTGTCGGATTCTCTATCCGGCAGGATTCGCGTTTTATAAAGAATTTCCGAGGCATAAATATTGCCGATTCCGCAAATGATGCTTTGGTCAAGCAAAGAAATTTTCACTGCGCATTTTTTCTTTTTCAGCTTGTTTTGCAAATATTTCGGCGTCAGTTCTTTTTCCCACGGGTCTAAGCCTAATTCGGCAAGCAGTGGATTCTCTTTGAGTTTATCGGATTCGCAGACCGTAACCAGCCCGAACCGCCGTACATCGTTATAAATAATAACGCCGTTGGAAGTTTCAAAAATTATATGGTCGTGCTTGTCTAAATTTTCCGGCAGAGTCGATTCTATTTTGATTTTTCCGCTCATACCAAAGTGCCAAATAATGGTTTGCCCATTATCCAAATCTACCAGCATATATTTAGCGATTCGCCGCAAGGCAATAACTGTGGCGCCGCTTACTTGCTGTTCAAAATCTTCGGGTACGGCTTGCCTGAATTTCCGCTGCCGCACGGTTACTTTATTTATGTGTGCGTGCAGCAATGTTTTGGCAACTGTATTTTTTATGGTTTCTACTTCCGGTAACTCGGGCATTTTAATCTCCTTGTAATTTATAATAACGGTGTAGAATTTGTTTGCAATCTGCTTGCCATTATTTATAAACAGGATTAAACTATTCTGAATGTTTATAAAAGGAAGTTTATGTTAAAAAGAACCAAAAAATATTATGCGCCGCAAAATGACAATGTCGAGCACAAATGCGACCACCCTGGGTGTACCGAAAAGGGGGAGTATCGCGCGCCTAAAGACCGTAAACTGAAGGAATATTACTGGTTCTGCCTTAAACATGTGCAGGAATATAACGCCAAGTGGAATTATTACGGCAACGGCGAAAACGCCGCCGAGGAAGAAGAGCATCTGCGCTCTAAGATGCACTTCAAAAAAGGCTTTAAGTCAAAAGTTCGCTATCAGTTTGGCTATGATTTATGGGAAGAGGCGGAATTTTTCGATTCTGATTATGCTAATCCGTCCGATTCCAGCCGCGAATATTCTGCGGACGGCATATATTTTACTATTGAAGAACGCCGTTACATTCAAACCTTAGAAATGGATATTAGCGACCTTAATCCCGAGACTTTGAAAAAACAGTATAAAAAGTTGGCTAAAAAATATCACCCTGATGTTAATAAACAAGATGAAAATGCTGAAGAAAAGTTTAAGCAAATTTCCGCGGCGTACCATGCTCTTGCCGACAAATTCTCCCGCCTGCCGAATTATGACTTTTAATGCCAACTACTGGTTCTATCGTCATTGCGAGTATAGCGAAGCAATCTATTAACCTCGCCACCCTGAGGGTGGTTGGCATCAATAAAACACCAAGCGTCGTCATACTTAGCTTTGAGCGCAGCTCATTCGCTGAGTATCCAGTATAGTATATCCGCTTTAAAAACTTGCAGCAAACACTGAGCTCTCTCGTCTCCAGCACCAGTCATTATCGGGCGTGACGCACAGTCTGTCCCGAGAATCTTCTCTCAACATACTCCTTTATAATAAGGCAAATTTATTAACAAGGTTAGCAACTTATTATAAGACTTAGAAAGGCGGTATATTTGCTTTATACCATTACTAAAGTTATATAACTTATTTCATCTTTACATTTTAAAATATCTTTGCTACTCTGATAATTGGATAGATGAAAGTCTGTCTGGGGTGTCGTAGCCTCGTAATCAAACGTCTAAGTACAAAGACGTAAATTTTGTGTATACCTTCTAGTCTATATGGCTGGAAGGTAGCAAAATAGGCTGATATTTCAGCTAATATGCTACACTATTTTTTGATTAGTAGTTACGAACTTCCAGCTGCCTTTCGGTAGCTTTTTTTGTGTTTAACAAGAATTATGGAAGAGAAAACAATGAATAATTATAAGAAATTAGAAGCTGGTCGTTCAATGATTGAAATGTTGGGCGTGCTGGCAATCATCGGCGTTTTGAGTGTGGGCGGTATTGCCGGTTACTCAAAAGCTATGAATAAATTTAAAACAAACAAAATTGCCGACAACGTTTCTATGTTGGTGGCAAACATCAAAACTCTGTATGCTCAACAAAATACATACGATGGCTTGAATAATGCAACTGCCGTTTCTATGGGGGTTGTACCGGATGAATTGGTGCAAAAGACTTATAATACTGATGGAACAGAAGACACTTCTAAGACAAAACTTATGAACGCGTTTAACGGTGCTGTTGATATTCATGTATCAGGCAGTACTGATGCTACCGATAAAAAGGCATTTGTATTGGCATTTTCCGGTATTTCTCGTGAAGCCTGCATTACTTTGGCGACAAATGACTGGGGTTCAGGTTATTCATCTGGTTTGATTGCTATTCGCGCCAGTGGTGAATCTTCTACTGGTGATGCTGATGGTAAAGGCGCTGATAAAATAGCTATTGATGGCGTGTTTATCGGTGATAAAGGTACAAAATTGAATTCAGATGCAGATGCTGGTGCTATTGTAAAGGCTGCGGTTGCTACTCCGGGTGGTGCAAACTTGTCTGTACCGATGTCCGTGGTTGAGGCTGCTCAATCTTGCTCTTGCACCAACGGTAATACCTGCTCGCTGCAGTGGAAATATTACTGAGTTTGGAAAGACGAGACGGCTTGAGATACTGGTTGCAAACCGTCAGTCTTTTCCAAAAACTAGCCGTTTACTCTCATAGTCAAAAAGCGGCGGTTTTTCTCCGAAACGCCCATGCTCCTAACTTGGGCGTTTCTTTGTTTTACAATGCTATTATACAACATCGTCCTTTGTTCTATCGTCATTGCGAGCACAACGAAGCAATCTATTAACCTTGTCCCCAGTGGGTGAAAATATCTTTAAAAATAAAAAAACTCGGTAGACTTGTTGTCGTCTCCTCCGAGTTTTGCCTTCCATTTAAGGATTAGGTCTTGCAAGCCAGATTAACTGGATACATTTATAATATACTATAAAATACAAAAAATGTCAATAATTTTATAAATTTAACGCTCTTCGTACTCCGTTTAATACTTTTTCCAAGTCTTCATTGCTTAAAATGGGAGCAATATATTTTCTATATCCTACCTTGATTCTATCTAAACGCTTAAAGCTAACGGCACAAATCAAATCACACTTTGCATATTGTGCCGGTTTCAAACTATCATTACCATAATAACCATCAAGTTTTACTACATAATCTACGTTAAACTCCGGCGGAGTTGTACTCAAAGGTACAACGGTCGCCAAACCGTCTCTATGTGGTAAACGAGGTGTAATAACTACAATTTACTATTTCTGGTATTTCGTGCCCACGAAAATCGCACATAACAACAGTTCCTTTACGTGGGTGAAATTGTATTC
>CAVIDY010000018.1:0-34261 GCA_963641885.1 Bacteroidaceae bacterium
CGATTATGTTGATGAGTTTAGCAGCTTTAATATTAAAAACAAGTTATTTTTTAAATAAATTATCTTTTTGGTTGACTTTAAATAAAATACATATTAAAAATACCAAGCGTAAGGCGAAATAAAATATTTGTTAATTTTTTAGTTAAGGGGAGAAGCTTATGCAGACTTTTGTTATGTGCTTGTTTTTAATGAGTACGGCTTTGCTTGTTGTCCGCAAATCTTTTTGAAGGTAGTTTGGCTGCATAATATTTTGAGCGGGGCAGTTGAAATAAAAAATAAGTCAAAACTAAGATGTTTTGACTTATTTTGTGTGAGAAGATTGTTTGCAGAAGTTTACATTTCTATTGAATAGCCGCTGTCAATTTCTACCAGCTGGGAGACAACATCAAAATCGGCGGTGTTGCAAGAATAAATTGTATACAGCACTTCACCGGCTTTTACGCGGTCGCCGGTTTTCTTTTTCAAATCCAGCCCCGAACCAAGGCATTGCGTGGCACCGGCATAAACACCGATTTTGTTGATGGTTGTATTATTTATACCGCTGATTATACCGTCATAAGGAGCAACCACATCACGCACATATTGCCCCAGCACCGCCGTTGGTTTAGCGCCTTGGGCGTTGACAATTTTTTCAAACGCGGCAAGCGCGCGTCCGCTTTCCAATATTTCTTTTGCCGCGGCATAGCCTTGTCCGCCGCGCAGCTGCGGGTCAAACTCTAGAACCCGACCAGCTAAAAATAGAGATTTTTCTTTCAAATCTATCGGAGCGGCGGCGTCATTATGCAAAACCTGCAGCACATCGCGGGCTTCTAAAACCGCACCCACGCCGTTGCCGATGGGTTCGCTGCCGTCGGTTACCACAGCGTCGATAGAAAGTCCGAGCATATCGCCGATATATTCCACTTGCTTGCGAATGCGGATAGCTTCGTTAGTGGAACGTACGCGCGCATTTGCACCAACCGGAATATCCAGCACCAAATGACTGACGCCGCAAGAAATCATCATGGCGATAATGGACGCCAGCACCAGCTCATTTTGATTTATGCCAAGCTGGCTGCGCACATCGTGCAGCAAATGGTGGACCTTAGTTTCTTCCATAGAATCATAGTCGACCAGCGCACCGTTGTTTGCCCGCACCAGTTTTTGAAATTTCGCCGCGTTAAAGTCAACATTAGCCAGCACCCCCATAGTATCGGCAACACCTGCGCAGGAGGTCAGCGAACGAATGGCTGGTTTGGCAATTGGCAAGCCATAGGCGGAAACAATCGCTAAAATAATCAAATCGGTTTTATCCGCCGGCACGCCGCCAAGACAATGCTGGTCAACAACCATACTTTTTTCGTCCCAATGCAGCACTTTTTTTGCAACAAGGGCTTCGGTCAACGACACCAGTTCGGTTGAACTCATAGAAGAGGAGCACGCCACCAAAAACGCCGCCATATCCATTTTGGAATAGCGTCCGGCGGCTATGTCGTTGATAATGGCGGCATAATCACCGGAAGACAGAACTTCGCCCAAAATTTTGCGGTGGAGGGCGCGGCTGCTTGAAGACGGTGCTGCCAAGCTGACATGAACCTCTGTGCCTTCCGACATATTTAAGTTATTAAAAGCGTCGGTGTTCAGCCCGATTTCGTCCACATCCAACACATCATTTTTGTTAACGATTTGCAAAAAGGCGTAAATGGTTTTGCTGCCTTTGTGAATTTCCAAACGGGTGGCTTTGTATAAATCATCAACTTTATAAAGAGTGCAGTTTTTGTTTATATAGGCGATGTTTTCGCCAAACGATTGAACCGGAATGTGTTTTAATTTGAGCATGCTGCCTCGCTTTTGTTGGATTATCTGAATGACAAGTTAATGGTTAGTCCGTCTTCCGAGCAAGCGCTTGCCGCAGCACCGATTCCCATTGGGGCAGGGTGGTCTTTGTTGCCGACAAGGGCAATGGTGGCGGAGGCGGTACCAGTGTTTACAGCTTTTACATCACCGCCCACGGACAAGCCCATAAATCCGCTGGAACCAGGGGTGCCCCAGTTGGTGGTAACAATTTGCACGCACATTTCTTCGGTAGCGCCTTCAATTTGCACTGCATATTTTACTTTGTCGCCGATATATTCCACATTATAGGTGACGCCGTTAGCGCCAAGCATGCTCGCGCAGTCGCCGAATTCTTCAGACAAGAAAATATCCGGCACGGCTTTGGCTTTACATAGATAACTATTCATTGAAGCTTTGGCACTGTCTTTATCTTCTTCATATTCCCGCGCCATGGTTCTAGCTTTGCTGGCAAGTTCACCGGCTGTTTCGATTACTTGGTTGGCTTCATAAGAGTTGTGCATTTTGTTTACAAGACTGAATCCGCCGACGCTTAAAACGCCGATGATGGCGAGCACGCCCAGCATTTCAATCATTGACCGACCATTTTCATTTGTTTTCATTATTTGTCTCCTTATTTAGAATTTTAAATACAGCCCGTATATTCAAATGTTAAAGCATTTCCGGTTTTTCTAGAACATAAATCCGTGGCTTCACTTAATGTCATTGGGTATGAAGAAGTACCTGCTATAGCTTTTTTATCTTTAGACGCATTTATAAAAAAGCTTACAAATCCTGTTTTGGAAGTTTGTCCAAAATCAGTTGTTGCCAAACGAATGCAATCGTTTTCAGAGAGATTGCTGACACTGTATTCAAGTTTTTTCGGATAATTTGCATCGGCTGTTACATAATAGGCGATGTTATTTACACCGTAAAAGCTACCGCTTCCGGCTTTTATTTCAAAGTGACTTGGATAGGCTTTACCTTGGCGAACCATTATTCCGTAACCACTCGGACTTGTGTCGTATCCTTCATCAAACTGGCAGGCTAATTTCCTACTCATACGAACAAAATCAGCGAAATCATTAACCATTTGCGCCGATTTCAGATTAGATTGAAATTGACCGACAATTCGTAAACCGCCGACAGACAGCACGCCGATGATTGCTAAAACGCCGAGCATTTCAATCATGGAACGACCTTTTTCCACTATATTCTGCATTTGTCTCTTCCTCTAAAATAAGCAAGAAACAGCCCTTAGACAGAGCCGTTTCCTGACTTTTATAATTATTTACGGTCTTTTTCCTTCATTACTTCCGGTGCTTTTTGCACATTTTTAATTTGTGAAGTAACCGGTTTATAAATTGTCTGCTGCCAAGGGCTTTCCTCGGTGTATTCATGACCGCAGATGCTGATGCCAAGGCTTCTCAAAGCTGTTTCGGTCGGAATAAATATATCCAATCCGTCGTTGGTTTTTACTCCGCTCGGAGCCATGCCGTTGATGGTGCAATCTTTATAGATAAGCGCTCCGCCGACAGTTACATTCTGCACAAAGGTATTAGCCAAAATTTCGGCACCTTTGGCTTCGCTGTAACGATAGCCTTCAACACGCGCGCTGTTTTCCAAATAGTCTTCACCGTCTTTAAAGTCTTTTACATCTAGCAAGCCTAAGGTTAAAAAACCGTTGTGACCTACTTCAGGTAGATTCAAGTTCAACGCCAGCGGCGTATATTTGGTGCTGGTTTCCAGCATCAGCAAAGCCGTGTTCTTTACCGGATTGATACGAACCGCATGCGCTTTCAGCTTGTCATTGCGAACAGTAGTGATGTCGTTGTTGTTATCTTTGCGGTCAACCAAATCTGCCGAAGTCAGAATAAAGCGGTCAGAAATCAGCAAGCCGGCGCCTTTGCGTCCGTTAGAGCTTTCTATTTGCACAATGGATGAGCGCAGGCGATAAATTGTTTCCGGCGACAGTTGCTTGCACGGGTCGGTGGCGTTAACGCAGAACTTGTCCAGCGCCTTTACATCGCCAGTGTCTACCCAAGTATCGTCTACAACCTGACACATGCCGTCCGACTTAACGTTGCCGTTTTCGTCTATACAGGAATTGATAATGTCATAGGTGCTGTTAACATCGCCGCTTTCTTCAATTACATCGTTAACAACCACGCCGTTTTCAATAACTCCGCCGTCTTCGACAATTTCCGGCGCCGGTTCTGCCATGCACGGAGCGCAGCCATAGGCGTTATATCCGCTGTCTTCAACAATTTCTGCGGTTGGTACAGGAGTAACCATACCAGCGTCATCATATGCCGGAACCATGGTCATCGGGGCTTGGGCTCCTGGGCACATGCACGGCTGGCAAGGCTGACACTGCATCGGGTCAAAGCCTGGTCTGCCAATTTGGCAGTTGGTCATGCACTGATATTCTTGGCGGTATCCGCATTTTGCCGGATTCAAAGCGCGTTCTTCTTCAACCAAAGCGGCACGCTGTTC
The DNA here is from genome assembly GCA_963641885.1 of Bacteroidaceae bacterium. GTDB lineage: Bacteria > Pseudomonadota > Alphaproteobacteria > RF32 > CAG-239 > RUG410. Next base: position 4,309 of record CAVIDY010000018.1, read on the forward strand.
GGCGAGTTCCTGTGCGGTTAAGCGGGTGGAAAGTCTTTCTTCAAATCCAGGTAAGTTGCGCAAGTTGCCTGCGGCATCGGCAAAAGCACGCTCAATCAGCTTAATTTCGCCGTTGGCTTCGCCTTCATCCAATTCGCCGTAACCAGTGCTTTCGCCTTTCCAAAACATTTTGGTTTGAGTTAAATCCATTAAGCGCCATACGACGGTGATTTCAGAAGAACCGTTGCGGGCGTTATTTTTCTGTGACTTATCCCAGCTGTATTCATCACAGATGTTCATAAAGTAGTCGGTGATTTCCGCCGTCAAAACATATTCCGGAATTTGCGCCGTGCCATTGTCAAGACACAAGTCGTGCGGCATTGGCAAAACTTTGTAGCAATCGCCGACTACGTCTTCAAACACTGAATTAAAAGCAATGTTCTTTTCCAAAACGCGTCCTTTGTTCAGCATGGCTTCTTTATCAAAACGGCGGCAGCCGAAAATACGGAAGCGGTAGTTGCCGAGCTTGGTGCGATATGGTTCGTCGCCGTTGTTTTTGATGCGGAAATCTACATGCGCCAACGAAAGCGGAGCCATTTGGCAGCAGTTGCGAGCCACAGCGTCATAAACAACTGGCGTATACGGAACATAGTTTTTGATTTTTATTCTTTCCGGCTGACGTTCAGCGCATTTTTTGCAAGGTCCAGGGAATAAGCTGCCGTCCTTGGTACAAGAAACGCAAGGTCCACCCGGAAATAAACTTCCGTCTTTGTCTTTAGTGTCGCAGTTGGTGCAGGCGCCGCCGGGGAATAAACTGCCGTCCCTGTCATTTTGCGGAGCGCTGACCGAAGAAACTCCGTTTCCGTAACCAGCAGCGATTGCCGCGGCGCTAAGCAGACTGATTCCGGCTGTTGCGGCAAATATATATGCTATTTTGCGAGATTTTTTCATAAGTTTGTTCTCCTATACCTGTTTAGACGGCATGACATAGCGATATGACAATGCCTCAGCTACGTGTACTTTAGACACTTTTTGTTCATTTTGCAAGTCCGCAATCGTGCGGGCAAGTTTTAAGGTTCGGTGATATGCTCTTGCCGACATTTTCATTTTATCGGCAAAGGCAATCAGCATTTTTTGCGTTTCGGCGTCAAGTTTGGTTACATCTTCCAGCAAATCGCCTTTCAGCTGCGAATTGGTGTGCAACGTTGGATAGCCAAGTTTTTTAAAGCGCTCTTCCTGAATTTTTCGAGCAATAATCACTCTTTCGCGGATAGTTGCCGAGCTTTCGCCTTTTTTGACTTCGGACATTTCCCACGGGCTGACTGGCGGCACCTGAATATGAATATCAAACCTATCCATTAACGGACCAGAAATCCGCGATTGATACTCTTCAGCGCATTTTGGGGCACGCGAGCATTCCTGACCTTGGCAGCCTAAATAGCCACAGCGGCAAGGGTTCATCGCTGCAATCAGCTGAAAATTAGCCGGATACTGTGTGTGGCAGTTAACGCGGGAAATGCTGACATAACCGGTTTCAATCGGCTGGCGCAGAGCTTCCAAAGTGGCGCGGTTAAATTCCGGCAACTCGTCTAGAAACAGCACGCCGTTATGAGCCAAAGAAATTTCCCCTGGAACACCCTTGCGCCCGCCGCCGATAAGCGCTGGAGTAGAGGCATTATGGTGCGGGTCGCGGTACGGGCGTTCAAAACTGATTTCACCATTTTTCAGCTCGCCAGCAATGGAATGAATCATACAGGTTTCCAAAGCTTCTTCGGTGGTGAGCGGCGGCAAAATTGTGGTCAGGCGAGAAGCAAGCATAGACTTTCCAGCTCCTGGAGTGCCGACCATTAGCATATTGTGCGCACCAGCGGCTGCAATTTCCAAAGCTCGTTTTGCCGTTTCTTGTCCTTTGACATCAGACATATCAAGAGTTGAAGTTTTATTTTTCTTTTGTCGTGCCACTGGTTTCGGCAGCTGCTGCACGCCTTTAAAATGGTTAATCAGCGAAAGCAGACTTGGTGCGGCGACAATATCTTTTAAGCCTGACCAAACCGCCTCGCTGCCTTCTGTTTCAGGACAAACCAAGCCTTTATGTCGGCGGTTGGCATGTATCGCCACTGGTAAAACTCCGTTTACCGGCATAATTGCACCATCTAAGCCAAGCTCGCCGATAACAATATAATCGTTTATTTCGTCGGTAGGAACAACGCCTAAACCTGCTAAAATCGCCAAGGCTATCGGTAAGTCAAAATGCGAGCCTTCTTTTAATAAATCCGCAGGAGCTAAATTGATGATTATACGCTTGGCAGGCAGCTCCATACCGATGGAAGTTAGTGCCGCACGCACGCGCTCTTTGCTTTCGGCAATGGTTTTATCAGGCAAACCAACAATATTAAAAGCCGGAATGCCGGAAGAGATTTGTAACTGCAAATCCACATCCAGCGTGTCTAATCCGTTAAAGGCTATGGTGTTAACGTGCGCCTGCATTCAATTCTCCTACCATCTTGGGACGTTTTCGCCTTCTCTCCAACGGCGTGTCGGATAGGAGCCTTTGCGCAGCAAGTCATATTTTGCCGGCATGGTTGGAACATTTCTAAGCTGGGTATAGCCAGCGCATTCAAGTCGTTTTACACATTCTTCCATGGCATCGTCATCGCCACGGCAATAAGCGATAACTCGAGTTTGCAAATTTTGCATAACAATTTGTTTTTTATGGTATTTGTTATTTTCTACGCTTGGAAATTCGCCTTCAATATCATCGGGGTTTATTTCTTCTTCATCTTCAGGTGCGGTTTCTTCCTGCGGGATTGGAAACTGTGCATTTTCTTGCATTACGCAGCCCGGAACCTGATAAGCTCCAGCATCGTCATAGACCACCACCATGGTTTCTTCTCCGCAGTTTGGATAAGCGTCATAAGCATAGTTGTTGTAGCTGTCACTATAATATCCGGAAGACTGCGTGTAGGCAAGTTCGCTAGGCTGCGGCGGCGTATATTCAAATGGGTCTTTGGTCTGCTGCGCCGCTGGTGTTTCAACTTGAGCCGATACTGGCTTTTTTAGCCGCGGGCGAGGTTTCGGGTCTTCCATTAGCTCAACGCATGAAGTTAAAGCAGCAAGACCAGCAATTAAAGCGCATATTTTATAAAATTTAGTCATTTTTCCTCTTTATAAAACCATTTTTTGCCAGCATAGCGCTAAAGTGTTAAAATAATATTTAAGAATTAGCGGTTCAGCCAAGAAAATTTTAGGCTTAAAAAATAAATAATGTAACTTTTTTAATGATTATTAAAAATTTTTGCCTTATACTATATATAATAAGGGAGAAAACAGTATGGCAAAATGTATAAAATGCGGAGCGGAAGACTGTGTGAAAAATGGCAGGGTGTTTGGCGTACAGCGCTATAAATGCAGACAATGCGGCTATCAGTTCACTAAAGAGTCCCCACACGGAAAATCTATCTTTCAAAAGCTGATGACGCACGATTTATACGCAGCCGGACTTTCTATGCGGCAGATTGCAAATTTAGTCGGAGTTACTCCGCAAACAGTTTCGCGCTGGCTCAAAAAATGGCATTCTGTTTATCAGTTTGAACAGGGAAATAATGCGCTTATGTATATGGTTAATAGCTCCAATGTATTGGATTGCCTTAATATCAACAAGGGTGAAGAATATGTGCTGCTTAATAACAAATTACCAACAGGCACTAAAGTAGCTATTTTAATCCAAACTCCTAAAAATCATTAGAAAAGTTACACAAGCTTTTTTAGTCTTGCTTTAAAATTTTTTAATTTTTATTTTTAGCCGAATTTAAAAAATTAAACAGAGGAATAAAATGAAAGTTAAAAAAATCAAAAGCAGACATATTTATCTCAACACCTTTTACGCACTATGTTTTGTGGCGCTGGGCTGGTATTTGAACAATCGGTTTTCTCCGTCCGGCAATATGGAATGGGGAATGGAAACTCCCTCGGTGCAAGTTGCCGAGTTGGGGCAGAAAGACGTGTCGGCAAAAAAGAAATATATTGCCAATGTTGAGGCAATTAACAGTGTTGATATTGTGCCGCAGGTATCTGGCTATATAGAAAAAATTTTGTTTGAAAACGGCTCACAGGTTAAAAAAGGCGATGTGTTGTTTGTTATTGAACAACGCCGCTACCGTGATAACTTAAAAGCGGCTGAAGCCACGGTAAAACAGCAGGCTTCGGATTATAAACGCCTGCAGGAACTGCATCAGAAAAAATTTATATCTGACAAAGAATTGGAAGTAGCAGAAAGCAATTTGAAAAACGCTGAAGCGCAAGAGGATTTGGCGCGTTTGAATTTGGAATATACCGAGGTAAAAGCTCCGATTGACGGTGTTATCGGCAAAGCCTTTATAACCGAGGGCAATTTGGTTAATGCCAACAGTCAGACTTTGGCTCGTGTGGTGCAAATGAATCCGGTTCGGGTGGCTTTTTCAGTAACCGATAAAGAGCGTTCGGTGTTTTTAGATAAGTTGAAAAACGCGCAAGATGTTTTTGTGGATATTGTTCTGCCAAACGGGGAAATTCAAACCGAAAAAGCGCAGAACCTGTTTTTCAGCAACGAAGTAAACAGCGATACCGCAACCATTCCGGTTTATTTGGACGCCGAAAACAATTCTGATTTGCTAGTTCCGGGGAACTATGTGGATATAAATATTCGTTTTACCTCCCGTGAAATGGCGTTGCTGGTTCCACAAGTAGCCCTTTCGGAAGATGCTAACGGCACTTACGTGATGACTGTGAGCGAGGCAGACGGCAAATATGCTGTTAAGCAAAAATATATTCAGCTCGGAGATGTTGTTGATGACCAGCAAGTTGTGCTTTCCGGTTTGGATAATGGCGATAAGGTGATTGTGCAAGGCTTGCAGAAAGTTCGCGACGGCGCCGAAGTTAATCCGATTTTTGTCAGCGCCGGAAAGTAGGAGGTATTGATGTTTTCAGCATTTTTTATTAAACGTCCGCGTTTTTCGTTTGTTATTTCCATTTTGATTGTGTTGGTTGGAATTTTGGCGCTGTTTAACTTGCCAGTAGCTCTGTATCCGGAAGTTACTCCGCCGCAAATCACCGTCAGCGCCTCATACCCAGGTGCCAGCGCAGATGTGATTGCCAAAACAATAGGTATTCCGCTGGAAGATGAAATCAACGGTGTTGAAGATATGATTTATATGGACTCTTCATCTGAGGATTCGTCATATAAATTGACTGTCACCTTCAAAACCGGCGTGGATCCGGATATGGCGCAAGTAAAGGTGCAAAACCGCGTCCAGCAGGCAACTTCTAAAATTCCGGAAGAAGTTTCGCGTCAGGGAATTTCCGTACAGCGTGAATCTTCCAATATTTTGGGCTATATTGTTTTTTCATCGCCTGATGATTCCTTAGATGAAAAGCAGATTGCCGATTATGTTTACAACAATATTCAGCGTATGCTGGCAAAAATTCAAGGTGTGGGCAGTGTTGATGTTTATTCGGCGCAGCTTAGTATGCGCATATGGCTGAACGCCGATAAAATGGCGGCTTTGCAAATTACCGCCGATGAAGTTTACAGCGCGATTTCCGGTCAAAACTATCAGCCAACTTTGGGTAAAGTCGGAGCGGCTCCGACAGGCGGCAGCAATCCGATGGTTTACACTTTGCAAACTCAAGGACGTATGTCAACAGTTGAAGAATTTGAAGAAATTATTGTTCGTACGGCAGAACAAGGCGGATTGGTGCGCTTAAAAGATGTGGCAGCGGTGGAATTGGGACAGGAAACGTACGCTACCTCCGGTCTGTATAACGGCAAAAGTGCGGTGCCAGTGTCATTAAGCCTTTCTTCAGGTGCTAATGCGCTGGAAACGATGAAAGCGGTCAAACAGGCTTTGCACGAAGCGGAAGCTTTTTTTCCGCAAGGTTTAACCTACGGCATTTCTTACGATTCCACAAAGTATGTTGACGCTTCTGTGGAAGAAGTGGTGTTTACGCTGTTTTTAACCTTGTTATTGGTAGTCGGCGTTTGCTATTTCTTTTTACAAGATTTTTATTCTACACTCATTCCGACTTTAACAATTCCGGTTTCCATTTTGGGAACATTCGCCGTGATTTTGGCTCTTGGCTACAGCATCAATATGTTTACGCTGTTTGCTATGCTGCTGGCTATCGGCGCGGTAGTTGACGACGCTATTGTGGTGGTGGAACGCGTGGTGTTTTTGATGCAAAATGAAAAACTGAACGCCAAAGATGCAACCATGAAGGCTATGAGCGAGATAACCGGCGCGCTGGTTGCAACCTCGTGCGTGCTGCTGGCTATTTTTGTGCCTGTCGGCTTTTTAGGCGGTATTGTCGGTAAAATTTATCAGCAATTTTCTGTTACTATCGCTACGGCAATTATGTTTTCATTATTAAACGCTTTAACTTTGTCGCCGGCGCTTTGCTCGCTGCTGATTAAAAATATCAAGCCGCGCACTTCCGGCTTTTGGTACAAAGTTAATAAAACGATTAACAAAGTGATACATTTTTATGCCCGCACCGTGTCGTTTTTGGCGAAAAAATTGAAGGTTGTGTTCGCAATTATGGTATTGCTGTTCGGTTTGGTCGGAATTTTGTTTGCTACCGCGCAAACCTCGTTTATTCCTGATGAAGACCAAGGTGTATTGGTAATGAGCATGCAGCTGCCGGAAGGGGCTTCCAAACTGCGTACAATGTCGCTGATTGAAAAGGTTGGAGCTTTAATCCGCGAAGAAAAAGACGTTGACAACGTTTCAGATGTTATCGGCTTTTCACTTATGGGCGGCAGAGGTGAAAACGTTTCTATGTCGTTTATCGTTCTGAAACCTTGGGAAGAGCGCAAGCGTCCTGAACAATATTCAACCAATATCCTGAATCGTCTGCGGGCAAAAATGCAGCAATTTCCGGAAGCTGAATTTCAGTTTTTCGAAATGCCGGCAATTCCGGGGTTGGGTACGGCAAATGGTTTGGATATTCGTTTACAGTCCCGCCAAACGATGGACTATCAAAAACTTGACGCGGCTTTGCAAAGCTTTTTAGGCAAAATCAACCAGCTGCCGGAAGTGGCTTATGCCTATACCACATTCAACGCCAAAACACCGAATATATTTTTGGATATTGACCGCGTGAAGGCCGAAACTATGAAAGTTCCGATGAGCAAGATTTTTTCTACTTTGGAAACTTATTTGGGTTCGGCTTATGTTAATGATATCAATCTAGGTACACAAGTTAATAAAGTGATGATTCAGTCCGATTGGAAATACCGCGATAACATTGACAACATCAACGAACTTTATGTGCAGAACAATCTGGGGCGTATGGTGCCGCTGCGCGGTTTGGTGGATTTACACAAAGTTTTGGCTCCGCGTGTGGTTGAACGCTATAATCAATATCCGGCGGCTTCTATCACGGCGGTGCAGAAACCTGGGTCTTCAACCGGCGATGCTATGGCGGCGGTTGAAAAACTGATTAGCAGCCTGCCGAAGGGTTTTGCTATTGAATGGTCAACTATGAGCTATCAGGAAAAAACAACAAACGGACAAATCGGTTATTTGCTGCTGTTGTCACTGACTTTTGCCTATCTGTTTTTGGTGGCGCAATACGAAAGCTTTATTATTCCGATTCCGGTGCTGCTTTCTTTGTCTGTTGCCGTAAGCGGCGCTATGTTGGGGCTGTTTTTCAGCGGTATGCCGCTTAGCATTTATTCTCAGTTGGGAATTATTTTGCTGGTGGGTATGGCGAGTAAAAACGCTATTCTGATTGTGGAATTTGCCCGAGATGAACGAGTCAAAGGCGCAACCTTGGTTAACGCGGCAGTACGCGGTTTGCGTGAACGTTTCCGCGCGGTGCTGATGACTGCTTCAGCCTTTATTTTGGGCGTGTTTCCAATGGTGATAGCCGGAGGCGCGGCCGCGGCCAGCCGTCAAGCTATCGGCGTTCCGGTATTTTATGGAATGCTTATCGGCACACTCGGCGGTTTGTTTATCATTCCAATGGTTTATGTGTTAGTCCAGAGTATTTATGATAAGTTTATAAAACTCATCAGACATTAAAAGCCAGTGCCTAAACTAAAAGTAGACCCTTTATTACACAATCTGTAATGAAGGGTCTATTTAAATTTATCGAAAGAATTAGAAAGTTTTTTCAATTTTTATTTTATAATTTTGCGCCTGCTGCGACAGCCAGTTATAAATCCGCTGCATAGAAATATCGCCGTTGGCGGCAAAATCTTCGGGATGCCATTGAATGCACAAGATGTTTTTGTCTGCATTTCCCCACGATTCCGGAACATTGTCTTCGGTGCGGGCATAAATCGTCAGTTTGCTGTCCGAAGCATAAGGCAGCATAGATTCCGTATGAAGGCTGTTACATTTTTTCAATGGAAAATGTCAAAATTATATATCAATAAGCCACATTTCTCTTATTTTATGCAAAGAAAACACTTGAATTTAAAAATTATTTGCGGTATAAAGCTTTTTGTCTGAGTTGTTCGGGCGAATTGGCATGCCTGACAGCTTGTTGTTTAATTCCAGTTTATTGAAAGGGAATAAAATGCCTAAATTGAAAACTAAAAGAGCCGCTGCTAAGCGTTTCGGCGTTACTGGCACCGGCAAATTGAAAAGAAACCATTCGTTCAAGAGACACCTTCTCTTCAACAAACCAAAGAAAATGAAAAGACAGGCTCGCGGCTCTGTTATTATTGCAGCTGCCAACAAGTTTGTTAAAAAGTTTTTACCGTTTATTTAGGGGAGGATAGGATATGTCTCGTGTTAAAAGAGGTTTAACGGCTCACGCTCGCCATAAAAAAATTTTGGATATGGCTAAAGGTTATAGAGGCCGTAATAAAAATGTATTCAGAGTTGCTGTTGAAAAAGTTGAAAAAGGTTTGCAATATGCTTACCGTGACAGAAAAGCAAAGAAAAGAAGTTTCCGCTCTTTGTGGATTCAACGTATCAACGCTGCTACACGTATCCATGATATGACTTATTCTCGATTTATCAGCGGGCTGATTAAAGCCGGTGTTGAACTTGATCGTAAAGTTCTTGCTGATATCGCTTTGAAGGAGCCCCAAGCATTTGCTAAGTTGGTAGAAACTGCCAAAGCGGCTCTTAAGAAATAAAATAGATACAAAGTAAAAAAATAAAAAAGAGTTGGCTAAAGGGCAGTCCCGAGGCGGACTCTTTTTTATGTTTTAAAAAACTAAGGTTGCAAATAATGGAAAATTTAGAAGAATTAAAAAACGATACCCTGAGCAAAATCAAGGCGGCTGCGAATTTGAAAGAATTGGATGATATTCGCGTGGCTGTTTTGGGTAAAAAAGGCAAATTGACCGAACAGATGAAAGGCTTGGGCGCATTGCCTTTAGAAGATAAAATCGCTGCCGGCAAGGCTTTGAATGTGGTTAAAACCGAAATTGATAACGCCATCACCGCGCAAAAAGCCGTGTTGGAAGAAAAAGCCTTAAACGAAAAATTAGCCAGCGAAACGATTGATGTCACATTGCCGGTTCGTCCGGAAACACAAGGACGTATTCACCCTGTGTCCAAAATTTATGAAGAAGTTGTCGCTATTTTCGGCGAAATGGGCTTTGAAGTGGCGAATGGTCCGGATATTGAAGACCAATTCCATAACTTTAACGCTTTGAATATGCCGGCAAACCATCCGGCGCGCCAAATGCAGGATACATTCTACCTCAGCAGCAACCCTGAGGAACCGTTTGATATGGATACGGCATACGTTATCCGCACCCATACTTCTGGAATGCAAATCCGCACCATGGAAAAGCAGCAGCCGCCAATCCGCATTATTGCTCCGGGGCGCACCTATCGCTCGGACTATGACGCCACTCATACCCCGATGTTTCATCAGGTTGAGGGTTTGGTAATTGATAAAAACATCACAATGGCGCATCTTAAAGGCTGCCTGTATGATTTTATGAAGGCCTTTTTTGAACTTGATGACCTGCCGGTGCGCTATCGCCCGTCATATTTCCCGTTTACCGAACCTTCGGCGGAAATGGATATCGGCTGTCTGAAAACTAAAAACGAACTGAAAATAGGCGCGGGGACTGATTGGCTGGAAGTCTTGGGCTGCGGTATGGTGCACCCGAATGTTTTGAAAGCCGGCGGCATTGACCCGAACGAATATCAAGGCTTTGCTTTTGGCTTGGGTATTGACCGTCTGGCTATGCTGAAATATGGTATTCCGGATTTGCGGACATTCTTTGAATCTGATGTTCGTTGGCTCAAACACTATGGTTTCACGCCGCTTGACTTTTCTTCTATGACCGGCGGATTAAGCAACAATGGAGGACTTGCACGATGAAATTTACTTTGTCCTGGCTCAAAGAGCATTTAGACACCACAGCTTCTTTGGAAGAAATCAGCGAAACTCTGACCCGTATCGGTTTGGAAGTGGAGGAAGTTTATAATCCTGCCGCTAATTTAAACGGCTTTATCACCGCGCGTTTGGATAGCGTGAAAAATCATCCGGATTCCGACCATTTGCACGTTTTGTGCGTGAACGATGGAACTCATAAATATCAAGTAGTGTGCGGCGCGCCGAATGTGCGCGAGGGCTTAATCGGTATTTTCGCGCCGGAAGGAACGCTTATCCCGCTGTTTAACGAACGTTTGAAACCGGCGAAAATCCGTGGTGTGGAAAGCTGTGGTATGATGTGCGCCGTTGATGAACTGGGTATCGGCACCGACCATAGCGAAATTATCGAATTGCCTGCGGATACGCAAATCGGCAGTCCGGCGGCAGAAGTTTTGGCTATTGATCCGGTGATTGAAGTTTCTATCACGCCGAACCGTGCCGAATGCTTGGGTGTGCGCGGTATTGCCCGTGATTTGGCCGCAGCCGGATTGGGTAAGCTGAAGCCGTTGAATATTGTTAAAACTCCGGCGAAATTCGCTAATCCGATAAAAGTTACGGTGGAATGTCCGGCGGAATGTCCGACTTACACCGCGCGCTATATCCGCAATGTGAATAATAAAGCCGAAACGCCGAAGTGGATGAAAGACCGCCTGAACGCTATCGGTTTACACTCAATTTCACCATTGGTAGATGTGACCAACTACATCAATTATGATTTGGCGCGTCCGCTGCACGTTTTTGACGCGGACAAGCTGAAAGGCGATTTAGTAATCCGCATGGCTAAAGACGGCGAAAAATTTACCGCGCTGAATGAAAAAGAATATGTTCTGAATGATAAAGCCTTAGGAATTTGCGACGCAGAGGGTGTGCAATGCTTGGGCGGAATTATGGGCGGTTTGGCTAAGGGCTGCTCGGACGATACTACCAATGTTTTGCTGGAATGCGCTCTGTTTAAGCCGGAATGCATTGCCTGCACCGGACGTCATCTGCAGATTGATTCGGATTCCCGCTATCGTTATGAACGCTGGGTTGATCCTAAATCCAACATCAGCGGCTCGGATTATGCTACAGCCATGATTTTAAGCATCTGCGGCGGCGAGGCTTCGGAATTGACCGTGGTTGGTTCGGAAGATTGCAAACCGCAAGTGGCTTATTTGCGTCCGGAGCGTTTGGAAACCTTAATCGGTATGCCGGTAAGCGCTGAAAAATCTATGGAGATTTTGAATAAACTGGGCTTTGAAACTTCTTTGGAAAACGGTAAAATCAAGGCGGTTTCGCCAAGCTGGCGCGGTGATATTGAGGGCGAGCATGATTTAGTGGAAGAAGTGGTGCGCATGATTGGTTTGGACGAGATTCCAGCCGTTTCTTTGCCGCATGATAAATTCCCGAAAGAAACTTTGTCTCCGGCACAGCATAACGCTTTAATCGTAAAGCACGAGCTGGCTTCGCGCGGTATGTATGAAACCGTGACCTGGAGCTTTGCCGACAGTGATTTGGCACAATATTTCCGTAAAGGTCATGAGGCAATTATTTTGGCTAACCCGATTGCCAAAGAGCTGAATGAAATGCGTCCGTCGATTTTGCCTAACTTGCTGACAGCGGTTAAAAACAATATTGCCCGCGGTTACGCCAATGTTGCTTTGTTTGAAGTGGGGCCGGAATTTTACGGACGCCACCCGCAGGAGCAAATTATGGCAGCCAGCGGCGTACGCTGTGGTCAAACTTCTAAAAAAGATTGGACACACAGCAACCGCGATTATGATGTTTTTGACGCTAAATCCGATGCTTTGGCAGTGATTGCTGCGGCTAAAGGTCCGTTTGAAAATCCGCAAATCACTTTGGACGCACCGTCATATTATCACCCAGGGCGTTCTGGAACTTTGCGTTTGGGCAAAAATGTGCTGGCTTATTTCGGCGAGATTCATCCGGCGGTTTTGAAAGCGTTGGATATTAAAACCCGCGTGGTGGCTTTTGAAGTAAATTTGGATAATATTCCGTTGCCGCGCAACTCACAGGGTAAGGCTCGCAAAAAACTGGAATTGTCGCAATTTCAGCCAGTAGATAAGGATTTGGCCTTTGTAGTTGACAAGTCGGTTAGCGCCGCTTCCATTATGGCTGCCGCTAAAAACGCCGACCGCAATCACATTACCGATGTGCGGGTGTTTGACGTTTACGAAGGCGAAAATATGCCGGAGGGGAAAAAATCCGTGGCTGTAGGTTTGACATTCCAGCCGGTGGAACAAACCTTTACCGATAAAGATATTGAAAATTTGATGAATAAAGTTATAGCGGAAGTCGGTAAAAAGACCGGCGGTGAATTGAGATAGGAGAAAATAAATGGCCTTAAAAAACAGTCGTAAACAAAATTATCCGGAATGGTATCAAAGTGTGGTTGCCGAAGCCGATATGGCGGAAAATTCCGTTTCTCCGGGGTGTATGGTCATTAAATCTTGGGGGTATGGAATTTGGGAACGCATTCAGCACGAAATGGATTACCGTTTTAAGGAAACTGGTCACGAAAACTACTATTTTCCGCTGTTTATTCCGCTTTCTTTCTTTCAAAAAGAGGCTGATCACGTTGAGGGCTTTGCCAAAGAAATGGCGGTGGTGACGCACTCTCGTTTGGTTAATGAAGACGGCAAATTAAAGCCTGCTTCCGAATTGGACGAGCCTTTAATTGTGCGCCCAACCAGTGAAACAATTATTGCTGACTCGTTTTCTAAATGGGTGAAATCGTACCGCGACTTACCGATTTTGCTGAATCAATGGGCGAATGTGGTGCGTTGGGAAATGCGTCCGCGTTTGTTTTTGCGCACTCGTGAATTTTTGTGGCAAGAGGGACATACCGTTCACGCCACAGCGAAAGAGGCAGAAGCGGAAACAACCAAAATGCTGGGCGTATATAAAGAAGTTTCCGAAGATGTTTTGGCTATGCCGGTGATTGCCGGACGCAAGCCGGAACACGAAAAATTCCCGGGGGCGGTTGATACATATTGTATTGAAGCTATGATGCAGGACGGCAAAGCTCTGCAAGCCGGAACCTCGCACTTTTTGGGGCAGAATTTTGCCAAGTCGGCGGATATTAAATTTGTTAATCAGAACAATGAGCAAGAGTATGCTTACACCACTTCTTGGGGTGTTTCCACCCGCTTAATCGGCGGTGTGATTATGTCGCATGCCGACGATGAGGGAATGGTGGTTCCGCCGAGAATTGCGCCGTATCAAATTATCTTTATTCCGTTGATTAAAAAGAATGACGATGCTGCTAAAATTATGGCGTATATAGAAAATATCCAAGCTCAGCTGAAAAATAAAACTGCGTTCGGCGAAAGACTGCGCACCAAAATTGATTCCCGCGACAAATCCGGTGTGGATAAAGTTTGGGAGTGGGTTCGCAAAGGCGCGCCTATGGTTTGCGAAATCGGCGCCCGCGATATTGAAAACGGCGGTCTGATGATTAAAGAGCGTATTTTCTTCGGTCAGCCGGAAGGTAAAAAAATTCTGAAAACCGAAGAATTTGTTGCATCTGTCAGTGAGCGTTTGGAATTTTTGCAAAATGAAATGTTTAAGCGTGCTAAAGAACGTTTGGAACAAAATATCCGCACCGATATTAAAACTCCAGAAGAATTTGCTGCTTATTTTGCCAACAGCAATGAGTGGATTGAGGACGGCAAGCAAGGCAAGGTTGCATTCGTGCGTGGTAAATGGTGCGCCGATCCGGCAACCGAAGAATTGCTGAAAGCGATGAAAATCACTATCCGCTGCATTCCGTTTGACCAAAGCGGAACCACTAGTAAATGTTTATTGACAGGTAAGGACGCAACTTTAGATGTGATTTACGCACGCAGTTACTAGTTTTTAGAAAGGTAAAATAATGTCAAGACAAACTTGTTTTATGATTTTTATTGCGGCGTTGGTGGTTATTATGGCGTCATTCATATTTGGATTTGGCGTGGTAACCTCTCCGGTTTCGGAAACTTTCGGCGCCATGAAAGGGCTGTATTTAGCCATTGCAGCATTGGTGGTATCGCTGCTGCTCTTAAAGCAAAAATACTACTGGTTGCTGATTTTAGGCTGTGCTGTGGTTGCCGCAATATTACTCCAGCTTTTAGTTGTCGGTGGCTCGGTTATGAGTATTGCTGTACTTTATAAAATTGCAGCGTTTGTGGTGTATGCTTATTTAGTGCAGCTCGTCCGCTTCATGTTGTAAAATGAAACTCATCTAATGGCTTTCTGCTGGTAAGATTTTTTCTTATGTACTAGTTTGTACACTACGAAAAAATCTTACTTCGTATTAAGCTCATTATCTGAGTTTCTGAGATTGAGTGCCAGTTGCTGAAAAATAGTAGCTGTTTATGTACGCTAAAATTTTCTCTCTTCTTGTTTTAACGCTATCTACACTACTATCCGAATTTACAAAGCTGTTACGGCGCAAAAAAGTTAATACGCATTAGCCTCATTATCCAGCTTTTTCGTCTCGTCTGGCAGCGCATCTATGCACGCTATCCGAGCTTCTTAAAAATTAGCGCAACGCGTCTAGCTGGTATCCGAGTTTCTGAAAAGCATTACGAAGAACATGAAAAAAACAGCGGGATTGCTCCCGCTGTTCCTACAAAATATATATTTGCCTGTTCAAGGAACAGTTGGTAATTTTTTAAATTTTGGTTGATGTAAAGTAAAATTCTACTTTAACTTTTCTACGATTTTTTCGACTTCTGGTTTGCCTAAATCATTTAAGCTTTCTACGCTTAAATTTTTTTCTTGAGCAAATTGAGTGGCTTCCAATACAATATTTTCACAGATTTTTTTATCTAAAATATCATTTACAACCAATTCATAACGGAAGATATGTTTGCCTGAATCAAAGGCTGAATAAGTGCTGTCATCAATTCCTTGATTGTATTTAGCAACGCCTAGACCTAGAAAATAGTTGACCATTGCCGATGCGGTTTCAGGTTTAGATACAGACATGGCTCCAACAGAAAAAGCTGCGCAAAAATAATATTTTTGCACTTCATTAAATTGATTGAATGCTTCTTCAAAATTAGCTGGTTCGCCGTTGATATTGGTCCAAAGTTCAGAAGATTGAACATCTGCTTTTGTGTTCTGCACTTGTGGTTCTACTGTTGTCGCAGAATTTTTTTCAGGTTCTTTGCTGCTGTTATCGCAAGCACTTAATAAACAAGCCAAAACGCCAAACATCACAATCAATTTTTTCATGTTTAATCTCCTTAAATATGGAAAATGTTTAGCATAAAAAGGCTAATATAAAGTTAAAAACACAAAAAGCATCGGTATTTAAACCGATGCTTTAGAGTGGACACTGTTAGTCTGTTATAACGCCATACAAGACGACATTGAAGCAGTACATATTCATGACAACGTTGAATTTGTCAAGATAGCTGCTTTCTTCGTTGAGCACCTCAAAGCATATCAGCTTGGAGGTGTACTCGGCGGGAACTTGTGAAAGAATGTCCCGAATAGTCAGCGACGGAGCATTGATGCCATTTTTTAACGGCTTGCCGACACTGTAGACGGTGATTTCGGCTATCTTGTACAGATGGTCGAAAGCAGCGTCAAGCATCTGAATGTACTCCGGAATACGTTTGCCGAAAGGCAGAATGTCCTCTTCTAGACGAACATCTATCGGTTCGCAGCAAGTAGTCTTCCAAAAAACAGGCTCGTCTTTGTTAAAGACAAAGCGGGTATCTCCTTTGGAGTAGGTAGGCTTGAACACGTGACCAATGAGATGCGCACGCTTGAAAAGCGGCTGCAGCTCTTCTGGGTCGCGGGACTGTGCCAGGAGAACGTTCTGATAAATCTTTACATACTTCTCTTCCAAGTCTTTGCTGAGAGAGTCACGATACAAGATGTTCAAGCGCTTCTTGAAGTTTTCTACACAAGACTGTAACTGTACTTTGTCCATAGCTTTTAAAAATAATTAAAGTTAATAATGTGAAATTAAGCAAAGTGTATAATATGTTTTTCTGTTTGTCAAGTTTTTTGGCGATTTTTTGTAGATTATTTTTGCAAGATGAAAGTGCAGGGACCGTCGTTGATTAAAGCAACTTTCATATCTGCTTGAAAAATTCCGGTTTTTAGGGGAATATCATAGCGTTGCAGCTGTTTTATAAAATATTCATACAGCGGTTTTGCTTCTTCGGGGCGGGCGGCGCTTTCAAAGCCTGGGCGGTTGCCGCGGCTTAAATCGGCAGCCAATGTAAATTGCGACACAGCCAAAATCTCACCTTTAACATCTTGAACGGACAGATTCATTTTTTGATTATCATCTTCAAAAATGCGTAAATTTGTGACTTTCTTGGCTAAAAAATCGGCTTGAGCGGCGGTGTCGCCTTTTTCTACGCCGATAAACAGCAATAAACCTTGCTTGATTTGCGAAACGGTTTGACCGTCTACGGTTACGGAAGCGTTTAAAACTTTTTGCACCAGAATTTTCATAATTTGTCCTTTAGTAAAAAATGTATGAGATAACTATTGCCGCAACCACCCCGATAAAATCGGCAAATAAGGCGCAAGGCAAAGCGGCTCCGGTTTTAGAAATTTTTACCGCACCAAAATAAAGGGCTACCACATAAAATGTGGTTTCGGTAGAACCCTGAATCACAGCAGAAACAAATGCAGGAAAGCTGTCAACGCCGTAAGTTTGCATGGTTTCAATCATTAAAGCGCGTGCGCCGTTGCCTGACAGCGGTTTCATTAAAGCTGTGGGCAGAGCACCTATAAATCCAGTGTCAAAGTTCAGCATGGCAAAGATTTTTTCAAAGCACCACATTAAAGCGTCTAAAACGCCGGAATAGCGCATAACGGCAATGGCGGTCAGCATGGCAACCAAATACGGAATTATCTGCACAGCAATTTGAAAACCATCTTTGGCGCCGCTAATAAATGTTTCGTATAAATTGAGCTTTTTATAAGCTCCAAACAGTAGAAAAAATGTGATAAAACTCAAAATCAGTGCGTTTCCACCAATTTCGGAATAGGCAATGCGTTGTTCAGCCGGCAGCAGATAAAATCCGTAGGCAACCAGCCCGATAAAGGCGATGATTGCCCCGAAATAAGTCAGCATTTTTCGGTTAAAGATTCGGAGCTTTTGAGTGAAGGCAACAGCCAAAAAACCAGCGAGGGTTGAGCAAAGCGTTGCCAGCAAAATAGGAACAAAAACCGCCCCGGGGTTGGCAGAACCTTGTAAATGGCGGTACATCAAAATAGAAATCGGCAAAATGGTAAGTGATGAGGCGTTTAAGACAATAAACATTATTTGCGCGGCGGATGCTTGTTTTTTGTGCGGGTTGGCGTCTTGCAGCTGTTCCATAGCTTTCAAACCCATCGGGGTTGCAGCGTTATCTAGTCCCAGCATATTTGCCGCCATATTCATCACCATAGAACCGATTGCCGGACTGTTTTGCGGCAGCTCCGGCATAATTATTTTAAACAGCGGGCGCAAAAGATTGGCAAATAGTTCCGTTAGACCGGATTTTTCAGCAATTTTCAAAAGTCCGAGCCAAAGGCAGAGCATACCGGTAAGGTTTAACGCCAGCTGAAAAGCCGAAGTTGCAGATTCAAACAAATGATTGGTTAAGGTGGTCCAAATTTGCGGATTTCCTAAAAAAACAGCCTGAACCATAGCGGCAATAAAGCTAATGATAAAAAATGATGTCCAAAGCAGGTTTAACATATTCAATTCCTTTATGGCGCTTATTCTAGAAGATACGTGGTTAAATGCAAATTATTTTATTAAAAAGCAGAGGTATTGTGAATAACATATTGACAAAAAACATAAAACACACTATATTTTTGTTAAGTGAAGTGAGGATAAAATGAATTTGAAAGATGAAATTAAAACAGCCTTAATAACTCTGACGGCAGCTTTTACTCTAAGCGGATGCAGCGGGGATAAAAAAAATAAATACCAAGTAGAGGATATGCTGACAGCAAAATATTATGATGACATTGATTTATACAACAATCCGGTGCGGTTGTATAAAAAAGCCAATATTACAGTTTATAAAGATAAAGAAATGACTGAAAAAAGCTTTGATCAGCTGCTTTGGGTTTTGGACAATAACAAAGAAGTTACTAAAAAAAGAGCCGGTGAAAAAACGCATGGTGAAGAATATGTTATGCCAAATGGTGATGGCGGCTTTGTTGAAGTTTATGATGACGGTGTATTGAAAGAAAATAATAGCATAATTTTGATTGATAGAACTTTCCAAATAATCGGCGAAGGTAAATATTACGAATATAATTTAAATCGTCGTGCCACAGAGTTGCAAGAGGAACAGAATAAACAAGCTAAAATCCGTAGATTGGAACAAATCAGAGCTCGTGAACGTGCTGAAGCACGACGCAGAGCTAATATGCAAAATTTAGCAATGGAAGCAGACAGCGTAGAAGTTAAAGAAATTTCTGAAAATACCGACAGTGCTGTATCTGCTCCAATAAAACATGAGATTATACATAAGCATAAAACAGACACTTTGTCTGCGGATACTGTTAAGCATGTGGCTCATTTAAAAAGAATGAAAGCGGTTGCGCACGAATAATTATCTGTTTGTTTGGATAAATTTAAACAATAAAAAAAGGCTTTGCAGATTTTTCTGAAAGCCTTAATTTTTTTTAGTGGTGGAGCTAAGGAGGATCGAACTCCTGACCTACAGATTGCGAACCTGTCGCTCTCCCAACTGAGCTATAACCCCAAAACAGAAATGATTATTAGCCTATTTAATTTAAATTTCAACAATTATATCGGATTTTTGCAATATATATTAAAAGCGCCTCTATAAAAGAGGCGCTGGCGATTATTTCAGTTTCAGCTCAATGCTGGCTTCTTCTAAAATTTTTGGCTCATAGAGCAGGGAAATTTCTTCTTCACGGCTGAAATCCGGTTCTTTGCCATAATTTAGATAGTTATCCAATTTTATGCGTGCTTCATTTAGCACAGATTTTCCGAAATCAGGCGCTGGACCGTTTGTTTCCAGCATCAGCGTATGAATTTGCAAAAGATAGTTGTCTTCTATAACGTCCAATACTCCGCGTTTTTTGCATTGTTTACGTAAGATTGGCGCAGTTTTTTGCACGGCTGTTGTAATTTCCGGAGCATGCTTTTCTTCCGGTATAACAAACCAATTATGCTTAAAGGCAAAGCGTCCGAGTCCTTCATAGGAAGAAAGCACGGAAAGCGGGATGGAAAGCATTAAACCAATGGTTACCGGCAGCATCCAATAAAATAAAGCTGGTAGCTGGTCATAAACCACATAAGTTGTCAGTACACCCAAAATCGTGTGTCCAATATGGCGTTCAAAGGCTTCTTTCCAAGTGGTGTAGCCATCGCGGCTTTGCGTATTCCAACCAACATCTTGACCGGTTAGAATTTCCCAAACGAACTTGGTTTGAAAAATCATCATAATCGGTGCAATTAAAGCTGAAAATACAATTTCTGCCAAAACGCTTTTAACCGTACCGAAAAAGCCGCCGATGTTTTTGAACTTATTATTTTTTAGGTATATAATCATACCCAAAAACTTAGGAAAAATCAGCATAAACATAGAAATTAAAAACAGTGTTATAGTGCCGATTTTATCAAAAACAGGCCAATTTGGGAATAGTGACTGCTCGTTTGAAAAATATTCCGGCGGAAAATAAACGTGTCCGAGGGCAACCAATATTCCGGCAACCAAAAATATAAACCACAGCGGCGATGAAAGGTATGACATTATGCCTATGATAAAGTGTATGCGGCTGATGGGGTGGATATGTTTTGACACCAAAATTTCCAAATGCTGGATATTGCCTTGACACCAACGACGGTCTCGGGTGGCAAAGTCAATCATTGTCGGCGGGCATTCCTCATAGCTGCCGCCCAATTCCGGCAGCAGCCAAGCATACCAGCCGCCGCGGCGTATTAAAGCTGCTTCCACAAAGTCATGGCTTAAAATGTGTCCGCCGAAAGGTTTAGGACCTTTTAAAACCGGCAGTCCGCAGCATTCCATAAAAGCTTTTACGCGGATAATGGCGTTGTGTCCCCAATAGTTGCTGTCGTGTACCTGCCAATAGCATAAACCAGCCGAAACGATGTTGCCGTAAACTTTTCCGGCAAATTGCTGAACGCGCGCAAACAGCGAATGGCTGTTAATGCATTGCGGCGGAGCTTGGATAATGCCTGTATCTTGGTTGATTTCCATTAAACGCGACATTTCAACAATGGTTTTGCCTTCCAAAAGGCTGTCGGCGTCAAGCACCACCATATAATCATAGAGCGCGCCCCATTTGTGGCAGAAGTCTTCGATGTTTCCGCTCTTGCGCGCCACATTCTGCGGGCGACGGCGATAATATAAGTTTATTTCTTTAGGCATTAGCTTTTTGGCGTTTATCCAGCCGTTTTCTTCTTCTACCCAAATTTTCGGGTTAGTTGTGTCGCTCAAAATAAACATATCGTAGGCTTGAGCCTGACCTGTTTTGCACAAACTGGAGGCGATGGACAATAAACGTGCGTAAACTGTGTCGCATTCTTCGTTGTAGATAGGCATTAAAATCGCAGTTTTGCTTTTGAGCGGAGTTTCTTTTTCTGCCCAAATGATTCCCGGCATAGATTTTCCGGCTAAAAGTTCAAAAAAACCAAAGATGCTTGCCCAAAAAAATAGTGAAATCCAGCCGGTTGTTAAAACAAACAAAACCGTCATAACTATTCTGGCAAAAGTATTGGCGTCGGTTGGCATTGACACAACCCATTTAAAGGTTAAAAATAGGGTTGTTAAAATCATCAAACCGAAAATCAAAACGCGGCGAAAGGTAATTTGCGCCGGACTTATGGGACGAGTTTTTATCACAATTTTCTTCCTTTTTCTGTTGAATTGTTTTTGTGAAAATGAATAGGCGAAATTTCTTGCGTCGGCATAGCAGACAGCTTGTAAACCGGCGCCGGAATAATGATTGAAGAACGCATGGCTTTAGAAAAATCGGCATTGTCAAAATCCGGCAGCAGCGGCGATATGCCATACTGTTGAGCGTAGCCAGTGTTTATATAAACGGCTTTGTACAAAGCAATTAGCTGAATTTTAGGCATTTTTGCTTTAAAAATTTTTTTTGCCTTGTGATAAATTATTTCATCTATTTCTGCCGTAATATCAGCACAGCTGCTTAATTGAGGATAGGCATCGGATAGAGCCTGCGCTTGGTCTTTTGACAAGCCTAAACAATCTAAATAGGCAGAGATAATGTCTTGAGCGCTTTGTACTTTTAATTTAACCATTGATAGCTCCATACTTCGGAAATTGTTTCATTATCTTTAGTTAAAGATACGCGTATTTCATCACCGTCTTCCGGCTGATAGTCAACATACACAGTTACGCCTTTTGTAACAGGGTTGTAAATAGCGTTAACACCTTTAACGCTGCCTTTAAGCGTTGAAACTTGCGGCTTGATGTTATTTTCTGCAAATTTTTCATTGAGAGCTTTACCAGCAAAATCAATCACAAACTTGCGGTCAGTATTGTCAAGGTTTGTACCGGAGACACCACCGATGCCGGTGCGGGTTGCCACAATGGAAGCCAGTTCTTTTTCTTTGATAACATCATTAAGCCAAATTAAGCGATATGAAAAATCATATTCTTTACCGGCTTTTATTTGCTTTTGAGGAACCCAATAGGCAACGATGTTATCATGAATTTCCTGTAAAGACGGAATTTCTACCAGTTGCACAAAGCCTTCGCCCCAATCAGAAAGAGGTTCAACCCAAGCACTTGGGCGATCTTGATAGTCGGCTTCAAAATCTAAATAGTTTTTTATGTTGCGGTCGCGCTGCAGCAAACCGAATCCTTTAGGATTATTATCCATAAAAGAGCTTAGGCGCAGGCGTTTGGAATTATCAAGCGGACGCCACAGCCATTCATCATTGCCGTTATGAAGCAGCAAGCCGTCGCTGTCGTGAACTTCCGGACGGTAATCGTCAAATTCGTGTTTGTTGTTTTCGCCAAATAAAAACATAGAAGTCAGCGGGGCAATACCGATTTTTTTGATGTTTTCCCGAGTGAATAAACGAGCTTCAATGTCCATAATGGTGTTTGTCCCTGGAATGATTTTAAAGCTGTAAGCGCCGCTTACGCTTTTACTGTCCAAAAGGGCGTAAAGTTTGATAAATTTATCTTTCGGTTTTGGCTTTTCTATCCAAAATTCTTTAAAAATAGGGAATTCTTCGCCGGTCATTTCTGCGGTGTCAATAGCCAAGCCGCGTGCTGAAAGTCCGTATTTTTGCCCTTTTGCCAAACCGCGGAAATAGCTGGCGCCTAAAAAGGTTACCAATTCATCAAAGTAAGCCGAGGTGTTGAGCGGACTGTGAATTCTGAAACCGGCATAACCAAGATTTTCAAACTGTTCGGTCGGCAGATTATTTTTGCCATAGTCAAAAAATTTGCTTGAATATTTAATGCTTTGCGATACACCGTCTATTACTTCATTGAGAGGAACGGAAATTTGGAAGATATTGCCAAGGTGGAAAAACTGAATTTCATAAGGCAGATTTTGGTTATACCACGGACCATTTTCCCGCACAAAACGAATATCGCGGTATTGGTCATAATTCAGGTTATTTAAAGAATCCGGCAGGACTGCATCAGGCGCTTGATACGGCGAATTTGCCAAAGCTTGAGCTTTGCGCGCCACGCTTTCAAATGAAAAATTTTTTTCAATGTTATTTTTTAAAATATTTTCTTGATGAATATTGTATTCATGCCAAATGTACCAACCACTGACGCTTAATATGATGACAGCAGATAACAAAACAAGTTTTTTCAACATATAGCATATCTCCACATAAAACTACGTTTTATTTTGTGGTATATAAACAAGTTCGTCTTTTGTCAAGATGTGTTGCAGAAATTGTTAAAATTTCAGCTTATTAACGTGCTTTATTGACAGAAACACTATTTTTTGTTATCTTTAATAAAAGGGGAGAGCGGTTATGGCAACTTTATTGGAAAAGGGGTTAAATTTTGTAAAAGAGCGAAAAGCAAAACTGGCTGCTAATGTTTTAGCTTTGGGACTGGCAATGTCTCCGGCTGCGGCATTACAAACGCAGGCTAAAGCCGCAAAAGCAAATGCAGCGGCAAAAAAAGAAGTCCGCGCTGATAAATATGCTAAATATCGTTCTGCAGAAAATGAGGTTATCCAGCAATTGGTTTTTCATGAAGGGTGTGCGCGCAAAGCCTATAAAGATATTGTCGGAATTTGGACGGTTGGTATAGGCAACACCAAGCGTCCCAGCGGTGAAAAAGTTACTTTCAGAGATAATTTAATCAATAACAGTCAGGTGCGCAATTATGTGGCGGCTCATTTAGAACGGGAAGTTTATCCAGCAATGAATAAAGCTATTTCTAGAAATTTGAGCAATAAGGAAAAAGCGGCAATTATTAGTCTATGTTATAACTGCGGTACAGATGTTTTGTGGAAAGACGGCAAAAAAACGGCTTTGGCAGAAGCTATAAATAAAAATGACAAATCAGGAATTATAAAAGGATTTATGCGGCGCGTCTCTACTAAAAAGCATAAATTCGTTGAATCTTTGGCGGTGCGTCGGGCGATGGAGCTATATACCTATTTCGGGGATTTTAAAGCGGCGGATATTAACTCGTTTTATGTCGGCGGACAACGTGGATTAAGAGCTGATGAGGTCTTACAAAAGGATAAAACCGGCAAATATACCATATTAAAAGAAGACACGGAAACAATCCGCAAGGTGAAAATACACTGCATGACGCCTCCGCCTGCGGATAAGGCGTCGGATTATGCGTGGTTCGGCGGCAATAAACAGGTGTCGGAATTTGCAGACTTAGGCGGAAAAACCTATTTGGCTCAGGCTCGTGATTTTGCTCAGGGAAATGAGGCTAAGCAAGGACGTATGTAGCTGTTTTTCAGCGCAAAGCGGAATTTCGGATAATGTTTTCAAAATCCTGCGCCGAAAATATTTCAGGCAAGACCAAACCATCGCGCAGCAGCGGCGTGTATAAAACATAAAACGGCAAGCCTTTTCGTCCGTATTTTGCCATAAAGTTTAAAATATCTTGATTGTAATTGGTCCAGTCAACCTGCACAAAATCCAAATTATAAGTTTCTTGCCAATATTTCAGATTTTGCTGGTTTAAGGTCATTACATTGTTGTAATGGCAGGTTAAACACCAGTCGGCGCCTATTTCCAGCAAAACGGATTTTCCGGCGGCAAGCTTTTGCGCTATAAGCTTTTTATCAATAAGAGTAGGGCGGGTTTCAGAATATTGAACTAAGTTTGCTAAATGTTTTTTTTCAGCATAAAGGCAAAGCACAGTTACGTTAATCACAAGATAGGCAATTAAAGAAATGGCGGCAATTTTGCGTGATTTCATTATGGATTTAAGCGATATACGCTCATCAAATACTCCGTCTAAATAGATGGTGAACTTTTGATATAGTCTCAGTAGCAAGGCAAACAGCAGCAGTGAAAAAAGCAATGCAGAAACACAGCCGATACCGGTTTGATTATAGACCAAGGTCAAAAACCAAGTGATGGTCAGCAACAACATTACCTGCATGCCGAGCTGCAGTTTTTCCTGCCAGCTTCCGGCAGATGGAATAAGAGTCTGCGGATTATTGAAACACAGCGCCAAAAAATAAGGTGCAGATAAGCCCAGTGCTACGGCATAAAGGATAAAGATAAGGTCGGCGTAGCTGCCGCCCAAAGCAAAACCGATGGCAGTAGCTAGATACGGACCAGTGCACGGGGTGGAAAGCAGAACAATTAAGTTACCGAGCAGAAATCCGATTTTGTTGCTGTCGGAGTTGCTAAGATTTAAAACTTTGGAATTTAAAAGATAAGGCAAAATCAAAATGCAGGCGGTTAAAATAAATGCCATGGCGATTAAAAACGTCATATTTTGATATTGCATGCCCCAGCCGAGCGAATATCCGGCAAATTTTGCGGCAGACAATAGGATAATCAGTAAAGTAAAGCCGCTGAATATTCCCAATATTGTCAGCCATAAGGACTTTTTCAGTTTTTTCTTTTTTAGAGAGTCTGCACGGCTCAAAGTGATTATTTTAAGCGACAAAACCGGAAAAACACAGGGCATAAAGTTCAAAATGAAACCGCCGACAAGCGCCAACAGCAAAAAGCCTAAATTCAAATGCGTGGTTTGGGTGTCAAACAGCGAGGCACAAGCGGGCAGACGGGTTGTCCGATAGGCGTCAAAGCCGTTGAAAACAGCGGTTATAACATATTCGGAATTGTTCAATTTAGTGCTTTTTTGCATTGGCTCAAAGCGCACGAAAATTTTGTTATCCTGAATGCTGATGTATGGTGCGACAAAAGTGGTGTAGCCGTCTTTATCTTCTATAAATACTTTGAAATTTTCAGTTTTTTTGGCGGTGGAAAATTCCAAGCGCAGAGACTGTCCGTCCGCATCGTCATCTATCACAAATTTTTCCAGCTTGAAATATTGCGGGGAATCTGTTGGCAATATATTCAGCTGCTGCTGAAAATAATTTTGATAGCCGTTGGCAAAAGAATAGTCTTGCCCCGGAAGCACGGTTAAGCCCAAGCGGAAAGTTTCAGGAAAACAGCTTAGATTAGACTGACAGCCGACAATAGTCGCTCTTGCCTGAATTTGCAATGGTTGATTTATGTCTTTGACCTGCACTTTTATCGGAATGATAAAGTTGCCGAAATATTTGTAGATGAACGGAGTGGAAACAGTGCTTTGCGGAGCAGGATAAATAACCTGATAATCCGCTAAGTTTTCTGAGCCGCGCAAATCTATCCGCGGTTTTTGCAAGGCAGTGCTTAGATTATTGGCTAAGACAAAGCTGTTGTCTGAGGTGATAATTTGCAAACCGATATAGAACTCTTTTTGCTCGTCAATGGTAGTGGCGTTGGAAAGCAGTCGTACCTGTATTGAATCGCTTTCCACGGCTTCTCCGACGCCAAATTCTGAAAGCAGCGGATTTTTATATTCTTCACCGTAAAGCAAAAGTTTTTTCCATTCCAGCTGAGAAAGTGCAATTTCGAATTGCCCCCAAATGCTGTCTTTAGAAACTTGGGCTTTTTGATAGTTTTCAATGGCTTTGCGTTCTTCGGGGTTTTGGCTGTAGGTCAAAAATTTTTTGAAGTTATAAACTTTGGTGAATTTTCCAGCAGGAGCTTCTATGTAGGAAACTTCATCAGGCGAATCAAAATCTTGAGCCGAATGAACGATTTTATATGATTTCGGCATCAATTTTTGTGTAACATAAATGTTGTAATAGTGCCGTCCCAAGCGATAGAGCATAACGCCGCTGCGGAGCAGATTGGCGTATTTGCGCAAAAGGTAATCGTCAGCGTCAGGAAAAAACGGTTTTAATTTTTCATCAAAATCTTCTTCAAATATTTCATTATTTGGATATTTGTTGTTAAAATAATTGCCTATCTCATACATTATTGAAAGTTTTTGCAGCAGATTGTCATCGTTGTTTCCGTTTTCGGCAAGTTCTTGTAAACGCAAGCGGGTGTTTAAGCCTTTAAAGTCGTTCGGAAGGTCAGACGTTGTAGCAATAGCGGCAAAACTCTTGAAAATGAAAAATAAAAAAATTATATAAGTAAGCAGTTTTTTCATGACAGACGACTTAATTTAATGGTTTAAATTTTCAAATTTTATGATAAACTAAAAAAGTAAATAAACAATATAATTTTGGCAGATATAGTGATGACGGAAGAAATTACAAGCAGTTTTGACAACAGATATGCTCTTACGGGCAAATTTTTGGTGGCTATGCCGAGTTTGGACGGCAGCGATTGTTTCGCTCGTTCAGTTGTTTATGTTTGTTCGCACAGCAGTAACGGCGCCATGGGGCTGATTATCAACAAGCGTATGGATAAATTTACGTTTTCCGATTTGACTTTTCAGCTGCCAGTGAAAAATTATGAAAAACTGAATGAAATAAATCTTTATACCGGTGGTCCGTTAGAGCAAGTGCGCGGCATGGTGCTGCATACCACAGACTATATGCGCGATGGCACCGTATCTGTTGCCGACGGGCTGGCTGTTTCTTCCACTTCAGAAATTATCTCGGATATTGCCTTTGGACACGGTCCGAAAGAAAAATTGGTGGCACTGGGCTATTCTTTTTGGCAGCCGCGCCAGTTGGAAGCCGAAATTTATGACAATGACTGGCTGGTAGTGAATGCGGATAAGGATATATTATTCCGCACGCCGGACGAGGAAAAATGGCAGCGCGCATTAGACGAAACCAATATTCCTTTGGACAGGTTTGTAAATGTTACCGGACATTGCTGAAATCAGCGGCGTCGGCGGGTTGTTGACCGTGTATTAGTGCTTTTTACTCCCATCACGCCAAACAGCAATGAAAAAGCAGCCTTGATAATTTTAGTTTGATTGCGGACACCTAAGCGATTCCACATATCGCAAATCCAAACAAAAAATCCGCCGGATTTTTTCTCTGCCGCAGCCTTTTTCTTTTCTTCTTTCTGCTCGGCAGATTTAGCTTGCTCCAGTTCGTAGGCTGTGGTTTGTTTTGGCATTTGGCAGCGGTATGGCGCAAGAGCGTTTTCAATATCGGAATCCGAAATAAAAGCGCCTAAAACGCGGGTTAAAGTGCCGTTTTCTTCCAAAAACAGCGAATCGCCGCGTCCGATTAGAGTTTCGGCGCCGGTAGTGTTTAGGATTGTCATGGAATCGGCTGGAGATGCCACTTTATAGGACAAACGAGTAGGAAGGTTTGCTTTTAAGCTGCCGGTGATAACGTCAACCGACGGGCGCTGTGTAGCTATAATCAGGTGTATTCCGGCGGCGCGTGATTTTTGCGCCAAAATCTGCACTTGCTTTTCTACCGTCTTGTCAAACATTATCAGGTCAGCAAATTCATCAATCACGCAAACAATGTAGGGTAATTTAGTGCTGGCTTTGGCGTTATATTCCGCAATATTGCGAGCAGTTTGCTGTTCAAACAACGTATAGCGGCTGTTCATTTCTTCTACCAGCTGACTCAAACAAATGCTGGCAATATTCATATCCGTAATTACCGGACGCAGCATATATTGCTGATTGTTGTAAATGCTGAACTCAATGCGTTTCGGGTCAATCAAAACAAGTTTTAGCTCTTCCGGCTTTTTTTTGCTAATCAGCGAGATAATGAAACTGTTTAACCCCACGGATTTGCCTGAGCCGGTGGTGCCGGCAACCAGCAGGTGAGGCATTTTTGACAGGTCTTTCATCACCGTTTCGCCGCGCATATTAACGCCAAGGCAAATCGGCAGTGCGTAATTTGCTTTCAAAAATTCTGCTGAATATAAAATCGGGGCAAATGGTACAGATTGCGGTTCGGCTTGCGGTACTTCGATTTGTATATACACGGAGTTAGGAATTTCGGAAATACGCACGCCGGTTACACCCAGTTCGCGCCCGATATCGCGTTCAAATTTCTGAATGCGGCTGAAAGAAGTACCTTCCGGCAATTTATATTCAACTTCGGTTACTAAAGGACCATCAATGGTTTTGCCAATAGAACCGCCCATAATTCCATAGTTTGCTAAAATCCGATTTAATTTGACCGGCAGATTTTCTATCATTTTAGAGTTCCTTTCCGGAGTTTGTACCGCCAAACGGCATATAAGTTCCTACACCGCCGAAATATTTGCGGAAGAATCCTTGCTCTTGCTCAGTGGTTTGCGTAGTGTCTGTGTCTATCGGCAGCTTGTTGCCGTCAGCAAGGTTTAATTTTTCTATTTTGCTAATTTGGTTATTGTCAAAACTTATCGCCAATACTTTACGCTCCAGCTCTTCCGGACGGAAAAACGCAACTTTTTTGGTGGTCGAAGCCATATAAATCCAGTGGTCGTCGCTTAATCCGGTTGTCAGGCTCGGTGCGCCTAAAATATTCATAACATCTTGCTTGCTTTGTCCGAGGCGGATTTCATCAACTCTTTCCTGCGCCGGCATATTGCCGTTGTGCACCAAAAACAAGTCGCTGGAACAAGCAGAGGTGAGCAGCAACATAGAAATAAAAAGTATTTTGCGTATTGACATATTTACTAATCCTTATATTTTTACATTACGTTATATATAACACAAGGATTTTAGAATGCAAAAAAATTTTTCATATCCGATTAAAATTGAGGATTTAAAACAATCTGATTATAAATACGAACTAAAAGCCGACGATGAAGAGCTGGAGGACATCACTCAGGTTCTGCAGGTGGAAAAAGTGCATAGATTTGAAGCAGAAATTTTTTTGAAACTCAATAACCGCACTAATAATCTGCGGGTTTGGGGTAAAGTATTTGCTGAAATTGAGCTAAAAAGCGTGATTACTCTCAATAATTTTATTAAGGATTATGAAATTCCGTTTGAACTTAATTTTGACACCCGTGCTACTTATAATGATATTAAAGAATTGGAATGCGATATTGAAGACGAAGTGCCAGATATTGTTGAAAACGGCTGCATAAACTTGGCAGACATCGCAATAGAGCAGGTGGCTTTGAATTTGGAGGATTATCCGCGGGCGGAAGGCGAGGTTTTTGACGGCTCGCTGTATTGCGATATAGAAG
>CAVIDY010000019.1:0-2400 GCA_963641885.1 Bacteroidaceae bacterium
TATAAAATCTTTTAGTCTTATATAATATAAAAATACAGAAATCAAGCATTTTTTTCAAATCGTTGTACACAGCGCGTTTGCGGTGTTTAATTTGTCGGTAAAAAACAATCTTCTTTGTTTAATTTTTTGAAAGTATTAGATTGTTATAATTTGTACTAAATAAACTCTTAATAGCTTTAATAATAAATTGCCTTTCGTTAATATTTGCATTATTATTCTTTCAAATATAACAGAGATTGTATTCTGAAAGTTATAAACAAATTTTTTTATCGGAGATAAAACTATGGAATTTGAACAGCCTAATATTTTTGACTATGCCACAAGTGAATTGTCGCAAGATGCCTTTCTTTGTTATATGCTGACTTTCGGAAGAAATTTATATAAAGATAAATATTCGCAGCAATTTGATATTGCTCATTCTTTTTTGGAAAAATGCGGAATTGCTAAAGATGAAGAAATTTGTGAAGTAAAGAAACAATATAAAAATATTGATGTGTTAGTTGTTACGGTCTCTCATCTTTTAATTATTGAAGATAAAATCTGCACAAACGAGCATGGCAATCAGATTGCAAGATATGTTTGTGCTCTGAAAAATGACAAATTGTATTCAGAAAAAAAGATAAAAGTATGTTATTTAAAAACAATGGACTATGTGCGTGATTATGAAACGCCGGATAAAAATATGTTACCGCAAAGTGATTGCTGTTCTTTGCGGCGTAAAGATATGCTGGAATTGCTGAAAGATAACAGTAAATGTGATTTAATTTTTGAAAGTTATTATAACAGGCTGGATAAAATAGAAGGGCAGATAAAAAATTGTGATGATAATGAAATAAAAACTTGGTGCGCCGAAAAATGGTTTAGTTATTTAAGTTCCACACTGGACGGGCACGATTTTAATATTGTGTGGGTGCATAATCCGAAAGGCATCTTTTATGCTTGCTATTTTGATTGGGAAAATTGCGGAAACGGTGAAAAGTATAAACAGATAGAAATACATTTTTCCGACAAAGTTACATCAGAGGTTAAACTTTGCCTGAAATTTTCCAGCGAAAGCAAAGAAATTACTTGCAACAGCAAGTCTTTAATAAAAGAGTTGCAGAATGCAGCGTTGGAAAAGAATTATACAGCTTCAAATCGTGTGGGGCGAACAACAACATACGTTTATAAAGTTGCCGAATCTAAAAAAGATGTTCAAGATTTTATAAATGAGGCGTCATAGTTTGACGCCTTTAAAGTTTGCTTGATCTGAATGCGCAATCAATTACATAAACGGCAATGGGTAGATAGTGCCGCCGTCTTTGACCAGTTTACCTTCGCCGCGTTCCAAGTTGTAATCAGAATCTTTGCCTAAATCTTTATCATAAATATCACGATAGTTGCCGAACAAAGAAATAACTTCTTTCACCCAATGCGGCTTTACTTTCAAATCCAGCCATAGCTGTTCGTCATCGCCCAGCAAATTGCGGATTTCTGGATTGTCGTTAGAGGCAAAAAAGCTCAAATTCTGCGCATTTATATCATATTTTTCTGCCAAAAACAGCGCATTAAATATCCATTTCAGCGCCAGACGCAGTTCGGCATTGTCGCGTTGAACATAGGCATAAACCGGATGCAAAGCAATTTGCTGCGGCAAAATTTTAGCGCTGCCGCCCGACAAATCGCGTAAAATGCCGTTCAGCATCAAGCCGCTTGCCGTCATCATCTGACATCTGTTCAGCAAGAATGCTTCTTTAGCTTCTTTCAGAGTATTGAAGGTTAAATAGCGCATACCGAGAGAGTTATTCAAGTTGTAATCGTCAAAATTTTTATAATAGTCGGAATCTGTGGAAATGCAGATTTTTTTATCTTTATATTCTTTCAGGTCATCGGGCGCGTCTTTATGCACCATCAGCATTTGGTGGTCATAATATAAAAATCCGGCGC
Organism: Bacteroidaceae bacterium; assembly: GCA_963641885.1. Classification (GTDB taxonomy): domain Bacteria; phylum Pseudomonadota; class Alphaproteobacteria; order RF32; family CAG-239; genus RUG410. The sequence continues at coordinate 1,927 of CAVIDY010000019.1, forward strand.
TCAAGGCTTGGCGTGAGGTTTCTGTTTTTGCCGAATAAGCTCCGCCGCTTAGCATTACGTCAATTCTGTTTTCATCTAAAGCCCGTGACATATTTTTTTGCGACACGTTCACCATTTGGATTTTTTTGTTATCGCCTAATAATGCTTGGGCGATTATTCGGCATAAATCGGCGTCAATACCGTTCCACACGCCATCTTCTTTATAGGCGTATGATTTTACGCTCAAATCGCTACCGCAGCGGACTTTATTGTTCCAAACAATTTGTTCAATCGGGCTGCGCTGCTGTTGAACTTGCGGCGCCAACGGGTGATAATAAGCAGGCTGCTGATAATATACCTGTTCTTGAAATTGCGGAACCTGTTGCGCATGTGCCAACATTGGTAATAAAGAGGCGCAAATGCCGAATATAGAAAATATTTTCATCTTATTAACCATTTTTGTGTTAATCTGTATTATATGTGATATACGATATA
>CAVIDY010000019.1:2410-32013 GCA_963641885.1 Bacteroidaceae bacterium
GGCTTTGGCAATGCCTGCAACTGCGTCTGAAAAAATCGGCGCAAAAGAGGCGGAAAATTGGGCTGAGCATAAAGGTAATCAAATTTTACAGATTCTTGCCGACACAAATTTAGAGCGTAAATATAAAGCGCTGGACGGTATATTTTATAAGGATATAGACCTTGACCACGCCGCAAAATTTGCCGTCGGTAAATATTGGCGAAAAATGACTCCCGAGCAGCAAAAACAATATATTCCGCTGTTTAAACAATACATTAACAGCCTCTATAAAGGTTATCCGCTGGATTTCGGCGAAGGCGAAATTTCTTTCAGTGTGGCGAAAGTCCTGCCGACCAAAAGCGGAGTTGATGTTTGGTGCATTATCAAGCTTAGAGCGCTGCAGCAGGCAACCGGACAGGAGCAAAACGGTTTTAATGTTTTGTTTGCATTGGTCAAAAATAACGGTCAGCTTCAGGTGCGGGATTTAAAAATCGGCGAAAGCAGCTTGCTGCTGGCGTTTCGCGACCGCTTTTATAAAATGATATATAATGATAACGATGAAGAAATTGACTGGTTTTTAGAAGATTTGCAGACTATCACCCGCGATAATGAAGAAAAAAATCAACAAAACTTGGATTCCGGCTCATTTTAGGGTTGAAATCAACAAACAACCTTTATATGATACGCAAAGATTTTAAATAATTTGCGCAAAAATATATAGGAAAATAAATGTCTGAAATAAAAGTAAGATTTGCACCAAGCCCAACCGGCTTTATGCACATAGGCAACACCAGAACGGCTTTATTCAACTGGCTGTTGGCTAAAAAACTCGGCGGTAAATTTATGCTGAGAATTGATGATACCGACCGTCTGCGTTCCAAAAAAGAATATGAAGATGCCATGCGTGAAAGTTTGGTATGGCTGGGTTTCACTTGGTGTGAAGAAGCCCGTCAATCCGCTCGCTTTGACCGCTATAATGAAGTAACTAAAAAACTTATGGCAGAAGGCAGAATTTATGCTTGCTATGAAACTCCGGAAGAGTTGGAAATTAAGCGCAAACGCGCTATGGCAAAAGGCTTGGCTCCGGTGTATGACCGTCAGGCGTTGCATTATACTGCTGAAGATTTGGCAAAATTCAAAGCCGAGGGACGCAAGCCGCATTATCGTTTTAAGCTGCTGGACGGCGTGATTGAATGGGACGATATTGTGCGCGGACATTGCCGCTACGAGGCAGAAAAATTGAGCGACCCGATTATTATCCGCGAAGACGGCAGCTATTTGTATCACCTGCCTTCCTGCATTGATGACAGCGATTTTGGTATTACCCATATCGTGCGCGGCGAAGACCATACCACCAATACCGCTTCGCAAATTCAGATGTTTGAAGCTATCGGCGGCAAAGTTCCGACTTTTGCCCACCTGCCGCTCTTAACCGGTACCGAAGGCAAACTTTCTAAACGTTTGGGCAGTTTGGGCGTGCGTGAGTTAAAAGCCGAAGGCGTAGAGGCTATGGCTATTTGCTCATTTTTAGCAAAATTGGGAACATCTGATGCAATCGAGCCGTATTATTCTTTAGATGAATTGGCAGAATCTTTGGATTTCAGCAAATTAGGACGTTCACAGCCTAAATTTGATGAAGAAGAGTTAAAGCATTTCAATACTAAAGTCGTACGTTCTATGCCGTATGCTTTGGTAAAAGAGCGCATTTCTGCCGATGAAACATTTTGGAACGATGTGCGCGCTAACTTGAACGTGGTAGACGATGTCAAAGTTTGGGAAGATATTTGCCACAAAGAAGTTGCACCGATTATTGAAGATAAAGCTCTAACCGACTTAGCGGCAGAATTGCTGCCAGCAGAGCCTTGGACTGAAAACACGTTTAACGAATGGCTTTCAGGCATAAAAGCGCAAAGCGGCAAAAAAGGACGTGAGCTGTTTCACCCGCTGCGCAAAGCTTTGACTGCTTTAGATGACGGACCCGAGCTCAAAACTCTGCTGCCTTTAATCGGCTATGAAAAAGCTAAAAAACGTTTGTTAGGACAAAAAGCTTAACAGGAGGAGAAAATGACTGAAATATATTTGCACAATACCTTAAAACAGCGTAAAGAGAAATTTGTTCCGATTGATGCTAACAACGTGCGAATGTATGTCTGTGGTCCGACCGTTTATGACAAAGCGCATTTGGGCAACGCTAAAACTCCGGTAGTATATGATGTTCTGTATCGTTTGCTGTGCTATGTTTACGGTAAAGAGCATGTTACTTATGTTTCTAACATCACCGATGTAGATGATAAAATTTTAAACAAGCATAAAGAAACTGGCAAATCTATCCGTGAAATCACTGAGCAGACCTATAACTGGTATATTGACGACATGGCAAAGTTAAATGTCTTGTCGCCGAATTACCGTCCGCGTGCAACCGAGTATATTCCGGAAATGATAAAACTGGTGGAATTGCTGTTGAAAAACGGTCACGCTTATATTGCCGACAAGCAAGTTTTGTTTGATGTGGATTCTATGCCGAATTATGGCTTTTTATCCGGACGCTCTATGAAAGAAATGGTTGCTGGCGCGCGGGTTGAGGTCGCAGACTACAAGAAAAATCCGGCAGATTTTATTTTGTGGAAACCATCCGAGGCAGATCAGCCTGGGTGGAACAGCCCCTGGGGGTATGGTCGTCCGGGGTGGCACTTGGAGTGTTCGGCGATGAGCTCTAAACTGCTGGGTAACGATTTTGATATTCACGGCGGCGGTTCGGATTTGATTTTCCCGCACCATGAAAACGAATGCGCGCAGTCTTGTTGCGCTTACCCTGGGACACGCTTTGCCCATTATTGGGTGCACACCGGAATGCTAATGATTAACGGCGTTAAAATGTCTAAATCCTTAGGCAATTTCTACACCGTTGATGAAATATTGGCAAAATATCCAGCAGAATCCTTGCGCTTGCTGTTTTTGACTACGCATTATCATCAACCGTTCAACTTCACATTTGAAGGATTGGAACAAGCTAAAGCTATTTTGGATAAATTCTATAATGCTTTACTGAAAAACGCCGATATTCCTGCGGAAAAAGTTGAGCCATGCGAGAAACTAATCGCTGCTTTATCCGATGACTTGAACACCCCGTTAGCTTTGTCATATTTGCATGAAACTTTAGGCAATTTAAACAAAGCGGAAACCAGAGAAGCCCGCATAAAGTACAAATCCGAACTTATAGCTAACGCTTATATGCTTGGACTTTTGTATAATGACGCCGAAAGCTGGTTCAAAGGTTCGGCTTCTGAGGATGATGCCGAAATAGAAGCTTTAATCGCCAAACGCGCCGAGGCTAAAAAGAACAAAGATTGGGGCACTGCCGATGCTATCCGCAATGAGCTGAAAGAACGCGGTATAGTTTTGGAAGATAGTCCGACTGGTACAACTTGGAAAAAGCTGTAAATTCATATTGACTTAATAATTAAACACCGCTCTCATAAACATAGAGCGGTGTTTAATGTTTAGCCATAAAATAAATTACTTGATTAAACCGAATTTCTTTTTGCCTTGAGAAATTTTGACAGCTCCGTCAACTACATCGGCAGATGTAATGACATAGTTTTCATCGGTTATCGGTTTGTCGTTGATTTTTAAGCCTGATTGTTTAATCAAGCGGCGGGCTTCGCCTTTGCTGGCTACAAAACCGATTTGCAAAAAGGCGTCCAAAACCCCGATGCCGCTATTTAAATCTGCATTCAAGGTTGGCAAATCACCGCCAGCAGCGCCTTGTTCAAAGGTTTTAACAGCTGTTTCTTGTGCTTTTTGAGCTTCATCTAAGCCGCGGCAAATTTGGGTAGCTTCAAATGCCAAAATCTTTTTAGCCTCGTTAATTTCTTTGTCTTTCAGCTGTTCCAAACGGCGTACTTCGTCCATCGGTAGATCCGTAAACACGCGCAAGCATTTGCCAACTTCGGCATCTCCGATATTGCGGAAATATTGATAATAGTCGTATGAAGGCAATTTTTCATCGTTAATCCAAACCGCATTGCCTTCGGATTTACCCATTTTCTTACCAGAAGAGTCAGTTAAAATCGGGCTGGTAAAGCCAAATAATTCCGTATCATAGCGGCGGCGTCCCAGTTCCGTGCCGGAAGTGATGTTGCCCCATTGGTCGGCGCCAGCGATTTGTGCGCGGCAGTTATATTTCTGCAGCAGCTGGCAAAAGTCATAACCTTGCAAAAGCATATAGTTAAATTCCAAAAACGACATCGGCTGTTCGCGTTCCAAACGGCTTTTAACGCTTTCCATGGTCAGCATGCGGTTAACCGAATAGCAAGTTCCGATATCGCGTAAAAATGCCAAATAGTTAACATCTTTAAACCAATCCCAGTTATCAACCATAACTGCGTCATTGGCTCCGTCGCCGAATTTTAAAAACTTGCGGAATGACTTTTTCAAACCCTCGATATTGTGCGCCAAAGTTTCTTCATCTAAAAACGGACGCAGTTTGTCTTTGCCTGAAGGATCGCCGATACGGGCGGTGGCTCCGCCGACCAAAGTCAAGGGTTTGTGACCGCATTTTTGAAACCAGCGCATCATCATCAATGGTACAATATGCCCGACATGCAGGCTGTCGCCGGTTGGATCAGAACCTAAATAGCCGACTGCCGGTTTGCCTTTGCTTTCACATTCATAAAGATAAGCGTCAAAACCTTCTTCATTGGTGCATTGATTATAAAAACCGCGTTCGTGCATAATATTTAAAAATTCTGATTTAAACTTGTTCATCGTTCTTTGTCCTTTATACTAAATTTTAACGCATATTAGCATATTATTTTGGCATTGCAACAAAAGAGATTTATATAAATGATAAAAAATATAACAGCATTAGGGCTTTTCGGCGGAGCGACCTTAAATTCTATTGAACTTGCGTTAGTAAATACTGACGGCATAGATATTCATAATGTGCTGAAAACGGCAATTGTTCCGTATCCCGAACCTTTGGTTGCGGAAATCCGTGCGGTTATCAGCAAGCGCGTCTGCGATTTGTCTTTGTTGCAGGAAAATAAACAAATTCAGCAACTGCAAAGTGAAATGACGGATTTTTATATAGAAACCGTAAATGAGTTTTGCAAAGCAGAAGAATTTGATGAAATCGGCATAGACAGCCTTACTATCTGCTGTGATTCGGCGAATAAATGTTCTTATCAGTTAGAGCAGGGGCATGAACTTAGCCGCAAGCTGGGACGGCGTGTGGTCACACACTTCCATAAGGCGGATTTGCTTTCGGGCGGACAATCATCTCCTCTGACACCTGCGTTTTTTAATGCAGTCGGGCAAAATATCGAGCGTCCGGCTTTGTTTATAGATTTAGAGGCGGTAAGCAGCTTGATTTATTTAGGTGAGTCGGGAGAATTGCTGGCTTTTGACTGTGCCCCAGGGCTGGCGATGATAGAGGATTGGACTTTCCGTCACGCCAATATGCAGACTGATTACAATGGACGCTTGGCAATTACTGGAAAAATCCATGTACAAATTTTGGAAAATTTGCTGCACCACAAATTTTTACGTAAAGAGCCGCCAAAGTCTTTGGATATTCTTTGTTTCAGTGATAAAAAAGAACATTTGGAAGGATTGTCGCTTGAAGACGGCGCGGCAACCGCCACGGCGTTTATTGCTCAGTCAATATATCAGTCGGCGCAAAATTTTTTGCCGCAGCAGCCGGCAGAAATTTATATTGCCGGAGAAGGAACTAAAAATCCGTCGCTGGTGCGTTTTTTGAAACATGTATTTAAAGACAATACTTTGAAGAATATTACGGAACTGAATGTGGAGTTGAAAAATGTTGGCGCTGTAGCAACCGCTTTTAACACGGCGCGCCGTCTTTATGCTTTACCGATAACCTATCCGACCACCACCGGAGCTTATGAACCTATGACCGGAGGAGAAATTTATGACCCGAAACAATGATATAACCTTAAAAGTGTCTCATTTGAACAAAATTTATGACACTATTAAAGCCTCGGACGATTTGACTTTTAGCGCGCACCAAGGTGAAATTATCGCGCTTTTAGGACCTAACGGCGCCGGAAAATCTACGTTGATGAATATGATTGCCGGTTATTTGGCTCCAACATCAGGCGATATTGAAGTATTGGGAAAAAATATTGGCAAATCCCCGCTTTTTGCCAAAGAAAATATCGGTTTTTTACCGGAAGGAGCTCCGCTTTATCCCGATGTCAACGTAAAGATGTTTTTGAATTATATGGCAGAATTGCGGCAAGTCAGCAAACAACGTGTTGCCGAAGTTATTGAAACTGCTAATATCAAAGAAATTACAGAACAAAAAATAGAAACCTTGTCCAAAGGCTATCAGCGGCGCGTGGGGTTTGCGCAAAGCATTTTGAATAATCCGCCTCTGCTGCTTTTGGACGAACCGACAGACGGGCTGGACCCAAATCAAAAGGAGTATATCCGCAAGCTTATTTCCGATATGGCAAAAGATAAGACCATTTTAATTTCCACGCATTTGCTTGAAGAGGCGGAAACAATTTGCAGCCGGATAATTTTGCTGGATAAAGGTAAAATCAAGGCAGACGGAAAATTGTCGGATATTTTGCAGCAGACAAAGACTAAAAATCTTGCCGATGCTTTTCGCAAACTTACAGCCCATAAGGAGAATTAGCCATGAAAAAGCTTTGGATTGTTTGTAAAAATGAGTTATTCCGTTATTTTGTTTCTCCGCTTGCTTATGTATATTTGTTGAGCTTTTTATTGCTTAACGCCTCGTTTACTTTATATTTCGGTGGTTTTTTCGGTCGTGGGCAGGCTGATTTGCAGTCAATGTTTTCTTTTCAGCCATGGCTTTATTTATTATTTATCCCCGGAATTTCCATGCGCCTGTGGGCAGAGGAGTTTCGCAATAAAACCATTGTGCAGCTGGTAACTATGCCTGTTTCGATTCGCACTTTGGTCTGCGGAAAATTTTTTGCTGCATGGCTGTTTTGCGGTTTAGCGCTATTGTTGACTTTTCCGTTTTGGATAACCGTCAATGTTTTAGGCACGCCAGACAACAGCGTTATTGCCTTGGGCTATTTGGCAAGTTTTGTTTTAGCCGGCTGTATGCTTGCCATTTCCGAAACTATGTCGGCGCTAACTAAAAATCAGGTAATAGCGTTGGTTTTGGCGGTTATCGCCAATTTACTGTTTTTTTGGAGCGGAATTGAATATATTTTATCGTTTTTCCGTCTGTTTTTGCCGGATACGATTATTGACGTGATAGCCTCCTTCAGCTTTTTAAGTCATTTCAGCACGCTTAGTTTAGGCTTGGCGGAATTGCGTGACATTATCTTTTTTGCTTCAATTATTTGCTTTTTCAATTTCACCACCATTTTGATTGTCAACTTTAAAACTGCCGGCACTTCGGGCTGGTTAAAATCAAACAGCCGCGGTTATTATTTAACAGCGTGGGTAATGCTGCTTTTTGCCTTTTTAGGAATTAACATTTTGGCAAACGGCTTGGCTCGCGGTTTTCAATATGACGCGACCGAAAAGAAAATATTTACCCTAACCGAAAGTTCAGAAAAAATTTTGCAGAATCTGCCTGAACCAGTACTGGCAAAGCTCTATTTTTCTCCGATTTTGGAGCGGCGGAATCCGACCTTACGCGAGGTTTTTGACAATATTCGCCTGCTCTTGAAAAAGTGCCGCGATGTTTCAAATGGAAATTTTGATTATAAAATTTATCAGCCAAAGTTTTTAAGCGCGGAAGAGGATATTGCTTTGGCAAATGGTTTGCAACCGATTCCTTTGATTGACTTAAATCAAAACGCCTTGTTTGGGCTAACATTAGAAGATACTTTGCAAAATAAACAGGTTATCCCGTTTTTTGCTCAAGAGCGTGCTGGCAATTTGGAACAGGATTTAATCACCAAGATTCGCCAGCTGCACCACAAAAAGAAAAGTTTGGGCGTTTTAACTGGTCTGCCGATATTCGGTTCAACTGGCAATGACGGGGCATTTTTAGGGCAGCCGTGGAAAATTGTTGATTTGCTGAACGAAAATTATGATATAACCAACATTGTGCGTCCCGAAGATTTTAACCGCAAGTTTGATGCCTTGCTGCTGTTCTATCCCGATAATTTTCCGGCGGAATATATCGCTAAAATTAAGGAATATTCACAAACCGGCGGCAGAATTTTGATGCTGTTAGATCCAGCCAATGAGGCGTCACGCCTTTATTCCAGTGAAAACCGCTATTTAAAAGGTTCAGATTTGGGCGAGCTGGAAAATTTTTGGCATATAAAGTTTTATAAAGACTATGTGGTGGCAGATTTAGGCAATTCAATCACTGTTGACGCTTCGGCGGACTACAAGACAAATCCGACTTTTTCGCAAGATGTTATACAGTTCAGGATTAAAGCTGAAAATATGAGTCCGGTTCATCCGGTTACCAAAAACCTTAATGAAATTTTGGTGGCGTCAACCTCGGTGATAATGCCGGAACCGACAGCGTATAAGGAAAAGAAAATCGCTTTTTATCCAATGCTGCGCGCTGGTAAAATTTCGGAAATTATGCCGGCTGATGTGGTGATTAACGGCTTGAATCCGCAAGAGATTTTGCGCTATTTTGAGCCTGATGACAATTCTAAAATTATCGCCGCCGAAGTTGTGGGCTTGCAAAAAGAAAATCCGTTTGATTTGATTGTTATGGCGGACACTGACTTTTTGTATGATACTTTTTGGGGTGAGAAAAAGTCGTTTTTAGAGTCTGAATATGTGGTAGAAAGCTTTGACAACGCCAATTTTGTGCTGAATGCACTGGATTATTTGACCAACGATGATGATTTGCTGCAGCTGCGCGGTAAGTCGGCGCAAAGCCACCCGTTCAGCGGCATAGAAAAAATGCGCCGTTTAAACTCGCTGGAATTTACCAAGCAGGAAGATGCGATTTTTGCCGAAATGAATAAAGCTAAGCAGGCAATGCAGGAAGTTTGGAACAAAAAGGACTTTGAAGAACGTGAAAACTTTACGGCAGACGAGCTGGCGGCGGTAGCCAAAGTGCGTGAGCAGCTAAACGAACTCCGCCAGCAGCTCAGCGATATCCGTGAGCAGGCTTTTGCCGATATCCGTAAGATAGATAACACGGTCAGCCTACTGAATTTGTTGGCTGTTCCGGTGCTGCTGGTGTTGCTTCTTGTAGGCTTGAAGTTTCGGCAAGCGCTGAAACAAAAGCGTTTGGAACATCATATCGGTTTCAAGATAGATAAAAAACTTGTCCGCCTTGCTGGAGGCTGCCTGCTGATATTTGCAATAGCTTTGCTTTCCGTTTATTTGACCAACCGCAGCAGTGTTGACGCTTACGAGGGAAAAACGGCATTTCCGGCGGTGTTGAAAAAGCTTAATGATATAGATTCGATTAGCTTAAAATCAAATTCGGCGGAATTGCGGTTTAGTAAAAAAGATGGTCTGTGGGCCTTAGAAGAGCATGAGAATATGCCTGTATATCAGGAAAGAATCCGCCGCCTGCTGACCACGCTTGCCGACGCCAAATTTTTTGAGCGCAAAACCAATAAAGCCGAAAATTTGGGCTTGTTTAATTTGGCTCCGCTTGCCGACCCTGCCTCTAAAATGATAGAAGTTGAGCTCAAAAACGGCGGCGAGCTGATACAGCGCTTTGATTTAGGCGACATAAACATTGACCTTGGGCGCGGCTCTAAAGCGGCGTATGTTAAATTTGATAACCAGTTTCAGGTTTGGAAAATCAGCGCCGACTTTGTGGATATGAATTTGGACTACCGCGAGTGGACTTACGGCAATTTATGGGATTTGCGCTATGGTCGGCTTTATTCGCCAAGCAACTATGAGCCGGAACAGGAAAAGCTGCTCTATTTAATGAAATACGCGCTAAATACGCCGGTTGAGCCTGTTGATGTTAAGCTGTCGACAAAGCCTTTGCAGGTTCGTAAATTGTTTATAGAAGACGACAACAAGGCGGTTTTGTCGCTCTACCGCGAAAACGGCGAAAATTACGCGGTGTTCGATTTTGCTGATGAAAACACCAATCCGCACTTGAAACTTGCGGCTAAATACTATAACCATAAGCCTTTAAAAATAGATTCGCAGAAAATGGAGAAAATTCTTGAACAGTTCTGATATAGATGAAGAGCACCTGAAAAAGCTGAAAGCCTTTGCCGCTTGCGCCAGTATCAGTGTTTCGCTGACTTTAAGCGTTATCAAAGCCGGTGCGGCGATTGTGACTGGTTCGCTTTCGGTATTGTCTTCAATGGTGGACAGCCTGACCGATGTCATTTCTTCGTCCATTTCTTTGGTTGCCGTTAAGTTTGCCAACAAGCCGCTGACCGAACATCATCGTTACGGCTATGGCAAAGCGGAATCTGTCAGCGCTTTGATTCAGGCGGCGTTTATTGCTGGTTCGGGCGGGTTTATTTTTTATGACGGCATCTGCCGCTTGATAAATCCGGCGCCGCTCAAACAAACAGCCATTGGCTTGTGGATTATGGGAGTGAGCATTGTTTTGACTGTGGGGTTGATTGCTTTTCAGTCGGCGGTGGTGAAAAAGACCAAGTCGCAGGCAATAGAGGCGGACAGCGCGCATTATACGGTTGACCTGCTGACCAACGGGGCAATTATTTTGTCGCTGTTGGTGGTGCGCTATTTGAATTGGCAATGGTTTGACTGCGCCACAGCGGTGGTGATTTCCGTGTATTTGCTGTGGAACGCCGGACACATCGCAATTAAGGCGTTGGAAGAAATCACTGACCATGAAGTTGATGATGATATAAAGCAAAAAATTGTAGATTTGGCGCTTAGCGTGCCCGAAGTTAAGGGTTATCATGATTTTAGAACCCGCATTTCTGGAATGCGAATGTTTGTGGAAATTCATTTAGAGCTGGACGGCAATTTAACTTTGTCGCAAAGCCATGATATTTCAGACCAAGTCGAGGCAAAAATTTTGGCGGCTTTCCCTATGTCGCAGATTATTGTGCACCAAGATCCTTACGGCTTACACGAAAAGCGGCTTGACCATGAAATCAGCGGACATTGCGATTTATAAAAATCTTCTGATATTTAATAAAAAAATTTCTTGCTTTTTTAACAGTGGATTTTTTATAAGGAGGAAAACTTTTATTCTCTTGATTTGTCTTTTAGCTTAGAGACAAAATTGTTTGAACGGGAAGCTTGCAAATTCTGTACCAGCTGCTTATCTACCGCAACATTTTCTGTAGAACCTTTAGCCAGCGGGCTAAAACCAAATTCCATAGCGCGCATTTCAGATTTGCTTGGGGATTGAACCGCAGCATATTCTTTCATCGGCGATAATACTTTCCCGCCGAAACCATTAACCTTTTCTGCTAGTTTCGGTTTATTTGCAAAACTCAACATCTCCGCATTTTCATCGGAAGTATGCAGCCTACCTTTAATTGTGGCAATCCTATCTAAAATTTCTTTGTTACCAGACATTTTACAATCCCTATTTTTTCTTCTTTTGTCTATTATTAACATGTTTAATTCGTTTTGTCAAGTATAATAATTTGGACAATCCCCAAAATTTTGCAGGCGGGCTAAATAATAATACCGCGGCAATCTGGGGGAGAACCGCGGTATTCATTTAGACTTTACGATATGTTTTTTTTATTTAAGTTTTGCACCACCTCCTTATAGTGTTGTACTTATTTATGTCATTCTCTCTAGGCGATACCATTAAAAGAGCTAAACAGTATGACCTGCCGTCTTTTTACACTCGTTATTCCACAAACCTTTCACCATCATTCTTGAGCGTGAGCTTTAGCGAACTGTCTCGAGAATCCAAAAATAAAATGTCTTTAGAGCGGGCGGGGATAAATCCACCCCGCCTTTTCGTTATCAATGACAGTTAATCAATCAGCCGTATTGCACATACCATCATATTTAGCACCGCACAGGATTATATAAGTGCCTTTGCTATCCTGGAAATATTTCATGCCAAGTCGATCTTTACATCTCGTGCTAGGTTCATTTGTACCATATGGATCTAAACTAAAGTATGTTCTACCTACACTCGCTTCACCATAATTAGCACTACAATCTGCAGCCGAACCAGTTTGAGTAAATACAGTTGTCCATCCCCGATTATATTTTCCAGCTCTTATCGTTGTAGTATTTTTACTGTACATATGCGCATCATGGCTATCGCTTGTTTGGTTTCCGCAGTTATAATATACTGAAAAACCTGCTTGACCGCTGCCGCCGATTGTAAACTCATCGTTTACAATTCCGGCTACAGATAATTGAGAAGTGACAGTAGTGCCGCTGATGCTAGAAGAACCGAGAATTTTTATATAACCTATCAACTTATCTCCACCTACTTGATCCGCACCAGGACCGGCTTCATAAGTTTTAGTTTTGAAACGTATTGTAGAACATTGGTTATTCAAGTCGAATGCATAGCCGATAACCCGAGTTCCGACTTCTAAGGTTACTTCGTCCCATTCTTGCAAATCACAAGAATAGTAAACAAGCTTATTGCTTTCTGGTTCCAAACCATAAATTTTGGTTTCATTAAATTTAGCCAGCAAGTCATCGTCAGACATCAATTGCATAGAATGATAACCACCAGTTACTCTTGAGCTATCGCCTGATTTGGCTATAGTGTAACTAGGTGCATAGTCCATACAATCAGCCTCGTCAAAAGGACAATTTACAACATAGTAGATGCACTTTTGACCATTCAATGCAGCACATTGTTCGCCGCCTTTTAATGGAATTTGCAAAACGATTTCATTGTTGGCAACTTCATGTGCGTTTTTAAGCATGCAGCTGTCATAGGCGGCGTAATCAAAATTTTTCCCATGTGTGGCAAGAGCACCGCATTTATTGTTAAGAGCATCATACTCGTTGTATATGATATAAAAATACTTACCAGTGCTATCATCTTTTAATGGATATATTTCAACAGTAGCAACAGTATTGCTAGAAATAACATCAGTATCAGAAACAAAGTCAAAATCATGATATTGTAACTCATAGGTGCTTCCCTCTTTGCAGGCGTCATTGTCGTATCCTTTTTCTAAAGTATAGTGTCCGCACTCAACACCATCATATGAGCAAGAATATAGGTTACTTCTATCAACTAACTCTTCAGTAAGTTGCCATGAAAAAATACTATCATCAGTCCAATCTGTTTTGGCGATAGCTGTACCGCTGATGTTGTTGCCTATTTCGCTGCCGTTAAATTCATATTTGATTTTATCTGTAACATCGCTTGAGCAAGATCCGCCGTTGCAGGTATACTGGAACTTAACAGTTATATTGCCGTCATCGTTAGGCTTTTTAGTACAGCCGGTGCCGGTGCTGTCAGGTATATAACCGTCGGCACAGGTGCAGGTGCCGTTGCTGTCTTCTACCATGAGCGCTGGACAGCAACGAGTTTTTTCGGCATGCTCGCCGCTGTTGCAGCAAAGGCTGCCATCAGCTATTTTGCCTTGTTCGCAGCACGTGCCGTCTGAAGTTTCTGCATATTGGCAGACGCATTTTCCTTTTGCTGTATCCCATTTTTGCAAAGCCGTACAGGTGCAGCCGTTTGTAGTTGAACAGCAAGCTCCTGCGCTAGAATACCATTTTTCACCGCTTATGCAGCAATGTCCGCCATCGCTGCTATCCCAAGCATAACCGGAATTATTTTCGCAATTATATTGGGTCGTGCTGTTGCTGGTGCAAGTTGTACATTTAAAGCAAGATGTTTTGCTCTTCCACTCATAATCACTTTTTGAAGTGTTGTTATCAAAATCTTTGCACTTGTCTTCCGTCGTGTCAGGTGTTTTATCGTCTCCACCGCCGTTTCCGTCACCATTATAATCAACCTTGCCGGTGCTGCAGTTGCCTGCCGGCAAAAAACACGTGGTCGCCCACGCCGCTGCGGCGATTCCGCAAATCCCCGCTATCAACACGGTTGCAGCGAGTATCCTTCCTTTCGCCGTTTTTAGAATCTTCTTTCTCATCGTAAAGCCTCCTAAACGTTAGAATTAGAGCCAAGTGTGTAAAAAAAACGACCGTTATTTTTACACACTACAAGGGCTCTTTTAGAATGTTACAGAATTATGAAAAAAATTACGGAAACTTAAATAGTTATTGCAAAAATCAAAGAAATCTTGTACACTAAAAATACCATAAATGTAGTGTGTAAAAATAACGGTCGTTTTTTTTACACACTTTTTTGCTAAATAACCATTTGTTTTGTCTTGCTTATTTTAAAAAATGTATTTTGTTGTTATCAATATTTTTTTTTATTATACAAGCCTGTGGATAGTCGCTATGCTGAAAATATGTTTTGTTAGCTTGCACAGGGTGTATTATGTCGCTATTTAAATCTGTCGCCACTTTCGGCGGCTTAACATTGGTCAGCCGTATCACCGGTTTTTTTCGGGATATGGTTTTAGCTAATTTTTTGGGTGCCGGAGCGGTTTCAGACGCTTTTGTCGTGGCGTTCAAATTGCCTAATTTGTTCCGCAGTCTGTTCGCCGAAGGGGCGTTTACCAGTGCTTTTGTGCCTTTGTTTTCGCAAAAGTTGGTGGTAGACGGCAAAAAACGCTCAATATTTTTTGCTGCGCAGGCAATTTCGGTTTTGGTGCTGTTTGTGGGCGCTTTTGTGCTGCTGTTTGAAATTTTTATGCCGTGGGTAGTGGAAGTTCTCGCCCCGGGGTTCAGCAGCGAGCCGGAAAAAATGCAGCTGGCAACCCAGCTTTGCCGCATAACATTCCCTTTTTTGCTGCTGATTTCGCTGGTTTCGTTCCAAGGCGGAATTTTGAACTCGTTTGAAAAATTCGCCGCTCCGGCAACTGCTCCGATTATCCTTAATATGATGATGATTTTTTCGGTGTTCTTATTTGTGCCGTTCACTCCAACTCCGGCACATGGCTTTGCTTTGGGTATCACTACTGCAGGCTTGCTAGAGGTTTTTTGGCTGCGGCATTTCCTGCGCAAGCTGGATATAAAAATCATTCCATACCTGCACATTGCTAAAATTTTGCGCAATCCGGAAATTAAAACTTTGTTCAAACGCATAGCCCCTGGGGTTGCCGGTGCTGGAATTTATCAAATAAATATGGCGGTGGACACAATCTTGGTCTCTTTGGTTGGCACGGGTGCAATTTCTTGGCTCTATTATGCCAACCGCCTGCAGCAGCTGCCTTTGGGTGTTATCGGCGCGGCTATCAGCGTGGCGCTTTTGCCGATTCTTTCTAAATATTTAAAAGAAGGACAGGCGGAAGAGGCGCGCAGCACCCAGGACAAGGCCGTGGAATACGGCTTGCTTTTATCACTGCCGGCGGCAGTGCTGCTGATTGTTTTGGCCGAGCCGATAGTTTGTCTTTTGTTCCAACACGGCAAATTTTTGCCGAGCGATGCCGTAAAAACCGCCTACGCTGTTATTGCCTATTCTATCGGTTTGCCGTGCTATGTAATGACTAAAGCGCTTATGCCTAACTTTTTTGCTCGCGGCGATACCACAACTCCGGTAAAATACAGCGCCGTGGTGTTTATCACAAATTTAATCTGCATTTTGCTGTTAATGCATACTTTCGGACATATTGGCATTGCCTGCGCTACGACCATTGCGGCGTTTGTCTCGCTTTTGCAATATGTTGTTGGGCTAAAAAAACGCGGATACTGGCAGTTTTCCCGCCAGCTTTTCGGTAAGGTCTGCCGCATTGCCGCCGTGTCGTTTTTAACCGGCGGAGCGGTTTACGTCTGCAAATTGGCAATATCGCTCTATTCTCCGGATTGGATTTATGGCTCTAAATGGCTGCTGTTGGCTGATTTGTGCGGACTTGGTATCTTTGCGCTTGCTTTTTTCTTGATTTTAGCTAAAATATTTAAAGTGTTAGATTTTAACGACATTATCCGCCTGCTTCGGAGGAAAAAATGATTGATAAAGCGCGTTTTTTTGAGCTGATGAAAATTTATCAAACCCGTATAAAGGATTTTAAGGCAAAGTTTTGGGTTTTTGCTAGCGCTATAAATTTCCGCGTTTTTTTCAGCCGAGTGCCGATGAGTTTGAAAAATCTGAAACCCAAAAAAATCCGCCGCCTTTATAAAAAACTCAGCAAAAAAATTGCTTCTTCGTGGAAAACTTTGGGCGGAGCAATCGTCTGCTTTTTGTTTTTATACTATGTTGTCGGCGCGCTTTTAATTGAAAATGTCAATGTATCAAATGTCTATCAGCTGCCGAAAGAAAACCGCCACAAGTCGGAAATTGCCGCTACTATGGCTTTTTTGATTGACAGGGAAATAGATACAAAAATGTGGACGCCGAATTTACCGCCTGTGTTTCCGGCGTATATTTTGGATAATATGCCGAACTTTCAAATTGGTATAATCACCGCCGTGCGCGACCACGCTTATGTTTTGAAAAATTTTGCTAATAAAACGCCGGAGCAACTGAAAAATACTAAAAAAGCCGAAGAATTTTTGCGCTATTCGCCTTATGTGTGGCTGATGTCTAAAAAAGGCTCGTTTGGTTTGGCGCCGTCGGCTAATGCGCAATATCGCAAAGCCCGTAGCGAACTCTTAAAATATAACAAGGCAGATTTTACGGTTTATGAACACGATTTTGATGTTTATCTGCGCCGCTTAACCAAAGTGTTACGCCTGCTCATTCAAAAAAATGACAGCCAAATAATCGAACATTCTGCGGAATTTTTAGATACCAAAGCCGATGATGTTTTTTATCGGACTCGTGGTTATGCTTTTGCAACATGGCAGATTGCCGTCGCTGCTGGATTCGACTATAAAACTTTGCTGGTGCAGAATAATGTTTACAACGAATGGACCTATTTGCTGTCGTCGCTGCAAAAAGCCGCCGAATTTAAGCCTTTGCTGGTGCGCAACAGCAAAGTTGACAGCATTTTCGGGGCAAACCATTTGTTGGCGCAAAGCTATTATTTGGAACGTGCGCTGGTTGCCGCTACTGAAATTCAAAAGAAAATACAGGAAAATCATGCAGATAAAAATTGAAGATTTAACCCCGAAAAAACTGATTAACTTTTATCCGCCGCAAGCTGTTTGCCCAAATAATCAGGCGGCTTTGTTCCTGCCGAAAAGTTCAGCTGTTCCGCCGCTTGCCCGCGCACTTTTAGAAATTGACGGTGTAACTGGCTGCCTTTTTTCCGATGCTTTAATCGGAGTTTCTTTTGCCGAAAACGCAAACAAAGAAGATGTGATAGCGTTGGTTTTGGCTGAGCTTGATGATTATTTCAGCGCAAACGGCGGAATGCTGCAATTTGAAACGCCGCAAGTCGATTTGTCGTTTATGGAAGCGTTGGCGGATTCGTTTATTCGTCCGACCTTAAACCGCGACAAAGGAGATATAAAAATCGTTGCTTATGAAAACGGGGTTTTGCAGCTGCAATTTACCGGACACTGCGCCGGCTGTCCATATGCGCAAAACACTTTGAATAATGTGATTGCCGGCTGCTTTAAACGTTATATTCCGCAGCTTAAAGATATTCAAGTAAAGGCGTAGCCAATGGTTAGGTTGATTATTTTTCTGACAGCCTGCTTTTTTTCGACCTTTGCCGAGGCGCATCTGATTACCGAAAAAAAAGACGGCGCTCTATATGTAAAATCCGCAACTTATCAAGAAACTCTAGAGCTGTTTAAGCAATATAAATTTGATGATTTTTCCGACATAAACAAAGTTTTTCCCCGCTTATATTTTTTGCATCTGCCAAATGATTGGACGGAAATTTCCGAGTCTGACGACAAGCATCGGGTTTTTATCAAAATTTTGTTGCCGCTGGTGCTGCGCGAAAATGAAAATGTTTTGGCGGAGCGGCAGGTGCTGGAAAATATTGCGGCAAAAATCAAAGCAAAACAAAGTTTGACGCCAAGCGATATATCCGCTTTGGAAAAGTTAGCCGAAAAATATGATGTGTTTACCCGCTTAAAAGATGAGGCGCGGTTAAAAATTTTAGTCAAGCTGCTGCTGCCCAAGATTGACGCCGTGCCGCCGTCGCTGCTTATTGCGTCGGCAGGAATTTACAGCAACTGGGGAACATCGCGCCTTGCTTTGCAGGCAAATTCACTATATCTGCACGAGGTTTGGTACGGAGAGCAGGGCTTAAAACCTCTAGACGACCCAAATGCTGATTATCGCTATAAAATTTATAGCTCGCTGTCAGAAGGACTGGCTGACCATATTTTAAAAATAAATTCGCATATAAATTACACGCATTTTCGCAACTCGCGCGCCAATGCCCGCAAAATGGAGCGCCCGCTCTATGGTCCACAAGTTGCCGCCACCATGATTATTGACAGCAATCTGCAGAATATTGCGGGTATGATAGATTACACTTTTTCTTATTACAAACTGCAAGATGCCGATTATAAAGCCAAACTGGAGGATATAAAATGAGCTTGACCATTCAGCCGATTTTATGCAACGCCGGATATATGGATAATTACGCCTATGTGTTGATTGACGATGAAACTGGAGCGGCGGCTGTTGTTGATGCGGCAGAAGAACAGGCGGTTGTTCGGTTTTGTTCGGAACACGCTCTTGCTCCGCAGTATATTTTAACCACTCATCACCACGATGACCATACAAATGCAAATTTGGCATTAAAAAAACGCTTTAACGCGCAAGTTGTTGGTTCGACGGCGGAAGCAGAAAAAATTGCTGGTTTGGACATTGCTTTGCAGGATGGCGATACTTTTAAAGTAGGCAATTCAGAGGCACAGGCTGTTTTGGCGTCAGGTCACACCAACGGTCATCTGCTGTGGTATTTTGCCCAAGACAAGGCCTTGTTTACCGGCGATGTTTTGTTTAATTTGTGTATCGGAGGTTTGTTTGAAGGAACACCGCAGCAAATGTGGAACAGCTTGCAGAAAATTAAAAATCTTCCCGATGACGTGCGTTTTTACCCTGGGCACGAATACACCCGCTCTTCAATCGGCTATTTGCTGAAAAATCAGGAAAATCCGCATATTCAAGAATACCTGCGTTTTTTAGAAGATTGCCAACGCCGGCAGCTGCCTCCGGTTGGGATTCCTTTGGGGCTGGAAAAGCGCTGCAATCCTTATCTGCTTATCAATAGTGAACAAGAATTTATCCAAATAATGAGTTAGCCCATGTTTATTAGTTTAAATAAAAAAATTCTTTACAGTATTTTAGGCTTTTTGCTTATTATAATTTGCCTCTTTTTTGTGATTTTTATTAACTTTTATGCCAGCAATTTGCAAGACCGCCAAAATTCACTGTATTTGCGAAACCAATATGTGGTTGATTTGCTGTATGATAACATTTCTTTGCAAAAGACTTTGGCGGAAGTTTATGAAAAATATCCCGAGGCACTTCCCAATTATCGTTCGCAAAAGGTTACTCAAGGTATTGATTTAACGCAGAAAGAATTGTCAAAAGAACAGCAACTTAACGCGGAGCTGCAAAAAAACTATGACAATAACAAAGAAGCGCTTAAAGTCGGTGCGCAAATTTTAGGCATTAGTTTGTTTATTGTGGTTCTGTTTATCTTCTTGCTGATTTTTATGCTGGATTATTGGGTGATTCGCCCGATTGAAAAACTGATTGAAATCAGCCGCAAGGTTTCACTTGGTATTTTTTCGAGCCGCATCAATATAGAAAAAGGGCGTTTTCAAGATGAGTTTGATATTTTATCTTCAACCTTTAACAAAATGCTTGATAACACGGAATATAATATTGAAGAAGTCAAAGCCCGCGAAAACTTTTTGCAAAAGTTGATAGACGCTATTCCGGATGGTATTCGGGTGGTTGATAAAGACTATAATATAATTATGGCAAACAGCGCCTTTCATACAATGCTCAAACTGAAAAAATCTTGCGTGGGGCAAAAGTGCTATCATGCCTATAATCACGACTGCGAAGGCTGTCCGCAGCGTCAATATGCTTGTCCGGTTAAAGAACTGCTTAATAATAAGAACAATGAAAACGGAAATTTCCACGCTATTCATGAAGTCGGCAAAGTCCCGCTGTATCTGAATGCGACCCGTTTGCGCTGGGGGCAAAATTCAGATGACGTATATATTGTAGAGGCATTTCATGATCTGAGCAATGATGTGCGTTTTTCGCATCAGCAAAAAGTTTCGTCTTTAGCCTTCCTTTCCACTTCTATCGCTCACGAAATGAAAAATAATTTAGGCGCGATTCGCATGATTTTTGAGGGAATTTTATCAAGCTATGATAATGCCGAGGCGGACAAGGACAATCAAAAGAAATATTTGCAAATGGCATACAATCAGCTGGTTGAAACCATCAAAACGCCAGAACGTCTGCTCCGCTTGGCTCGTTATTCAGATAATGAAGAGGTGGAAATAAACATTGAAGATGCGGTAAAAGATATGCTGATGATGATTGATTATGATGCCAAACGTCACGGTATTTCTATAAGAACGCAATTAGAGCATAATTTGCGGCTTTACGGCAATGACGCCGATTTTAAAATGATTATTCTTAATCTGACGCAAAACGCCATAAAAGCCATGCCTGATGGTGGTGAACTGTTTTTAGGCACTCATTCTAAAAATAATAGTTTGCATTTAATTATCCGTGATACCGGAATCGGTATTGATAAAGAAAAGCTGAAACATATTTTTGAACCATTTTATTCTGCTGATGACAATACTAAAAGTTCTGGATTGGGTTTGGCGATTGTCAGCAGTTTGGTTGAGAAGATGCGTGGGCATATAAGTGTAAAAAGCAAGTTGAAAAAAGGCACGAAGTTTAGCATAAGGTTGCCGTTAAACAGCAAATAAGCCCTAATAACAAAAAAGAATGAGACTGCTGTCTCATTCTTTTTTTATACATTTGCTAATGCTGAACTTTATTCGGCAGAAGCGGCGTTTTCAGCTTTTTCAGCTTCTGCTGCGGCAGCTTTTTCTGCAGCAACGCGAGCCAAGTCTTTAGCGCCTTTAGCGTTTACATCGCGGTCAACCAATTCAATGATTGCCATCGGAGCACAGTCGCCATAACGGAAACCAGCTTTCAATACGCGAGTATAACCGCCGTTGCGTTCTTTATAACGTTCTGCCAAAGTAGAGAACAGTTTAGAAACTACTTCATTATTGCGCAAGAAACCTGCGGCAATGCGGCGGCTGTTCAAATCACCTTTTTTAGCAAAGGTAATCATATTGTCAGCGAAAGTTCTCAATTCTTTGGCTCTTGTCAAAGTAATTGTAATTTGTTCGTGTTCCAGCAAAGAACTTGTCAAGTTAGAGAACAAAGCTCTTCTTTGGCTTTTCGGCATACTAAATTTTCTATGTCCATCACCATGTCTCATGATGTAATTCCTTTCATTTTCTCTAGTGCTTTGATGGGCAAAGCGGATAAATACAAGGTTCTTACTACGGATTCGCAAAGCGCTCATACATAAAAACCAACTCAATTTCAGCCCTTGTTTAACACACTTGCCCGCTAAAAGCAAGAAGATTCTGCATCAATATTTTTTATTGGTTTAATGGATTCGGTTTTAAGAAAATTAGTTTATCGACTCCTTTTTCTAAGAATGATATTGCAAAAAAGTCAGATATTTGTTTTTTTATATTTTCAGAATCAAATTGTTGTCTGTAACTTGCTGATTTATGGTCTAAGAAATATATCCCTTTATGTTAATAAATGTTAACAAGGTTATATACATACCAAAAAAATTTTTTATCAAATTTTCCTCAGCAAATTTAAACAGTAATATTAAATAGTTAGGCAATATTTAAACTGCCGTCAGATGGTTTTTAGGGAAAAATTACAAAAAATGTAACATTATTTTCCTTGTCAGCGCGATGTTTATTTTTCTAGTATATAAGCAGCAAATCAATCGTGCTTTGTCAGCAAATAAAAAAAGTTGGGTATACTAGATATTGTTTGTTTACAAAATATTCATACTATATGTAGTATATCATTCAACAAATGTTTATAACAACGCCACTGGGAGAAATATATAATGGGTACAGAGCAAAATACCATAACAAACAGAATAGACACTAAGGTTGAAAGCATTACCAAACGTGACGGAACTTTAGCGCCGTTTGATGAAAACAAAATTTACAATGCCATTTTAAAAGCTGGTACGTCCACTGGTGAATTTGATAACTCAGACGCATGGCTTTTGACTGCGCAGGTAATGAAAGTTATCAATCACAAATTTACCGAATCTTTGCCGTCTATTGAGCAAATTCAAGATATTGTGGAACAAGTGTTGATTTCTGCCAACTATTTTGCTACGGCAAAGGCTTATATTTTGTACCGTGACAAACGCAACCGTATGCGCTCTGACCACAAAGTTATGGTGGACGTTGAAAGTTCTATCAACGAATATTTGGAAAAATTGGACTGGCGTGTTAACGCTAACGCCAACCAAGGCTACTCCAATGGTGGTTTGATTTTGAACGTTTCCGGTAAAGTTACCGCCAATTACTGGTTGAGCCATGTTTATCCGTCAGAAGTCGGCGAAGCACACCGCAATGGCGATATTCATATTCACGATTTGGATATGCTGGCAGCATACTGCGCTGGTTGGTCTTTGAAAAACCTTTTGAAAGAAGGCTTTAACGGCGTTAAAGGCAAATCAGAAGCTAACCCTCCGAAACACCTTTCTTCAGCTGTCGGTCAAATGGTTAACTTTATGGGCACTTTACAAAATGAATGGGCTGGCGCGCAAGCATTTTCATCGGTTGATACCTATTTGGCTCCGTACATCAAAAAAGATAATTTGACTTATGACCAAGTAAAGCAATCTATCCAAGAATTAGTTTATAACTTGAATGTCCCTTCACGCTGGGGTTCGCAGACTCCGTTTACAAACTTTACTTTTGACTGGGTTTGTCCTGAAGATTTACGTAATCAACACCCTTATATCGGCGGTCACATTGCTGGTCACGATGAAAACTATATGCCGATTATTGAAGGTCAGGAAGAAATGCCTTTCACTTACGGCGACTGCCAAAAAGAAATGGATATGATTAACCGCGCCTACATAGAAGTTATGATGGCAGGCGATGTGCTGGAGCGTCCGTTTACTTTCCCGATTCCGACTTATAATATGACACCTGATTTTCCGTGGGACGATGAAAAATCGCAGCTTTTGTTTGAAATGACCGCTAAATACGGTATGCCTTACTTCCAAAACTTTATTAACTCTGTTTTGAAACCGGGGCAGATTCGTTCTATGTGCTGCCGTCTGCAATTAGACTTGCGCGAACTACTGGCAAAAGGAAACGGCTTATTTGGCTCGGCAGAGCAAACTGGTTCTATTGGTGTGGTAACATTCAACTGCGCTCGTTTGGGCTATATGTTCAAAGGCAATGAACAGGCTTTGTTTGCCCGCGTTGATGAATTGATGAACATTGCTCGCACTTCTTTGGAAATCAAGAGAAAAGTTATTCAGCGCCTGATTGACAACGGATTGTATCCGTATACCAAACGTTATTTGGGAACCTTGCGCAACCACTTCTCAACTATCGGCGTAAATGGTATCAATGAGATGATTCGCAACTTTACTAATGATGAACACAATGTTGCCGATGAATGGGGCAAGGCTTTTGCTGAAAAGTTCTTGGACTATATCCGCGGCTGCTTGGTAAAAATTCAAGAAGAAACTGGTCATATGTATAACTTGGAAGCTACTCCGGCAGAAAGCGCAACCTACCGCTTTGCCCGCGAAGATAAAAAACGTTTCCCAGGGATTATTCAAGCAGGCACCAAAGAAGACCCGTATTACACCAACTCTTCGCAATTGCCGGTTGGTTATACTGACGATCCGTTTGAGGCTTTGGATTTGCAGGCTACTTTGCAGTCTAAATATACAGGCGGTACCGTATTGCACTTGTATATGAGCCAGCGTATTTCTTCGGCAAAAGTTTGCGGTGAACTGATTAAAAAAGTTTTGACCAACTACCGCCTGCCGTATATCACAATTACTCCGACTTTCTCTATTTGCCCGAAACACGGCTATTTAGCCGGCGAGCATAAATTCTGCCCGCTTTGCGATGAAGAAAAGAAAGCCGCAAAATTGAAAAAATTAAAAGCCAGCAATGCTGCCTAACTTTATGAATAAATTTATTTAAGGAGATAAAATTATGGAAAATACTATTAAAATTGAAGATATCAAATTAAGCGATGAAGAAAGACAGCCTTGCGAAATCTGGACCAGAGTTATGGGCTATCACCGTCCGGTTTCTGAGTTCAATAAAGGCAAAAAGTCTGAATATTATTCTCGTAAATGCTTCTGCGAAGAAAAAGCTGTGATGTATTTGGATAACGATTGCGGCTGCGCTTTGGCGGCAGAATAAAAAGCGGACGCTTATGTCTTCTGATTTATTAAGAATCGGCGATATTGAAAAATTCAGTATCGTCGATTTTCCAACTAAGATAGCCGCTGTTGTTTTTATGCAAGGCTGTCCGTGGCGTTGTCCGTTTTGCTATAACTCATCGCTGCAAAATCCAAACAGCGGCGACAATACAGGCTGGGATAAGCTCATTCATTTGCTGGAACATCGCAAAGGCATTTTAGACGCGGTTGTGTTCAGCGGCGGCGAACCGTTAATGCAGAGTAATCTGTCGCAGGCTATGGATGAGGTTAAAAATATGGGATTTATAGTTGGTTTGCACACCGGCGGCTATAATCCCGAAGCCTTGAAAAAGGTTATCAGCAAGGTGGCGTGGGTTGGTATGGATATTAAGGTACCTTTGGATTCGGAAAGATATACTAAAGTTACTGGCTGTCCAACACCGATTGACAATATTAAAGAAAGCCTGCAGATTTTGCTGGACAGTGGCGTCAATTTTGAATGCCGCACTACTTGCGATCCGCGTATTTTGGATATTGCTGATATTTATAAAATTGCCGATGAACTTTCAGCTTTAGGCGTGCCGGAATACTATTTACAGAAATATCGCCCAATACCTGAAGATAAAACCACACAGGAAGTTGATTGCGATAAATTTTTTAACGATTCGGAGTTGTTGAATTATCTAAAATCTAAGTTCAAAATTTTTGATGTTAGAAAATAAGAAAAACGCCCGCTGTTATGATGAGCGGGCGTTCTTGGAATTATTATTGTATTGGAGTGCCTTCAACCAGCATTGTCAAATTATAGGTAAACAATTTTACGGCAATAGACATCAAGATAATGCCGAATGCTTTTTGGAAAATGCAGATAATGCCAGGGGAAAGCATTTTTTCTAATTTTGGAGCCAGTTTTAGTCCAAGATAAACTACGATAATGTTTAAAACAATCGCCAGTATAATATTCAAGTCGGCGTATTGTGAACGAATTGCCAAAATGGTGGTGAACGAACCAGCGCCGGCAATTAACGGAAAAACAATCGGTGTAAAAGTAGCGTCATTGGCGGAATATTTGTTCTCGTGGAAAATATGCACGTCCAAAATCATTTCCATAGAAATAATGAAAATAATGATAGAACCGGCAATAGCGAATGATGAAATATCCAAACTGAACAATTGCAAGAAAGCGTTTCCCATATACATAAAGCCAAGGAATAAAATCAGCGAAATGATAGAGGCGCGTCCGGCATGAATGGTACGACCATCTTGCAGCAAATTTAATACCACCGGCAACACTCCGATAATATCAATAATAGCAAACAAAACTACAAATGCGCTAAAAAACTGCGTAGTGTCATAGGTGCTTAAAAAAGCTAAAAAGGATTCCATTTAAAACTCCATAACTAAAAAGAAAAACGGCGATATTTTTATATCGCCGTCGTTCTAGCAAACAAAATTGAATTAGTCAACCTTTTTCGCTTCAATACGCATTCTGTAGAATGAGCGCCATACAAACACAACGCCGATTACAAAGAATATCACAGCTATAGAAGTTGCCAAGCATTCGGATTTAGCCGAAACTTTCGCAGCCATTTCTGCAGCCAGCAGACCGAACAAAGTTGTAAACTTAATAATCGGGTTCAAAGCAACAGATGCAGTGTCTTTGTACGGGTCGCCCACAGTGTCGCCGACAACCGATGCTGCGTGCAGTTCAGTGCCTTTTTCGTTAAGGTCGACTTCTACCACCTTTTTAGCATTATCCCAAGCACCGCCGGCGTTAGCCATATACAGAGCCTGATACAAGCCGAAAATGGCAATGGAAATCAGATAGCTTGCAAACATTTCTGGACTAAAGAACGCAAACGCAATAGCAAAAGAGAAAATAACGATAAAGATGTTAAACATACCCTTTTGCGCATATTGTGTGCAGATTTTAACCACGGTTTTAGAATCCTCTACCGAAGCGGCTTTGTTTGTATCCAGCTTAATGTGCTCTTTAATGTAGTTTACAGCACGATAAGCACCAGTAGAAACCGCCTGAATAGAAGCGCCGGAGAACCAATAGATTACAGCGCCGCCCAAAATCAAACCAATCAAAACGCGGGCGTCAAGCAGGTTTAATTGCAGGTTCAAAAGCAAAATGATAGAGAAAATCATGGTTGTAGCGCCGATAACGGCAGTACCGATTAACACCGGCTTAGAGGTAGCCTTAAAGGTGTTGCCGGCGGAGTCGTTGGCTTCCAGCAAGTGCTTGCCTTGTTCAAAGTCCGGCTCAAAGCCATAATCGTTTTTAATTTCTTTTTTAATGCCTTTAATGTCTTCAATCTGTGAAAGTTCAAATACTGACTGAGCGTTATCGGTAACCGGACCATAGCTGTCAACGGCAATAGTCACTGGTCCCATGCCCAGCATACCGAAAGCCACCAAACCAAAAGCGAACACGGTAGGATAAATCATAATCAAGGACAAATCGCCAAGAGAGGTCAGATAGGCAACAGTCATCAAGCCAGCCATAACCACGCCTTGCCAAAATCCCGAGAAGTTACCGGCAACAATACCGGAAATAATGTTGAGTGACGCACCTGCTTCGCGGCTGGCGTTAACCACTTCTTGAACATGCTGAGATTTAGAAGAGGTGAAAATCTTAGTAAATTCCGGAATAATGGCGGCGGCTAAAGTTCCGCAGCTGATAATCACGGACAGTTCCCACCAAATGTTAGAGCCAAAGCTTTCTTTTGGCAGCATCAAATAAGAAACGCCGAAAGTAACCAAAATAGAAATTAAGGAAGTCAGCCAAATCAAACTGGTCAGCGGAGCTTCAAAATCGAATGATTTTTTGTCGCCGTAGATTTTTTTAGAGATAAAGCCGTTCAGCGCATAAGAAACCACAGAAGTGATAATCATCAAAACGCGCATTGCAAAAATCCAAGTAATCAAACGGGCTTGCAGTTCAGGTGCATGCAGCTGAGCCGAAATAGCTCCGTCAGCGGAAATGCTCATACCAGCAGCCAAAACGATAAAGCTGATTAAAGCCACACCAGTAACGCCGTAGGTTTCAAAGCCGTCAGCTGTCGGACCGCAGGAATCGCCGGCATTATCGCCGGTGCAGTCAGCAATCACACCTGGGTTGCGGGCATCATCTTCATCAATTTTGAAAATAATTTTCATCAAGTCAGCACCGATATCGGCAATTTTGGTAAAGATACCGCCGCAAATACGCAAAGCAGACGCGCCCAAGGATTCGCCGATGGCAAAACCAATAAAGCAAGCGCCGGCAGTGTCGCGCGGAATAAATACCAAAATGAACATCATCATAATCAATTCAACGCAAATCAGCAGCACGCCGATAGACATACCAGAGCGCAAAGGCAGGTTCATCACCGGATAAGCTTTGCCTTCTAACGAGGCGAAAGAGGTGCGGGAGTTGGCGTAAGTGTTAATGCGCATACCGAACCAAGCCACGCTGAATGAGCCCAAAATACCCAAAACCGACCATAACAAAATGTTCAAAACCTTTAACAGCGGTGTACCGTTTAAAACAGCAAAGTAATAGATAATGCAAGCACCGATGAAAACTTCAAGCACCAGCAGCAGCTTTGCCTGTTGTTTCATATAAGTAGTGCAAGTTGCGTAAATTGTTTCCGAAACTTTAAGCATAGCTTCATGCGCTGGCATTTTTTTGATGCGGAAAAACTCGCGCAAACCAAAAGCCATACCCAACACGCAAACAGCCATGCCGCTAAGCAATAAGCCGTCGCCGGAAATTTCCCAACCCAAAATGCTGTAGGTAGCCTTAGACAGAGACGGAATAATCAAATCCAATTCCGAGGCGCTGGCTGTTCCCACGGCAGAGAGTACAAAGGTCAATGCCGCAATAACGGCTTTACCGATTCTTTTTCTGCTGATAAACATATCTTAATCCTCTAAAAAGTTAATAAAATGACCTCAGTAAGTTCTCCCTTACCGGTCTGGTAAGCATAATCGTACCCTATAATTGTTAATTATTCACTAGCAATTTACAGCTGTGGGAATAATTATTCATAAGAGTTGATTATATCTTGTTTCTCCAGCTCCATATAGCCGTGCCCGTCGTTATCCTTAATACGGATATCGGCTCCGGCTTTTAGAAGCATGGTAGAAATGGTATCACAGCCGAACGCGGCGGCATAAAACAGCGCTGTTCGCCCGAAACGGTCTTGCTGATTAACGTTAGCGTCGGCTTTCAGTAAAGTTTCTACCAAAGGCGCGTTTAAATCACTGGTGGCAGCACTCATCAGCGGCGTGCCGCGGGGCGTTTCTTGATTAACATCAGCGCCGTTTTCTATAAGCAGCTGCAACAGCTCCTGTGAGCGTTTAAGTAAAAATTTTTGCTGTTCATTAAAATTTGCCTGCTGAATTTCGGCATTTAAATTGTTTTCAGCCGCAACTGGCTGCTGTGATTGCTGCAGCTCCGAGGCTAGGGCGGTGGCAACCAATAAAGGGGTTAAACCGTTGGCTGACGGCAAGTTAACGTCTGCTCCGGCGTTTATCAAAGTTTTTGCCATATCCAAAGAGCTGTAATGCGTCAGCATATAAAAAAGAATGGTGTTGCCGTCTGCGTCGCGTGAGTTAACGTCCAGTCCAGCATCTATCAGCTTTTGCAAAGCGGCGGTGTCGCCGGAATCTAAAATTTTTTGCACAATCGCGTCATCAATATCTTCGCTCATGGTTTCGGCGCGGGCAGGTGTAAAAAATAACAAACTGAAAATAAAAAACGGCAGAACCAAATACTTCATAATGTCCTCGCGGCTGTTCAGAATATAGACAATGTACCACGTCAAAAACGATATGGCAAGCCTTTAAAAATTTTGAAATCAGATTATTTTTAACAAAAAGGGAGGCAGATATGAAAAAGAAAATAGGCAAACCGCTATATATCACATTGCGAGCCGGTAGCAAAGATTTTCATGTGCGGGTAATAGAAGAAGACCGCTTTGTGCCAAGCGTGCAGCTGCGGGATATGGATTTTGACGAGGATATGCATAATTACGGCGATTCGGAAAATTTGCCGGAAAGCGACCGGATTATGGTCTGTCAACAAAAAGGCATTAAACAAACGCACTGTAATATGGAATAAAATAGCAGTGCCAAACCTCGCCTCTTACTCTATCGTCATTGCGAGTGTAACGAAGCAATCTAATTAGCCTCTTCTCTCTATTATTCTTGAGCGTGAGCGTTAGCGAACTGTCTCGAGAATCTAGGAATAAAGAGTCCTTATTCTTTAAGCGGATATACCATACTGGATTCTCGGTGAATGAGCTTGCGCTCAAAGCAAAGAATGACAATTAGCACGTT
>CAVIDY010000020.1:0-26789 GCA_963641885.1 Bacteroidaceae bacterium
ATTTTAACTGCAAAAAAAGGTGGCTTTGACAGCTAATAATTATATAAATATAATTTTCTGTAGCTCGGTCCGAGATCATACTTTGTATTTTTAGGATAACAAACACCTTCGCTATCCATTATCGGTCGGTTTGGCGGACAATTCGGTACACTTGGAATACTTCCGCCCAAGCTATATAAAATTTTCCGGTTCGGACACCAATCTTCACAATCATGTTCTATATTGCAATGCATCGGCAGATAAATAACTCTTTCTTCATTACATGAATAGCATTTACCGCTATCGCTTTGCAAAGGCTTATCTTTTGGACAAGGTATAAAACATCCTTCAACACCCCACTTTGCATAATAAGCATATTTACGGTTAGGGCATTTATCGCATTCCTCCTTAGAAGCAGAAATATCATCTAAATCATCACAGGAATAACATTTGCCATAAGACAAAATCGGAAAATTATCCGGACATTTTCCATTTTCAGCTTTAGGATTCGGTACATAATGACTCTCAAAATAAGCATTTGCCCGTTCTACTTCCGCTTTAGTATCTTCCGGCGCGGATAAACAGCTACCGTTGCCTGATCTATACGGAAAATCCGGCGGACATTTTTTTAGGGCACACCAATTCGGCAGATAATCAGAGCCATAATCATAATGGTTTGCTTCGCGGTTAGAGCATAATCCGCTGCAAGCCTCTTCGCTGGCTATCAAAAAAGCTCTAGGCTCATAGCAAGACAAGCATTCGTTCATTACAAAAACATCACAGTCCTTGGCTTGAACTTGTCCGATAAACAGCAAATTAAGCATTACTAAAATATATTTCATTTTCCCTCACCTTTTAAATTGATAATATATATTTGCCCTTGCGTCAACTAAAACTATAATTTTTTATAAGAATATCTTGCATTTGCTGTCAGACTTGTTAAAATTATAAAAAATCCGGAGGCTATAATGAAAAAATTATTGGTAATTTTAATTACTCTTATATGTTTTAACCGTAACGCTGCTGCCGAAGAAGGACTTTATCCAGCTTTGCAACCTTATCATCACAATGAGTTAGTTTTTCAAACTCCGACCTATCTGGGACGTATAGATAATATGGATGAGCTTGAAGGAGAATTAGAGCCTGATTTTCAGTATAGGCTGGCTCTTTGGGAAAATGGTAAAAACATGTCAGATAAACCTGATATTTTAGCTAAAGCAGCAAAATTTAATGACTATGAAATGTTTGAAAATGAAGAAGATAATCTCTATTTTTATAAATCAATCCATAACGATAGACACTACATTTTAAGCGAAGATGACAAAAAGCAACACTACACATTTTCAGTTTATGAACAGCTTATTTCTGATGAAGTTAAAATTTTAAAATCTGCAAACAATAAAAAATTATATTCCAAGCTGACTCCTTACAAAAGCAACATTTCAGTTTTTAAATATAAAGATTGGCTGATGCGGGTTGATAATATGACCAACAGTTCCAACAATCATGGAGTTTATCGCTTTGCGGCTTGGCACAATAAAACTATGGATAAAAAACCGGATATTGTTATTGAAAACGGCAAACTAGAAAGAAATTGGGTTGCCGAACTGGCTCCTTATAACTATGTCTTTGAAAATAGCAAATATAAAGCCGTTTTTACAATCAATCTTTATGGAGTGCTTGACACCACACCATATTTTATAACCCTTTACAAAATTATATCTTCTGAAAAAGTAAATATTTTAGAAAATTAGGTTCAATAAATTTTAGTTTATTGAACCTAATCTATATTTATTTCTTAAAATACCCTTTTAACGCCGTATCTATTCTCCATTTATTTCTTTTTTCATTTTGTTTTCCCTCTCCTAGCACATGTAAATTATCTGCTATTTTTTCAACATCTTTTGCTCTGGCATATTTCCAAAGATTTTTCCATCTTCTTTTATCATCAGGAAGATCCCTAGGTGCTCCGTTCCCTGTTTCATCCACAAAAATTCCTGTTTGATAATGAGTATCAAATATTGGTAATTGAATTTCCCAGCTCATATCTTTAAAATTTGGAAATTCGTCATACAATCTATTCCATCTTTCAATTATAGCATCTTTATCTAAGTCATTACATTGTTCCTCTGTCAGTCGCAAGTTTGTTTTATCTTCAAAAAACGTAGCTGGATGAGCTGTTTTTAAATTTTTTCGGTCATTTTGATATACCTTATTATTTTCATACCCTTGTTTGATTTCTTTTGGTGTTGCCGGCTTACCTGTATCAATATTTGTATATTGATATTTTGATGTATTATTTTCATCTATCAAATTCCCTGTACACACAGTATTTTTTCCCTTTATATCAAGATATGGATATCCGGCATATCCTTCAAAACCTCCAACATAATTACCTTTATCATTTTTAAGACCTCGTAAATGCTCTAATATCTTATAGTAGTTTTCATAGGTTAAACCGGTCGTTATTTCATTATTATTGTTTTTTCTTTTTTCAGCCAATTCTTGCAAATAATTTCCGCTTAATGGTCTGCCGAAATCATCAAGTATAAAAGTTTTAGCATTATCCAAATTGGACTTGCTTTTAAACACTTCTTGCATATCTTTTTCGTCATCGCCAAGTAACTTTCTTATTTTCATAATATAATTCATATCAGGCACATCATCAACAGATTTCGGCATACTGGAGTTAATCGCTTCCGCTATACTTTGTTCCTTTGCCGCTGGCTGCTGTGCAACATTATTGCTAATAGCCTGCCCTGCCGCATTTTGCGGCTGTGAAAATATCTGACTATTCTGCTGATTAGAAAAAATCGGCTTAGCGACGTTATTTTCCGATTGCAGCGGTCGGTTTTGCTGATTTTCCTGCGGTGGCAGCGCATTACCATATAACAGCTTATAATTATCCGGATCTGTTTTGAAAATATAATTCTGAATCTCCTTGGCTTGCGGGTTTGGCGTATCCTGACTCGGCACGTCTATTTGCTTAAAATCTGAAAATGTAGAAGCATTGCGCGGGTCAAAATAGTACCATTCACTTTGCCCGTTTGTTGGATTTTCTCGCTTTAGGGGCGACAAACCATATATGTAATTTCTTGTTGGTATTGACATTTTTCTCTCCTTATATATTATCTTTCTTATCATTTATAATAAAATTATCTTAGAGTCAAGTATTTTATTATAAATTTATTTTTATATAAAATATTATTCTTATTTTATATTCTTTGTTTGCAGTTTTGTTTTTCTGCTTGCGCCCAAACCAATCAAACTGTATGCTAAAAGTAAATTTAGGAGGCGCCTATGTGGTGGAACATTTTTAATCGTATGCCCAAGCCTTATAGCGAAGGCTTTTTGCCGGAAAAAGACGGACACAAAATACACTATTATCAATATGGCAATCCGGTCGGTCTGCCGGTGCTGTCTTTTCATGGCGGCCCCGGAGGCTCGTCACGCCCTAAATACGCAAAATTGTTCAGCCGCCGCCAATATCGTTTTATCCAATTTGACCAGCGCGGCTGCGGAAATTCGGAAGCACAAGACGCTTTGCGCAATAACAACACCGAAGCCGCCTTGTCTGACGCCGCACGCCTGTTGGAATATCTGGGTGTAAAACAGCCGCTTATCGTGCACGGCGCCTCGTGGGGTTCAACTTTGGCGCTTTTATTCGCCGAAGCCTATCCGCAAAAAGTAGATAAAATTATTATCAGTTCCGTATTTTTGGCTCGTCCTTACGACACGTCGTGGGTCAGTTCGGAAAGCGAGCGTTTTTATCCGGATTTATGGGCGGAAATGCGCCAAAAAGTCCGCCGCAACGATATTTATCCTGCCTACCGCCGCTTGCTGTTTTCTAAAAATCCTAAAGATAATCTGAAAGCTCTGACCTATTTAGGCAGCTATGAATATCTGCTCGGACGCTTAGCGCCAAAATTCCGCTCGCCGGAAACTTTGGATTACGCCGAATTGCAAGCCGCGCGCATTGCTTTTTATTTTGAGGAGCACAAATACTTTTTAAGCTCTAACCAAATCTTGCAAAACACCACGGCAATAAAGCAGATTCCAACCCTGATTGTCCACAACCGCTTGGACTTTTGCTGTCCGGTCAAACAAGCATGGGACTTGCACCAAGCCTTGCCGAACTCCAAGCTGATTATCAACGCCGGCAGCGGTCATTCCACCCCTCGCCTGTTTGAAGCTGTGCAAAACGCTGTTGCCAAATTTTTGGAGCCACAAAAATGAAATATTTTTCAGTATGTTTGAAAAAGCTATGGTTAAGAGTTTATATTCCATTGCTATATAAAGAGAAAAATCAGCGCAAAGCTATTTTGAAACAAAAAACTGCAGCCGTGGAAAAATCTTATTTATCCCGCTATCTGAACGCGTTGCAAAATGATTTAAAAATGCAGAAAACAGCCAATAAAACAATATTCATTTGCTGGCTGCAAGGTATGGATAACGCTCCAGAAGTAGTAAAAAAGTGCTATGAATCCGTCTGCAGACACTGTAAAAATTATAAGATTGCGGTAATTACCCAAGACAATATATCTGATTATGTCGATTTTCCGGATTACATTATAAGAAAATACCAAAAAGGTATCATTACCAATACTCATTTTTCTGATTTATTAAGAGTTGCTTTGCTTGCAAAATATGGCGGTATCTGGATTGACGCCACCGTATTTTTAACAGCGCCGCTGCCCGCAGAAATTACCGAAGAAGACTTTTTTGCCTATCATATCCGCAGCTCTTTTGTCGGCAGCAACAACTGGCTGCTGCAAAGCAAAGCCGGTCACCCGCTTTTGGTAAATATGCAAAATTTACTTTGGGCATATTGGAAAAATGAAAATAAACTGCTCAACTATTTTTTATATCATATTTTCTTTGACTTGATGATAGAAAATAATCTGCAATGTGCTGATTTATGGAGAAAAACGCCCGTATTATATGACGAATGCTACGAATTGGAAGCTAATTTTTTCTCACCTTATTCAGCAAAGCTTTGGCAGCAGATAAATAATGAAACCCATATCCACAAACTAAGTTATAAATATAAAAAACAACCAATGACAAACTCTTTTTTACACGCATTTTTAACCGACAAGCTTGGAGATTAGATTGATGAAAATCGTCAACATTATGATTGCTCGCGGATTAGGCGGAATTGAGCAAGCGTTTTTAGACTATAACAATGCCCTGCTCGCGCAAGGTTTTGAAGTGCTGGCCATTACGGAT
Organism: Bacteroidaceae bacterium; assembly: GCA_963641885.1. Taxonomy (GTDB): domain Bacteria; phylum Pseudomonadota; class Alphaproteobacteria; order RF32; family CAG-239; genus RUG410. The sequence goes on from CAVIDY010000020.1 coordinate 5,209, forward strand.
AAACGCGCGCAAATTAACGAAAAAATCACCACACACCCAAACTTAAAACAATGCAAAATCCGCTTTTCACATCTCAACTTGTTTTTGATTTGGACGTTTTACCGCCAGTTTAAAAAATTTGCGCCGGATCTGGTTATTGTACACAGTAAAAAAGCGCTGGAATTGGTTGTTGCCGCCGCGAAAATGCTAAATATAAAAGTCGTCGGCGTGGCGCATAATCCAAAATTTAAGCATTTGGAAAAATGCGACTTCATATTTTCCATAACCGAACATCAAAAGCGGATTTTCGCCGACTATGGCTTTCCGCCGGATAAGATTTTTGTAATTCCGAATTTAATCTCAGAAGTTAAGCCTTTCCGCCCGCTGCAGCCATATCAGCAGCCGCCGGTTATCGGCGCGGTCGGACGTTTTGATCCGATGAAAGGCTTTGACGACTATATTTTGGCGTTGGCCGAACTAAAAAAGCGCAGCGTGCCTTTTCGAGCGGTTTTAGGCGGAGGCGCTTCGGCGACGTATGTCCATGAAGACGCCAAAATCCGCAGGCTGATTGCCGAAAATCAGCTTGAAAACGACGTCAAACTTTTGGGCTGGGTGAAGGATAAAGATGAGTTTTATAAATCGCTGGATATTTTTGTTCTGCCTTCCAATTTTGAGCCGTTTGGAATTGTGCTTTTAGAGGCGATGAACTATCCTCTGCCGATTGTAACTTCCCTTGCCGAAGGACCGGCGGAAATTTTTGCCCGCCACACCGACGCCGCTTATACTTTTCGGATCAAAGCGCCGCTTGAATTAGCCGATAAATTGCAATATGCGCTGAAACACTTTGAGCAAACCAAAGAGGTGGCGAAAAACGGCTACGATTTGCTGCAAAACAACTATACTCTGCCGCAAGTGGCGAAAAAACTTGCCACCGCAGTTAACACCGCGCTGAAAGGATAAAATATGACCGAACCTTTGATTTCTATAATAATTCCGGTTTATAACGCTGAAAAATTTTTACCCGCTTGTTTAGACAGCGTGCTGGCACAAACCTATAAGAACTGGGAGGCAATTTGCGTTAATGACGGTTCAACCGATAATTCGCCGCAAATCCTAGCCGGCTACGCCGCCAAAGACGTCCGCTTCCACATCATAAGCCAGTCCAATTCCGGTGTCAGCACCGCTCGCAACACCGGCCTGCAACAAGCAACAGGAAAATATCTGATGTATTTGGACAGCGACGATATTTGGCACCCGCAAATTTTAGAAATTTTGCAAAATGTTATGGAAAAATCAAATGCGGATATGGGGTGTTTCAAATATCAAGAAGTTTATCCTGACAGCGATATAACTTTTCCTAAATATCCAGCTGAATACAAATTCACCTTGTGCCAAACACCTTTAATAAGTTTTATTCATCGAAAAATCAAAACCGGAATTTTAATTTGGAATAAGATTTATCGTATGGATAAAGTAAAAAATATTTCTTTTTGCAACTTGAAACAAGGTGAAGATGATGTGTATTCTCTCAGTATTTTACTGAAAATTTCCAGTATCGCTATGCTTGATAATGTGCTGTATTATTATATGCAAAATCCAGCCTCCATTATGCACCAAGCCGATGAAGCCAAAATCCGCGGCAACCGAATTAAAATTGAAGAAAAAATAACTTCCGTAATTCAAGATTTTTGCTTGCATAGCTCAGATGAGCTCTTAAAAAGGGAATGTCACAAATATTTGAGTGAAAAAATTCTATTCCGCGAACACCTGCTTTACGCTCTGCGGAAAAACAATTCAAAAGCCAATCAAGAAATTGTCTACCTGTCAGAACTTAAAGCCCCAAATATTTTTGAGCCGAATTTAATGCGCCCGCGTTTCAAAATTATTTGGTGGCTGGCTAATCACAAATTTATAAGTTTAGCTAAACTGGTTGCCAAATTATAGGGATATAACAAAATGAGTAAACAACTGCAAAAAATTTCCAAACTCATCAAAAGAAGTATAAACACTCTTTACGCTCACATTAAAACCAAACCGTTAAAAGTTTTTGAATCATCAGATTTCCAAACACCTAAAATGTTGGACATTTTTGTAGTGGCTTTCAACGACGCCAAATTGATTGAAACCCAATACCAATTTATGCAAAAGAATTTGCAGCAAAGCCAATACCATTATATAATTTGCGATAATTCAAATAATCCTGAAACTGCCGATAAAATTTTTGAGTTTTGCCAAGCACATAACATCACTTATTATCGCCTCCCCTGCTTTTTATACATCGGTCCCAGCCACAGCCACGGTTACGCGCTGAACTGGATTTATAAGAACCTCATTCAAAAACGTAAAAACAACTTTGCGTTTATCGACCACGATATTTTCCCGATAAAGCCTATTGATTTAAGCAAATATTTTACAACGCCTCTTTGCGGAGCAATCAGAGAAAGATTTAACTGCTGGTATCCTTGGGCTGCTTTCAGTTTTTACAGCTATGATTTTATGAAAACTAAAACCGTAAACTTTCTGCCCTGCCGTTATAATCACAAACTTCTTGACACCGGCGGCGGCAATTATCAGGCTATTTACAAAAAACTTGATAAAACTTTATGGAGAACTCTGCTAGAGCACTACATAAACCTGCACACCGATGAAAGTATTGAATATAATTCTGAAAACTATAAAGATTTAGATGAATTTATTTATAATAATGCTATTGAGATTATAGACGATAAATGGTTGCACATTATCGGTGGTGCACAATGGGGCGGCAAGCATAATAAATTTGCTTTGGCTATGCAAAAATTTGGAGATAACAATGACTAAAATCAGATTGGCTTTTATCAAACAAGAAGGATTATCTTGCGGAGGCACTGAACTTTGGCTGCAAAACATCGCAGCTCACCTCGACAAGAAAAAATTTTCGGTTGACTACTTTTATACCGGAAGCACCGACGAATTCAGAGCCAAATTTCTAACTGATAACGGCGTAAATTTAATCAAAGTAAATTGCTCCGGCTATGATGAAAAAGAAAACGGTAAATGGCTGGACAGCAATTTTTATGAACTGTTTAACGAAAATAATTACGATTTAATCCAAAGCGCCATTGCCGGAGAAAAACAGTGGCCGTTTTACTTGATGAAAAAGCCGGTAATTCACAGTGTGCATTTAGGACACTATGCAGACACTTCTCCCAATATTTATCACACTTTTTTCTTATCGGAATGGATGCGCAAACGCAACGCAAAACTCGGCGGAATTTATCAGCTGAGCTCTGTTGTTCCGGTCGGTGTGTCTTTGCCATTAAGCACAGATAACCTGCGCGATACACTGCATATTCCGCAAAACGCAGTTGTAGCCGGATTTCATCAACGCAACGCCGACGACATATTCTCACCAATTCCGTTAAACAGTTTTGCCAAACTGCAAGCGCCTGACCGATATTTTATTATTCTCGGCGGGGGTAAAAAATATAGCGAACAAGCTCAAAAACTGGGAATTAAAAACTTCATTCAGCTACCGCACAGTAACGACCGTACCATGATTTCCAAGTTTTTGAACACTTTAGACATTTTTGCTCACGGTCGCAGGGACGGCGAAACTTTCGGCTATGTTTTTGCCGAAGCAATGATTCACCATTTGCCGTGTTTGGGACATAAATCCCGTAAACAAAACGCCCACCAAGACACTATTGCCGACGGCGGATTTTTCACCAAATCGCAAAATGAATATACCCAAAAATTAAAAATGCTCTTTGAAAATTCTTCTTTACGACAAGAACTCGGAAACAAGGCTTTTCAATCGGCAAAAGAGCGCTTTATTGACAAAGACTACATACAAGATGTGGAAGCCGTTTATCAAAAAATCTACCAAAACAGCCCAGATTTTCAAAAGCGATTTAAACGACTGAAACTTTGGCAGAAAATAAGACAATACTTACGCCCTGTATCTAAAGAAAAACAAGGCGGTAAAAAAGTCTTGAAACTTTTCGGCATTCCGGTTTGGCATAAAAAAGGATAATTTCTATACCCCAAACGGATTGAAACGATTGGTATAGCCTAGGTCGGCAAGCAATTTTTCAGCACGTTCAAAGTGCTGTCCCAGCATAGAAACATCGTGTGCGTCGTCGCTGATGATAACCGGTACGCCGCGTTTGTTCAATTCTGCCAGCATCCACGTCGCCGGATGCTGCATATCTATGCGGTTATAGCCGCTGGTGTTCAGTTCAAACGGCTGCTTATGCTTTGCCAGCGCCTCAATCACCTGCCATTTGTACTCGTCCCACTCCGGCTCCACGCACAAGTTAAAAATCGTGATATAGTCAATGTGGGCGATAAAGGTAAAATAGCCGCTTTCAACCGCCGCCACAATATTGCGCCAATAGTTGCGCAGATATTCCTTAAACTCCGGCTGCTGCGGCAAATCCGGATGGTATTTCATGTGATAGATATTGCACAAAAAGCTCTCGTCCGCCGAACGGATAAAATGCGTCGAGCCGATAAGATAATCGACATCTAAATGCTTGAGCACTTTCTCAAAATTATCCCGCCAATACACCGACGGGAAAAAGTCCACTTCAAAGCCGACACGCACTTTTATATTGTGCTTTTCCGCCGCTTGGCGTATTAGCTCAATATGCTTTTTATAGCACTCCTCGCCGCTTTGAAAATCTTGCCGGAACATCGGCTGATAGCCATTTTCTATCTGCAGGTTTTTATGACAAATCAAATGGTTGGAAACTCCGATTTCCGCAAAGCCTTTTTCTTCAGCCGCCGCAATCATTTCTTCAGCGCTTTGATGACCGTCAAAATCCTGTTCATGATTATGCGTGTGATAAGTAAAATTCTGCATTATTTTTTCGCCCCGTTCAAAAATTTCCGCAGCTCCGGCAACCGCGCCAAAGCATCATTCCGTCCCAAATCATAAACTGTTTGCAACACTTTTTTATCCGTTTCCAGGTGATGAATCTTGATGTTTTTACTCGGACGGATAACAAACGCCGTACCGCACCGCTGCGCCTGCTCTATTTGCTCCAGCTCGTTATTATACATAATATGCCGATTTTTTATAGCAGCGGCAAACTTTGGATATTTACGATAAACAAGCGGTGCCAGCCAGCCGAGTTTATTCGGCTTTTTTTGATAGCCGACGGCTCTGGTCTGCACTACTACACAGCGCTCATAGCCCATCTTCTGAAAAGCCGTCAAAGGTATGCTGTCGCAAATTCCGCCGTCTAAATACTTCTTTCCGTTGATTTCAGAAATTTGCGAAACAAAAGGCATAGACGCCGACGCGCGCACATACGCCAAACCTGTTTTATCCATTTTTCCGCACCTGATATATTCCGCCTGCCCTGTTTCCAAATTACTGCACACGGCGTAAAAATCCATGCTGCTCGCCTCAAAACTCTGATGGTCAAACGGAAAAAGTTTTTCCGGCAAAGTGTGGTAACAAAATTTTTCATTAACGATATTTCCGGTCGTGAAAAACGAATACCAGCTCATATAATTTTTGTTTCCGGCATAAGCCAGCGTATAGTCTATGCTGCGACGACGCTGTCCGGCAACATACGAACAGCCGTGAATAGCTCCGGCCGAAACACCGATTACGCCGTCAAACGTTACGCCGTTTTCCATAAAAACGTCCAGCACGCCGGCAGTGTAAATAGCTCTTTGCGCTCCGCCCTCTAAAACCAATCCTGTTTTCATCAATCCCCGCATGTCAAAATTTCGGTTGTGCGGCCGGCTCGGATATCTTGTTTTTGCCCGTTCACCACGCAATAGCCTTTTTCAAAGTAGCCGTTTTTGTAGTTCAAACGACCTTTAAGTTTGCCTTTTTCGTTGTAATATTCCACCTTGCCATGCAAATAGCCGTCCTTGTACTCGGCAAAAGATTTTATCGTGCGGTTATCATAAAAAATTTTTTCCGTCCCGTGCTTTTTGCCGTTTTTATAATAAGTTTTGTTGACTATTTTGCCGTTGGCGTCCCAAACGGTGGTCAAACCGCTGAGCCTGCCGCTTTGATAGGTTGAGAGCATTTTTTCTTCGCCGTTGTAACGAGAAACCTGACCAGTAAAAGGTCGACCGCCGTCGCGCTCGCAATATACACCGTCTTCACTGCAATTCAGTTCATCTGCCGTCCAAATGCTTTCTTTGGCAGCAGTTAAATTCGGAATAACAGCCAACCCCAGCCCAAAATAGAACCAAACTTTTTTCATGGCTTTTTACTTTCGGCGGCTGGCAGAAGAAGATGAACCTTTTTCGGACTTTTTATTAAATTTAAACAGGTTTTCGCTCAACTTTTTATCCTGTTCGGCGTCAAACAAAGAAATTGTTACTTCAATATTTTGCTGGTCAATCACTTTCCACTGTTTCAAACGAAACGGCGAATTGTCAAAAATCAGAGTAATCGGTTTAACCCCCGGAGAATTAGGCATTTCCACCGTCACCGAAGTTTGTCCGCCGTCTTTGTAAAAATCGGTAACTTTCAGATTTTTGCCGTCAAATTTAATTTTATTGCTCAAAATCATAGTCGCCGGAATATCTTTGTAATCTATATTGGTTATCTGGTCTAATTCTTTGTCATTATAAATGATATATTCACCATTGCCGACAATCAAAAGCTGGTCGGGCGCAGTGTATTCCATACGGATTTTGCTTGGCTTTTCAATATAAATTTTGCCTTCGGCCGAACCGCCGTTGCTGGACATTTGTACAAATCCGGCTTCCAAAGTGCTGATATTGTTCAAATAATTCTCAATTTTAGTCAAATCAGCATTTTCTGCATGAGCAGAACCAGCGATAAGCATTGCGGCAAATAAAAGTTTTTTCATTTTTCGATTCCTTTATCATATAAGGGAATATTACCATTTTTCCCAGTGAACTTTTTGCGGATTATAGCGGTTTTCCGGCTGTTTTGGAGCTTCAGACGGCACGCCCATCGGAATAATCGCAATCGGGCGCATATTTGCCGGAATATGCAGTTTTTCCTGCAGATTTTCAATAATTACCGGCATCGGAGCAGCTCCGCAAAAACAAGCACCATATCCCAAAGCATGCGCCGCCAGCAGCACGCTGTAAGCGGCAATAGTGCCGTCAACATCGGCGTACGACCATTTTTCATCTTCTTTGTCGCGGTGAAAAGCCTCGTCGGTGTTGCTGCAGACAATAATAGCGCAAGAAGCGTTTTTGGCAAACGATGTCCATGGCTGAATGGTGCGCAAAGAAGCCAATTTTTCGGCATCTTCAATCACCAAAAATTCCCACGGCTGTTTGTTGTGGGCAGACGGAGAATAAGATGCCGCCTCCAAAATTTTTTCAATATCTTCATGCGGAATTTTTTTGGTTGTGTCATACATACGAACCGAACGGCGTGTTTTTAATCCTTCTAGCAATTCCATTTTTATTTTCTCCTCAATTAACGGTGCGGCGCAAACTGTCGATATGCGGCAAAACATAGTGTTCAATCAGCATATTTATAGACTTAGCCGCCATTTTATCGCATTTAATTATTGCGTCAAAAACATTTTTATTATCTTTTTCGGGATGAATTTTATTCACCAGCGACTTATAAACTTCTGCAAGCTGGGTCAAAGAATCAATAACCTCCGCTATATACGCCGGAATTTCAACATCTTCTTTTCCACCCCAAAAGCCTTCGACAAACCCAAGTTCCAGCTCATTGTAACGCTCTTCACAAACTTCAATCAAATCGGCTGTCGGCTCAATGCGCGGCAAAACAATGCTGTTTGCCGAAACTAATTCAAACATTTCGTCCCATAAGCCCATGAAAAATTTAAAAAACAGTTCAGCTTCGTTCTTTGTTTCCAAGCGCGGAGCCATATTGTTTTCCCACAAAGAAGCTATAACATCAGTCGGGCGCAGCTCGCTGTTCGGACTGCAGATTGCACCGGCAAAACGCAGTTTTACCACCGCTAAAGGTGTTGGGCAGTTGTAATGTTCCAAAAATTTTTTAAATTTATCATCACCAATATATTTATTTTCGCTTTTCATTTTAATAATCTTCGTATATGATACCTTTCACTGAAACTATAATTTAATGGAGTTTTTTAAATTGTCTAGTCTAAAATTAGTGATAAGCACGATATTTCTGCTGATTTTGTGCGGATGCAGTATGTTAAATCCCTATATTGACCGCAGGCGCAACCCAGGAACGCAAGATATATCCCAACTCTACAGCGGTCCGTCAAAACCGGACGCTCCTGTTGTCTGCTACAATGGCTTATGGAGCAATGACGAAGACTTGCAAAAGTTAGCCGATGCCGAATGTCTAAAACAAGAAACGGGAGACTACGCCGAATTTCAACAAAAAACTTACTTTGACGGCAAATTATTGTTGCCAAACCACGCTTATTATAAATGTGTAAATAAAAAAGGAATCAAAAATGAATCTTCAACCGGAAAATAAACTAAACAACGATTTAACCGAGATTTTTAAAAAATTAGACTTAGACAGCAAATTTGCCGCAGTAAAAGTATCTGACCGCGCCGACCTTAGCGATTTTCAATGCAACGGCGCTTTGGCTTTGGCGAAAATTGCCCGTAAAAACCCGCGGGAAATTGCTCAGTCCATTGCCGATGAACTAAAGAATTATCCGGAAGTGGAAAGTGTTTCGGTTGACGGACCGGGGTTCATCAATATCAAATTAACCAATGATTTTATTGCCGAAACTATGGATAAAATGTCGGCAGACGAGCGTTTAGGCTGCGGCGTAGTCGCCAATCCGCATAAGGTTGTTTTGGATTTCGGCGGTCCGAATGTGGCTAAAGAAATGCACGTTGGACATCTGCGCTCCGGCGTTATCGGTGAAAGTATCCAGCGTATAGAGCGTTTTGCCGGCAATAAAGTTATTTCTGACGTTCACTTGGGCGACTGGGGAACTCCGATGGGAATGATTTTGGCTGAAATTATTCATCAAGACGGTGATTTATCCAAGGTAAACAATTATAATATTGAAGAAATCACTGTGTTTTATAAAAAAGCCAATATCCGCTGCAAAGAAGATGAAGCCGCCAAAGAAACTGCGCGCAAAATTACAGCCGCTTTGCAAGAGGGCAATCCGGAATATCGCAAGGCTTGGCAGCATTTGCGCAGTGAATCCGTAAATGCTATTAAAAAGAACTATGAGCAGCTTGACGTGCATTTTGATTTGTGGTGGGGTGAAAGCGACGCTCACGAAACTTGCGGCGAGATTGTGAAACTTGCCCGTGAAAAAGGAATTTCCGAAGTTGATAACGGCGCGGAAATTATCCGCTTAGAAGAAGGCAACAAGCCGAAACCGCCGGTAATTTTAATTAAATCCGACGGCGGCTACACCTATCACACTACCGATATCGCCACTATTAAAATGCGGGTTGATCAGCTGCAGGCTCAGGAAATTGTTTATTTTACCGACAGCCGCCAAGCCCTGCACTTTGAACAGGTATTTGAAGGCGTGGCTAAACTCGGTATTGCTCCTGATGTTGAGCTTGAACATATTGTATTCGGCACAGTCAACGGCGCGGACGGCAAACCATTCAAAACCCGCGACGGCGGCGTGATGAATTTGGAAACTTTGATTGAAATATCTAAAGATAAAGTTCGCCAATCTCTGCCAAAAGCTGGCGAAGTTGAAGGATACGGCGAGGCGGAAATTGAAAAGCTGGTTTCGCAGATTGCCGTTGCCGCTATCAAATTCCAAGATTTGAAAAACACCATTGCCTCAGGCTATGTATTTGAGCTGGAAGACTTTGCTAAATTCGAGGGCAAAACCGGTCCGTATATTCAATACGCCGTTGCCCGTATCAACTCTATTTTGCGCAAAGCTAAAGCTAATAATCTGACTGCCGGCAAAGTTATTTTGCAAGCTAACGAAGAGCGGGTTTTGGCTTTGAAACTGGCGCAGGTGCACAGTGTGATTATGCGCGCGCTTAAAGACAAAGAGCCGAGCATTATCGCCGATTACGCCTATACTTTGGCGCAAACCTTCAGCACATTTTATAACGCTTGCCCAATTATGACGGCGGACACGCCGGAGCTGGCGTCTTCTCGTCTGAAAATGGCTAAATTGGTGCGCGATGTGCTGACTTTGATGCTGTATTTGCTGGGTATTGAAGCGCCGGAAGTTATGCTGAAAGCCGCTAATCAGGGAGAATAAAATGAAACAAACATTATCTAAAACGCCGGAAAAACTGCACGATGAAAATTATTGGCTGATGATTTTATCTTACTTTGCCGCATTCTTAATCGGCTTGGGGATTATCGCCATTGTTGCCGCCAATTGGGAGCAGATTCCGAACTTTGTAAAACTAGGCGGAGCAGTCATTTTGATGATTGTCAACGCGGCGGCGGTGACATTGTCTATGAAATTCAAAAAAAATATACTTACGCAAGTGCTCTGCGGAGTGTTCGCCGCCTTGATTATGGCGGTTATCGGGCTGATTGGGCAAATATTCCAGTTGCGTTCTGATGTAAGCGGGGCTTGCCTTTTGTGGGCAATGTGCGCATGGCCGCTGTTCTTAATCACACCGCGGCTGCTCTGGCTCTGGATACCGCTGCTTTTTATCGGAACAAAATCATTTTTGTTCTATAATACTGTCGCCGATGATATACTGCTGGACATCGGTTTGTACAATACTAGTGTAAATTATATTAGCAGCCTGATTGTTTTTTATGGTCTGATATTTGCCTATGAACTTTGGATGATTTACGCCAAACCGACAAATAAAACTATCGAGCGCCCGCTGCGCTTTTATTGCGGAACTTTATTGCTGTCAGCCGCCCCGCTAAGCTGCAGACCAATAGTTACTAATGTTGCTTTTGCAACAATGCCGTGGTCAACGATTGTTCTGTCTTCTTGCGGCTATGTTTTAGCGGCGCTGTTGATTTTCGCCTTAAACCATAAGCACGGCAGAGTTAGCTTTATGCCATGGTTTTTGCTTGGTTTTGTGGTTGAAAGCATACTGTTGAAGCTGGATATTCTTCAAGATAATGTGGAATCGTTTTTGGCTCTTACCAGCTTATTGCTGATGTGGGGCTATGCTTATTATCACAAAATGCCGCGTTTCAGATATCTGACTTTGTTTGCGCTGTTGGTATGGTTCTTTGCTACCTTCAGCTGGGATGTCTTTAATTTGCTTCCGTCTTTAATGATTTGCGCCGCTTTGGCTGTTTACGCTTATTTGAATAACAGCCGCCGCTTGTTTAACATAGCAGTATTAGCGGCAGTTATCCGTCTGCTGGTTTATTATGCCGACGCAAGCAATCTTACCTATTTAGGAATATATCTGATTTGCTCCGGCTTACTGCTGCTGGCAACCGTGTTTGCTCTGATTAAATACGGCAAGTTATTGTGGGAGAAAAAACATGACTAAATTTGCTAAAATCTGCGTGGTTTTATTATTTGTACCAGTTGTTGTTTTAACGATGTATATGCTGCGTCTGACGTATTTAACCAACTTTGAAAAGGTGGAAATTGCGGTAGACGGTTACGATCCGAAAGATTTTTTCTCCGGTTACTATGTGGCTTTGCAGCCGAATTGGCAAAAAACCGACTGTTCACAATTTGCCGGAAACACTTGCCCAACCAAAGAGTTTGAACAGGTTTATTCTTTTTATACAAAAGAAGGCAATGCGAAAGAGCTGGAAAAAGCCGTAGCTGCAAAAAGTGTGGTGCTGGAATTTTCATACCAATCCGGCTATAAACCGCTGATTACAGACTTGAAAATTGACGGCGTGTCATATAAAGATTATGTAAAGGAAGAAAACTAAAAATATTCCTAGACAAATCTAAAATTTTAGACTAAAATATGAGGCATAAAGTTTATCATTATGTCTCATTTTAATTTTTATGCCTTATGAAAAAGTTTTTATTTTTCTTGTTTGCGGCTGTAAGTATTTTTACTTTGAGCAGCTGCGGCAGCATCGGCGTTGAAATAATCGACCCTTACTACAATGGTTACTACTACAATCCTTATGGTACCATATATTACCACAACGCACCGGTAGTCACCTATTATTCATACCCTTTGCCACCGCCGCCAAGACATTATCGCTAAACAATTTTCAAAAACGTTCTCTCTATTCATGAAGGGAACGTTTTTTTATTTTAGATTGCTAACAGTATCATAAGCTCCTCCCACTCAACGTCATGCTTGAGTGGGAGCGTAGCGAACTGACTCGAGCATCCAGAAAATTTATGGCAATATTTTTTAAAGCGGATATACCATACTGGATACTCGGCGAATGAGCTATCGCTCAAAGCCAAGTATGACAATACCCTATACTCTCGGAAACTCGGATAATGAGGCTAATACGCATTAACTTTTTTGCGCCGTGTACAAAGAGGTACACAAGCACAAAAAGTTAAAAGTAGTAAACCATTAGACGAGCTTCTCCACCTTCTTGTCCAGCTCTTCCAACATATCAATATACGATGAAATCAGGGATAGACCATATTCCCAAAAATCTGGGCTATTTGGATTTAAACCAAACGGAGCCAAAATCTTGTCATAGTCTTCCAATGCTGTTTTAGAAAGCATATCCAAATATTTGTCGGCAAAATTTTCCACCTTGCCGGATTGGCTGACCTGATACAGGGAGTTTACAAAGCAGTCGGCAAATGAATAGGCATAAACATAGAACGGCAGGAAGAAAAAGTGCCCGACCATAGACCAAATATGCTTGCTGTCATCGGTTACTTCCACATAGTCGCCCAGGCTATCACGCATTTCCTCAAGCCAAATTTGACACAAACGCTCTTCCGAAACCTCGCCGTTTTTGCGTTCATTGTGGGCGCGTGTTTCAAAAAAGTGGAAAGCAATCTGCCGAATGGCGGTGTTAATCATATCGCCGACTTTCGAGGCAATTAGACACAGCTTGGCTTTGTCGTCTTTCAAATTACGCAGCATGGATTGGAATACCATCATCTCACCAAACACCGAGGCAACTTCTTCTGAAGTCATACGTGAATGCTCGTTCAGCTCGCCGTTTTTCAAACGCAGCTGATGGTGGCAGCCATGCCCCAGCTCATGAGCCAAAGTCAAAACATCGTTCTGCTTGCCCACAAAATTCAGCATTAAATAAGGATGTTCGTCGCTAATCGGTCCGCTGCAAAAAGCACCGCTGCGTTTGCCGTCGCGAGGCGGAACATCTATCCAGTTATGTTCAAAAAAATCTTTGGCAATATTATATAGTTTCGGCGAAAATTCTTTATAGGCATTCAATACAATCTGCACAGCCTCGTCCCAGCTGTATGTTGTGTCATTGGCAAATGGCAGCGGCGCGTTTCTGTCCCAATAAGCAATTTTTTCAACACCCAGCCATTTAGCCTTCAGCTTATAAAAACGCTCAGAAATATCTTTATAGTGCTTTTTCACGGTCTGCGCCAAAACCTCAACCGTTTCATCACTTACATCTTCGCTCAAATTGCGGGAAGAAACCGGAGTTTTAAAGCCGCGTTTTTCATCTTCTATGGCTTTGTCTTTCATCACCATATTATAAATAAAGGTCATAAGATGTCCGTTTTCTTTCAAAACGCGGTTCAGCTCTTTGCCTGCTTTTTCACGGATTTTTGGGTCTTTATCAAGCATTAGCTTAGACAGCTCAGCGTCATTATATTCTTTGTCGTCAACCATATAAACCAAGCGGGAAGAGGTTTCTTCATACAAACGCACCCAAGCTTCGGAAGAAGTCAAAGATTTCTCAACCAAAATTTCTTCCACTGGCTCAGAAAGTTCATAATTTTTGAATTTGCGCATACGCTTTATCCAATATTTATAGAACGCCACATCTTTATTTTGCAGCCATTCATCTATTTTTGCGTCCGGCAATGCGTTAAATTCTAATGAAAAGAAAATTGCAGGCTTGCAGTAATCCGTCAGTTTTTCCTGAATATCCTGATAAAACGCCACAGCTTCCACATTTTTCATCTGTGTAACCATATTTAGATAGGCAAAACCACCCAAACGGCTGGCAATTTTAGAACGGCGCTCAATATCTTTTGCCGCCGCCAAAAATTCTTCTGCCGACAACTCTGCCAACTTGCCTTTATAGCGTTTGGCAAATTCTTCCGTCCCTTTCCGGTAACTTTCCAAATCCTCGGTGATTTTTGGATCTTCAATACTTGTGTAATAATCGCTTAAATCCCATGCCGGCATTTTATTTGTCATTTTTTACTCCTTTTTGTTCTATGCTTTTTTGAGCGTTTTGTTTGAGCAAAGCTTTAGCTTTTTCAGTTTCAGAGACTGGAGTTTCCGCCTTTTCCGTCTTTTCACTTTGCTCTGAAAAATCTTCTAAAAACGCCTCGTCATCAATATTTGAATCAACGGTTTGTTCTGTTGGCTCTGGTGTTTCTTTAACTTCATATTTATGGTCTTGTTCCGCATTTTCTGTTGCCAAAACATTCTTATCCAAATGTAGACTGCGTTGCTTGGCTGCTTCAAGCTCTTGCTGGCGAGTTTCTAAAAAGTGACGCTGGCTTTCTAAAACGCCGACATCGTCAGCCACCACGCCAATATATGGATTTTCTGCATCAATTTCCGCAGCCGCCTTAGGTTCAAACAAATAGTTTGCCCACGGCGTCGGCTGTTTGCCACGTATCCACGCCCCTGCCCCGTCAAAAATGACATACAAATTGCACTTAGTATCCTGCCAAATTCCACTGGCGATACAACTCAAACTGCCGCGCTCGCAATCAGACACTTTTGTAACAAACGCTTCCGTACAAGGAATAAAACCTCGTTTCAAGGCATCATTTTTCGGCGCAGCTGCCAAAACCGCCACCATATACACGGTAATAAAAACCAACAGCCCCAAACAGTAGTAATATAAAAGTTTAAAAAAACGTTCCATTAACGATTCTTTCTGCAATATTCCTCTAATTTTGCCAATTCTTCCAATGTGTTTGCACTGGCAACTTCTTCTGCATCACCTTCAAATGCCGAACATTTCAATCCCATTTGCTTAGCAACAGCCACCGCATCAGTCAAATAAAATTCACCGGAAGCATTTTTGTTGCCTATTTTTGACAGAATAGAAAACAGATGTTTGCCGCTGAAAGACATAAACCCTGAATTGCAAAAATCAATAGCGCGTTCTTCATCTGTGGCGTCCTTATATTCCACAATGCGTTCCAACTCATCGCCGTTCATAATCAAGCGTCCGTAGCGAGCCGGATCTTGCGGACGGAATCCTAAAACCACAACGGCGTAACCGCTTTCCACCTTTTCAATGGCACGTTCATAAGTCCGACGGGTAATCAGCGGGGTATCGCCAAAAATCACCAAAACCGTGCCGTCAAAGTCTTTTAAAAAGTCTTTAGCGCAGTTTACGGCATGTCCGGTGCCCAGTTGCAATTCCTGCACGCAGGTTTTATACGGCGCAACTTCTTTTGCCACATCTGTGCCGTCCGGAGAAATTACTGTAACAATTTCATCAACCGGAATACTCTCCAGCGTGTCTATAATGCGCTTAATCATAGATTTTCCGCAAACCGGCATCAAAACTTTTGGTTTATCCGAATGCATGCGGGTACCTTTTCCGGCACCTAAAATAACAGCGGCAACTTTTTGTTTCATAATTTATCTCCTTATAACTTTTTTAATCTTTAGTCGTTATATTAAACGAAACTATTTTATTTGTAAACATTAAGGACGCATTATGAATAAGTTTTTTTCTGTGTTTTGGGGTTTAGCACTTTGCAGTGTTGCCTGTTCTGCCGCCACGTCGGTGATTCCACTGGCAGGTTTGCCAGAATACGAGGCGAGACAAGCACAAAATAAAAACAAAGCTAAAAATCCGTTGGAATTACCGCCGGGAATGCCTGACCCTAACGACCAAGATGCCGTCCGCGAATTTTTCAAAAAAAGATTTGAAGAAGTTGCCCAAACTCCAATGAATGAAAATATCCAGTGGGATAAACCTTCATCAACCAATGTAGTGCCGCCGCCGGAATTCTATGAACAGGAAAAAGAAAAAAAGAAAAGCACATTTGAAAAAATTTATGAAGAAACCCTAAAAGCTTTTCAGGAAGGCGATAAAAAAAAATTAAGCGATAGTGCTGAAGATGTAAACGAGCAAGAGCAAAAAGCCGCGGCTTCTGCTACGCGCTTTTTTGTAAAAGCGCCTATGGAGGCTCAAGCTGCTCCGCAAGAAGAAAAAACGCCGACCGTCAGTGTAACCCTGCCGAGCGGGCGTAAGATTCTTGCGCCGGCAATGGAGCACATTCCCTATTTTATGAGTTACATCGACATTCAATCCAATGGCTATATACAGGTTGAAGACACTATCACCATTGTTGCAAACTGCAAAAAATTTGCTAAAGGGCTGGAGCGTATTTTTCCAAAATTCACCGGCTATCAGGGCAAGCACGAACACCGCATAGAAATTTTGCTGAATGAAGTAACTGTAAACGGAATAAAAGTTCCCTATATTGCTGAAGAAAACGGACAAAACATTTTGCTCAAGCCTAAATATAAGCAGCCGCTTGAACCTGGGGTTTATACTTATAAATTCAGTTATATGATAAACAATAAGCTGCAAACCTACAATAATATGATATTTTTAAATTGGAACTTAACCGGTAAGCCGCTGAATGCTTTTATCACTTCAGCAAACGCCATTGTTACTTTGCCGGACGGTCATTCATTTAAAGATGCTTTGGCTTTGGTCGGAAAAAGCGGAAACACCACCAGTCAACGCACCAACGTATTTCCGTTAGCTAAAAATGTGTTAGCGTTTTCCAACATCACTCCTTTGTTGAACGGCGAAAAAATGGATATCATAACCGTAATGAACCGCAATGTTTTTATCAAAGATTATGATAAAAATATGACCTCTTTTTTGATAGATTGGGGCAATATTGTTTATGGTTCTATCGGTTTTATAACGATTTTAATTTCTTTCATTCTCTCGCTTATCAGCCTAAAAAATGAAAAACGCAGCAAATACAAGCCGTCTTACAGTGGGGCATTGGCGCGCAATATTTCCGTTGGCAAATATGACCGTATCGCTTTTGTAGCACAGCTGCTGGAATTGTTCCGCAAAAACGCTTTGGATTTAGTGCGGGATAATAACCGCAGTTTGCTGGTGTTAAAAAACCTGAAAAACTCAAAACTCACTAAGAATGAAAAGAAAGGTTTAAGCAGCCTGTTTGCTAAAAAAACAACTCGGCTTGAAATTAACGCTGCCAACAATCTTAAAATTAAAAAAGCTAAGCGGATTTTTGAAAAAGGCGCTAAAAAGCAAATAAAGAAATATCGCTTAATGCAAAACATCGGTTATGTTTTATTTAGCATTGCCATGCTTGTTTTAACTGAATTTTTCATTGCCTACATCAGCACAAATTTAGCGCAAAGCCTGATAATTATGCTGTCATCAAGTTTGCTTTTTGCTTTTTATGTTTGGATTTTACGCCACAAGTTCAAATATATTTTGGTAGCACTGCCGTTTAAGCTGTTCGCTTTAGTCGCCATATTTTTAATTTGGGTATTTTGCAGCATATACATCGGCGGCATAACTTCGGTTTTAATCATTGCGATGATTTTCACTATTTTCGAATTTTCACGCATATTCAGCGAACATAACAACTTTGTCAACGATGCCAAAAATTCTATCAGCGATTTCAAGGAATATTTAATTTCCAGCGCCGATGCCATAAATTTGAGCCGAGATTTTATCAACCAGCAATCAAATATTTTTGCCTTGGGAATTTCCGAATATTATCCGGTCAACGTATCAAACAAAAACTACTACAAGCTGGATATTGCTGAAGAAATAAAGCAAAGCCTGATTGGTATAATTTAGACAAACAACAACTTGACAAAAACACGATTACTGTTATAATGCAATCGTGTTTTTTATTATTGTTTCACTAAAATTATATCATTATGTTAAAAGTATTATTTTTTCAGCTTAAAATGTGGTTGCACAAAACATGGCTGTATAAAATGAATGAGCTTAAAATCATTCAAGATGGTTCTTTTGACCAGCTTTTTAACATCATCAAACACGCAGGATACAACCTGACTGAAGATGAACAGCTGGCAGTCATTAAACGTGGGGATTCTAAAGCAATTGAACTTTGGCTGAAATTGAAGCCCCAGCTTTTTGTTTCTGCGCAAACCGCCTTATTAAAAAGAGGCAACAACGCGGAAATTTCCAAAGTCGCAAGTTATGCCGACAATCTGTGCCCAGAAGCAATACAATTCATACTGCTGCACGGCAGAGAGCAGGAAATAGTTGATGTTATTCAACATAACGACATACCTGCAGACTTTGAAGAGCAAATTATCGCAATTGACAACATCAAAGTTCAAAAAGCTCTTGCGTCTAATGGTTTGAAAAAACAAGAGAGCGTTTCGCAAATCATTGATTGCGGTCACCACGAGGCAATTATGGCTCTGTTGCAAACTATAAAATACGACTCGCCGGTTCACCTGTATACCGAAAACGGCGACAGAATCATTTTCCGCGACAACCCTAAAGAAATCAAGGCTTTTTTTGACAACGACTTTTTGCCTAGTGAAAAAGCTATTCTGCATTTGATCGACTTAGGCTTCTATGAGTTTGTCGCGCGGTGTCTGAACAATAACTGCCAGAACTACACGCCTTTTACCGAAAAAGTCATTGAGGCTGTTCTGGAAAAAGGCGATGAACAGTTGGTTTTCATCTTGCTTCGCCGCAGTGACCAGTTTTCTTATCTGCTGAAGCAGACAAATAAGCAGGAATGGTTTGAAAAGCAAGTTCTTACCCGCGGCTCCAAAGATGAGATTGCTTGTCTGGCTCGGATTTATAAGGTCACCGACTACATGGTTGACGAAATCCTGCAGCGCAACATCGCACAGGAAATCAAGGCGTTGATTGACGGCAAAAACATCAGCGATGCCCATATCTATAAGCTGATAGACCTGCAGCGCTATGATTTGCTGGAAAACTACGCACGCTGTGTTCCGAACAACCCGACTTTCTATCTGCTGACAACGTATATGAAAGCCCATCGCTAAGCAAAAAAACTTCCGCCGTTTCTATTTGGCGGAAGTTTTTTTATTATTGACAAAAATCCCCGTTTCTTGTATAGTTTTGACTGAAATTTTATTATTTATCTTTTAATACTTATTTTTATGGTTACAAATTTTTTCAAGTGGCTGCGGGCGTTGGTGGAAAAACTTTGGTTTTTTATCAAAACACGCCTAGAGGTAAACGACTATTACCTTGTGATGAACGGCAATTACGAGCATATTCTGAAACGCTTGTCCAAGGGCACGGAAAATGATTTTTCCGACGATGCGCAGGTGGCTTTGCTGGAAAGAAACGACCATGACGAGATTATGGCGCTGATTAAAAACAAAACAACCTGTCTGCAGGTAAAGGAAAAGATTATTGACAGAGGCGTTGTTTCTGAATTGTCCCTTTTCTGCCAAAAGAACTGCGTCATTGATGAAGAGTGGGCTGATAAAATTATCGGCTACGGCTTTGAAAAACCGATTATGGCGATGATAGAAATGCAGCCGCATAATCCGTTCTTAAAAGCCAAAGAGCAGGCTAAGATTATCAATCTTGGCAATTCTAAGCTAACGCAGGCTCTTATCAAAGGAGGCATCTTAGACGTTTCCAACATCGTCAAACTGATAAAAGACGGCTACCGGAATATTCCGCAGCTGCTTCGTTCAACCAAAGATGATGACCTTGGTCAAGTCATTACGGCTGTGCTGGAAAACTGCCCTCTCGATGATGTCGAGTATGTTGTCGAAAATTACAATCTGTCCGATGATTGTGCTCTGCTGTTGCTGGATCATTTCTACGATGATGCCGACATTATGGACGCATTCATTGAAGGGGAAATTACCTCAAGTACCGTGCAGCTGGAGATTATCAAAAAACTTTCACACGAATATGTGATGCAGTTACTTGATAATCAGCTTTCTGATGAAGCCTGTCTTGCTGTCATTCAAAACGGCAATATGGAGGAAATCGACAAGCTCATCAAAATTCAAGACGGCTTGCCGGAAGAAGCTGTTAACGCGCTGCTGATACGCAATGTGCATACTGAGCTGGCTAATTTGGCAAAGAATCAAACTTTGGACAACTCCATTTTAATTATGTGGGCTAAAAACTGCCGGTTTGATTATGTAAAGCTCTACCTGAGCCATCATAAGCCGGACTCTAAGCTCTCGCTGCTTTTACAGTTAGAAATTCTTGAACAGATAGTCAAGTAACTAAAAAAACTCCCTTTTCCAATGATTTGGTTTAGGGAGTTTTTCTTTTAATTTGTTTAAATCAGCCGACCGTATTCCATTCGCCAAACATAATTCCCTGCTTTGTGTTGGCAATAAGCTTTTGCAAACGGCTCAAAAACAACTCTGGTTGTTTCTTTTTGATTTGTATAGTATCAATCCGCACCCGCTGATATAACGACGGAAACTGCTGAAAATTTTTCCAAACTTCCGCATTGGCTTTTAAAGCGGCTAAAATATCAGCGTCAATCTTAAAACCATTTTTTGACCATTTTGCAGCTTTTGTGCACTCCATAGTTCTCTATGATATTCTTGCATTAACTTGCTATAAACATCAGGATCTTTACAGCTTGAATGTAAACCGTTTTTCTCTAAATTTTCCACATAACCTGGCACATCAGAAATAAAATCCTTATCAACATCTATCATTTTGAGCCCCAACTGTATTCATATATATAAACACTTTATAGTATATCCAAATCACGAAAATATACAAGATTATTTTTAGCTAATTTATAAACTAAGCCTGTAAAAATCCGTATTCATATACTTTTTCCGCTATTTTAGCAGCCAAAACTTTTTGCGCTTGACGTAAGCCGCCGACTAAAGCCATATATTGCACATCCGTACTATCTTTATTCATTTTGCCGCTTTTATCGCGTCCCTGAAAATAAGCACGAATATCATAAAAACTTGCATTCGGATTAGCATTTGGCTGCTGGTGATAATATTTCCACAAAGCCTTGCCGGCGGCGAACACGGCTTGCGCTTCTGCTGAAAATTCAATTTGCTTATCTTTAATATAATCGGTCATAAAATGGCTGTCAAAAACGTCTTGAGCATCAACATCTTGTTCGGTAAACGGAATCCAATGATTTATCCCTTGTTCGCTGCTGATACGATTTTGCCCGTGAAAAAGCGTAAAAGCCAAACAATCAGCTTGAAACTCCTTATCTTCTTTCCAACCGTCATTCGGATATAAAAATTGATCGCGGTCATTCAGCCAATTTGCTTCAATGCAATGCCGAACAGAGAAATAAATAGTTAATATTGATAACTTATTTTTTGTTATAATACTCGTATGGTTAAAATCATTTAATAATGATATATGAATGCGGTTTTGTTGCTGAAAATCATTACCAAATGTATGTAATATAGCGATTTCTTCTGATTCTTTATATTTTATGTGTTCTGAATACCATTTATTTATTAGTTTCTTATCATTATAAGATGTTATTCTTTTTTTACTTATTATATCATTATTTATGCAAGAATATACATTTGCCTCTATTTCTTTGAACTGTTCTTTATGTGATAAATCCCAAATAAAAAAACCTATTGGAAACTCCCCCTTAACATTGTCAAAAGTATTAGCA
>CAVIDY010000021.1:0-25952 GCA_963641885.1 Bacteroidaceae bacterium
CACTAGAGCAAAGTCAGTTGTGGTTTGCAAATTTCAGTGATTATATGGCTGATTTTTTGAATAATTTTACAATTTTATCGCATAATGATCCGTACAATGTTATAGCAGACGCTGATTCTGAAAAACTTTATTATCTGAATTATCCAATATTGGGATGTGATAGAGCGTATCCGCCGTTTGCGTATTTTATCTTTAAATTGATATTTTTAATAACTCCTAATGAGCCTTATGCCCGACTAGCGTTTAGCCAATATTTTATTTTTTGTATGGCTGCGTTATATTTAATAGTCTTGAACAATAATTTGAAAGCTAAATCTTGGATAAAGACTTTAATTATATTATCCTTTATAACAAGCGGAATTTTTATGAGTTCTTTGGAAAGAGGTAATATTGTATATCTTGCCTGTTTAGGTGTTGCTTTTTTTGTTTTTTATAACCATTCGGCAAATAAATATATTCGCGAGATGTCTTTGATTTCTTTATGCGTTGCCGTGAATATTAAAATAGCTCCGGTTATTTTCGGAGTGATACTATGGCAAGAAAAAAGGTGTAAGGATATAATTCACTGTATTGTATATTGCTGTTTAATGTTCTTTTTGCCACTATTGTCTTTTGAAGGCGGTATGCTTGATAACATAGCAGCATTTTGCAATAATTTATCTTTTCAGATAAATGCTTATTCATCTAGGGGAAATATAAATTTGCAATATCTGCCTTATGGATATATTTTTTCTCTATATATTTATCCGTATTTTGCAAAATTTATATGTATAATGGCGTTTTTAGCCTTTTGGTTTCAAAAGGAATATTGGAAGAAAATTGCAATTATCACAGTTTTTATGCTAGTGTCGTCTTCAATTTCTGCAAATTATATGATGTTATATTTTTTTATTTTTATGACGCTGTTTTTTAGCAAAGCTGATTATTCTAAGCTGGATTTTATCTATATGATATTATTTGTTATAATGTTTAATCCTATTCAAATATTTGTGCATGGTGTTAATATTTATGACGATGTACTGAAAATCAGCAGATTAACTTTGCTGGCGTTTTTAGCTTTTGAAAGTTTAGATGATTTAACCAACTTTATTTTAAACAAAATTTCAAAAAAAGAGGCGTCATTATGAATGAGTTAAAAAATACCTATTTAATGGGCAAGATATTTTGCTTTTTTGTGTTTATTTTAGGCTATATCTTGGTATTGTCTTTGCTGCTTTTGGGACTTTTTTCTTTTGTTCCTAGCATGGTTTTGTTTTATACGCCGTTTTTGATTTTGGTTACAGCTATATTTTTTTCTATGTTGTGGCAGTTTTTCCAAAAAAATTTATTCGAAACTTTGCTAATTTGTTTTTGTTTGGCATGTATGGGGTTTTCTTTTATATTTTTAGCTCCGTTTGCAGTTGATAGAAGCTTATCTACCTTTATTTTTTTCTATTCTGTTCAAAATAAAAAATTTCCTGAAAACGGAGTGTCATCAAAATATATGTATGATTTTTATATTAGAAGACTAAATGACGGTGTTAATGGCAATTTTTTAATAAAGCAAGGCGATGATTATTATCCTACTTTTAGCGCTAAATTATATTATGCTTTAATGTATCCTGTTGGAATAGTGACAGGCTCATTGAGCAACTATCAAAAGTTTTGCGCTGAAGTAGAAAAAAATAATAAGAATATTTCTGATGATGGAAAGCATTAAGTCGTTTAGCGGAGATGAGAAAAATAAATTGTTTTTATAATTTTGAAAAAAACATCTTGCATTTACGGCGGATAGTTTGTATAACCTTCTAAAAAGACAAACTTTTAATTAAAAGGTATTTAAAATGGCAAGAGTTACTGTTGAAGATTGTATTGATAAAATTCCGAACCGCTATGATTTGGTGATGGTCGCAGCTCAGAGAGCCCGTGATATTTCATCTGGTGCGCCGCTTTGTGTTGACCGCGATAATGATAAAAATTCGGTTGTGGCTTTGCGCGAAATTGCTGAAAATAAAGTAAGTATTGAAGATTTGCAAAAGTCTTTGGTTATGGGGCAGCAGAAATATGTTGAAGTTGAAGAGCCGGAAGATGAAGAAGTTGAAATTTTGGCGGCTGAAAAAGAATTGGCTGATATGGACGGACAATTTTCAAGCGATATGATCAGCGATGAAGATTTGAACGGCAATATGCAGGTTCACGGCGGTGACGATGATGAAGATTTGAATTTGGATTCTGATGCCGCAGATATTGATTTTGACGATGACGCCGACCTTGGCGATGATGCTTTGGACGACGGTATGGACGAAGACGATTTGTAATTTTCGCTGAAAAAAATTAACATTTCATAAAGCAAAACGTATTATATAATTAGGTATGTTTTGCTTTTTTTGTATTTTGAAACAGGATAATGACCAATGCTGAGACAATATGAACTGGTAGATTTAGTTAAGTCATACGACCCGTACGCCGATGAAGACGCACTTAACCGCGCTTATGTTTTTGCTTTGAAAAAACATGGTTCTCAGCTGCGAACATCGGGAGACCCGTATTATTCGCACCCGATTGAAGTTGCCGGCATTCTGACAAAATTCAAACTGGACAGCGCCTCGATTATTGCCGCTTTGCTGCATGACACGGTCGAAGATACTGATACAACGCTTGATGAAATCCGCGATTTGTTCGGCGACCAAGTGGCGCAGCTGGTGGACGGTTTAACCAAATTGGCGATGATTGAGCAAAAATCCGGCTCCAGCAAGCAAGCCGAAAATTTCCGCAAGCTGCTTTTGGCGATGTCGGAAGATATCCGCGTACTGCTGATAAAACTTGCCGATCGTTTGCACAATATGCGTACGTTGCACTTTTGTCCGCCGGAAAAACGCGCCCGCATTGCCAAAGAAACTTTGGATATTTACGCGCCTTTGGCAGAGCGTATCGGTATGCAGGAAGTCAAAGAAGAGATGGACGAAATCGCTTTTGCCGAACTTTATAAAGATGCGCATGACTCTATTGTCGCCCGCCTTAACTTTTTGCGCGAGCAAGGCAGCGACATTGTGCCGAAGATTATTAAGCAGCTGGAACAAGATATGGCTGACAACGGCGTGCACTGCACCATTACCGGACGTGAAAAGTCTCCGTATTCAATTTGGCGCAAAATGCAGCTGAAAAACGCCTCTTTCGAGCAGCTTTCCGACATTATGGCGTTTAGAATCTGCGTTGACACCGTGGCGGACTGCTATCAGGCTTTGGGTATTATTCACAGCAAATACCACATGGTGCCGCGTCGGTTTAAGGACTATATTTCCACTCCTAAGCCAAATGGCTACCAATCTTTGCACACTGGCGTGATTGGTCCGTATGACGTGCGGATTGAAGTGCAAATCCGTACTTATGAGATGCACGAAGTCAACGAAAAAGGCGTGGCAGCGCACTGGGCATATAAACAAGGACAGCGCACCGAGGGCAAAAACTTCCGCTGGATTCGCGAGCTGTTGGAAATTTTGGATCAAGCGCAGAATCCTGACGAGTTTTTGGAAAACACTAAGCTTGAAATGTATAATGACCAAGTTTTCTGCTTTACGCCTAAAGGCGATTTAATCGGTTTGCCGGTTGGTTCTACTCCGGTTGACTTTGCTTATGCTGTGCACTCTAATGTGGGTGATACCTGCGTTGGTGCTAAAATCAACGGCGAAATCAAACCGCTGCGGACGATTCTGCAGAACGGCGATCAAGTGGAGGTTTTAACGGCTAAAAATCAACACCCGTCGCTGGAATGGGATAGATTTGTGGTGACAGGCAAAGCCAAAGCCGCAATCCGCCGTTATGTCCGTATCAATAAGCGCGAGCAATTTATCACGCTTGGCAAAGAAATTTTGGAAAAATTATTCAAGCAGGAAGAACAGGAATTTACGGAAAAAGGCTTGGTCAATGTACTTTCCAACTTTGAGGCGGAAACGGTCGATGATATTTATGCTAAAGTCGGCGAAGGTTTGGTTACAGGTTGGGACGTTCTGCGTGCTGTGCACCCTGCCTATAAGCAATCCAAGCTTGAAAAAATGGTAAGTTCTATCAAGCTGCCGGTTTTCAAAAAAGAACAAGCTAAAAAAGATGCTCTAAAAATCCGCGGTTTGATTGATGGTATGGCGGTGCATTTTGCCGGCTGCTGCCATCCTGTTCCGGGGGATAGAATTGTTGGTATTGTCACCACAGGCAAAGGCGTGACTGTGCATACTCTAGACTGTCCGTCGCTCAAAAACTATGAAAAAGAGCCGGAACGCTGGCTAGATATCGACTGGGGTACCGACGCTGAAAATGAAAAACACACTGCGCGTCTGAAATTGATGATTAGCAATGAGCCGGGGGCGTTGGCAGATGTGGCGAATATTGTGGCTAAAGCAAATTCAAATATTATGAATTTGAATATTACCTATCGCACTTTGAGCTATTTTGAAATTTTGCTTGATATAGAAGTTAGAAATGTGGAACAGCTGAATAATCTGATTACGGCTTTGAAATCGGCTAAATCAATCAGCTATGTTTCTCGTGTCAACAAATAAGGAGATAAACAATGATATTAGGTTTGGGCTGTGATATTGTCAATGTTGAGCGAATCGCAAAATCTCCTGAATTTTTGGAGCGCTTTAAGCAAAAAATTATGGGAGCTGAAGAACTTGATGAACTGGATTTTCGCGGCGATATAACATATAAGGAGCTGGCGTGTCGTTTGGCAAAAGCCTACGCAGCCAAAGAAGCTTTTGTCAAAGCCTTAGGCACGGGCTTTAGAGATGGAATATTTATGCGGGATATCCAAATTCTGCACACAGATTTAGGCAAACCAGAACTGCTTATCAGCGGTATGGCTTTCACCTATTTGCAAAAGCTTAGCGTAACCGCGCAGACTTTTGTAACTTTGAGCGACGACTATCCGTTTGCTCAAGCCGTGGTGGTTATCGAAAAATAGCAATATATTCATTATCTGCTGCCGCCAAAGCTTTGGATTATATTTTGAAGGCTAAGCCGGAATTAGATACACCTTCGGTTAATCTGTTGATGAAATCTTTGGAAACAGCTCAAGTGCAAAAAACAGTGTCAGAACGCCTTGCCAGTTGTCATGATAAAATTTCCGCTAAGAAGGCGGTAAACGAATCTGTGACAAATAGTTCAGATAATAAGCAGCAGGTTAATAGAGCAGTTTTGTCTAAGTCTGCTGAACGAGAATAGGTTTAGCTTTTATGTAAAAAACGGCAAGAAATACCTTGCCGTTTTTTATATGATTGTGGCTAAGAAGCTAAATTTCTAGAATTTCATCAATTTTATGGCTTACTGCGTCTATTGTTCCTGTACCGTCAACCGTGCGCAGCAAACCTCGCTTTTCAAAAAACGGAATTGTCGGATAGGTTAAAAGGCGGTAGTTTACCAAACGATTTTGCACGGTGGCACGGTTATCATCTTTACGGCGACCAAATTCCGTTCCGCCGCAAACATCGCACACGCCGTAAACTTTGGGCTTTTGAAATTTATCATGGTAACCAGCGCCGCATTTCAGGCAAGAATAACGTCCTAAAATACGCTCCATAATGATTTCGTCCGGTACTTGAATTTCCAGCACACAGGTTAATTTTATTCCTTTTTCGGCAAGCAGGCTTTCTAAAATTTCTGCTTGAGGCAGAGTGCGTGGAAAGCCATCTAAAATAAACCCGTGCTCGCAATCCGGCTGACCGATGCGGTTGCGCACCATTTCAATAATCATCTCGTCGGTAGCAAATTCACCGCGGTCTAACAAAGCTTTCAAATCACGCCCTAAGGGAGTATCCTGTGCGGCATACTCCCTTAACATTTCACCTGTCGACAAATGGCAGATGTGCGTTTTTTCTTTCAAAATTCGAGCTTGCGTCCCTTTACCGCACCCAGGAGCGCCGGTAAATACGACATAAAGTCCTTTTTTTGTGATAGACATTAACGTCCTTTCCTTTTAATCAATGCGGCTTTTTTCAAAAGACCCTCGTATTGATAAGCAATCAAATGGGATTGAATTTGACCGACAAAGTCCATGGTAACCTGTACCACGATAAGCAGGGTTGTTCCACCCAAAACAAACGGTACGCCGACTTTGCTAATCAGCAGCTCCGGCAAAATGCACAGGCAGACCAAATAGATAGAAGCAATTACGGTCAAACGTGTAATCACATAATCCAAATATTCGGCAGTATTTTTACCAGGACGGATACCGGCAATAAAGCCGCCATGTTTCTTTAAATTATCTGCTGTTTCCTGCGGATTAAATACTACTGAAGTATAGAAAAAAGTAAAGAACAGGATTAAGAACGCGTACAAGCCTAAATACATCGGCTGACCATGTCCCAGCATTTGGCTCAGACTTTGCACCCATGACGGACCTTTTTCGGCTGACAAGTTAGCAATTGTGATTGGCAGCAACAGTAAAGAGCTGGCAAAAATCGGAGGAATAACGCCGGTCGGGTTAATTTTCAGCGGCAAATGAGAGCTTTCAGCTGCCATCATACGCATACCCATTTGACGCTTTGGATATTGAATAATGATTTTTCTTTGAGCTCTTTCCACAAATACAATCACATAAATCAAAGCCAACGCCATAGCCAGCAGCATGATGATTGTGGTGATAGACATTTGTCCGGCACGTCCTAATTCAAAGGTTTGCGCCAAAGCGTTTGGAATGTTGGCAATAATACCTACGGTAATGATTAAAGAAGAACCATTGCCGACGCCGCGTTGTGTGATTTGGTCGCCCAGCCATACAATAAACATTGTACCGCCGACCAAAGATACGATGGTAGAAAATCTGAAGGCAAAACTGTCAATCATTACAGCCGACGAACCGTTTGCACCGGAAACGCTTTCCAAACCAACGGCAATACCATAACCTTGGATAATGGTAATCAGCACGGTCAAGCACTTTGTATAGTGGGTAATCTTGCGGTGACCGGCTTCGCCTTCTTTTTTCAGCGCCATCAATGACGGAATAACCGATTGTCCCAATTGAACAATGATGGAAGCAGAGATGTACGGCATAATATTAAGAGCAAAAATTGTCATACGTTCCAACGCACCGCCGGAAAACATATTAAACATACCTAAAATACCGCCTTGGTTACGGCTGAACATTTCAGCCAAAACACTTGGGTTAATTCCCGGAAGCGGAATATATGTGCCCAAACGGAAAATAATCAAAGCCCAAACTGTAAACCAAAGTCTTTTCTTTAGTTCATCGGCTTTGCTAAAGGCTGACATATCTATATTTGCCGCCATTCTTTCTGCTAATGATACCATTTTTTCATCCTTAAAATTTTAAAAACAAAACATAGGGTTATAAAAACCCATTTGGTCTTAATGTAATACACAAAAATAAATTTTTTGCAAGAAATTTATCTTTATCCTCAATTTTTATATTGTTTTCACGCAGACGCAGTGAAGCAAACTTAAAAATTCCAAATAGTGATGGCGCAACTAGGCTCTTTTCCGCAACTGCAGCCGGTAATAGCGTCAGATAACGGCATTTGCATGTTGGTGCAAACTGCGGATTTGTTTTCTGCGGTGCAGCTTGCAGTTGACGAATACTGAAAACTTTTTATAGTTTTATCCATTGTGGCGGCATCTGCAGCGGCAATGGTGCCGATTTTTTTCTCTCCCCAATTTTTTGCCATTATTTGCAAGCAAGTGTCTTTAGACAAAGAATAATAAGTAATCAGAAAATCTGTTTCAGCTTTGTGATTGTCAGAAGAAGAGTTGTTGCCAGTGCCGACGTTAACTGTGCCGCCGAATGGGTTGAACATCACTATTGCATTATCTTTTTCGGATACCATTTCTTCGGGAACTAACTTCATCTTTTTTGCGACTTTGGGAGATAAGCCTTTGTAAGAGCCATGCTGGCGTAAGCCTAAATTCTTTACGTTAGCAATGATTGTGGAAAGTTGTTCAATGCATTGATTGGTTTTGTAGCTTTCCATGGCTTTTGAAAAACCTGCGATACCGCCGACTGACAATACGCCGATAATAGCCAATACGCCAAGCATTTCTATCATGCTGCGTCCGTTTTCAGAATTTTTAGCTTTTAATAACTGATAACTCATAATATCCTCCATAAGTTTTTTGATATTTTTTAGCATATAAGGCAAAGCGGCGTCAAGTAGTATATAACTCAAGTTATAGATTATTTTTAGAAAAATTTAAGAAATTAAAAGCTAAAATACAATTAGATAAATTATTTTTTAGGAGAGAATAATGGCGGTTAAAATAAATAATTCCGGTCGCTCTATGGTGGAAATGCTTGGTGTGCTGGCTATTTTCGGTTTGCTTTCTGTAATCGGCATATCTGGATTTTCTAAGGCGATGACTAAATATAAAATAACAAAACTTACCGATGATATTGCGATGATTGTGGCGAATACCCGTACTAGATATTCTCAACAAAATGATTTTGAGGGGTTGAATAATGCAAGCGCCATATCTATCGGCTTGGTTCCTAATGAAATGGTAAGATATAAGGAAGACGGAACTTTAGAAGGAATTGTTAATGCTTATAATGGCAAAGTTTGGATAAGCGCGGCAAAAGCTAGCAATACCGACACGGATAAAAAGTCGTTTGTGATTTCTTTTAACAGCTTGCCGCGAGAAGCCTGTATGGCTTTGGCTACCAATGATTGGGGCTCCGGTTATTCTTCCGGTATTATAGCTCTGCGCGCTGATAATGGTTCTTTAGGAAATTCTGATACAGAGGCTGCGGAAATTATGGAAAATGAAATTTATAACGCAGGGTGCGATGGCGCTACTTCTCCATATGTGGCTTGTCCAGGCGGAAAGAATTTAGCAATTCCAATGCCGCCGCTGATGGCGGTGCAGGCTTGCAGCTGCAAAGGCAATGAATGTGCGGTTATTTTCAAATACCACCACTGATTAAATGTTAAAGTTTGCAAGGTAATAGCCTTTGAGTAAAATCAAGGGCTATATTTTTACAATAAAAAAAGCACCAAAGATACGAAACTTTGATGCTTTTAACAACAATCAATAATTGAAAGGAGGTTGTTATATTATCCAGAAATTTTCTCTACCTGAGAAAATTCCAATTCTACTGGAGTATAACGTCCAAAAATTGAAACCGAAACTTTTAAGCGGTTCTTTTCGGTGTCGATATCTTCGACAATGCCGACAAAAGAGGCAAACGGACCGTCAATCACGCGGATTTGTTCGCCGGTTTCAAAGTTAACATTGGTTTGCGGACGTTCCAAGCCTTCTTGAACTTGGTTCATAATCTTTTGAACTTCAGCATCAGTAATCGGCTGCGGTTTGTTTCGGCTGCCCAAGAAACCGCTGACACGCGGAGTGTTCTTAACTACCAGCCAAGTTTCATCGGTCAATTCCATTTTAACTAAAATGTAGCCTGGGAAAAATTTGTGTTCGGCATTTACTTTAGCGCCTTTGCGGATTTCTACCACATTTTCAGTCGGCACAAAAACTTCAAGAATTTTGTCGTCCATTTTTTTCAAAGTTGCTTGTTCTCTTAATGATTCGGCAACTTTCTTTTCTGAACCTGAATAAACATTTACAACATACCAGCGAGCGGTCATTAGTTAAACTCCTATCCTAACATCAAAATTTTATCTACGCCCCAAGCCAAAACGGCGTCTACTACAAAGAAAAACACCGTGGCGATGGCTACTAAGGTAACAACCATAGCACAAGTCGGCACTACTTCTTTTTTTGTAGGCCAAGTAACTTTTTTAACTTCCTGCTTAACCTGACGCAGAAACTGAATCGGACTAATACTCATTTCAAACCTTTTCAAACTTAAATTGACAGAGTGTGAGGACACACTCCAGCTTATTGCCGCTAACATATTAAATTATTTATTATCTGTCAATAAGATAATTACAGTTTTAGCACTATTAAAAATAGGAAAACGGACTGGTGCTATAATTCTTTGCGGGCGGAAAGGGCAAGCTGGATAGTACCATCATCCATATAATCCAGCTCGGCGCCAAGCGGAATACCTTGCGCCAAAGTGGTAACTTTAACCGGAAATTCTTTTAGCCGTGACAACAAGTAGTGTGCAGTGATTTGTCCATCGATGGTTGCCGGCAAGGCTAAAATAACTTCTTTAATAACGCCGTTCGGTAAACGGGAAAATAAGCCTTCAATATTTAAATCATCAGGCGTTACTCCGTCAAGAGCCGAAAGAATGCCGCCCAAGACATGATATTGACCGCGATAAAGTCCGACACGCTCCATTGCCCAAAGGTCGGCAACATCTTGGACTACGCACACAGTTTCACGGTCGCGGGCGGAATCCTGACAAACCGAACAAGGTTCGGTTGTGTCAAAGTTTCCGCATATCGGACATTTTTTTACATTATCAGCCACTTCCTGCAAAGCGGAAATTAACGGCAGCAGGGCGTTTTCTTTCTTTTTCAGCAGCTGTAAAACAATGCGCCGCGCCGAGCGAGTGCCCAGCGCAGGAAGTTTTGCAATGATTTTGGTCAGCTTTTCAATTTCTTTACCTTGCACGGCGACGCCTCAAACCTTAAAACGGAAGTTTCAAACCGCCCAAGCCAATACCGTTGGTGGCTTCTTTCATACCTTCTTCCATCATGGCGTCAACTTTTTGATGAGCGTCATTATAAGCCGCCAGAATTAAATCTTCTAAGACATCAACTTCTTCAGCGTTCATCAATGATTTGTCAATGCTGATTTTTTTCATTTCGGATTTGCCGTTCAGCACTACTTTTACCAAGTTGCCGCCGCTGACGCCTTCTTTTTCTTCCTGCGCCAATTTTGCTTGAGTTTCCTGCATTTTGCGCTGCATTTGCTGAGCTTGTTTCATAATTCCTTGAATGTTTAACATTTAATTATCCTCATCATCATAAGTTTCAGAATTTTCTTCCGGAACAATGAATTCCGCCGCTTCTTCATTTTCGGCGTCTTCAACCGCTTTCCGGATAACGGTTTCTATTTTAGCACCATTAAATTCGCTAAGTATAGCTTTTACTAACGGATATTCAGAGATATTTTTCTTGTCGCGTTCCAGCTCTTTGGTTTCTTTATAAGCCAAAGTTTCGCCCAGCGGTTCATAATCTATATCTATAATCCAAGAAACGCCTGTTTCTTTGGCTAAAAATTTGCGTAAGTTGGCAATTAAATCTTTATCGGCTTTCTCGGAAAGAGCAATTCTCATTCTGCCAGCGGCAAATTCCTTGAACGACATATCGTTTTTGACGGCATAAAGCAGCAGCATTTGTCTTTTGGCGTTGAGCAATTTAGCTAGTTCTTCGGGAGTTGAAAGTTCAAAACCGCCGTCATCAGTCAATTCGGAGGCAATATGATTTTCAGTGCCTACCGGAGCAGCCGTTGTTGCTGTTAATATAATTTTATTGGGAGCAGCGGATTTATTCAGTCCTGATTTTTTTTTTAATTCCTTCAGGAGGTCTGCAGGAGTCGGCATATTAGCAGAGTAGGCTATGCGCATCAGTATCATTTCCAGCGCGTCTATCTGCACATTGGCGTATTGCAGTTCGCTGATTCCCTTAATTAACATCTGCCAAATCTTAGAAAGAATCGCTATCGGCGCGGAATTTAGCTTTTTGCACATCTCACGGTCATTTTCGCTGACGGACGAATCGTTAATGTAATCCGGCAAAATTTTGACTTTTGCCAAAAGATGGGTTATATCCACCAAATCTTGAATAATCAGCATAGGAGTTGCACCGTCGGTATATAACTGGTGCAAAATTTGCAGCACCTCGGCAACATTGCCTTCCAGCAGTTTTTCATACATAGCGAATGTTTGCTGCCTGTCTGCTAAACCTAACATATTTTTAACGGTTCCGGCGTCAATTTTACCGTTTCCAAGAACTATAGCTTGGTCAAGCATAGAAAGACCATCACGTGCCGAACCATCAGCAGCGCGGGCAACGGCATGCAGAGCTTCGTCCTCGGCTTCAATGTTTTCTGCTGCCAAAACCTTATGAAATAATTTCACCAGAGTTTCAATGCTGATACGCTGCAAATCAAAGCGCTGGCAGCGTGACAGAATGGTAACCGGAACTTTGCGAATCTCGGTTGTGGCAAAAATAAACATTACATGAGCCGGCGGCTCTTCCAGTGTTTTCAGCAGAGCGTTAAACGCACTTTTAGAAAGCATATGGACTTCGTCGATGATGTATACTTTATAGCGCGCCATGGTCGGTTTATAGCGTACGCCGTCCAAAATTTCACGCATATCGTCAACACCGGTTTTTGAAGCGGCATCAAGCTCTATAACATCAATATGCCGGTCAGCGGCGATCGCTTTGCAATTTTCACATTCGCCGCAAGGGTGTATGGTTGGTCCGCCTTTGCCGTTCGGTCCGGTGCAGTTTATAGCGCGGGCAATCAAACGGGCGGTAGTGGTTTTTCCAACTCCGCGGATACCAGTCAGAATATAGGCGTGATGCAGGCGATTGTTTTGAATGGCGTTAGTCAAAGTTTGCACCAGCGCGTCCTGCCCCAGCAAATCTTCAAAAGTCTGCGGGCGGTATTTGCGCGCCAAAGCTACATATTGTGTGTTGTTATCAGCCATTCTTTTCAAAACTCATAAAGGCGAAGGAACTCAGACCTTGTAATCACCGTTACGGCTGCTTTCTTCCGAACCTGACCGAGTTGGCGGCTTTTCAATCCTGAGCCCTTCATTGTAAAATACTTCTTTATAATGGGCATATTTCCAGATTTTGCAAGCAAAAAAATTGACTTATTGCATGTTTAGCAAAATTTGGCGCAGCTCATCAGCGTTTTTACCGTAAATTTGCGGCATATAAAAATCAGCGGCGCCGTTTTGAGCATAGGCGGGGTTTGCCGTATAAAACTTATTGCTTGCCGGTTCCAATATTTGCGGACCGTTTGCCGTAACTTTTACAATATCCAAACCATGTTCATTTTTTCCGTTGGCAAAAATCCGGAAAGCTCCGCTCATACCATAAAAGCCGTCCAAAGAAGTGATGGCTTCCTTTAAATAGTCTTTGTCTTTATGCGATAAGGCAGAAGACAAGGCAACGGCGTCATAAGCGAAAATGCTTAAATCATTGGAACGTTGACCGAACATTTCATAGTATTTTTGTTTGTAACGGGCTAAACGCGCCATTGACATAACCGGATATACAGCTCCGTACAGCTCTGTTTCTTTGCTTAAATTAGTGTTGCCCCAAACAGAAGTGCCTAAAAACAGAACTTCAGGCGCAGCCACATCATAGTAGCTGAACATAGAGGTTATGGCTTTTAAGCGGTTTCCAAATTCCGGTACCAGCAGAGCGTCAAAATCCAATGGTGCGATTTCTTCTTCGGTTTTAGTCTCATTTTTTTCATTCGGCTTAGCTTTTCGCTGTGAAGCGGCAACGCGCGCCGAACCTGTAATTTGCGCGGCAAGTTTTGTAAAGTCCATGCTGTCAGGAGCATAGAAACCGACTTTTACTATGGACGCGCCGTGCAGCTGCGCCGCATTCATGGCGGCTTTAAACATATTTATACCGCTTTGGTTATCCGGCAGTACAATCGCGAGTTTCAAGCGTCCCTTAGACACGGCGTAGCGGATTGTTCTTTCTATTTGCTCTTCATTTAAAAGTCCCATAGTGTAAATTCCGTCTTGCAGAACGTTAGGTGCAGTTGAAAAAGAAATAACCGGAATTTCCTCATTTTGGGCGGCGCTGCTGATGGCTGCAACTTCTTCGCCGAGTAGCGGACCGACAATTAAATCGCTTTTGGCGTTAATGGCGTTTTCAACTGCCACGCGGGCGCCTGAAGTGGTGCCTTTGGTGTCATAAAACTGCACCAGCAGATTATTATTGTTTAAGTCGCCGACAGCCATCATGGCGGCATTTTTCATATTTTGCCCCATGTCGCCGATTTTGCCGGTCAGAGGCAAAAGCATTGCCACTCTGAAACTTTCGTCATTGCCCAAATCAACATGAGAATAATCAGTCATGTCAACTGTGTTTTGGGGCAGGCTATTTTGATAGTTGAAAGTTTGCTGCGGCATAGGTTCGGTGCGTTCAATCAGACCGCAGCCGCCGATAATAAACAATAAAAACAGGGCGCTTATTTTTTTTAACACTTGCATTTTTCCTTAAAATATAAAACAATATCTAAAGTAATAATGCTTAAACTTGTTTTTGTAAAGTGAATTTGATGTTAAAAAACGGTCTTTATTTGATTTCAACGCCAATCGGCAATTTGCAGGATATTTCGCAGCGGGCATTGGACGTGCTGAACGAAGCGCCGATAGTCGCCTGCGAAGATACTAGAATGACAAAAAAACTCTTTTCTTTGCTGGGGCTGCCGCTGCATAAAAAGTTTATTACTTATCAAGATCATAATGAAGAGCAACAGGCACAGCAGCTGATTGACCTGATTAACGAAGGCAATGTTATGGCTTTGGTTAGCGACGCTGGAGCACCGCTGATTTCCGACCCCGGATATAAATTGGTCAGCAAGTGCCGCGAACAAGGAGTTTATGTGACGGCGGTTCCGGGGGCGTGCGCGGTTATTACGGCTTTACAACTTTCGGGCTTGCCGACGAATCGCTTTTTATTTACTGGGTTTATTCCGAACAAAGACAAGGCGCGGGCAGATTTGTTTAATGAACTGAAAAACATTAACAGCACGCTGATTTTTTATGAAACCGCACCGCGTTTATTAAAAACATTGGAGCAGGCGACGGAAATTTTCGGCGGACGCAAGATTTCGGTTATTCGTGAATTAACTAAAATGTATGAAGAAGTGCATACCGGCAGTTTTGCGGAAGTGAGTGCACATTTTGCCGAAAACGAGCCTAAAGGCGAGTTTGTTTTTATTGTAGCTCCACCGGAAGAGCCGCAGTATACAGCAGCTGATATTAAAGATTTGTTGGCAAAGCGGCTGCAGGAAACTACTCTGAAATCGGCGGTTAAAGAGTTGTCAGAACAATTCGGTTTGAACAAAAATGAAGTGTATGCTTTGGCGTTAGAGTTGAAAAATGAATAATTACCACAGCGGTAAATGGGCAGAATTTATAGCGCGTTTGTATTTGCGTTTGCATGGTTATAGGATTGTTGCTAAAAATATTGTTGTCGGTAAAGGAACTACCGCCGGAGAAATAGATATTATTGCCTGTAAGAAAAAATGCTTGGTTTTTGTGGAAGTAAAAAAACGCCGCACCTTAGATGAGGCAGCATACGCCATTACAGTCAAACAAAGGCAGCGTCTGATTAGAGGCGCCGCTGTTTTTGTTGGCAATAGAGCGCAATATAAAAATTATGATATTCGTTTTGACGCGATTTTTGTGGCATCGCCGTTTAGCATAAAGCATTTGCCGAATGCGTGGATGGCATAAGCTATAAACCAGCAAGACGAGCGATTTTTTGACCTATGGTTTGCGGCAGGTGCGCCATATTTATATGCTTGGGAATTAAAGAAGTATCATATTCGGTTTTAGTGCGGAGCTGTCGGCGGAGTTCAATACCGCTGCCGGCGGTGTAGTCATTTTCCGGCAGAAAACTTTTAACTTTTATGAATGGCGCTTTATGCTTTTGCAGCATTTGTATGGGGTGGTGCAAAACATTTTCATTTTTAAATGTGCGGATATAACTGTTGCCGATAAATCCTTGCTCGGTTAGAAGCGGCGTTAACTCCATTTCGCAGTTGTGTGCGTCATAGGCAAACGGTACGGAATGCCAAAATTTATGAAACTGGGCGTTTTTTACCACATCTTGAGAAAAAGCCATGCAATAGCTATGCAGATGAAAATGATTTTCATAGTCTGAAGTGGCGCTCCAAAAGTCATAGCCTTTGCGTTCCATAGAGCGGAAAAAATCTTCTAGATTATAAAGAGGTCCGTAAACGCTGTCGTTGCACAAAATCAATTCATCATATTGTTCCAGCTTCTCCCAGCCTAATTTGGTTATCAGATATTGCCAACAGCCAAAATCTTTAAGCGGCATATGCTGGGAATAGAACATTTGAGTGTAAGGTGCAATTTTAAACAGTTCGTCAGGCGGAAAACGTCCGTTGCCCATAAAATATACTTCGCTGATTTTGGATAGTTCTTTTATTAAATAAACTACATAATCTTGAATTTTGTTTGCTTTATCATACCCTGCAAATAAACAAATACGCCGCATTTTTATTTTCCTTTCAAATAGTGTGTGCATAAAGATAGTGATGCTGGGGCAGATTTAAAGTGGTAGGCAGAAAAAATAAATCTGTGGTTGAGAAGGTAATAGGACTTGAAAAATGAAATTTGGTATGTTAATTATAAAAATGATGTGAATTTTGGAGAAAAATAATGATTGAAATGCCGGAAAATCTGGTGGAGATGGCGTTAAAAACCATGGGAGACCGCTGGAAAGTAATGATTATTCAAGAATTGATGGACGGCACCAAACGCTTTGGCGAAATCAAAAAAGAGCTTGGCGATATAACGCAGAAGGTTTTAACCTCAAATTTGCGTGCGCTGGAAGAAAAAGGAATTTTAATCCGCACTGTGTATGCGCAAATTCCGCCGAAAGTTGAATATACTCTGACAAATTTGGGCTATAATTTAAAGCCAGTGCTTGATTCTATGCGTGCTTGGGCTGAAGAATATTACAACCAAAATATGAAACCTTTGCTGCCGGATATGGCTTGATTTAAAGATTAGAATACAAACAGATTCCCCGATAACAATAGGTTGTTGGGGAATTTTAGTATGCAAAAAATGAGTAAACGAACTCCCGAGGGAGTTTGAGCCTCGGAGTTTTAAAAACAAAAAAAGCCAGCAATTTAATCACTGACTTTTGAACTGGTGGGCGCTGAGAGGTTCGAACTCCCGACCCTCTCGGTGTAAACGAGATGCTCTTCCAGCTGAGCTAAGCGCCCATCTCATCAACAAGTGTGTTTATACACGTTAAAAAATTAAAAAGCAAGCATTTTTTTTAATTTTTTTAATTTTTTTACGGATATTCCTATTAACTATCTGTTATATCTTCAAAATTATTGAAAAAATTTTCTAGTTTAAATCTATGCTTTTAGAAAAAAATCATTATTTTTTCTCTTTACATTTAAAATTTGTGCGCT
Source organism: Bacteroidaceae bacterium (assembly GCA_963641885.1). GTDB lineage: Bacteria > Pseudomonadota > Alphaproteobacteria > RF32 > CAG-239 > RUG410. The sequence goes on from CAVIDY010000021.1 coordinate 17,065, forward strand.
ATAACTCCCCCTGTTTAAGAAAGATTTGATGATAGATAAAGAGGTAAAAAGATGACAAATGATTTAACAACCGGTAATCCGTTGGCTTTAATTATAAAATTTGCAATTCCGCTTTTATTAGGCAACATCTTTTTACAAATATATCAAATTTCAGATATGGTGATTGTGGGGCGTTTGCTGGGAACGGACATGCTGGCGGCAGTTGGAAGTTCCGCACCTATTTATATGGTGTTTTTGATGATTGCTTTTGGCTTTACCGGCGGTTTGACCGTGGTTACGGCGCAGCGTTTTGGCGCGCATGATGATGACGGCGTGCAACGTTCGGTTTTTCACAGTCTGCTGGCTGCAATGATTTTGAGCGTGATTATGACGTTTGTGCTGATTTTTAGCTTAAAACCTTTACTTCATATAATGAATGTTCCGGAGGCGATTTTTGACGATGCTTACAAATTTATGTATGTGCTTTCTCTTAGCGCGGTGATGATTATTACATTTAATCTGTTTTCAGGTTTTATCCGTGCGGTGGGAGATAGCAAGACGCCGTTGTATTTTTTGGTGTTTTCTTCATTGATAAACATTGTTTTGAATTTTATTTTTATCAATAATTTTAAATGGGGCGTGGTTGGCTCGGCATTGGGTACGTTGGTGGCTAACACCATTTCTGTCATTTTGTGCTATATGTATATGTGGAAAAAATTTCCGCTGCTGCGTTTGGAACGGCGCTTTATGAAATTTAACTGGCAGATTATGCGCGATCACTTAAATATTGCCGTGCCGATGGCTTTGCAATTTTCGATTTTGTCTTTTAGTATTTTGATTGTGCAAAGTGTTTGCAACTCATTTGGTCCTTCGGTTATTGCCGCGTTTGCCGCAGCTTTGCGGATTGAACAAATTGCCACTCAGCCGTTGATGGCTATTGGTTTGGCAATGGCGACTTTTTCGGCACAAAACTGGGGCGCAAATCTGCTATCGCGCATTCGCCGCGGTGCAAAATACGCATTTTTAATTTCTACCGGATTAAGCATTTTCGGTTTTATTTTAATGCGTGAAGTTGGGGAAAATATGATAGGCATATTTGTAAACGACGGAAATGCCGATATTATTACAATCGGTAAAGAATATTTGGTTATCAGTACGCAGTTTTACTTTTTCTTAGGCTTGATTTTTGTGTTTCGCAACACCGTGCAAGGTATGGGGAAACCGATTGTGCCGTTCATTTCCAGTATTATTGAGCTTTCAACCCGTATTTTTGCCGCTATTTATTTGGCAAAAGTCATGGGATATACAGGCATATTTTATGCCAGTGCCATTTCGTGGACGGCGGCTGGTTTGTTTGTGACAGCAGGTTACTTCTTTTATATTAACAAGTTCAGCAAAGACACCATGCGCTGGAAAATGGGAGCTATCAAGCAGCATTTGCGCGAAACTGGTCCGGTGGATTAAGCGAGCTGTTCAATAAGTTTTTGCACGGCAGCTTTACCCGAGGCAACCGCTTCTACGGCAGTTGAACCTCCAGTTGCGCAGTCTCCAGCGTAAACTATCAAAGGATTGTAGGCTTTTTCTTCTTTGCAGCTGCTGCCTAAAGCCAAAATAATCAATGAAAAATCAGGACGGGGCGTTTCAGTGTGGGGAATATCCTCTAATTTTCCGGCGGCGTTAAAACGAGTTTTTATGGTGTAGGCGGTTAAATTGTTTTCGCCCTGCTTTTGAATTTTGCTGACTCTGGTCATGGTGGTAATGTTGATTTCATTGTCTATCAATTCGGCGTAATCATCAAGCCCCATGCGCATATCGCTCAAGCGGCGGCGCACAAACATTTCAACGGTTCCGCCTTGTCTTTTGGCAGTTAAAGCGCAGTCGAGCGCTACTTCTCCGCCGCCGACAACCGCTACATTTCCGCTGACGGCAAATTTTTCCGGTTCGTGTAAATAGTCTGTATAGGAGATGCTGAATTCTTCGCCGGAAATGCCTAAACTGCGGCAAGTTTGTTCGCCGACTGCAACAATAACAGCGGTAAATCCTTGAGTTAATAAAGCGGCGTAGTCGGTTATCGGAGTGTTGAGCTTTAATTCAAAGTTGGAATTTTTAGCAAATTTCTGCCAGTCTGCAGAAATTACATCGCGTGGCAAACGCTCGCTTGGAATAAGATTTAACGCTCCGCCGATTGTATCATTTTTTTCAAATACAGTTACCGAAAAGCCTTGGTTTAACAGCTCGGATGCTGCACCGATACCGGCAGGTCCGGAACCGATAACGGCTACTTTTTTGCCGTTCCTTTTGACAGGAAGAAAAGAAAATTCGCTGGCGGCACGGGCTTTTTGCATAATAGCCGCCTGAACAGCCGGAATTTTTATAGCCTTATCCAAATTGGCGCGGACGCAGACTTTTTGGCAGAATTTGTCGGGGCATATTAACCCGCAGGTTTGCGCCAATGGATTTTGCTGTTCTATCAATTCGGCAGCTTTTTGCCAATCTCCGGCTTTTGCCGCTGCAATAAAATCACAGGGTGAACAATGCACGGGGCAGGCTTTTTGACAAGGTTTTGCTGCGCAATGCAGACATTTTTCTAATTCGGTTTTCAGCTGAGCCGGTTTCAAAACGCGTTTATTCATTTTTATTCCTTTCTGTTAAAAACATTAAAGCACAAAAAAGAATAAAAAAACACCTAATATTTTGGTTTTTCAGATTGTATTTAATAAAAAAGTCTGTATGATAATATTAGGAAAGTCAAATATACGGAATATAATTAAGAAAAATGAAAAATTGGCTCAAAAATTTATTGAAATCAGAAAAAAGTGAAGCAATTATCGGCTGGCTGGCTTATTATTATCTTAAATTTGTGGGATTGACAACCCGCTGGAAAGTCAGCGGCGTTAAGGAAACTTATGAACTTTTAGATAAATATGGTAGTATGATTGTGATAGGCTGGCACGGCAGAACCTTAGAAATGCCGTATTTTTGGAATAAGTCGCGTACTTTGAACGCTTTGGTTTCGCCGCACCGCGACGGCAGGCTTATTGTGAATATTTTAAAAAAATTCGGTATCGGCAATATCAGCGGTTCTACCAATAAAAATTCTACGGAGGCGGCATTGGAACTGATGCGCAATCTGCAGCAAAATAACAGTATTGCCATTATTCCCGACGGACCGCGCGGACCGGGAATGAAATTGACTATGAGTCCACTTTTTTACGCGCAAAAATCCGGCAAGCCGATTATTGGCATTACGTATAGCATTGCCGGTGCTAAAGTTATTGAAAAAAGCTGGGACAGAATGTTGGTGCCACTGCCGTTTCATAAAGGGATTTATTGTATAACCGAGCCATTTTTTATTCCGGCGGAAGCAACTGCCGATGAGCTAGAACATTTACGGCAAAAAATTGAGACAACGCTTAATGAATTGACTTGGAAATTGGATCGAGAAATGGGAATTCCTTATATTCCGCAGGGAACAGTCGCTAAAAAAAGCCGTAAGCAATTACACGCAGAACATAATAAAATAGAGGGCAAATAAATGTTTATTGGAATTTATAACACTTTGGTGCGCACGCTTTACCCAATGGTTATCCGCCGCTATATTGAAAAGCGCAAAAAAATGGGTAAAGAAGATGTTAAGCGTTTCAATGAACGAGTAGGGCGTCCGACAAAGCCCCGTCCGGAAGGTCGTTTGATTTGGCTGCATGGCGCGTCTGTTGGCGAGTCTATTTCTATGCTGCCGCTGATTAACCGTTTGCTGGAGCTGTATCCTGATGCACATGTTATGGTTACAACAGGCACGACTACCTCGGCTGAAGTTATGGCTAAGCGTTTGCCAGAAAGGGCTTTCCACCAATATTTGCCAATTGATAATCCGGTGTTTGCGGCACGTTTTGTCCGCCATTGGCACCCGACTATAGCCTTATGGTTCGAATCCGAATTTTGGCCGGCTATGCTTTCTACCATTAAGCGCCGCAATATTCCGCTTATTCTGATAAACGGGCGTATTTCCAACAAATCTTTCAAGCGTTGGCAGCAGTTTGATTTTGTGATTAAAGAACTGTTAGATTGCTTTACGGCTTGTTTGGGTCAGTCGGAAGAAGATGCGTACCGCCTGCGGGTTTTGGGCGCAAAAGATGCAATGTGTTTGGGCAATTTAAAATATGCGGGCTTGCCGATTCCAGTTGATGAAGATGTAAAAAAAGAAATTCAGGAAGAAATCGGCAATCGTCCGGTTTGGCTGGTTAGTTCAACCCATAGTGACGAAGAGGCAAAAATCGGGCGCTATTTGAAAGAACTTATTGCCAAGCATGAAGGTTTGCTGACAATTATTGCTCCGCGCCACCCAAACAGAGGTGTGGAAATCCGCGATATTTTGAAAGATAAGTTTCAGCTTAAAACGGCTTTGCGTTCAGCAGGGGAAAAAATTACGGCGGAAACAGAAGTGTATATTGCTGACACCATTGGTGAAATGGGAATTTGGTATGAATTGTGCCCGATTGTGTTTATCGGCGGTTCACTGATTCCGCACGGCGGGCAAAACTTTATGGAGCCATCGCGCTGCCGCGATGCGGTGATTGTTGGACCGCACATGCACAATTTTACGGACGCGATGAATAGAGCGAAACGCGCCGACGCCATTATTCAGGTGGACGAAACCGTGGAATTGATTGATATGGTTGATCAGCTTTTAAGCAATAAAGAACTTTTGGAGGCAAAACGCAGTTTGGCTTATAATTGGGCGACAAGTGAAGCCAAGGTTTTAGACGGAATTGCCGAGAAAATTCAAGGATATATGGAAAATGAAAACACCTAAATATTGGCAGTCAAATTCTTTTGTTTCTAAGTTATTATATCCGATAGGCGTGATTTACGGAGCGTTGACCCAAGCCCGCTTAAAACTGGTTAAGCCGCAAAAAACCAAAGTTCCGGTAATTTGTGTAGGAAATATTACCGCTGGTGGCACAGGCAAGACTCCGGTTGCCATATCTATTGCAAAAATGCTGGATTTGGAACTGCGCCACCCTTATTTTGTGACTAGAGGTTATGGCGGGCAGTTGCAAGATGTGATAGTCAATAATAAAAAACATTCTGCCGCCGAAGTGGGGGACGAGCCGCTGCTGCTGTCGCAGCAGGCTCCGGTTGTGGTTAATGCTGATAGATATGCAGGTGCGGAGCTGGCTGTTAAAAACGGCGCCGATGTGATAATTATGGACGATGGTTTTCAGAATCCGTCGCTTTATAAGAATCTGTCGTTTTTGGTGTTTGACGGCAATTACGGAATCGGTAATGGAAAAATTATTCCGGCAGGACCGTTACGCGAGACTTTTCAAAACGGCATAAAGCGGGCAGACGCGCTGATTATTTTGGGCAAAGATAAGCATAATTTGGCGCAAAAAAGTGGTTTGCCGGTGTTCTTTGGTCATACGGAAGCGGTGCAAACCTGCACTATTGAAAATCCTAATGTGCTGGCGTTTGCCGGAATCGGACACCCGCAAAAATTTTATCATACCTTGAGTCAGCAGGGGTTTAATGTGGTGGAGACGATTGATTTTCCTGACCATCATTTCTATAGCCGTGAAGAGCTGGAAAAAATTTTGGATAAGGCAAAAGCTTTGGGTGCTGAAGTTTATACGACAAGCAAAGATTATGTTAAAATTCCGCGTATTTTACAAAAAGAAATAAAGGTGCTTGAGGTCTCTGTGGTTTGGGACGAACCGGAAAAACTGTCTGAATTTATCCGCAAAAATATATAGACGTATCCTTGACAAAAAAATCATAATGTGAGATAATAATGCCGTTAGTTGTATTTTATTGTTTCATTATTTAATTTGTATTTTTATGGATAAGAGTGGTTTGAAACAGTATCTTTTGGGTAAAGAAGAGCTGTGGCAATACATTTTTAAAACAATGTTTTTGCAAGAGCACGGCTTGTTGCTTGATGATTTGAACGAGAAGCCGTTTGACGTGACAACTTGCCTGAAATTCTGCAGTACAACTGAAGAACTTGAGGATTTGTGGAATTTAGCACATGCCGTAGACGAAAACTTTTTGGATATGGTGCAGATGCTGGATTACATTGAGCAGACAAAATCTATTCAGTGGCAATATGACTTTGTGGAGATTATCTCTAAGATTTATAACATAGAGATAAAGCAAAACTTGTTGTTTACATCGGTTATTACGGCGTATTGCTGGGGTTTGGTTTTGCCGGACGGCGCAATTATCGCTATTCTTAAAGAGCTGGACAAACGTTATAACGCGATGTATGGCTCTTTGTGCAGCAAAGAAAATAAGCTGAAGCGTAATTTACTGCTGACGCTGGAGTGTCTCTCGGGCGGCAAGCTGGACAATGACGCCACCAGCTATAATTTTCGAGAGCTGCTGGAGGCTTTTTTGCCGGCAGTAGGCTTTGACGAGATGCGCCATGCTGTAAGCCTTGCGGCAACGGCGGAAACCAAACTGACTGATGTTGAGAACTGCTGTGTGGCTTTTTCTTATTTCTCGCCGTATTTTAATGACGAAGTAAATTTGAAACGTAACATTTTACCGCAAAGCTGTTTGTATGCGCGGGTGCATGAGTTCATGCACTATATGCGAAATTTGCAGATTGCTCAAAAGCAGCAGGCGATTGATGATGAGGAGTTTGAAAAACTGGAAGAAGCTTCGGTTTATGTCGACCCGTCTGAAAACTGCATTATCAACGCTCATTTGGACGGCGAGCTTTATGCAAATGTGTACATTAAGCGCGCTGCGGCAAAAGGATTAGCCGGATATCCCGCTGATTTTTTGGTTTTGCGCAAAAACTTTTTGTACACAGTGGAGTTTGTCGATGATTTTTCGGCAATTCCGACAGTGCAGAAATTTGTTCAAGAAGTGGAAACTTCCCGCCGCAATTTGTCAACGCTGGATAAAAAGCTACAAGCTCTGCCTTTGACACAAACGCAGGAACGAGAAAAGTATTTAGGCAAACGTGCTGCGCTAAAAAAATTTTTGGATTCATGCTATTGTGTTAATGTGCGTTAGATTAAATTTAAGCAAAAATTCCGACAACTCTTGTGAGTGCCGGAATTTTTTTGTGCTTTTTTAGTTTAAGACGATTCATAAAACTAAGATTTTTGGGGTGGTTGAGGTGAGCGAGAGCGAGTTCTGACTATACATATACTACATTATCCGACACCACTAACGCCACATCGTGCGATAACGGTTGCGGCGAAACCAAATGGAAGTGCAATGAAGGTTATAGTTATGATTCTGCAACACAATCTTGCAAAGCAAAAGACCCGAATGACGATAAAACCTGTGAACAATGGGTGGCTGAGAATTATCCTGATTTTTATATTATGAAAGGAGGATCTTATCTGTATGTTAACAAAAAGACCTTGCTTTTGGACGATTTAAATATGACAACTTCAGGCACTGTAAGCAGCGGCGGACTATTAGTCGGACCTAAATACTTTAACTATGGCAAGTGTCAAGAACTTGATACTCCGACAATAAATGTTACAAGTAAGTTTACTCCGGCTGTAACCTTAGGCAACGGAACAATTTCAGATTTGAAGATATATTTCGATCAAGTTATATATAAAGAAAGTGGTTATACAACAGAAGCATGCCAATATTATGACGCATGCGTAGATGGAACGGCAGATAAAAATTACTATAACTTTTACGAATATGTAAGAAATAATCGATTGACTTGTTCTAGTGAATATACAACCAATGTAAAAAGTGATAACGACATACTTTGCAACGCTTTCACGCAGATTCAAACTTATAATGGTTGTTATGATTTAAACCAAGAAGGTGTCTATAACCATTTGAAAGAATGTTCAGAGTTACCTAATAATGATTGTTCTTGTAAAGATGCTAATTCTATGATGTGCAGAGCAATGTATGACGCAAAGGACTATTGCGCCAACAACGCCCATGCAGCTGTAGAAGGGTATGGAACACTTCACAATGTCTCTATTTCTACTAAACCTGACATGGATGTTGCAAATCTGATAGATAATACAGGAGGAACTTTAACTCTATCGGGTAATAACAACTTGATAGCATCAACATCATCACTCAAAAGAGGCGGCGGCGTTAACGCTAGAGATGTTGTTATTGCTGATGGAACAACAAAAGTTCATTCCGGCAGAGGTTTTGTAATTTACAATTATGATACTACCGCCAAACTAACGATAAAACAAGGTGCTACATTGGAAATAGAATATGCGGACTTTAACGGCTTGACTATGACCTGGGGCGGAACCGCAGATATCTTTGGAAAATTAAAAGTATCATCTTGGGGCAGCGGCGGAAAGTTCAATAATGATATAGCAACTAACAAAGGTATTGTAAATGCTAAGTCAACATCATGTCTCATTCTTCCTAACGGTGCAAGCGGTACCGGCGGTTATACGGGCACAGTAAATAGCGGAACGCTTAACTTTGCTTCTGGATCACAGCTGAAACTTATGGGAAGTTGCAAGAGAGCAGCAACAAGCGGTTCTGCTGTTATCAAGGATAAAGAAAAGCCTGATAACTTGTATGGTGATTTCACCTCGCATCCTAGTGAATTTACCGGTTCTTGCGATTCTTCATGCAACTAAATATTAAGGAGATTTATACTATAAAAAATTAAAATTCTAATTAGAGAAACACCCATCAGCAAAATGATTGGTGTTTCTTTGATTTTAAATATGTTTTGATGACATTGAAAGACAGGCGTTAAAAACAATAAGTAAGGCGTTTTAACCAGCGAAAAGGCGGGGATAAAACCACCCCGCCTTTTGAAAAACATCAGCAACCTATTCTAATTACAGCTTTGATGTCCGCTTACTCTTCCCATCCAGCCATAATAGCATACGCCACTAACGCCGTCAGTATAGCCCTTTTGACATCTCACGTTAACAGTATATGTA
>CAVIDY010000021.1:25962-26467 GCA_963641885.1 Bacteroidaceae bacterium
GTATATGTATCTCCACTGGTAACAGAACTTACGCGAACCCATCTCGAGCGCATATCACCTAAATTGTTCACAGTTTGTTGATTGCTGTTTGATGTAGATGGAAACAGTGTTTTATCATTCAGTCCACCTGCAGCGCCAATGCCATTGTCTTTTAACTGCGCACCTTGATCGCTTAGACATATGCCAGCTGGATGCTCAGAAGAACTATATACATTTAACGCCATGCTCAAAGCGCAAACTTTTAATGAACCACTTTTCGTTATGTACTGTTCATAAACCAGCTGATTTTCATCACTGCTTGCCGGAACATATGACAGCACAACATATTCATCTTTATATGGCACTGTAACAGTATTGCCAGACGGGTCTTTATATTGAACCACCCCGTCTTCTACCCAAGCAACTCTATTTTTATAACCTGAAATAGGGCATTCTTGGTTATTAAAGGCAAATGTTACATTCTTTTGGCAAATACCGCAGATGTTATTATAGTCATCTGTCTTGT
>CAVIDY010000022.1:0-7287 GCA_963641885.1 Bacteroidaceae bacterium
CATCACAACATACAAACAAATAATATAATTTGCGGCAAAATCAACCACAATAGTTGTTACAAAATAAAAATTCTTATATAAAAATATTTTCAATAAAAGATTCAACTGAAAAGAGATAAAGTTGATTAAGAGCAAAATCACGCCATAGGTAAAAACAATGCTGAAACTTTTATCGGTTGTCTGCTGCCAAATAAGTTTTAACGACGGGAATTTTCCATTTGCCATATAGCTGCCGACAGCACCTGCCAAACGTACGATTAAAAACGGAACCCAGCAGCAGGTAAATGCTATCAAAAAATAAACAAACTCTATTTTCCAATTTGGATTCGGCTCTTTTGTTACCATAGCAAAAACCATTACTAATGAAAAAATCAGCAGCAGTAAAATTAAAAACAATAGACCGATTTTTTTCAAGCGTCCGCGTTCTAAACTAATTATATTTTTTATTGAAAAATTTTTTCCGTTAAATTCTATATCATAAAAATCTACAAAAAAGGCAAAAATAACGCATAGCATTAAAAACTTATCGACAAAGAACATTGCCGAAGTTAAATTAGGACACCACCAAGCGGGATTCATCATATCACAGGAAAAATTTTGCCCAAAAACTAAAGAAATTACCGTCATAACCAAAGCATAAAAAGCTATAGCCTTATAATGCGTGAAACTGTTTTGAAATAAAGACAACGTTTTCCAAACCAATTTAGGGAATGTGAATTTCATTTTATATTTCCTTTACTAATGAAACGCCGGCAATGGCGCGGATTGACGACAGCAAGTCGCCGTTTGCCAAAGCATAACCGTTTTTAAGTTCTATACGGATATCCCAATCGTCATTTTCCGGCTTGATATATACTTTGTTGGTACCGTAGCGCTCATGCGACAACACTTCGCGAATCGGACGCACGGCTTCAACATTGTTCACAACAATAATCAAACCCTTTGAGTTTTCCGTAATTTCCTCGTCTAAAGTTTTTATGACATTAAACAGCATGCGCGGCGGCATATCCTCCGCCTGTTTTTCTATTTTTACTTTGACAAATAGCGGCAAACCGCTGTTTATGGCATGTTCAAATTTAGTGATTCCGTCCGAAAATAACAATCCTTCATAAGCCGAAGTGGTATCCGAGAGTTTTACAAAAGCAAACGGCTTGCCGCTCTTGCTGATTTTTTTCTGAAATCCCTGCAAACAGCCGGCAAGGTTAGCATAAATCGTATCGCCGGTTTTTATACCTTTTATCGCATCGGCGTAAGTAGTAACGCCTAAGCGCTCCATGCTTTCTTTATAAACATCAAGCGGATGCGCGGATAAATAAAAACCAATGGCTTCTGCCTCAAACTGCAGGCGTTCCAATGCCGGCCAATCCGGTTTGTCCTGTAATTTTACGGTTGAATTGAGCTCTTCACTGCCAAACAGCGAGGTTTGCGAACTGTTTTTAAGCTCTGCCGCAGCGGCAATGTGGCGCATTATATTTTCAATATTGGCAAAAAGCTTGCCGCGATTGGCATCTAAGCAGTCAAAAGCGCCGGCTTTTATCAGTTGTTCCAGCTGTTTGCGGTTTATCTGCTTTACGTCCACGCGGTGAATAAAGTCAGAAATGCTTTTAAATTTGCCGTTTTTCTCACGTTCTTCAACAATGGCGTTCATATTTGCCTCACCCACGCCCTTTAATCCGGCAAGCGCAAAGCGGATATTATTCCCTTCAACTTTAAACAAAGCATTAGACATATTGATATCCGGCGGCAAAACCTTATAGCCCATTTTTTTGAACTCTTCAGTATAGAACAAAACCTTATCGGTATTTGTTATATCAAAGTCCATAATGGCGCACATAAATTCTACCGGATAATGAGCTTTTAAATACGCTGTTTGGTAAGAAATCAGCGAATATGCAGCGGCGTGCGATTTATTAAAGCCGTATGACGCAAACTTTTCCATTTGGTCGAAAATGGTCTTGGCAACTTCGCCGTCTATACCTTTTTTGATGGCGCCGTCGGTAAACATTTGGCGCTGGTGCGGAATTTCATCGCGCATTTTTTTACCCATAACCTTACGCAGCTTATCTGCGCCACCCAAAGTATAGCCGCCCAAAACCTGAGCAATTTTCATCACTTGCTCTTGGTAAACCATAATTCCATAGGTTTCGCCCAAAATCGGCTCCAAATCAGGGTGCAGATATTTAATCTCTTCCCGTCCGTGCTTACGGTTGATGTAGGTTGGAATATTATCCATCGGTCCTGGGCGGTAAAGAGAAATAACGGCGATTAAATCTTCAAAACGGTCAGGCTTGATTTGTTTCATTACATCGCGCATGCCGGAAGATTCAAATTGGAATATAGCGCTGGTATTGCCTTCCTGCATCAGTTCATAAGTCGGCTTATCGTCCAAAGGAACAGCCGCCATATCCAGCTCTATGCCATGCGTTTTCTTTACCCAGTCCACCGCGCGTTTAATAACTGTCAGGGTTTTCAAGCCCAAAAAGTCAAACTTAATCAAGCCGGTTTCTTCCACAAACTTCATATCATATTGGGTTACCGGCATTTCGGCACGCGGATCTTTATAAAGCGGAACCAGCTGGTCAAGCGGTCTGTCGCCGATAACCACGCCAGCAGCGTGCATACCGGAGTTACGATATAAGCCTTCAAGCTTCATGGCAATGTCAAACAGCTTGTTAATCTGCGGATCTTTTACCCGCATTTCTTCCAGCTCCGGCACTTGATCAAGAGCTTCTTGCAAGGTCGGATTTTTACCGCCCTGCCCCGGTGGAATCATTTTAGAAATTCTATCCGCTTGACTATACGGCATTTGCAGCACACGCGCCACATCGCGAATCACTGCTTTTGACTGCAATTTACCGTAGGTGATAATTTGCGCTACATGGTCGTAACCATATTTTTTTTGCACATATTCAATGGTTTTATGACGGTTTTCCTGACATAAGTCCACGTCAAAATCCGGCATATTCACACGTTCCGGATTCAAAAATCTTTCAAACAGCAAATCTAAGCGAATCGGATCAAGGTCGGTAATTTTCAGCGCCCAAGCCACAATTGAACCCGCACCGGAACCACGCCCAGGACCAATCGGCACACCATGGGTTTTTGACCAGCGGATAAAATCCGACACGATAAGAAAATACCCTGGGAAACCCATTTTTTTGATAACGCTTAATTCATAATCCAAGCGCTCATAATAATGTCGGTCGATTTCAGCACGTTCTTCCGCACTCATTCCCTCATGATAAACTTGAACCTTCATACGTTCATTTAAGCCCTTATAGGCTTCTTCGGTAATGAACTCATCTTGGGTTTTGCCTTCAGGGCAAATAAAAATCGGCAGCAGAGGTTCCATCTTATAGGAAAGATAATTGCAGCGCTTGGCAATATTTACCGTATTTTCTACGGCTTCCGGAATGTCCTTGAAAAGCTCAAGCATTTCGGATTCACTGCGCCAGTGATTACCAGGGAGATATTTACGGCGGTTTTCGTTTGCCACATATTCTCCGGCAGCGATGCAGCAAAGAGCGTCGTGCGCCTCGTACATGCTTTCATCAAAAAAGAAAACATCGTTTGTTGCCACCAGCGGGATATTATGCTTATAAGCAAGCTTTAAAAACACTGATTCGGTTTTCTTTTCTTCCTCATAACCAACTCGAGAAAGCTCTATATAAAGTCTATCGCCAAAAATTTCTTTATATTCAAGCAGCTTTTGTTCGGCTTCATCATTGCGGTTTTGTAAAATAAGCCGTCCGATTGGACCTTCATAACCGCCAGTAAGACAAATCACCCCCTCATTGAAATCACGCAGGTTCTGTATAGTCAGCTGCGGAGTGTCGCTATGTTCCATATTATCCAAATAATAGCGGCGAAACATTTTCATAATAGATTTATAGCCGGTTTCATCTTTTACCAACAAAATGATTCTATCCGGCGGAAGTTCTTTGCCTTTGGATAGTGCCAGGTTTTCCGAATCCTCATTATGCACGCAAAGCTCCGAGCCGAGAATCGGCTTTATTCCTTCATCTGAAGCGTATTTTGAAAAGCATTTTCCGCCAAACAAATTGCCTCTGTCGGTTATGGCGCAGCATGGTATACCTAAATCGTGCATTTTGTGCACCAATTTAGGCACTAGCATAGCGCCAAGCGATAAAGAATATGCGGTATGAACGCGTAAATGTATAAATTTTGGGTCGGTCATAGCATCGGAAAGGCGCCCTGTTTCAGAAGGACGCCCCTTATTTACTAAAAACTATTTGTTATCTGAGCTAGCTTTTTGATAGCAGCGGCAGTGGCAAATTCCATCGCGTTCTATATCGCTGCGACAAAGTTCGGAAATGCAATATCTTTTTTCATTGTTGCCATCGCAAGGGCAGCGCTGCCATTCGTTGTCGCCGAACATCATATTTTTAGCTTTGGCGATTTTTTCAATATTTTGGGTCGGATAGTATCCAGCTTTTTTGCAGTTTTCCAACATTTTTTCTAAAATTGTAGCCATTTCAATTCTCCTATCTTTGTTCTAATATATCTAAAATTGAGCTTAATTCAGCCGGTGTGTTATAGTGCAATGTTATACTACCTTTACCTTTTTTTCCAGCATTTATTTTAACTTTCAGCTTTAATTTTTCTTCTAAGTCAGCCATAATTTTTTGCAAATCAAAATCAACAGGCTTAGGCTCTTTTGGAGTAATATTGTTTACGGTTATTCCTTTGGCATTGGCGGCTAAGGTTTCTGCCTCGCGCACGCTCAAGCCTTCTTTAACAATTTTGTTTGCCAGCTCAACCGCATTTTCGCAGCCAACCAAAGCACGAGCATGACCGGCAGAGAGCTTATTTTCTTTTACAAGTTGTTTAATCTCTTCAGGTAAACCAAGCAAACGCAAAGTATTAGCAATATAGCTGCGGGATTTACCGATAACTTTGCCAATAGTTTCTTGCGTATATTCGTATTCGTTCATTAGACGGTTCAAACCTTCAGCTTCTTCAATAGCCGAAAGATTTTCACGCTGCAAGTTTTCTATTAAAGCAATTTCAAGAGTTTCGCTGTCTGATAAATCTTTAACAATCGCCGGAACTTTATCTAATCCGGCAAGCTGAGCGGCGCGCCAACGGCGTTCCCCAGCGATAATTTCATATTTATCATTTTTCTTGCGAACTAATAACGGCTGTAAAACGCCTTTTTCCTTAATTGATGCAGCTAAAGATTCCAAGGCATCGCGATCAAATTCCGTACGCGGCTGAAAAGCACACGGCGTAATATCGGCGATTTTTATTTCATTTGAATTTTCTTTTTTAAATACAGTGTTCTCAACCAAGCTTTCAACATCTGCGGTCTCATCGTCTAAATTCAGGTTTATTTCTTCATCACCGAGCAGCGCTTCTAAACCGCGACCAAGACCGAATTTTTTATTATTAGTGTTCATCTACAACTCCTTTTCTCTTTTTAGAACTTCTTTTGCCAGCTGAATATAGGCTTGCGCACCTGCGCTTTTAAAATCATAAATCAAAATCGGCTTGCCGTGCGACGGAGCTTCGGCAATTCTCACACTTCTTGGAATAACCGTTTGATAAACTTTGTCTCCGAAATATTTACGAACATCAGCCTCTATCATTTGGCTAAGATTGTTTTGTTTGCTGTACATTGTGAGAATAATGCCTTGCAAAGTCAAAGCCGGATTAAAATTACGCTTTATTGCATTGATATTTTTCATTAAATCCGCTAACCCTTCCAATGCCAAAAACTCGCATTGCAGCGGCACCATTACCGAATTTGAACTAACAAGCGCGTTAATAGTAATTAAATTCAGCGACGGAGGGCAGTCAATCAACACATAATCATATACTGCCTCTAAGCTGCTCAAAGCTTTTTTCAGCACAAACTCTCGTTTTTCAACTTCTACCAATTCAATTTCGGCAGCAGCCAAATCCGGTGATGATGGTATCATATCAAACCTAGGCAAATCGGTATGCAAAATCGCCTCTTTGACATTGCACTTGCCAATCAAAACATCATAGGAGGAATAATTTTCTTTTTGCTTGGCTATTCCCATAGAAGTTGTAGCATTGCCCTGCGGGTCAAAATCTATAACCAGCACACGGCGCCCGATTGCTGACAAAGCAGTAGCAATATTGATTGTCGTTGTTGTTTTTCCCACACCGCCTTTGCGGTTTGCAACAGATATTATTTTCATTTTTTCTTCACCTCGGTCAAACAAAAAACATAACCTTCTTTTCCACGTTCAACTTCAAACGGGCGGGCATAAAAGTTTTCAAAAATATCAACTGTCATATTCCACTTTTTATCTGCCTCTTCAAGTTCTGTCATACCAGTATGACCTTTAGGCAAAACATATTCTGTATTTTTAGAACACAAACCAGTTGTGCAAGCTAGAATTTTATCAATTGAAGCCACAGCACGTGCGGTGATGTAATCAACATTTTTAAATACAACGTTTTCAGCCCGATTATTTACAATTTCAACATTTTGCAAATTTAACCGCTGGCATACATCTTTTAAATACACCGTCTTTTTAGCTATACTTTCAATCAAAACAACTTTTGCTGCCGGAAATTTCTCCGCCATAGCGATAGCCAAAACAACTCCAGGGAAACCGGAACCACTGCCAATATCAACTAGCAATTTTACATCATCACGCAGGTAGTCTATCAACTGCAATGAATCTAGCACATGACGTAATTCTAGTTCTTTTTCAGCATTTTTGCTGACCAAATTTATTTTTTGATTCCATTCCAAAAGAATTTGCATAAAATCTTTCAATTTTTGCAATGTTTCACGTGAAACATGATAATTTAAAACTTCTTCATCAAAATTCATTTTGTACCTCTAATAATAGAGTATAGATTATTTGCTTTTTATGCAACAAAATATAAAGGTTATTAACTAAAACTTTAAACGATTTTTTATACCAAACTCTGACAAACGTGCTTCAGCTAAATCAAATCTATCACCAAGTTCAGAAACAGCGTGAGCATCATCACTGATAACAAATTTTATATTGCGTTCTGCCGCTGCAGCCAAAATTGTTTCACACGGATAAAAATCTCCGATTTTGCGCAAACCTTTGGTACTTATTTCCATTGCCGTATTTTGCTTTTGCAAAACATCTAATATCGTCAGCTGCTCTGACAAATAATTTTCAGACACATAAATTCCGGTGCCAAGTTTACGCGCATAGTCAATATGAGCTAAAAATTTAAATACACCGCTTTCAACGGCTTTTTTAATAATTTTAAAGTGACGGTATAAAAATTCTTGTTGCATTGAGTAGT
>CAVIDY010000022.1:7297-23663 GCA_963641885.1 Bacteroidaceae bacterium
GTAGTCAGGATACAGAATCGGCAAATCATATATATCAAAAAGATTTTCGCATTTTTCATCAAACAACATATGATTACCAGTGATAACATAATCATAATCAAGTTTGCTCAAAAATTCGTTAAATTCCTCAAGCCAACCATCATATGTAAAGAAATCAACCTCAAATCCGACATATAGTTTCATATTTTCTGATTTTGCAAGCTTACGAATTTCATCACAGTGTTTTTGAAATTCCGGCAAAGCTGCTTTAAAATCATTTTTAAAAATATGGTCATTGCCGCGCTTTTTCCATAAAGGGCAAGACAAACTCTGCTGCATATTTTTATGAATACAAAGGTGATCGCTAATTCCAAGTTCACAAAACCCCAAAGCCTTTGCCTTAACCACCATATCCTCTAAAGAATTTTTGCCGTCGGAAAAATTTGTATGCGTATGATATGAAAAGTTCTGCACCATCATTTTTTTATATATCCCAATATAGCAGTTACGGCTGCCGGAGTTACACCTTTTATACGAGATGCTTCGCCGATAGTTTTAGGTTTAACTGCACTGAAACGTTGTATCATTTCCGTAGAAAGTCCACCGATTTTAGAGTAATCTATATCATCGCGAATTTGCAGATTTTCATCTCGTTTAAATACAGCGATATCTTCATATTCACGTTTTAAATAGCCTGAATACTTTGCATTTATTTCAACCTGTTCGAAAACATCGTCTTCTATACTACTGCTTTCAGGCGCAATTTTGGATATTGTTTCACGTGAAACATCTTGATAACCCAGCAGATCTTTTAAGGTCTTTTTACCATTATGTTTAACCGTAATTCCTAAAGATTCAATCTCAGGATAAGAGATAAATTTGCCGGAGCAATACTCGTCAAACTTTTTGATTTTTTCTTCTTTAGTTTTAAATACAGTGTATCTATCATTTGAAACACAGCCAATATTATAGCCAAGCTCAGTTAAGCGGGCATCAGCATTATCTGCCCGCAACACCAAACGATATTCAGAACGAGAGGTAAACATACGATATGGCTCATCAACGCCTTTAGTAATTAAATCATCAACCATAACGCCGATATAACCTTGGCTGCGGTCAATTGTAAATTCTTTGCCGCGATTAAGAGCGTATAACGCAGCATTAACACCAGCCAGCAATCCCTGAGCGGCAGCTTCTTCATAACCGGTGGTTCCGTTAATTTGCCCAGCCAAATATAAACCCTTTGATTTTTTAACCGCCAAGCAATGATCTAGCTCCTGCGGATTTACATAGTCATATTCAATAGCATAAGCATAACGCAAGATTTCGACATTTTCCAAGCCCTTCATAGTATGAATAAAAGCATCTTGCACATCAGCTGGCAACGAAGTAGAAATACCGTTTGGATAAACAACATTAGTATCATACCCTTCTGGTTCCAAAAAAATCTGATGTGAGGTTCTGTCGGCAAAACGCACCAGCTTATCTTCAATACTCGGACAATAACGCGGACCTTTGCCGGTAATCAAGCCAGAAAACAAAGCACATTTAGAAAAATTATCACGAATGATTTTATGCGTTGTTTCATTTGTATAAGTTACACCGCAGTCTATTTGTCGGTTAGGCAGCTCTTTAGTTAAAAAAGAAAACGGAACAGGATTTTCATCACCCGACTGCTTCTCTAAAATATCCCAGTTTATAGTGTCGCCATTTAAGCGTGACGGCGTCCCTGTTTTAAGACGTCCCAGTTGAAGCCCTAATGATTTTAAATACGGTGTTATACCGGTGCATGATATATCTCCGACACGCCCACCGATAGAAGTTTGATGACCAGTAAACATTACACCATTTAAAAAAGTACCAGTAGTCAAAACCACGGCTTTAGCAAAAAATTCGGTACCATCAGCAAGTTTAACACCGCAAACAGAATTATCTTTTATCAGCAAACCTTCAACAGCGCCTTCTTTCAGCTCCAAATTTGGAGTTTCTTTTAAAGCTTCCAACATATATTTTTTATATAAACTTCTGTCAGCTTGAGCACGAGGACCTCTAACCGCGGGACCTTTAGAAAGATTCAGCATACGGAATTGAATTCCTGATTTATCAATTACACGCCCCATTAAGCCGTCCAAAGCATCTACTTCGCGCACTAAATGCCCCTTACCGAGTCCGCCAATAGCCGGATTACAAGACATTTCGCCGATGGTTGAAATTTTGTGCGTAACCAACAGCGTTTCTGCATCAGTACGAGCCGCCGCTGCACAAGCTTCACAGCCAGCATGCCCGCCACCGACAACTATTACATCAAAAGTATTCTTCATTTTTTCCTCTAAAATTTTTCTTACACTAAAGCACAATTCTATAATAAATGCAAATCAAAATACGCCGCACACATTTAAATACAGCGTATTTTTATATATAAAGTTTTAAATACATAGTTTTTATTATTTACCGATACAAAAACTGCTGAATATTTTATCAAGAATTTCATCTACTTCGACTTGACCAGTAATTTTACCAATAGCACGGCAAGCCAAACGAATGTCCTCGGCAGACAGTTCGATTTCCTTTTGCAGATTAAAACGCTCTAAATTTTCCAAACATTCTAAAAGCGCTTCTTTATAGCGTTGACGGGTTATCAGTTGCGCCGAACTTTTTTCATACATATTTTGGAATGTTTCATAAATTTTATCAGTGATGGCGTTTACATTTTTATTTTCTTTAGCTGAAATTAAAATGCAGCCTTCAGCCTGTAATTTTTCTTGTTGCCCCGCAGATATTTTATCTATTTTATTTGCAATTAAAGCATACGGCTCATTTACTGTTTTTATGTATTCAGAAAAAATTGCCGGAGTATCTTTTTCCGTATCAAACATAAACAAACAAAAATCAGCCTCTGCAATTTTATCTTTTGCCAGTTTAATGCCTATTTGCTCAATTTCATCATCAGATTCTCTCAGTCCGGCTGTATCAGAAAAAATTACAGGAAAACCTTTCAAGTCGACATACGCCTCAATCACATCGCGTGTGGTTCCTGCTATATCAGAAACTATTGCAACATTTCTTTTGACAATCGCATTGATAAGACTGGACTTTCCGGCATTGGTCGGTCCGGCAATAACCACCTTAAATCCCTCGCGCAGACGCTCTTCAACATTATTTTGCTGTATATGATTCTTAATTTCTTCTGCTACTTTAAATACAACGTTTTCAATTTTTTGCACGGTATTCTGAGGGATATTTTCATCAGGAAAATCTATATAAGCTTCAATATAAGAAAGGACACCGACTAAACGTGTGCGCCAATCATTATATAAATCAAACAAAGTTCCGCCCATTTGCTGCAAGGCAACCTTCTGTTGCAAAGCTGTTTCGGCGTCAATTAAATCTGCCAAGCCATCGGCTTCAGTCAAATCCATTTTGCCATTATAAAAAGAGCGACGGGAAAACTCCCCTGCTTCAGCTAAACGGAAGTTCGGCAAATTAGAAAGCGTTTCTAAAAAACTGCGGATAACAGCTTTTGAGCCATGACAGTTTATCTCGACCGTATCTTCACCGGTAAACGATGCCGGAGCTTTGAAAGCAACCAGCAATGAATTGTCTAATGTTTCACGTGAAACAGGATTGTAAAATTTAGTCAAATACATTTTGCGGCTGACAATTTTTGCAGCATCTAAATCAGTCATTTTAGAAATAACATCAAAAGCATTTGTTCCGGAAACGCGAATTACCGCAACACCAGATTTACCAAATACCGTAGATAAAGCATAAATTGTTTTGTTATCCATTTTTGTTCCCTTTACCACAAATATAAATTAACGGTCATTTTTTGACCATACAGAACAATTAGTGTTCCTCTTGATAGTTTTATCATTTTTTATTAAATACCTACCTCAAAACTCATTTGGCGAAGCCAAATTTTTCAGCATTATCGCCCGCCACGCGTCTGACGTACTCTCTGCATCACAGAATTTTGCACTCCGCTCTGCCCTATCGCCTGCTGGCATTTTTGCATATCTGCTGCCGGAATGTCTTTTAGTTTTGCCAAACCTTTAAAATCGGTCGGCACAGCTCCCAACATTTTGCGATTGGTCTTAACACAAGCAACATATAATTTCAAGGCTTGTTCTTTGGTCAATGAATTTTTAAACATAACCGGACGGTTTTTATTAGTTGGCTCTTGCAATAACTTTACATATGCGTCATATTGTGCCTCCTTACCCATTTGCACTTTATCTTTGGCGGTGTAGCGGATTTTGCTTTCTTTAATACTGAACGAGTATTCATCTTCATTATTAGCCAACTCTTTGTATCCGTCAAACTTTTTCCAATAAGCCTCAATATCCCTGCTCCACTCCGCCGGTTTGCGAGGTTTTGGCTGCGGCGTCGGCGCATTAGAAGTAGGAGTCCGCTCTTCTGCCAGCTCGGAAATTTCCATGCCGTTAACGTTGGTTACAAGTTTAGATTTTTTCAGATTGCTACGCATTAAAGATTTTGCCTCTTCCACTAATGCCGGATTTATAACGCCACGGCTTTGGTCACGATTAAATTCAGCCAAGCGCCTAGTCAAAATCTGTCGGCACGGCTCAATAATTTTGGTCAAATTATCGCTGTTTATATTAACTTCCATTGAATTATCAATCAACGGAGCCAAGCTTTTTTCTTCCATCTGCTTTGTTTGCGGATTATATACCTGATAATGAAACAGCAGTGAACGGCGTTTAAAAAACTCTTTGCGGTCATTATCCGGCTCGGCGCAGAGAGATATTTTTTCCATTTCCAACTTCATATTATCAATAAATTGTTTGTCATCATAGCTTTTGCGATGATTAACAGTAAATGATTTAAAAGCTGCTTTTAATAAATTTTTTGGCTCTCGCGCATATTCAAAGCGCTCTGTTTCCGGTATATTCCGCAATTCGGCAAGCAAATGACTAGATTCCCCGTCAAACATACTAAAGTCTTTTGGATTGCCCTTTTGCAAATAAGTATTTGTTGCGTTAATTACCTGCGATAAATATGCACTGCGTTCATCTTCCACCTGCAACCGGTAATTATCTTCTACCGATAATCTTTTTGCACCTTTTTTCAAACAGTATCCAGCTTGCAAAACCGCATTTTTAACATGCGTCAATTCATGTTTAAACAATAAAAGCTGTTTTCCAACCCTAACCCGTTCATTTAAATAAATTTTATATAAACTTCTCTCTTTAGGGTTGGGGAAAATCTGTTCAAGCGGACGGCGATGGTTTATTCTACGCTCATTATCGGCATGAGCAATAAGCCTTTGCAAAGTGCTGTAATCATCAGGCGAGAAGGTAAAGTGATTGCGGACAAAGCGCACTCTTTTTTCGCCAACATTAACAGAGGCACGGCGCAGGTTAAAATTTCTTATCTCATATTCTTGCTTGGCGGTATTATAATAAACATCGTAGACTTTGTCTTCCGGCACGATGCTAAAACCTAAATTTTTAACCAATGGAGGAATTTCGGCATCGTCAATATGATTGTCAAAATGTATCGTATCCGGTTTTGAAGCAACATCAGCAGGAAAGTTATTGTCTTTAAGATTATTTATATATTGCTCCGGTCTTTTTACAAAATCAAAGTGATTGATTTCTTTTTCTAGAAAATCAGAATTTTCACTATCAACTTGTAAAAAAAATTCACGTTCCAAAGGACTTGAATAGGAACCTGTAGAAACAAAATCATTAAACTTAATAAAAAATTCGTGATAGCTCAAACTTTCGCTCAGTTGTTCATATAACCGCATTTTTCGGTTTTTTTCTGCCATATTATTATAATCAAGTGACACTGCGATAACATGATTATCTGCCGTTAAAAGTAATAAAGTTTCTTGAGCCATTGCCGTTCCTTTTGTTGATTAGGCTTAATTTAGCATAAATTTGACAAAAAATCAACAGAATTGGCGTCCATTCTCACGTCCGGACAAGGAATTTTGCAAAGTCTGCTGGTATTCTTGATAATGTGAATCTAACTCGCGGCGAATGTTGCGCAGCAAAGAATCATCTTTAGGAGCACGATCTATCGCTTGCAACAAAGAATCTCCGCTGCGGCTTTTCAGCACTGACAGCATCATATTGCGTTCGGTATTATCTAAAACCATAAACAAATTTATAACCAGATTGTTTAAATAGGTGTTGCCTTCAAGTGGCGGTCTGGAGCCGAATTTATCCGTTAAAAAGGCAGCAAATTTTTGGCGCAAAGCTTCTTCTTCGCGGCGTTTGCCCAGTTCTATCTCGTTGTGGCGAACCACAGCTTTCTGCCACATTTCAATACGGCTGTCCAAGGTTAATCCCAGCGATTGATAAGAAGCCATGCGCTGTTCAGGATTCATACACTCTTCACACTTTTCCGGCATTTTGGCAACCTGCTGCAACGCACGCTTAAACAACTCACAAAAAGTATTGTTTGCTTTCAAAAACGGACAGTATTCAGGGCATTTTTTATGAACTTCGGCATCTGACATATAATTCTCCTTAACATATTCAGAGTAGCGCAAAAATGCTTAAAATTCAATAAAGAAAAGCGCCGCAAGGGCGCTTTATTTTTATTCTGCAGTTTCCGGTTTGGCGCGTTTGCGGGCAATCGGGTCGAGAATGCGTTTTCTCAAACGCAAAGACTTTGGAGTAACTTCCAAAAGCTCATCAGACTGAATGTATGCCAAAGCCTGCTCCAAACTCAATTTACGCGGCGGAATAAGGTCAATAGCCTCATCTTTACCGGCAGCGCGGATATTGGTCAGCTGCTTAGATTTTGTCGGGTTTACTTCAATATCGTTGTATTTTGTATGTTCACCGATAATCATACCGACATAAACCGGACTGTTATGTTCCACAAACATCGGTCCACGATCTTGCAGTTTCCATAAAGAATAAGCAATGGCCTGACCGTTTTCGCTGGAAATCATCACACCGTTGCGGCGGTCTTCAATTTCACCTTTATACGGCTCAAAAGCATAGAAAATACGGTTCATTACGCCGGTACCGCGAGTATCGGTCAAAAATTCGGAATGATAACCGATTAAGCCACGGGACGGAGCATGGAAAATCAAACGAACTTTATTACCGACCTGGGAAGGAATCATCTCGACCAATTCGGCGCGGCGTTTGCTTAATTTTTCGACCACGGCGCCGGAAAATTCTTCATCCACATCTACCACGACTTCTTCAACCGGCTCCAAAAGCTGACCGTTTTCATCACGTTTCATAATAACGCGCGGACGAGAAATAGAAAGCTCAAAACCTTCGCGGCGCATGGTTTCAATCAAAACACCCAGCTGCAATTCACCGCGTCCGGCAACTTCAAAAGTATCGGAATTATCTGTGCGGGAAATTTTCAACGCAATATTGCCTTCGGCTTCTTTTTCCAAACGCGCCCAAATCACGCGGGAAGTTACCTTGTCGCCCTCTTTACCTGCCAACGGAGAATCGTTTACCGAGAAAGTCATAGCCAATGTCGGAGGGTCAATCGGCTGAGCTTTGATATAGTCTTTAACATCTACTTCCGGTGCGCAGATAGTATCGGCAACTGTGCCTTTTACAATACCAGCAACAGCCACAATATCTCCGGCATGAGCCGAATCCAAAGCCACACGTTCCAAGCCTTTATATGCCATAATTTTAGTAATTTTAGCGCGTTCAACTTCACCGTGCTCATTGATAACTTTTACAGCGTCATTTACTTTTACGCTGCCGCTTTGAATTTTACCAGTCAAAATACGACCAACGAATTTATCGGATTCCAAAGTTGTCGCCAGCATTCTGAAAGGTTTATCAGGCTCGCAAACCGGTTCGCTGACATAAGACAAAATGGTTTCAAACAGCGGAGTCAAATCTTTATGTTCATCCGCCAAGTCGCGCACAGCCCAGCCGTTACGACCGGAAGCGTACAAAATAGGAAAATCCAGCTGTTCGTCGTTGGCATTCAAGCTAACAAACAAATCAAAGATTTCATTCAAAACCTCGTCCGGACGAGCATCAGGCTTATCGGCTTTGTTTATAACCACAATCGGTTTTAAGCCGATTTTCAAAGCCTTGCCCAAAACGAACTTGGTTTGTGGCATCGGTCCTTCTGAAGCATCAACCAGCAAAACCACACCGTCAACCATGGATAAAATGCGTTCTACTTCACCGCCAAAATCAGCGTGTCCTGGAGTGTCAACAATGTTTATATGAGTGCCGTGCCAATCAACTGAAGTGCATTTAGAAAGAATGGTAATACCTCTTTCACGCTCCAATGCGTTACTATCCATAGCGCAGTCGGCTACTTTTTGATTATCGCGGAATGTACCGCTTTGGCGCAACAGCCCGTCAACCAACGTGGTTTTGCCGTGGTCAACGTGGGCGATGATGGCAATGTTTCTCATACTCATTATTAAAATTTCCTTTTTCTTAAATCTCTACAAAAAAGCTGCGCGGAAAACACTATCCTCGCGCTTAAAGTTACCTGACAATAACGCATTTTTTTTAAAATTCAAGAGTTTTTACGCTTTAATTTTAGATATTTAACGATAAAAAATCCGTTCAACGTCTTTAATTTCTGACGGAGAAACATATACAATCAGCTTATCATCTTCCAGCAATTTATATTTGTCCGGATTATAAATAAAATTTTCACCGCTTTTAACAGCTAAAACCGCGCTGTTTTCAGGCATATCCAGTTCGGTAATAGATTGTCCAGCGTTTACGCTGTCGGCACCAAGGCGAATTTCCCAAATTTCCCCCATTTCCCGCCCTAAAGCATAGGCTTCATTTATGCGGGCGCGACGCAGATATTGCAGAATACCGGAAATGGTAATAACCGAGCGATCAATAATCGTATTGTTGCGAATATTGGTCGCCAGCAAATTATATTCTTTGGAATTTATCAAAGAAACCGCCTGCGTATCTTTGTTTTTTGACGCCAGCAGCGATATAAGCAAATTATCTTTATCTTTTTCGGTTACAGAAATACTGATGTCAGACGACGCAAAACCGGCGTCTTCTAAGATACTGTCGCTCATCATTTCTCCGGCGATAACCGAGGCTTTATTGAGCTTTTCAGCTAATTTATGCGCTTTTTCAAGGTCATTTTCCACAATGCTGCAGCTTATTACATTGTCATCATTTTCTAATTGCGACGCCAAATAATAAGAAATAGCATTCGCCCCGAAAATCACCGCTTTTTCATACGGATTATGGTCAACACCGAACAAACGCATTACTTCCATATTGCGCTCGGGCGGGCAGGCGATATAAATCAAATCATTGCGCTGCAGATATATTTCTTCTTTTCCGACCAAAATACGGTGATTGCCGCGCAAAATCATTACCACCGCCGCTGATAACTCGGCTAATTTATTGTTAATATGGCTAAGCGAAAACTTCATAAACGGAATATCCGTATCCTTTTGGCGAAAACTGAAAATATTTACGGTTTCGTTCAAAAATTGATAAACAGCCATACTCCCCGGAAGTTTAAACAATCCCAGCAAAAACTTGGCTATTTCAATATCCGGCGTAATAACCAAATCAACTGGCAGGCTTTTTTCATTATAAAGCTTGTTCCACAGCGGATTTAGAAAATACTGAGAATCAACGCGGGCGATTTTGCGCGGCACACCGAACAAAGTATAAGCAACCTGACATGCCACCAAGTTAACTTCATCATTTTCGGTTACGGCAATCATCATATCGGCTTTTTTCATACCGACAGCCTCTTGAATATCCGGATTTGATATAGTGCCGACAACCGGCTGCACGTCATACTCTTTGGAAATTTCATCTAATTTAGCAGCATCAGGATCAACAACCACAATATCATTGTTGCCCAAACTCAAATATCCGACTAAACTTTTTCCAACTCCGGAAGCTCCGCCGATTACAATTTTCATTACATTAACTCCGCAAAATAGTCATTTATCAACTTTTCAGCCGCAGTAAATTCTGTCAGTTTGGTATATTGCTCACGAAACTTTTTTGCCTCATATAAACTGCGCACATACCAGCCGACATGCTTGCGAGATACGGCAATACCGGCTTTTTCGCCATAATATTCCATGAGCTGGCGCAAATGATTTAGCAACATTTCTTTTATTTGCAATAGTGTAGGCTCTGCCGGCAGCACACCATTTTGCAAATATTCATGCGTTTGATTTAACAGCCACGGATTGCCCAGCACTGCACGACCTATCATCACGCCGTCAACCCCGCTTTCTTCAATACGTTGCTTGGCTTTTTGCGGAGAATCTATATCCCCGTTGCCGATAACCGGAATTTTAACGCTTTCTTTGACGGCTTTTATAATATTCCAATCAGCTTCACCGCTGTAGCCCTGCGCCCGTGTGCGACCATGCACCGTTATATACGAGGCGCCGCTTTCCTCGCACATTTTAGCAAACTCCACAGCGTTTATATGCTCGTTATCCCAGCCTTTGCGAAACTTGACGCTAACCGTTAACGGTGTAGAATTTACCACTGCTTCAATAATTTTAGCAGCGCGGGGCAGGTCTTTCATCAACGCCGAACCGGACTCATTGTTGACGATTTTTTTAACCGGACAGCCCATGTTTACATCAAGTGAGCGGGCGCCTAAATCCGCCACCAATTTTGCGGCTTCGGCAAACAAATCGGCATCATTGCCAACCAGCTGCACCACAACCGGATATTTTTCGGAACGGACATCGGCAATTTGCCAACTTTTAGGATTTTTGCGCTGCAAAGCATTTATTGCCGCCATTTCTGCATACATATTGCCCTTGCCGCAGGCAGTTATAACCTGCCGGAACGGTCGGTCGGTAACTCCTGCCATCGGCGCCAAAAACACCGGACTATCAAATCCGTCAAAAGCCATCTGCTAATTAACCTTTCCCAAAGCACGAGACAAAATATAATAAACCTTGCCGATATCCGAACCGGAAATCAAAGCGAGCAGGGTGCTGGCGCGGTTATTGCTGCGAGCCGCTTCAATCAAGCTGTTGAAATCATCCAAATATTTATCGACAACTACACGGAAATCAGGCTTTTTTTCATAGTCTTCACGCACAGCAACTACTTCTTTTTTGGTCATATTTTTAGAAAGATAACGCACAAAAACACTATGGTCGCCTTCATAATACTTTTTCCACAAAGCTTCATCATCGCCAGTTTTGTTAAATATGCTATTGATATCAATAGAAATTGTTTCCAACTCACTAATTATATCCGCCGAATTTTTCATAAATGTATCAATGCTTGCCACCTTAAACTTTTGATTAAACTCATCATATTGCTTTTGAGTTTTGTCATAGTTATCATTCAAGCTGACCAAGTGCTCGCCCACAACTTTGCCGAACGCGGTCATTTTATGTTCATAAGCGGTCAAAGTTTTGCCGACATTACCGGCTGTTGCTGACATATCCTTATTCAATGCAGCTATTTGCGAACTAATTTGCTTCAGGCTCGCCAATGATTTATTGACATATTCATCTTGCTCAATCAGCAAACCAGCATTAGTTTTGCTTTGGTTGGCAATGCTGTCGGCTGTTTCCGATAATTTCCCGATATTGCCAGAAACAAGGCTGTTAACCTCATTAAACTTATCGACTACGCCTCCGGCTTTGCTGCTGAAATTATTAACGCTTGCCAACAAACCATCTTCCATTTCTTTTAAGGTTTTGGCAATGGAAGAAAATACTTTTCCCAATTCGCTGTTTTTATCTTGGGTGTTTTTGTAAAAATCCTGCAGGCGGGCAACTTCTTCGCCTAAATTGCCAACGGTTAAATGAATGTTATTAACCATACGGCTGCTTTCAGTTTCCAAAAGCTGGCGCTTATCGGAAATATCGGTGCCCAAACGTCCGAAAATTTCTGTGGTTTGAGCCGATGCTTCGCGGATACTCTTCATCTGTGCCTGAATATTCTGCTCCAAAGTATTGGAACGGTCAATCATCGCCTCAACTTCTAAACTGATAAGCTTGCCGTATTCTCCAAGTTTTTTATCTAAGTAACCGGAATTTTTATCCAAAATTGCCGATTGTTTTTCAACCACGTTTTTCTGTTCATTTATGCTGGTTTCAATATGCGAAATTCCCGAATCCAAACGATGAAACAGCTCTTCGCAGTTTTCTGCCGTGCGTAAAAAAGTTTTTTCTAAGTTTTCGCCTTTTTCTGCCCAAGATTCAATAATTTTACCAATAGCTAGCTGGCTGGATTCCGAATAATTATTAAGCTGCATCTGTGCTTTTTCTATATTTTCATTATTAACGTTTACTACTTCTTTTATATTTTCCGCAGCGGTGACCATTTCATTTACCATCGGCTTCATAATATTAGAAAGCTGTTCGCTGTCCTCTCGTATCTGCATGGTATTAACTCGGAAATCGGCGGTGGTGGAGGCGGCTTTTTCTGCCACAAACGTAAAATTTTCCACCAGCTTTTTTATTTCTGTATTCAACTCCTGCATAGTTTGAGAAGAATAGGTATCAAGTTCGCCGGCAAGAGCTTTCATTTCGGCAATACGGTCGCCTAAATCACGCTTGATAACATCGGCTTGAGCACAAACATCACGGGTTGTTTCTTTCAAATCTGCCACTTGTGCCTTTATGGCATCGGCAATCATTTTGGTTGCGGCATTGCCGTTTGAATCTGGAAAAATAACTCTGTTCAGCGAATCGCGCAGCATTTGCGTCTCGTTGCGGAAACTACTGCCGCGGTCAATATAAGCCATAACCACCCAAACAATAGCCAGAGGCAGGGTCATTCCAGCCATAAATCCGCTAAATTCATTAGGCGTCATAGAAAACAATTCTTCCCAGCCAAAAAATTTGGTAATGTAAACAGCAACAATTCCAAACCACATTACACTAAAAACAATTATAAAGCGGTGCAAGCCGTTTGCAAACCAACTTTCAGGCGGTTCCGGCATAGCAAAATCATCTGTTTTATCCGACTTTTTCAATTTTTTTTCAGGATTTTTAGCGCTCATTTTTCCCTCTAACTCTTTATTTTTACAATAATCACGGCTTAACATAACAGGCAAATAGTAAAAATTTTGCATAAATTTTGCACTTTTATAAAAAAATACATTGATTTTTAAAATCATATCTGTATGTTGTTATATGAAATTTGTTGCTGAGATTGTCGGTTAATGAATTTTTACCGTTGCCATTATAGCTCAGTGGTAGAGCACATCATTGGTAGCGGCTAAGCAAAAATAACAATTTTTTGTTATTTTTGTCTGTAACGCCTTGGAAGGGCTTGGCAAGCAAGGAAAATGTAAATGACCGCAGCGAGCCTAGACCGACAAGCGGGGGAGCAGACCCCGTCATCTGTTAAGTATTATGTTTTTAGTTTAGTCACGCCATTATAGCTCAGTGGTAGAGCACGTCATTGGTAATGACGGGGTCGCAAGTCCGATTCTTGCTAATGGCACCATTTATCAGTTTCAGCCGTTTTGATGAGTTCGTCAAACGGCTTATTTATTGAAAAACATAGATTTTTTCCTTCAATTTTGCAGTCCGATAAAATCAATTTCAAAATTTCTTTTTTCGTGCCAAGAATCGGACTTTTTAGAAAAACACCAATATTTGCCGCCACTTCCGCAATATTTGCCAATATTTCATCAGTTTCCGTATCAATCTTAAGATACTTGTCCATATCTTTTTGCAGCTTTTCTTTCTCAAGCTCAATTTCGGCTTTCAGCTCATTATACATCTTTTCATCACATTTGCCTTGAATATAGCCGCGGAATAAGGCTTTGGCCTGCTCATCCAGTTCGTTTATCTTGATTGTGATATTTCTTTTTAGAGCGGCTGTGTTGTTATTTTCTTCCTTGAGCTGTCTTTTGACTTCTGACTTGATATTTTTTAACATATCGTCACTGATGTTGATAGGTAAACAAAGCTCCTTTTCAAGTTGGGCAAGAATTTTGGCCTCATTAACCGGTTTTTGACTACATTTTGAGCGGAGTTTATTACATTTTAGATAATTATAAGAATGGTTTTCATCTTTTACCTTGGTCTCACAAGTCATTAAACTTCCGCAACAGCCGCATCTCACCATTCCGCTAAACAAATATTGCTTATCGCCGTAATATAACTTG
Organism: Bacteroidaceae bacterium; assembly: GCA_963641885.1. Classification (GTDB taxonomy): domain Bacteria; phylum Pseudomonadota; class Alphaproteobacteria; order RF32; family CAG-239; genus RUG410. Next base: position 21,359 of record CAVIDY010000022.1, read on the forward strand.
CTTGGCGCGCGTTTCCGCCCTTCCATCGTATCTTGCACAATACGGAACAGATTTTCATCAATCAAACGCGGATAATTATGCTTATAGGTTTTGCCCTTATTGATAAAGTATCCGATATAAAACGGATTTTTTAAGATGTTTTGCACTTGGGCTCGGCTGATGGTCTTATTAACCGTGCACATTTTGGAAGACAAGCCCAAAGTCCTTGCCAAATTTGTAATATCCTGCAAAGTGCGCCCGCCTTTGGCATATTCTTCAAAAAGTCTTTTAACCTTAGGCGCTCGGTCCGGATCAATCACAATATCCGCCGGCGTTGTTTTGGTTTTGGGTATATTCAAATACCCAACTGGCGCGCAAGATTGCCATTGTCCGTTTTCTCTTTTATATTCCTGACTTCTGATAACATTATCTCTTAGCGACCCGACATACATTTTTGCAGATAACACTCCCATATCCCAACGCAATATATCTGAAGATGTGCTCTCTTTGTGTAAATAAAACCCCTCTTTATAGAAATGTATCTCAATCCGTCCTTGTTTTCTTAAGTCATCAAGCTCAACGCATTCTTTATAGCCACGTTGTAACCGGTCAACACAATTTACAACAATGGCGGTTTTATGTTTTTGCTGTTTGACATATTCCAACATTTCATAAAATTTTAGACGACCGCCCCTCGTTGAACTTTCCACAATAGAGAATTTATCTAAAATCTTAAACTTGCGATTATCGCAGTAATCAATAACCGTTTTAAGCTGTGCATCAATAGACGCGCCTTTTTTCTGCTCTTCTGATGAAACACGTGCAAAGATTACTGCTTGTTTACATTCTTCATCAGCGATATTTTGATATTTATTCTTTTTAGACACTTCAATACTCCTTTGATTTAACATAACATTATTATGCCGCGGTTACTTGGGAAAGTAAGCGGTTATTTTTAGTTTTTGATAATTTTATTGCTAATATTTTACTGATATTTCAAACAACTAACCTAATTTACAAAATAAATGAGGTTGATTTTAACCTCTCGCCCCTAAGGACAGGAAGTTGTTTGTTTTGATTAAGTGTCATCAATGTCACTTAATGAGATTCCGGCCTTTTTAGCCTCAAACACAGCTTTGGCACTTAACTTAAAAAATGTGATAAACCGCCGGACTTCATCATCCGTAATATCGGGATAATAAACCGCAAGCTCATCTTTTATTTTATTATACGCATCAGTCATATTTTATAGAATATGAACCTTGCTGATTTCTACTAAAGTTTTTTGAGATTGTGTAACATTTGACATACGGATGTTAAAGGTCGGAGATTAACTGACATCAATGACACTTAATCAATAATAATGGGAATCCCCTCTGGCTTATGGGTCTCGGGAATACCATATCTGGCATAGTCACCCACTACCATATACCGGTAAGATAATTACAATATCAATTCTAAAAAAGGGAAAGCCTTTACGAGCGAGAGATAAAACCAACACTAGCTTATTCAATAAAATTACATCTTTTCTTGCAACCTTCCGCCCCGCAGGGCATGAGGTTGGCTTTTTTGCAAAAAAATATACTATTTAGACAATTTCAGCGCAACTTCACCGCAAAAAAACAATTCTATAATGATGTATCACAACTGTGAACTTTGACTGCCTAAAGCGATAATAGCATTGTTCAAGCCGATTTTGGCGGCACAGGATACGAGGAAGCACTAAAACGCGTCCTTTGTTATTTTTATACTCAAAATTTATTTTATTAAAATCAATAAAAACAAATAAATATAAAGGAAAATCTAATTTATGAAAAACCTAATCTCAACTAATCTTATTAAAAAATACCTGATAAAATGTCTTCAATATTCAATGTCCGTTGTTTATAAGCTTCATTCAATCCTTAACCATGAACCTGATACAGCTTCAAACAAACTGGAATTGCCAACCGTTAAACAAGGTCTGAAAAATTGGATATTAGACAGCCTTAAACCAACATACTTTCTATCAGTTCGGTTACCTAAAAATTGGGCATCGGAAAATTTATCCAATTCCTTAAACCATTTGCAGCTAATTATGAAAACATTTGAAAAGAAACTGTTAGGCCGGCACTGGAACAGACATCATTTCTCATTTATTGCTTTCGCTGAAAAAGGTGTTGGTTTTGAATGGCATTATCATATTTTGTTTAATCAGGGCGATTTTACTGAACAAAATTTGCAAAATGCTATTTTATTCACGACTGGCATATTAAAATTGCCTGCATATTGTTTGGACTTAAAACCCATTGAAAACCAATCCGATACTGTTATTGCTTATTGTATC
>CAVIDY010000023.1:0-23217 GCA_963641885.1 Bacteroidaceae bacterium
AAATTGCGGATACAAAAAAAGAGGAAGTGAAACTTCCTCTTGTCTCTAGTGGTTGCGGGGGAAGGATTTGAACCAACGACCTTCAGGTTATGAGCCTGACGAGCTACCAAGCTGCTCTACCCCGCGATTGCGATAACGAGCACTTATATAACATATGTTTCTTATGTTGTCAAGCGCAAAATAAAAAATTGTTATAAAATTATAAAGTTTAGTTTTTCAAACCGCTGCAGCATAAAAAAAGCTCCCAAACTAGGGAGCTTTAACCAAGCAAAATAAATCTTTAATCCAGCAGCATATATTCTATACGGTCTGGATAAACATCCATAACCTTAAAGCGAATGCCGTTGATTTCGACCAAATCCTGTGTTTGCGGAAAAACATAGCGCTGGAAAAATCCTTCGCTGGCATTGGCGTTGCTGTAATCGGTATAGATAAACGCCATATAGCCGTTTTCCAAACCATCATATTTAAGTTCAAACTGCAATTTAGGATCGCTGACGCTTTCACGAGTGGCCTTCTTTTGCTCAACCCCCAATCCTTTAGGATTGATAACAGCTGAATAACGAGGCATTAAAAGCTGACCATGATACAAATGGCAGATATAATCTAAAAAGTTTCCCTGCTCATCAATCAGTAGCATATCACCGGCATCATTTCCAGAAACCACCAAATAATAACTGCCGTTAAGCTTTACTTCGCCAATCGGTTCAAACAGTTGGTCTTGGTGAATCTGTACCTTAAAGTTGCTACCAGTAATGCTTCCATCGGTTTTTGCAACCAATTCCGGCTTAGCAAAATTTTGCACCGTATAGGTTTGGGCATCTACCATACGCTGTCCCAAATTTGCCGAAACCACTACATTGTGTTTATAAATTCTAGTATTTAAGATTTTGCTGTCGGTTATTTTTTCGTCTGCTGCGCCGTCGTTCGGATCGTAATAATTTATTTTCATCAGTTTATACGGACGCACATTGTTCAGCCAATAATTGTCATGGTCGCTTTCAAAAATAGTGCAAGCCGCCAACAGCATAGAAGAAAGAGTAATAAATATTTTTTTCATGATAAGCTCTTTTTAATGGTTTATTTAGTATACTGATTATAAATTTATATCAAAGTTAGTAAAAAAAGTAATAACGAAAGATAAAAAAATGAGTAATAATTCAGGAAGCTGCAAAATAGCAAAATTTGAACCGACAACCCAAATAAGCGAAGAACTGCAAGCCTTTGCCGATGAGTTTTTTGAAGTAACCTCAATAGACTACACGGATGATGGTAAAGAGCAGTTAGTCGGTTATTTGCGCCAAAACGCTAAAGAAGAGGATTTACAAAAAGCCGCGCAGGAGCAAAATATTACTTTACCGTCCTATAGCTGGGATTTGTTGCAAAGCGATGATTGGTTGACCGAAAATGTAATGACCTTTGCTCCGCTGGAAGAAGCCGAATTTTTTATTTGCAGCATTCATGATGAAACACCGCTGCCGCAAAACAAAATAGGACTAAAAGTTTACGCCGCTACGGCTTTTGGCTCAGAGCACCAAACAACTAGAGGCTGCTTGGACGCGATTTCCGACATCAATAAACTTTGCACACAAAAACCAAAAAAAGTTTTGGACGTTGGCACTGGCTCGGGTATTTTAGCTTTGGCTGCGGCAAAAATTTGGAATAATTCGCAAATAACTGCTGTAGATATTGATGATGAAGCCGTACGCGTGGCGCAGCAAAACGCTTTGGACAATGGTGTAGAAAAACAAATAACCGCCGCTTTAAGCGATGGCTATCAATCTGATTTAGTGCAGAAAAATGCTCCTTACGACGTAATCTTTGCCAATATTTTAGCACGCCCGCTGATTGCCATGGCGCCGGATATGGCTAAAAGTTTGAAAAAAGGCGGCTATGCTGTGATTTCCGGTTTTATTGACGATCAGGTAGATTGGGTGGTCGGCGAGCATGAAAAACAGGGCTTAAAACTGGTTAAATTGTATGAAAAAGAAAATTGGCGCGTTGCTTTGTTGGAGAAATAAAATGACCATATCCGACATTCAAAAAGCTTTAGATAAAAACAGATTAGAGGCATATATCGTAACCTACACCAACCGTTATATTGGACAAGATATTCTGCCGTGCGAGCACAAACTGAAACACTTATGCGGTTTTAGCGGTTCAGCCGGAATGTTAGCTATTACGCACAGCTGTGTTTTTTTGTTTGTAGACGGACGCTATGAATTGCAAGCACGACAGGAAGTCAACTTAAATAAAGTTTCGGTAATAAACAAAAATCCGGTTTTTGTTAACGTCTGCGATTTTTTGCAAAAACAAGGAATATGTAATATCGGCTATGATGGTATGACCATTAGTTCTGAAGAACAAAAAAACGTAAAGAAAATATTTGCCAAGCTGCGTTTAACCGATGTCGGAGATTTGGTTAAAATAGACTGCAAATTCCCCATAAAAGTTATGGAGCGACAACTTGAATATGCTGGAAAAAGCCGTGAAGAAAAAATAAAGTTCCTCACCTTGTTACTCAAAGAATATAACGCTGATTACTATTTGCTGACCGCTGCAGACAGTATTTCTTGGCTTTTAAATATATATGCCAAAGATTTAGCTTGTTCGCCGATAGTGCGTGCCTATGCTCTGATTGATAAAACAGGAACAGCAGTTCTAATCGGTGATAATTTGCAAACAAATCTGCCGGTTTGGACTTTTGGTGAGTTAACTAAATGGCTTAATAGCTGCACGGCAAAAATTTTATATGATGAAAATTCCGCTCCTGCTGGTTTAATCGAATTGATAAAAAACGGACAGCCTGCCTGCGACATTTGTCAAATGCAGAAAGCTGAAAAAAACAAAACCGAACTAAATGGTATGATTGCCTGCCATGAACGCGATGGAGTTGCTTTAATAAAACTATTGTATTGGCTAAAAAATAATTGGCGCGGCAAAACAGAGCTTGATGTTGTAAAAAAGCTGCATGAACTGCGTAAAGAACAAAATTTATTTTTTGAAGAAAGTTTTGAAACCATTGCCGGAGCCGCCGAAAACGGAGCGATTGTTCATTATCAGCCTACCCCGCAAACCAATAAAATTCTGCAAGAACACAATTTACTTTTGCTTGACAGCGGCGGTCAATATCTTGACGGAACAACAGATGTAACTCGCACCATAGCTTTGGGCACTCCAACTCAAGAGATGATACATAATTTTACTTTGGTGCTAAAAGGGCACATAGCTTTGGCTAAGGCAAAATTTCCAAACAACACCTGCGGAATGCGGCTTGACACGCTGGCTCGGTCTCCGCTGTGGCAAGAAGGAAAGGACTATAAACACGGCACCGGACACGGCGTCGGCTGTTTCGGCAATGTACATGAAGGACCAAACCGCATATCAAGCGGCGGCAGCACCTATGGATTTAAGCCTAATATGATAACTTCCATAGAACCAGGGTATTACAAAGAAAATGCTTACGGTATCCGTATCGAAAATTTGGTTTACACCAGAGAAACTTCGCCTGACTCCGGCTTTTTAAAATTCGAACCCCTAACCTTAGTGCCTATTGATAAAAAGCTGATTGATGTTTATCTCCTTGAACAGGGAGAACGGGACTGGCTGAACGATTATCATAAAAAAGTATATGAGCGTTTAGCCGCGTGTGTAAATGATGATGAAAAGAAGTGGCTGAAAGAGTCCTGTTCTCCTTTATGATTTTATAAGAAAAGGATAACATATGAAAATTTTGCAAACGGCGGCTTTTTTATTTTGTTTTATAGGAATAGCGCCTGTTCAAGCGCAATTCATAGATTCTTCTGGATACACCCCCTATATTCGGCAATATGTTGAAGAAAACGAAGACAATTGGAACAAATCCATAATTTATGTGTTCTATAATAACACCCCTTGTGCGCATTGCGCCGAAGCCATGGGAGAAATTTATAATATCTATCAGCAAAACTACAGCAATGACTTTAGTTATTTTGAAATAGATTATCAGGAACAAGGCGAAAACGCTTTTACCGATGCCTATTTTTTGAATCAAGCGCTGTCGATTGTGTTGGTGCGCATTAACGACGGTATGAGCCGAGGCTATTATAAAATAGACAATCCGCAGCAATGGTGGGGAAATGAATTGTTTTTCAAAGAACAGATAACCACCGCCATAAATAACTTTTTACTAAATTAAAATCTTATCTAAAAATTTACTAATTTGGTCTAGACTGCTTTTAATAATTTAAAAAACAGTTAGAGCAAAATGAACAGTCTGATAAAACATATCTCGCGTATCCGCGATGAATTTGACACCGTTATATGCGGTGTTAACGGCGTGTTTACAGATGGCGGCAAAATTTTTCCCGAAAGTGTTGATGCTTTAACCAAGCTTTATCAAAGCGGCAAAAAAATCGCTTTAGCTTCTAACAGCGGCATGCGGGTGCAAAATTTATTTTGGCACTTAAAACGCGGCGGCGTGCCGATGAATATTTTTTATGCTTTGATTACAGCCGGTGAAATTGCCCATTACTATTTCCGGCGGCAAAAAGACATCGGCGGTACTTACTATTCTTTAAGTTCTGAACATTGCTGCGCATTAGATAAATTAGATTATGAAAAAGTAGACAGTGTGCTGATGGCAGATTTTTTGGTAGCTGAACAATCAGAAAAAGGCACGGAAATCGCAGAACTGATGCCGATTTTGGAACAAGGCGCCGGTTTAAATTTACCATTGATATGCGTTGGAAACGACACTTTGGTGCTGACACCGCAAGCCGTAAAAACGGCAGCCGGAGCAATTGCCGAGCAATATGCCATGATTGGCGGTAAAATAATCTCATTCGGCAAGCCTGATTTGCGCATTGCCTCATATTTAACAGAAAGCTTACCGGATTTTGACGTTTCCCGCTGCTTGTTTATCGGCGACAATATGGCAACGGATATGCGCTTGGGAAATAATTTCGGCGGTAAAAATTTGCTGATAACTTCCGGCATACATCAGCTGAGCGGTAATTTAATTAAACAAACAGATGAACTTTCTACTGGTTTCGGTTTGAATATTGACTATTGCATGGAGAAACTGCAATGGTAATGTCCGTTTGGAAGCGTTTAGCATGGTTTGTTGTCGGAATATTTCTAATTCTGTATGTTGTGAAATGCCAAATAACAGATACTATTTGGAATCAGGCAAATTTAGAAATTGCCGCAAAACAGCAGAATTATACGGCTGAAATCACCGAAGCTGAATTGAACGATTTTATCAAATTATATCCGCAATATAAAGAACTGGGCTTTGATAACGGATTTACAATCTCATATCAAACCACCAATCCTTCTAAATGGCTGGATTGGAAAAGCAAAATTTGGTTTGTCTATCATCAATGGGACGCCGACCGTTTTTTTTACGTGCAGCAGCGCATATCGGCATTGCTGTTTACTTTAAGCATTCGCCGCAACGCCAAAGCCTTAATCAAACAGCTGAAAACCAGACCAGAATCTTCAGCTGTCCGGCAAATGCTTGAATTGCAAAGACAGCGAAGCAAAGCCGGTGAAGGCGGTGTAACAGAACTACAGCTGGTTGAGCAAAAAGAAGAGATTTTGAAAAAATTATTTGAGTGATGTATTCGGCTAATCCTTTTTTTGTGAAAATTTCATAAAAAAAATCGTCGTGTGCGTATTTTTTATTTTTCTTATTAATAAAATTATAACTTTATCGGATAATAATGGATTTAACACGAAAATGAGTGAGAAAAATAATGAAGACTAAAACAGTTTTAAACACAATCATCAACGCCGACTGCATTGAAACAATGAACCAGCTGGAAGAAAACTCGGTTGATGTTATTTTTGCCGACCCGCCGTATAATATGCAATTGGGTGAAGCATTGCTGCGTCCGGACAATACAATTGTAAATGGCGTAGACGAAGAGTGGGACAGCTTTGAAAGCTTGGCGGCTTATGATGAATACACCAAACAATGGCTCAGTGCCGCCCGCCGGATTTTGAAAGACGACGGCAGCATTTGGGTGATTGGTTCTTATCACAATATTTTTCGCGTTGGCTACATTTTACAAAATTTAGGCTTTTGGATTTTGAATGACGTGGTTTGGAACAAAACTAATCCTATGCCTAATTTTAAGGGAACGCGTTTTACCAATGCTCACGAAACTTTGATTTGGGCGGTTAAAAATCCTAAAGCAAAATACACTTTCAATTATGAGGCTATGAAGGCGCTTAATGATGAAACGCAAATGCGTAGTATCTGGGAAATTCCGATTTGTACTGGTAAAGAACGCCTGAAAAACGAATATGGTGAAAAACTACACCCTACCCAAAAACCCGAAGCCTTGCTCTATCGTGTAATTTTAGCGTCTACCAAGCCCGGAGATGTGGTTCTAGATCCATTCTTTGGAACAGGCACCACTGGCGCTATCGCCAAAAAGATGGGACGCCACTATATTGGTATTGAACGTGACAGCTCGTATGTTGAAGGCGCTCAAGCACGCTTGGCAGCAATTGAACCGCTTAACAGCGAAGCTTTGGAATATACCGTAAAGAAAAAACTGCAGCGTGTTCCGTTTGGTGCGGTAATAGAGCATGGTATGCTGGCTCCCGGAGATGTGTTGAGCGATGCCAGCGGCAAACACTTTGCCACAATCCGCGCAGATGGTTCAATAAAAAGCAGCAACGCCGAAGGTTCAATTCACCAAGTCGGTGCGGCAGAGCAAAATGCAGCGGCTTGCAACGGCTGGGAATATTGGTATTTTAAAGATGGTAAAAACGGTTTGGTTTGTATTGACGAGCTGCGCTGCCAGCTGCGTCAGGAAATGTATGGGACAAAATAAAATTGAGCAGTGAACACAGACCGGATTATAAAGAGTTTAGAGATAAAGCAGAGCAAGAAAATAATAATCTTGCGCCCAAAGGCGATTGCTATGCGGCAATTGATTTAGGTACAAACTCTTGCCGATTGGTTATTGCTCAGCCAACACCTAGTTCTTTTCATGTTGTAGAAACTTTCTCGCGCGTTACTCGTTTGGGAGAAGGAATTATTAACGGCAATATGCTGTCTAAGCCGGCAATAAGGCGCACGATTGCCGCTCTAAAAGTCTGCGGCGCCATTATCAATGAATATAAACCGATTGTGCGTATGCGTTTTGTGGCAACGGCAGCTTGCCGGCGGGCGCTTAACTGCCGCGAATTTGAAACAGCGGTAAAACAAGCCACTGGTCTAAATATGGAAGTAATATCTTCAAAAGAAGAAGCGCGTTTGGCGGTCGTGGGCTGTATGCCTTTGCTAAACCGTATGATTAAAAGAGCGCTGGTTTTTGATATTGGCGGCGGTTCGACCGAAATTTCCTTGGCTCGTGTTACCGAAACAGGCAAAACTTTTATTGAAGGCTTTGTTTCTCTGCCCTATGGCGTGGTAACCATATCTGAAGCTTTCCCTGGGAAAGATATGACCAATTTGGCATATGACACCATTGTTGAACGCACGCAGAAAATTTTGCAGGAATTTGAAGATAAATATCATATCAGCGAGGCAATCCGCAATCAAGAAATTCAGGTAATCGGCACTTCGGGAACGGTTACGGTTTTGGGAGCGGTGCATTTGAACCTGCCGCGTTATAACCGAGCAGCTGTTGACGGTATCGCCCTATCTGGTTCAGATGTTGAAAAAGTTATCCGCAGCATCAAGAATATGGGCTATGAAGGTCGCTGCAAGCATTCTTGCATTGGCAAACTGAAAGCCGATTTAACCATGGCTGGTTGCACTATCATTGAAGCCTTATGCACATTTTGGCCTGTTTCCGAAATAACTATTGCCGACCGAGGTATCCGCGAGGGTATTCTTTTGGATATGATGCACCATCAAAAAAACAATTATTTCCATAAAGGCGGAAAACGCCACAAACTTTTCAGAAAAGGACGTTATCATGGACAACGAAAACCTAGCGGCGATTGATTTAGGCACAAATTCTTGCCGAATTCGCATTACCGATCCCAAAGGCAATTTGCTCTATCGCGAGGCAGTCACAATAAAATTGGGCGAAGGTCTTTATGAAAGCGGTAACTTTTCGCAAGCCGCCATTCAGCGCGGAATTGATTGTTTGGTGCGCTTTGGCGAATTGATGAAGGATTATAATGTCGGACACTATAGAGCAGTGGCAACTGCCTCTTGCCGCAAAGCGCAAAACAGCAACACTTTTATCCAAATGGTGCAAGAGCTTAGCGGTATAAATTTAGAAGTTATATCTGCCGAAGAAGAAGCACTTTTAAATCTTAAAGGCGCCATGCTGAATGTTCCGCCTTCGGCAAAATATGTGCTGCTATATGATTTGGGCGGCGGCTCTACTGAAATTATTTTAGCAAAAAACGATAAAGAGCCTGAAGAAATTTACACTTTATCCGTACCATGGGGAGCGCGCACCGCTTCAGAAGCCTTTGATTTGCTGGAATATGATGAAGATAAGGCACAAAAACTACGGACAGAAATTAAGAAATATGTTGAAGAATTTTTGGTTAACTCTGAATTTTTGATGTATCTTCCGCAAAGTTTTTGTGTTGCCACTTCAAGCACTCCGCTACGCTTGTTCAGTATGATAAACAAAACTGGCTCTTATAACAAAGATTTTGCGGATGGCATGTCAGCAACAACCGAACAGATAGATAAGCAAATTGCCGAAACCCTGAAAATGAATTTGGAACAGCTCAGCGAAAGTCCGTATATAGGAGAAAACCGCGCGCCGATTTTTGTTGCCGCCTGCGTAATATTTCAGACAATTTATCAGGTATTGCAAATAAAAGAACTAACAGCTTCGCTCAAAGGTGCGCAAGAGGCAATTATAGCAGAATTGGAGCAAAAATGGCAAAATTAACGGCATCGGCAAAACTTATCCGCGGGCGCAATCACTTAACGGTTAAGGTTAAAACTGCAAAATATAATAAACCATCTTCCAACCGCTGGCTGCAACGTCAGTTAAACGACCCTTATGTATCTGAATCCAAACGGTTGGGCTATCGCTCGCGTGCGGCGTTTAAGCTGATTCAGCTTGATGAAAAATATCACTTTTTAGGCAAAGGTAAAACCATTGTTGATTTAGGCTGTGCTCCTGGCGGCTGGACACAGGTTGCGGCTCAGCGCAACAAAGGCAGCGGACAAATTGTCGGTATGGATTTACTGCCGGCAGAACCAATTGAAGGAGCCATTTTACTGCAGCAGGATTTCACTGAACCGAGTGCTGCAAATAAGCTGAAAGAGCTTTTGCATGGACCAGCCGATGTGGTGATGAGCGATATGGCGGCAAATACCACCGGTCATCAACAAACCGACCACCTGCGCACCATTGCTTTGGTGGAACTTGCTTACGAATTTGCTAAAGAGGTTTTAGCCGAGGGTGGAATTTTTATTGCCAAAGTTTTCCAAGGCGGAACCGAAAGCGAACTTTTAGCCGATATGAAAAAGAATTTTGCCAAAGTTACCCACTTCAAACCAGACGCCAGCCGTCAAGATTCAGTTGAAATGTATGTGGTAGCCCAAGGCTTCAAAGGATAGGCTAAAACTATCTAATGATTGTATTTATTTGACATTTATTTTTAATTGATATATTACTAAAAAAGTCCGGTGCTCGAACACTGGACTTTTAATTTAACTGGAAAGGGTTAAACCCCATCTTTAACCTATTTCTAAGTTAAAGATAACCTGTTTTTGCGTAAAAGTCAATTTTCACTGCTAAAATTCCAAAACAAACAAGCAATATTCCTCTCCTACCGCGCAAGAGATGCAAACATTTTGTATATCAGATAACGTCATATTAACTAAACACATATTGCTGTCAGTGCATTGTGAATCTCCATAATAATGGATACTGCCGTTTTTAGTTCTAAAAATCCAAGCAAATTTTAGAGAGGAATGCAAAGGCTGAGCAAAGTTGCTGATAAATTCTCGGCACAATTTAGTTGAAAAATTATCTGAAACCAAATGACCATCAACTGAAGAGGCGTTTCCAAGCACTATGTCGTAAACTAGATGGCTGTCACGGATAAATATTGTGATTGTGCTGCCGACAGTATCTGATATTACAGTACTGTTTTTAAACGACCAGCCTTCAGGGAGTAGGTTTAATCCTTTTATTGTTTCTGCTAAATCATATTTATTGTTGCCATTATCAGATTTCAGGTTTCTCAAATTGTCGATATGCTCCAGCAAACCCTGAGTTAAATAACTATATCCGGCAATTCCCCCGACGCTTAACACCCCGATAATAGCCAGCACACCCAGCATTTCTATCATCGACCGACCAACACAATTATTTGCCACACTTGGCTTTGAGCGAAGCGAATTCGCCGAGTGTCCAGTATGGTATATCCGCTTTAAAAACTTGCAACAAACACTAAGCCCCCGTTCCCAACTCCCGTCATTCTCGGATTTATTCCGAGAATCTTGTGTGAACATACTCCTTTTGAATAATAATGCCATAATCTTACCTCTCAACACGTTGTTCCTCCTTGAGTGTGTAAAAATAACGACCATTATTTTTACACACTTTAACAACCGTTTGAAAACACTTAAAAAACGCAAAAAATATCGTAATTATAAAAAGTTATTGCAAATTTCACCAACCTTTGCTATATTGCAAAAAGAGTTAGTTTTAAAGTCCAATTTAAACGGTCGTTTTTTTTACACACTTTTGTTCTGTTAGCAAAAAATAATCTACATTGATACCCTATAAATTCTCCCGATTTTTCATTTCATTGACAAATTTTTAGATAAACACTTGACAAAATAAACATAAACAGGTATTTTAGAGACAGAAAAAAATTATTTACGTAAATTCTTCTGCCTTATGATTAAGTTTAAGATTAAGGTTAAGAAATCCCGAATGTGGATTCCTGCCTTGGGCGTGGTAATTGCCTATGGTTTTTTCCATAACTGCGCTATCGCCCCTTATTTTAACTGCCGTGTGATTGATTGGTCTCAGCTGATTTTAACTTTCAGCGTTGTTATCGGACTTGGCGGCGCCAGAGACATTGTCTTGCAGCGTTTTCGCTATCTTGGTCCAGTGCAAAAAGCCATTGACGTCACAACTGGCAACAAAGAGTTGAGCAACCGCTTTTGGATTCCGGCAATCGGTTGGATTATCGTTATGGGCTACAGCAATAATTTTATTGTTTCGCCATACTTTGAGATTAACCCTATCGATTGGGAAGGGTTGCTGGCTTCATTGAGTATCTTGCTCACTGTCAGCGGCGCGCGCGATTACGGCATTTATGCTACCAAGCGCAAAACCGCTGAAAATGATGAAGCTAAAGCGGAAAACGCTCAAGAGTCATTATCGGAAACTCTGGTTTAACTTTCAACAAAAAAACAGCCTTTGTCAAGGCTGTTTTTTTGTTATTATTTTGGCAAAATCACACTAAATATACTTCCTTTGCCAAACTCACTCTGCACTTTCAGCTGTCCGTGATATTTATTGACAATTTCTTGCGCCAGCGAAAGCCCCAGTCCAAAACCGCCGCTCTGCCGGTTTCGTCCTTTATCCACTCTGTAAAATCGTTCAAAAATATGAGGCAAATCTTCTGCCTTTATGCCAATTCCTTCATCTTGAACCGCAATTTTTACTCTATGTTCGTCTGACGTAACTTTTACAGAAATTTTTTTATCTTCCGGCGTATATTTTACGGCATTATCCAACAAAATAATCAACAATCTTTCCAAATGTTGCGCCGACATTTTAACCGACACATTCGGCTCGCAAACAGCTTTAATATCCTCTTTTCTGTTTTTATGCACCATATTCAAACGCTCAACCAACGGCAACAAAACATTAGCTGCTTTCAACTCTGAAACTGCCGTATTTTCTGTCCGTTCCAAACGTGTCAGCGCCAGCAGATTTTCCACCAAGCCCGACATATTTTTAGTTTCGTCCCGCATAACCTGCAAAGCCTTGGCGTTTTGCGGCTGTTTTTCCAAAATTTCGGTATAGGTCAGCAGCACGCTGAGCGGCATTTTCAATTCATGCGATGCGTCCGAAACAAACTCTTTTTGCTTGCGATAGGCTTCCGCCAATGGTTTTATGGCATTATCCGCCAACAGCGACGCCGCCAAAATTGAAAGCAGCAGCAAAATTCCAACTGTGACCAAACCATAGCTTTTATAACGATGCGTAACATGAAAATACGGAGTTACGTTAAGCAGCACAACCACCCGATATTCTTCGCCGTCAGGTTCGTCTTTCCAACTTTCGGAAAGCGCCAAAAAACGCCAGCGTTCGCCGTTGTTTTTAATTTTTACGCTTTTAATTTCGCCGTCGTTTTCCTGCCAATCTGCCATTTTTTGCGTCAGCATATCCCCTGCTCCGCCTGCTGGCTGCTCCAAACGGCGCATTTTGCCGTTTACAAATCCATACGAGAAAAAATGCAAAGCATTATTCCGCGCCGCCACGGCGATTCGCTCCGGTTTTATTACCAGTTCATCGGCTTCTTGTTTAAATTCAAAAACTTCTTCTTGCAAATAATCATACAGACTTGACGCTATCACATTTTTTGAAATAATCCGATAAGCCGCATATCCGCCCCAAAATATAAGCAAAGATACGCTGAACAATATCAAAGCGTATCTAATTAGAAGTTTGCGTTTTAAAATATCTATCATTTAAGCTCCAGCATATATCCAATATTTTTCAGCAAGTTTATCTGCATATTATCTTGCCAAATTTTAATTTTTTTACGCAAATTGTAAATATAAGAATCCAAACTTGCACTACTAATTTCGGGATTATTGCCCCAAACTTTTTCAAAAAGAGTTTCGCGTAAAATGGTTTTATCATGGTTTACAAATAAAATCTGCAGAATTTTGAACTCTGTTTTAGAAAAATTAAGCGTATTCTTTCCATCGCTCAAAGTATTTTGCGCGCAATCCAGCACAAATCCTCCAGCTTCAAACATACTGTCGACATACGGTTTGTTTTTACGACGCAGGACGGCGTGAATCCGCGCTTTCAGCTCACGGATTTCAAATGGTTTTGTAATATAGTCGTCTGCACCCACTTCCAAAGCCTGAACGCAGTCGTCCAATTCAGATTTTGCCGTTAAAAAGATAATTCCGCCAGTGTAATGACCTTTTTTAATATCACGCAGCCACTTGCAGACTTCTATTCCCGAAAGCTCCGGCAGCATCCAATCCAGTAACACAACATCATACTGCGCCGTTCCATATTTTACTTCATCAATAGCTTCGGCTCCGGTTTCCGCCAAATCGACTTCATAGCCGTCAATTTCCAGCAAAGTTTTAATTCCCTGCCCCAAATTCGTATCATCTTCAACCAATAAAATACGCATAAATATCTCCTGATAAAATATCTTATGCTGTTTTTATTAAGAGCGCAATCTGAAAATTATCTGAAAGAATTTTAATTTTATCTGAATTTTTTTTCAGATTTTTTCAGGTTGTTTTCAGATTAGCATTTTAGTTTCGCCAATGTACCAACAGGAGGACAAACAAAAATGAACAAAATAAATATAAAATCAACAACGTTAATCTGCATCGTTACACTCTACTTTGCAACGGTTTTAAATCTGTCGTTTTGGCGCTACATAACACACAATATTCAAATCGACAGCCCGATGATGTTGCTTTTTGCCTTTTCCCTTGGCATATTTATATTTGTTCCGCTTTATGCACTGTTCAATCTTTTGTTTTGTCCTTATGTTGGTAAGCTGATAACAACAATATTGCTTTTAGGCTCGGCTGCGGCAAACTATTATATGTATGCCGACGGCATT
The DNA here is from genome assembly GCA_963641885.1 of Bacteroidaceae bacterium. Taxonomy (GTDB): domain Bacteria; phylum Pseudomonadota; class Alphaproteobacteria; order RF32; family CAG-239; genus RUG410. The sequence goes on from CAVIDY010000023.1 coordinate 13,768, forward strand.
TATATTGACTCCGATATGGTTAGAAACATTATGGAAACCAACCTGCGCGAAACAACAGAACACACCTCTTTTTCCTTCTGGATGTATGTTTTGTTTACAGGTGTGTTTCCGGCGCTACTGCTGCAATTATGCCGCGTGCAATATCAACCTGCCGCCGCCGAGCTCAAACAACGTTTGAAATATGTGGGCTGCAGTCTGCTGGTCACTCTTCTTCTGGGCGGAATCTGCTACAAAGAATATGCCGTTGTCGGACGCAACCACAACAAAGTTACTAAATTGGTCAACACCATTAACTATACCTATTCTTTTGTGCGCTATTGCAAGAAAAAAGCCGAAACAAACCATGAATTTGCCGTTTTGGACGCCGCTCCGCAGCTGAAAAACAATAGCAAAAACAAATTGTTTGTTTTATTTATCGGTGAAACAGCCCGCGCGCAAAACTTTTCATTAAACGGCTATGAAAAAGAAACCAATCCGCTTTTGAAAAAGCAAGACATTGTTTATTTTTCCGATGTTGCTTCCTGCGGTACTATGACCGCCGTATCTTTGCCTTGTATGTTTTCTGCGTATAACCGCCGCGAATTTGACACCGACAATGCCGCCTACACGCAGAACCTTTTGGATATTATGCAAACAGCTGGCTACAAAATTGAGTGGATAGACAATGACAACGGCTGCAAAGGCGTGTGCAACCGCGTACCGACCGAAAACGTGTTTTCTAAATGCACAGGCGGAATTTGCTATGATGACGTGCTGCTGAAAAAATTAGCGCAAAAAATTAAAAATATCAAACAAAACACCGTGTTAGTGCTGCATATGATTGGTTCGCACGGACCTGCATATTATGAACGCTATCCGCAGGAGTTTGCTCGTTTCAAGCCGGATTGCCGCACCTCGGATATTCAAAGCTGTAGCAACGAAGAGATTGTAAACACCTATAACAACACCATTTTGTATTCTGATTACATTATATCGTCTGCCATAGATATTTTGAAAAAGAATCAAAGCAAAAACCGCCATGACAGCCTGATTTATATATCAGACCACGGCGAATCGCTTGGTGAAAACAACACCTACCTGCATGGCTTGCCTTATGCTTTTGCGCCAAAGACTCAAACTCAGGTTCCGCTGCTGTTTTGGTTTTCTAACAGTATGAAAAAAGAAGTAAACAGCGAATGTTTGGCTAAAAAATCCGCCGAGCCGCACTCCCAAGACAACTTTTTTCACACCATTTTAGGCTTAGCCGATGTGCAAACCAGCGTCTATAATCAAAATATGGATATTACGGCTGATTGCCGCGACAGTATGCTTGCCGTCAAATAACAATTGACAAAAGTCTGAAAAAATACTATAATCCACCCATATTTTAATTATTAAACTTGAATCATTATGGAGTATTGGATTATTTATTTAACCTGCATTGCGGTTTTTGCTGCCATTTTATATTTAGACAGCGATGAACACAGCAACTTCTTAACCTGTTTTCACAAGTGGTCGCAACGCATTGTTCGTGTGTTATTTATTGTAATTCTCGGCTTAATTCCGTTTATTCCGTTATATCCGGATTCTTTTTGGAATTTTAATTGGGCAATTGCTGCACTGTTCCAATGGGGTGGAATCGCTGTCATCGGTTTTGTTTTCGGCTGGGCAATAGTTTTACTTATCTGCCTAATTCGCTGGATATGGAAATAAATTAAAAAAATCTCTCATCCCCAAAAGATGAGAGATTTTTTTAATCAACTTTTACAGCTGCCGATTTACTTTTATACTCTGCTAAAACTCGCTTAGCTAAATCGGCAACGCTGATATCCTCATTCGGTCCCAAATCCAAACGGATATTGTACTTTTCTTCCAAATGAGCGCACAAAGAAATACGGTCAAGCGAATCTAAACCTAAATCAGATATCAGCTTAGATGCATACAAACACGGCACTGGCTTAATATCCAAATTCTTAACCATAAACTTTCTGATTTCATTGTGAATATTCACCTCAGAAACTTCTGTCTGTATAGCCTTTTCATAAGTTGTCATAGCCTAAAAATTTAATTGCACATAATAATATAAAAAAACTGTCCTTAACGCCCACGCGTTTTATATGAAAAAAACCGCCTTTAACAGACGGCTGAAAGAAAATTGGCGCGCTCCGGGCGATTCGAACGCCCGACCCACAGCTTAGAAGGCTGTTGCTCTATCCTGCTGAGCTAGGAGCGCAACTTAACAATCTGCAACATAAATCGCACAAAAATCGGCTGTTGTCAATAAATAAAATAAATTATTTTTAATTTTTTGTCTTGCCTTTTAGACAAATTTAGGTTATGGTAAATAAGTTTTCGAATTATTAAAGTTTTCAAAAATTATTATCATGGCAGAAAATTGCTTTATCCACTTTATGGACAGTGTTAACAAGTTCTCTTCTGAGGAACGTTCTGAGATTTCTAAGTCCTTCCGCAAAGATCTGAAGGCTTACAAAATCAGCGGCGCAATTATGAAAATTGCAGAAAGCGCCAGCAACAAGGTTCCTGTTTACATCAACGTGATGTGTCAGCAGGCTCGCAAAAAGAACTTTATCGCCGAGTTCGAAGAAGAGTGTTCTCGACTCCGCCGCCTGTATCTTCGCGACCGCGCTGAGTTGGCAGAGAAGATTAGTGCACTCCATGAAGTTGTGAAGGATAGCCTCAAGAAGTAAGGCAAATCCAATCGATTACAGAGCACCGTTTTAGCAATAAACCGGTGCTCTTTTTATATTGCAACAAAACCAAAATTTAAAATTAAAAAAGACCCTCGCTTGAGAGTCTTTTTAATTGTACATTTAATAATGACTAAGCATTAACCCTGACGAGCTTTCAGCTTCGGGTTCTTTTTGTTAATCACATAAACGCGACCTTTACGGCGAACAACTTTGCAATCCTTATCGCGTTCTTTTTTAGATTTTAACGAACTGAAACATTTCATTTTTATTATCCTTTACAAATCATTTTGAGCGCAAAATAAGCTATTTATCCGCAAATGTCAAGCATTCTTTTTATATATTTCCACAAAATTAAGATATATTTTATTTTTTATCCTATATTATAGCGCAAAAGCACCAAACATTTAGGATATCTGAAATGAAAAAACTTTTGCTATTAACTTTTATATTTTGCCTTGCCGTCACTTCTGCGCAGGCTGCTAAAACTCTGTCTTATTTAGAAGAAATGCAGCAGCTGGGCGATGTTGCCGGTCAAGGTTTAGCCTGCCGTGCCCGTAAATATCAAAAATATGAGCTGCTAGCCCGAGCTATATTGGTTACAAAATCACCTAACGACAAATTACAGCAGCAAGCCATGCGCACCTATAATGAAGCCAAAATTGACGCGATGAGCACAATTTTTGACAATGATTACGCAGGCTGCGACCAAATTGTCTATAACTTCAACCGGCAAAAAATCTTCCAGTCTACACTTTACGCCGACGGCAAAATCAAACTCTATGACGGAACAATACTAAAACCTCGCAAACTCTATGACGCGGCAAGTTTATACAAAAACGACCCAAAAGTTTATAATAAAGCTTTGGCAAGTTATAAAAAAGCACTTGCAAATGCACAAAAAAACAGGCAGAATACCCAAAAATTAGAGCTGCGCGACGCCAACTACAGCCGCTACGCCAATCAATTTAATTAAAATAGGAGATAATAATGGCATCATACCAATACATTTTTGTAATGCAAAACCTGACGAAAGTCTTGCCGGGGGGGAGAGAATTGTTCAAAAACATCACGCTCTCATTTTTCCCTGGAGCTAAAATCGGGGTATTGGGTGTTAACGGCGCCGGAAAATCTACCCTTTTGAAAATTATGGCAGGAATAGATAAAGAATTCAGCGGAGAAGCTTGGGCGGCAGACGGTGTAAAAATCGGCTATTTGGAGCAAGAGCCTCAGTTAGACCCCAGCAAAAACGTAATGCAAAACGTAATGGACGGCTTGGGCGAAACTCAGCAGCTTTTGCAGCGTTTTGAAGAAGTTTCTGCTAAATTTGCCGAACCGATGACCGATGATGAAATGAACGCGCTGATAGAAGAGCAAGCGGAATTGCAGGAAAAAATAGACGCCTGCAACGGCTGGGATATTGAACGCACCGTGCAAATTGCCATGGACGCTTTACGCTGTCCGCCTGCTGACGCCGATGTAACCAAGCTTTCCGGCGGTGAAAAACGTCGTGTGGCGCTTTGCCGCCTGCTTTTGCAAAAGCCTGATTTATTGCTTTTAGACGAGCCGACAAACCACTTAGACGCAGAATCCGTGGCTTGGCTTGAACATCACCTCAAAGACTATAACGGCACTGTAGTGATGGTAACCCACGACCGCTACTTCTTAGACAATGTAACCGGCTGGATTTTGGAACTTGACCGCGGTCAGGGCATTCCGTACGAAGGCAACTACACCTCTTGGCTGGAGCAAAAAGAAAAACGTTTGGCGCAGGAAGCTCGTGAAGAAAACGCCCGTCAGCGCACTTTGGCATTGGAATTAGAGTGGATTCACAAAAACCCGAAAGCCCGTCAGGCAAAATCTAAAGCGCGTATCAACGCCTATGACGAGCTGTTGTCGCAAGCCGGACGCGAAAAGCTCAGCACCGCTCACATCAATATTCCGATGACCGAGCGTTTGGGTGATTTGGTAATTGAAGCCAGCCACATCAGCAAAGCTTTCGGCGACAAGGTTTTGATAGACGACCTGTCTTTCAAAATTCCTAAGGGCGCGATTGTCGGTATTATCGGACCTAACGGCGCTGGCAAAACCACTTTGTTTAAAATGATTACCGGACAAGAAAAGCCGGATTCCGGCGAGATTCGCATTGGCGATTCGGTTGACCTTGGCTATGTTGACCAATCCCGCGACGAGCTGAATCCGGATAAAAATGTTTGGGAAGAAGTTTCCGACGGTTTGGATATGATTCAGCTGGGCAAGAATGAAGTATCTTCCCGCGCCTATGTCGGACAGTTTAACTTTAAAGGCTCTGATCAGCAAAAGAAAGTCGGACAGCTTTCCGGCGGCGAGCGCAACCGCGTGCATTTGGCAAAAATGCTGCGTAAAGGCGCAAATGTAATTTTGCTTGACGAGCCTACCAACGATTTGGACGTTGACACTTTGCGCTCACTGGAAGAAGGCATAAACAACTATCCAGGCTGCGTATTGGTGACTTCTCACGACCGCTGGTTCTTAGACCGCTTGGCGACTCATATTTTGGCATATGAAGACAACGGACATGTGGAATGGTTTGAAGGCAACTTTGAAGACTATGAAAAAGATAAAAAAGCCCGCTTGGGCGAAGACGCCTGCAACCCGCACCGCATTCGCTATAAAAAGCTTGAACGCTGATTTTTATAAGAGCCTGATATATTTTTCATATCCGGCTCTTATTTTTATAGAATAACCTATCACCATTTTGCTATGCTTTTTTAAGCATTGCTTAAGAATACAAGAAACGCCCAAGTTAGGAGCAAGGGCGTTTCCGGAGAAAAACTGCCAATTATAATACAATGAGAGTAATGGCAGTTCTTTGGAATTTGCGGGCGGTTATCGGATATCACTCAAACCGTCACGCTCTTCCAAACTCAATAATATTTCCAAGCAATAGAGCAAGTATTACCTTCTTTGCATGAGCAAGCTGTGGCAGCAGCGGTTACAGCCATTGGTATAGGCTGGGTATCTCCACCTGGGGTAGCAATACTGTTTTCAGTACCTCCATTACCAATAAAGACATCGTCCAATACTGTTGCATCATCCATATCTGATCCATCAGCTTTCAAAGCAATCAAACCAGAAGAATAACCAGAACCCCAGTCATTGGTTGCCAAAGTAATGCAGGCTTCACGAGAAAGTTTTGTAAACACAATGGTAAAGGCTTTATTATCTCCATCTGCTGTACTTCCTGAAGCAGCAATATAAACCGAACCACTGAAGGCATTGGTTAAGGTACCAGTAGTATCGTCTGTACCAAGTTCATCAGGCACAACACCCATTGAAATAGCTGTTTTATTTTCCAAACCATTATAAGTATTTTGTTGCGCATAAAGAGTTTTGATGTTCGCCACCAACATAGAAACGTTGTCGGCAACTTTGTTGGTTTTAAATTTGTTCATGGCTTTTGAGTAACCAGCGATACCGCCCACGCTCAAAACGCCGATAATAGCCAGCACGCCCAACATTTCAATCATTGAACGACCGGTTTCATTTGTTTTAATCATAGTCATTGTTTTTCTCTTCCATAATTTCTTGTTAAACATACAAAAAAAGCCGCCACGAAAGCGACTGGAAGTTCGAAACTACGTAAAGTTAGTGCGACATATTAGCAGTATGCTACATATCACTAGTATATATGAGCCATAACAATATAGCCTATTTTGTCGCCTTCCAGCCAAAACTAGAAGGCGTGAAATACGTCTTAGCCAAGACGCTTTACGTGAGGTTTCGACACCCCAGACAGACTTTCATCTATCCATTTATTACGTTAGCAAAAATATATTCAAAAGTAAAGATGAAATTAGTTATATAACTAAAGCAATAGTGATATTTTTAAGCGGACATACCAATACTGGATTCTCTGCGAATGAGCTGGTGCTCAAAGCCATGTATGACAATCAAAGAAACTCAGATAGCGTGTGTAGATGCGACGGAATTTTTAAGCGACGTGCAAAAACTAAAACCAAAGCAACACACTCTACCAAGCAATGCGGATAATGGTACAGATAAAGGCAACTCTAGTTCTGAAGAAAATTTTAGTGTACATAGAAGTACATGAATTTTCTGAATGAACGTAAGTTGCCTTTAGATGTGCTGTTAGACGTGTCGCTCCTCGCAGAACCTCGGATAATGAGCTTAATACGCCGCAAGACTTTTTCGACGTGTACAACAAGGTACATAAGAAAAAGTCTTGCAAGTAGAAAGCCATTAGCCGAGGTTCAAAACTCTACAAACGGACGACAGCCCCACCCCAGGTAAATCCCGCTCCCATAGCTGTCAAAACAACCAAATCGCCTTTTTTCAAACGACCGGAAATATGATTTTCCGACAGAGCCAACGGAATAGAGGCAGCAGAGGTGTTGCCGTGGTGGTCAAGCGATACAATCACTTTTTCTGACGGAATGCCTAAACGTTCGCCCACACTGTCAACAATACGAATATTTGCTTGGTGAGGAATCAGCCAGTTAATTTCATCTTTATTTACGCCGGCGTTTTTCATTGCAGTCTCAGCTGCTTCCGACAAGCACACAACAGCGTGTTTGAAAACTTCTTTACCGTTCATGGTCACAAAACCGCTGGATTGAGTGGTAGAAGGACCGCCGTTGGTTTTTAAGCTGTCATATTGACTGCCATCAGAATAAATGCAAGTACTCAGCACTCCGGTATCTGCGCTTGTGCCGTTGCCTTCCTTGGCGCGCAAAACAACCGCACCAGCGCCATCGCCAAACAAAACGCAGGTGTTACGATCTGTCCAATCCACAATTTTAGACAAGCATTCAGCTCCGGCAACCACCGCGGTTTTAACTTGTCCCAAACGAATCATATTATCTGCTAAAGTCAAAGCATATACAAAGCCGGAGCAAGCCGCCGAAATATCAAAAGCAGGCACACCAGCGCGGAAGCCTAAATTTGCCGCAATTTTTGTTGCTGTGGACGGAGTCGTATTATCAGGAGTAATTGATGCCAAAATCAGCAAATCAACATCAGACGGCTGCAAACCGGCGTCTTTAATGGCATTTGCCACTGCATTTCCTGCAATTACCGATGTAGTTTCATCTTCAACAATATGACGGCTGACAATACCTGTGCGGGTTCTAATCCACTCGTCGTTAGTTTCCACCATTTTTGACAAGTCATCATTAGTCAGAACCTTGTTTGGAAGGTAATGACCAAAACCAATCATCTCACTTCTAATAAGCATCGTATAATATATCCTGAGAAAGTTCGTCCAAATCTACATTTTCTACTTCATCACGAATTGTTTGCACAAAGTTTTGACGCACTAATTTTGCCGCATTGTCAATAGCATAAGAATAGCCTATTGCATCTGTTCCGCCATGGCTTTTCACCGATAAACCATTCAAACCAACAAACATTGCACCGTTATATTTGCGCGGATCCATAGTTTTTTTGAGTTTCCACATAACTGGCAGCAAAAACGGCAAGCCAATCTTTGCCCACACGGAATCTTTAATAGCCCCTTTAAGTAAGCGCGTAACCAGTTTTGCCGTCCCTTCCATCGTTTTCAGGGCAATATTTCCTGTAAAGCCGTCAGAAACAATGACATCAGCATAGCCTTCGCCGATTTGGTGCGGTTCAATATAACCAATAAAATTCAAATCCAAGTGCGCACCTTTAATCATTTTGGCGGCTTGGTGGATTTCTTCTTTACCCTTCATTTCTTCGGCGCCGATATTCAATAAGGCGATTCGCGGACGGGCGATTCCCAGCGTGTGACGAGCCAAAATATTGCCGATAATGGCAAATTCTGCCAAGTTGATAGCACTGCATTCTGTATTTGCACCCAAATCAAGCATAACGCAGCGACCAGTACGATGTGGAATAGCCGTGCAAATAGCAGGACGGTGAATCCGCTGAATAGTTTTCAAAATCATTTTTGAAATTGCCATCAACGCGCCTGTATTGCCTGCAGAAATAACTGCACTGGCTTCACCGCGGCGCACCGCATCAATAGCCATATACATACTGGTATTTTTATTGCGGATAACTTGAGAAGGTTTGTCCTCATTGCGCACACGCTCGTTGGTGTGGATAACTTTACAAAAATCTCGCAGCTGCGGAAACTTTTTGATGTCTTCTTCAATTTGCATCTCATCGCCAAACAACAGAAATTTAATATCCGGATTGTTTTTATGAGCGATTGCGATACCTTCTACTACGACGTGAGGGGAATTGTCTCCCCCCATTGCGTCTATAGATATGACCAGATTATTTTCAGACAAAACCTGCTCCATATTTAGATTATAAAATTATTTTGCTTCTTTGTGAGCAACAACTTCCTTACCGTCATACTGACCGCATTTAGGGCAAACATTATGAGGTCTTTTCAATTCGCCGCAGTTCGGGCATTCTTGATAAGCATTAGAAGTCAACGCATCATGTGAACGACGCATATCGCGGCGTGATTTAGATACTTTTTTCTTAGGTGTAGCCATTTCCTTATCTCTTTATTCAATTATTTAAAACATTTACACATTAACATTCGGGTTTTTATTTAGCACAGCTTTAACAAAAAAGCAAGCAAAAATAAACGCCGCAAACGATTAAGACTGTTTGTATATAACTTTTTCTTATTTTGCAAGCACTTTTTATATTTTCTTAATTATTTTTTAAGTTTAGCCAACACGGCAAACGGATTTTCTTTTTTTGGTTTTTCTATATCGCAATACAGCGAGCCGTCAAAAACCTCGCCTTCCGCCCGCGGATA
>CAVIDY010000024.1:0-22304 GCA_963641885.1 Bacteroidaceae bacterium
TTATATAACTAAGTGTAAAAAACTAAAATTATATTTTGATAGTAAATGGAATGAAGTGAAAAAAAATCAAGAAGATATTCTTAAAAATGATGTGTTAAGTGGTTTTAAAATTAAAGAAGTTTCAGAAAAACAGATTATTAAAAATATTTTATGTATGGCTATAGAAGATGGGCTTTGGGATAATAATAAATTTTTAAAATATGAGCTAAATAAATCGTTGATTTATATAAAATCAAGGGATTTGTATTACGAAGCTGGGAATAATCAACAAGTTGATATCTATGAGAAAAATGGTTGTATTGGTTGGGAAATTTTGAAAACTTTTGATGTAAACCAACATGATTTTATTCCTAAATGGAAAAAAATAAAAGCTAATCCTATATGGTCTGTACATAAAAATGATATGTTGGAATTAGATACTCCTGTACAATGGCAATCAATTATTAAGTTTGAAAGATGTTTTGCTAAAGTTCAAAAAATAAGTTCAGGTATATCAATAGTTCCAAGCAATTGTTCTAATACAGATAATATGTTACCTGATAGGGGATTGAGTTTCTTTTTAGAGCATAAAGCACGAAAAATAGAACTTACGCCGTTTGGTAAAGTCAAGAAAAAGCATAAGGTGTTGTGGAATGGCACGAAGACAGCGGCATGAAACTTTAACAGGGTGGTCTATGATGTGGATAATTTGCATGTTTGACATTCCGGTTCGCACCAAAAAAGAAACCCGCAAGGCCACCCGTTTTCGCAATTTGCTTTTGGATAATGGTTTTATGATGAAACAATTTTCTGTTTATATAAAACCGGTAAAGAGTCTAGGAGTCGGGCAAACCATCACTAAAAGTTTGGCAAAATATATTCCGGATAATTCTTCGGTGTCATTTTTGTATGTTACTGATAAGCAATATTTGATGACAGAAAACTATTTAGGAAAGAATTATGAGGAAAATGAAGAGTCGATTCGCGAAGAAAATGGACAGTTAATGCTGTTTTAATGTGTTATTTTTAGTATTTTTATTTTGCAATAACGCCTTAAAATCTTTTGATTTCAAGGCGTTATTGGTTCAGAGATTATATCAGAGATTAATTAGACGGTCAACTATAACTCTGTGGACACTAAAACGTCAAAGTCAAGTATTATATCAGAGATTAATTAGACGGTCAACTATAACTCACTTTGAAGAGACTGTTTTTAGTGAAGAATTATATCAGAGATTAATTAGACGGTCAACTATAACACTAACCACCACGGAGCCTTGCCGTCTTTAATTATATCAGAGATTAATTAGACGGTCAACTATAACTACACGGCAAATATGGTGTTGGCGGATTTTATTATATCAGAGATTAATTAGACGGTCAACTATAACTTTGTTGACTATGTAGAATAAGCGGAATTGATTATATCAGAGATTAATTAGACGGTCAACTATAACGCAACAAAGGCGTTAATGTTATTGCCAGCAATTATATCAGAGATTAATTAGACGGTCAACTATAACATGTTACAGCTGAACATCTTATCAGCTAAGATTATATCAGAGATTAATTAGACGGTCAACTATAACTTTGCTTGAAAACGTGGCCTCGATGAGCAAATTATATCAGAGATTAATTAGACGGTCAACTATAACCCTTGTTTAGATTATACGTTACAAATTCATATTATATCAGAGATTAATTAGACGGTCAACTATAACGGACAAACACAATACGGCTTAATGTATTGGATTATATCAGAGATTAATTAGACGGTCAACTATAACCAGCAGGAAAGAGATTAGTTGACTTGTTTGATTATATCAGAGATTAATTAGACGGTCAACTATAACACAACAAATACTCTTATTTTTAAACCTCTAATTATATCAGAGATTAATTAGACGGTCAACTATAACTCAAAAGCAAGCTCTATACCTTTATTTAGTATTATATCAGAGATTAATTAGACGGTCAACTATAACTAGCTTCACAAATTTGTTTTAACGGCTCTTATTATATCAGAGATTAATTAGACGGTCAACTATAACTAAATATAACACCTATTTGGCTGAATGGTTATTATATCAGAGATTAATTAGACGGTCAACTATAACACAACAACCACCATAACAACCACCTTAAAAATTATATCAGAGATTAATTAGACGGTCAACTATAACCGGCGGTGAAATCAAAAGTAGATATGATATATTATATCAGAGATTAATTAGACGGTCAACTATAACCGTAACCACTTTTTCAATAAAGCGGTCGTCATTATATCAGAGATTAATTAGACGGTCAACTATAACAAATATTCCTGACGTTTATCCATAAAATCAATTATATCAGAGATTAATTAGACGGTCAACTATAACTAATATGTATCATTATCAACATCAAAAACCATTATATCAGAGATTAATTAGACGGTCAACTATAACACCATACGCCGAAAACCGCGCTTTCTAGCCGATTATATCAGAGATTAATTAGACGGTCAACTATAACTGCCTACTCGAATCGTTTGGCCACATTTCTATTATATCAGAGATTAATTAGACGGTCAACTATAACAGAACTTGATGACGATTATACGGCTTTTCTATTATATCAGAGATTAATTAGACGGTCAACTATAACAGAAAAACAGCGTGGTAATCCAATTTCATTATTATATCAGAGATTAATTAGACGGTCAACTATAACAACATTTTACTTCCTCCAAGACTGTTTAGCATTATATCAGAGATTAATTAGACGGTCAACTATAACTCCACAGAATAAGCGGTTATTATTTTATGAATTATATCAGAGATTAATTAGACGGTCAACTATAACTGAATGCTACAAAGAAACATGACTTTAATATTATATCAGAGATTAATTAGACGGTCAACTATAACTATTGGAGTGCCTAAAACTTCATTATTAAGATTATATCAGAGATTAATTAGACGGTCAACTATAACAGGTGGTTGTTGTGGAAAAAATAGTTTTAATTATATCAGAGATTAATTAGACGGTCAACTATAACAAAGAACAAAACAGCCAAAACATTAAATCAATTTATATCAGAGCAATCCAGCGACAATTATCCGTTAAAATCTATTATAATGGCATATTATAAGATTTTAGGATATTCAAGGCAGAGTTTTTTTGCTTCAAAGCATTTAACCAAACTGGCGACAAAGTCATAAATTCCATCAGATAAAGAAACCATACCTTTATTAGTCTGCACCGGATAGCTGATGATTTGAGTTAAGCTTCTTTTGATTGCCGGCGTCAGTTCTATGTGGTCAATGTTTATGAGCTTATTCAGTTCTTCAAACACAAATTTATCCGCCACGGCACGGAATGGTTCTATCAGGTCGTCCACCAGCGGAAGCGGGTTTGCGACCATGCAATGTTTCAGGCTCAGCTGCGGCAGCAGTCCGTTTCCGGCTACAGCGCGGGCAACAATGGCACGCAAAACGATATATGTGTAGTTCAGTAATAAATTTACATCGTCGCAAAGCCTGTCGCGTACAAAATGTTTGCCGAATAACGACTTAAAATAAATACCTGCCGCCACGCCTTCATTATTGCCGACGTCATTGCTAAGCGTGTTGTTTGCAAGATTTTTCAGCCTTTCCAAATTGCCGTGCTGAGGAAAAAAGTAGTTTAACACAGCAGCCTGATTTAGAATTTTATGCTGTACAATGTTTTTCCATAAGTTTTTCTGCAGAGGCTTACTGCAGTCTATTTGCTGACGTATGCGCGGAGCAATCAGCCAATGTCCGGTATAGGGCATGGTTATAGAAACCGGAATATAGTTCTTCCCGCAAAAAATAATGTTTCCGCCTTGTTCGCAAACGGCATTTATGATGTTTTTAGACAACATAACATTATTGGCAGATAATACCAGCGCTAAAATATTATCTAATGGAATTTGCTGTTTAATATTAAGCTCTTTATTTTCTATAAGCAAAAAGCCGCGGTGCAAGGAAAGGTTAAAGCCATCATTTTGAATTTCTATAATTTGTCGGTCCATAATTTTTCTCCGGCTGCTGAATAATGATTTATTATAGCATAATATAAAAATCTAAACAATAGGTTTATAAAAAATTCGGGGAGGGGGAGCAAAAAAGCTGTTGACACATTTTTTTTGCCGATATACTATGATACCACTAGACGGGAGGTCACCAATGGGACTGCGCTTTGCTGACTTAACATATTCCGATAAAGAACTGGAACAAGATGCCATACACTATTTAAAAGAGCAGGTGTATGAACCGTCGTATGCTGATAAGGTTAAAGCGTTTATTGCCGAAGATGTTGTCGATTTTAAGCAGAATTTTGATGATGAAGAAAACATTTTCTTAAATTTGTTTTATGACGAATACCGCAGCGGCTATGTGCCGATTGACGATAGCAAAATTTCTAACACCAATTTTCAAAAGCTTACGGCAACGCTGGATAAGGTTATGCAGCGTTATGATGTGCCGGAAGATGAGATAGAGCATTATGCTTTTATGCTGGACGCCGAGTTTAGAAAAAATGCTTTTTGTTCGCATATGGAGCCGTATTTTGCCGAGCTGGATGCGGTTTTTGCCACCGTGATGGTCGGATATTCGCGCAACCCGCTGTTTTCTATATATTCCATAGCCCGCGAGTGGTGCATGGCGATGCATATGAAAAAAATGCACCCGTCCATGTTTCGGCGTTTCGGATATCAGTATCAGTGCATAAACTATCAGTTTACGGGCGAAGAGCGGCTGCGGCGGTTGGTGGATTTTAAGGATAAATATCAGCATACGTTTAAAAATATCGGTATTTTACGGGCTATTCATTCTAGCGTGTTTGCCTATGCCTACATTTATTTGAAAGCTGTTTTGACTAAAGAGGTTGTTACCGCCGAAAACTTTATTATGGATAGCTCATCTTCTAAAGTTACGCTGCTTCTGCAGGGCGAGTCTATTACTAACTTTGATTTTCCGGTAACAAAATATGTGCTGGATAAGTTTAAGACTGGCGCTTATGAAGATTTTTTGACGGATGACGGCAGAATTAACTGGAACGCTTTGTATATTTATACCTTTAACGCCATTAAAGAAGCGGGGTTTGAGGGCGTGCATTTCTTTGGCTTTGACAGCATAGAAGCCAAAACCATGCGCTCTTTTTGGAACAAAAGCTCCAGTATGCAGAGCATGCTGAAAATTCTGCGCAAGCTGGCGCTGGAAAATAATAATCCGGTGTTTAACCGCCTGATAGAGGGCTGTGAATATCGTTTGGGGCGTCCTGATAAAGCCAAAGAGAAAATGGAGCAGTTTATTGAAGATACGCGCCGGATTATGGCTGCCCGCTCTTATGAGCTGACCAAGCCACGCACCATGGCGCAAGAGCTGATTTCAGCTTTTCCGTCGGTGTTTCTAGTATATTTTCAATGGCACCATAACTTCAGAAACATATATCCAAAGTTTCCGGAGCGGGAAGCTAATAAAAAATATGAACAGCAGGTAAAGCTGAAACAAGATACGCAGCTGAAAGAAATTGCCGCTAAACAGGCTGATAAGTGGAAACCAGTGCAGGAAAATGGTATTAAAGATATGGTAAAAACCAGCGTGCCGGAAGATAAATTGCGGGCGATTTTAGAAAATAAGCAGCGCACCATGGCTGAATTATCGCAGGAAAAAATGCGCGAGCAGCAGCAGACTGCAAATGCCGACAACGCTTTGCGCACAGCCGAGCTGTTAAGGCGGCAGAATCAAAATTCTTAAAAATCTACTTTATATAAAAGGTCTTTTGTTGAGCCAGTGTCAATTTTTGTGAGCCACGGGTAAAGATTTTTACCAGTGATGATTTTGCCGTAAAATTTATCTGTAGGCTGCGTAGATGCAGTATAATAGTAATAGCTGTTGTAAGGCAGGAAAATATATTCAACCTGATGTTTTTGCAGGAGTTCTTTTATTTCTGTTTCGTTATCCGAAAAGAATATTTTGTGAGTGTCGGTTATACCTGCTGCGGCAGAATGATATGGGATGGCGACTGTTTTTATATTTCGGTCAAAAATTAGCTGCGGAGCGGTAAATATGTCACTTAAAACCACGCTGTTTTGCGGAACTACAGAAGATTTTAGCGGATGCTCCGGTTCATATATGAATGAGACTGATAAAAACAGTATCGCGCAAATATAACCTAAAGTCAGAGATTTATCGGCTAGAGTTGGAGTGGAACGACAGAACTGATGGTTTAGAAAAACGATATTTAAATAGACTAAAATGCACAACTCATAAGTTGTAAAACGTTGGGCAAAAAGCAGCGGAATAAAGAAAAAGACGAACAATAAAGCTAAATTTATTTCTAAAATGCGGCTTTTTTGTGGTTTATAAAACAAAAGCAACAAAACTAAAGTTGTTTCAAAAATAGCCATTTTCAGTGTATAAGAGAATTGCCAAAATGGTTGCATTTCTGAGATATACGGCAGAAAATATTGTTTGACATTTTCATCATAAATCTGGGCAAAAAGGGTGCTAAAGCCGAAAATACCGCAAAGCAGGGCAGCAGAAATGAGTGCGCAGCAGGTTAATGAGAATATTTTTGCGGCGGCAGTTGTGAGCTTGAGCTGTCCTAAAATATAAAAAGATGAGCAAATAAACAGGGTTAAAATAACGTGAATCAGCGACAAGCGGGTAGTATCTAGTTCAAAATAGCCGCCGTAGGGAGGATTTAGCAAAAATGCCGCGGCGGTGGCGCAGAACAGACCAAAAGAATAGATTTGCAAGTGTTTCAGCGAGAAAATGTTAAGCAGCCAGTTGAAACATAGCAGCCCTAAAATAGCAGCAGCGAAAATAAAACCTTCGACGGCGGAAGAAATCCAAATTCCGCAGCCGGTCAAGATTCCGGCAAAAAATAAAAGGCGAAAACGCTTTTTGGCGAGATTTTGCAAAACAGCGCTGAGGTTATAGGCAAAAAATAAAAAGATAACCGAATGGTGGTCAGGGCGGGTAAAGTCAAAAATCGTGTCAAATTTAGCAAAAAAAGCCAATGAAAGGGCAAAGCTGAAAAATAAAACCTTTGAAGTTTGAGTAATATGCGGTTTTAAGCCCCAAAAAACAGTTATCAGGCTTAACGCCAAGCAAAGCGGGGAAATTATCATACCGCTGTAAAATATGGCGTCTTTGAGCGAAAAAAACGGCATAAACGGCAAAGCCAGCGCTGTCCAAATAATATCAAACAGGCGCGTAAAGTGCAAAACTTCGCCGAATGGATAGTTGCCGAAAGGATAAATTTGCTCATACCAGTTGAAATTTTGCAGCCAATAAATTATGCGTGTGGCATGAGTGTAGCAGTCGGTGTCAACATAAAACAGCTGCTTAAATTGCAGATATGTAAAAAGAATATCGCCGCCAGTATAAACCGCAACCACCCCGAAAATCCACCAATACAGGTGGTTTACAAAGCTGCTGCGTATTTTAGCGGTAAAATTGTTCATCAGTTCAGGCTCTTTATAAGGTTTGGCAACAAATCAACAGTTTGCTTGGCAGCATTTTCCCAAAAGTCGGCATATTGCTGTTCGGAGAACGGGTGACCTGGAATGTCGCTGATTTGACGCAGGCAGAGCAGGGGTTTGTTATAGATATAGCAGGTTTGGGCAATGGCGGCGCTTTCCATATCTACTGCCAAAGCCTTTGGAAAATGTCGGCTGATTGCGGTAAGCTCGTCTGCCTGAGTGATGAATTTGTCACCGCAGCAGATAAGTCCCTGCGAATAGCCTGAAAGTCTACCAATTAACTCCGGAGCGGAATGATACAGTGCCGGAAACTCCTGTATTTGCCCGTAAGCGTTCGGTTCTCCGCACCAAACATCGTGATAGACAATGTTTGATCCGATGATATATTCTCCGATATGTAGCTTGTCACAAAGCCCGCCGGAAATGCCGATATTCAAGATAAAATCCGGAGTGAAAGTTTCAATTAAATCGGCGGTGCAGAGAGCGGCGTTTACTTTGCCGATACCTGAAACAGCGGCAAAAAGCTCGCAATTTTCTAAAATTCCGTGATAAAAAGTATGATTTTTGCCTTTTTCTTTAGTAAAATCAGACACGGCAGAGGCAAAAAGCTCTAGTTCTTTATTCATGGCAAAAATAATGCCGATTTTTTTCATAAGATAGCTCCTTTTTTGCTTAAAATAACAGGCGGTGGCAAAATTGGCAATATAAAAACTTGACAATGCACAAGGCTTGCAGTTAATATGTGCGGTGCGGGAATGACAACCGCAATGTGGATTTATAACCGACTTGTCCAGCAGTCAAATGGACTAAAAAGGAGAAAAGATATGTTAAAGACAGCTGAAGCTGTGTCTTTGGGACACCCTGATAAAACAGCAGATTATATTTCAAGTTATATTTTAGACAGATGTTTGGAGCAAGATCCGTCTGTGCGTTATGGCGTTGAAGTTATGGTAAAAAATCAGACTGTAGTTTTAGGTGGGGAAATCAGCGGTAAAATTTCGTTTGAATTTATGGAAGAGCATGTGCGGCAAGCCGTGCGGGAGATTGGCTATGACGCGCGCTATGCCAAAATTTGGGGAGATGAAGCCCTAAATGCCGATAAAGTGCGGGTTTTAGATTTAATCAGCTGTCAATCGGCGGAAATTGCGCAGGGCGTGGAGCGTGATGGTTGGGGCGACCAAGGAGTGTTTGTGGGCTATGCCTGCCAAGGAAAAGGCAATATTCCGGTTGAATTATATCTGGCGCGTCGTTTGTGCAAGGCTTTGTATGAAAAAGCGCGTTTGAGCGATAATTTAGGTTTGGATATTAAAACCCAGATTACTATGGACGGCGGCAAAATCAAAACCGCGGTAGTCGCTATTCCAATGAAACAGCAAGAGGAGCTGCGTTCGTTTGCGGCGGAAATTTTGGAGCAGGAGCCGGAAAAGCTGATTGTGAATGGCACTGGCTGCTATACTTGCCATTCCAGCGTGGCGGACTGCGGTGTTACGGGGCGGAAACTGGCGTGCGATTTTTATGAAACCGCGAGCCCTATCGGCGGCGGTTCACCATGGACCAAAGACGCCAGCAAAGCGGACTTGACGCTGAATTTATATGCCCGCCGTTTGGCGATGGAGAACTTAAAAGACAATGACGAGGCTTGGGTATATCTTTCGGCTTGTATCGGACGTTCAGAGCTGCCAAGCGCGGTTTTGAAAACCCGTAAAGGCGCTGAATTTGCCGAACAGCTACTGGAAGTGGAAAGCCGTCCGTCGGTTTTGATTGAGCGCCTGGGCTTAAATAAGCCGGTGTTTGCCAAACTTTGCAGCGATGGTTTGCTGTGATGACGCTTGACAAGCGAGGCTGATTGCCGTATTTTGTCCTCAAGTTTTTAATTTGAGGACATTTTTTGATGACAAAGCAAGAATTATTGGCACCTGCCGGAGATATAGAAGCCGGTTATGCTGCTCTTTATTATGGAGCGGACGCGGTTTATTTAGGGCTTCCAAAGTTTTCGGCGCGGGCGACCGCAACGAATTTTGACGAACCAGCGTTAAATGAGTTTACAGCTTATGCACACCACCTGAAACGCAAGGTTTATGCGGCGATTAACACGGTTTTGCAGGAAGACGAGCTGCCGGATTTGTTGCAAATGCTGGATATGTGCGTGCGCTGCCGGATTGACGGTGTTATTTTGCAGGATTTGGGTGTGGCAAGGGTTATGCAGGAAAAATATCCGCAGATAGAGCGTCATGCCAGCACGCAAATGGCGGTGCATAACAAGGAAGGCGCGCTGTTTTTGCAAAGAATGGGCTTTAAACGCGTGGTTTTGGCTCGTGAGCTGACTTTGGCGGAAATCAAAGAAATCGCCGCCATTCCCAACTTGGAAACCGAAGCTTTTATTCATGGCGCATTATGCTATTCTTACAGCGGATTGTGCCAATTTTCGGCTATGGAATACGGACGCAGCGCCAATCGCGGCAAATGCTTGTATCCGTGCCGGGCATGCTTTAAAAGCGGCGGAAAGGAAGCGCATTATTTTTCAATGAAAGATATGGCTTTGCAAGAAAAAGTGCTGCAAATGCCGGTGACTTCGCTCAAAATTGAAGGACGTAAAAAATCCGCGCTGTATGTGGCAGCGGTAACCGATTATTATCGACGAATTTTAGACGGAAAAGGCGCGGATTCCGAGCGTGAAGAACGGATTAAGCAAATTTTCTCCCGTCCATGGTGTCAATTCCATTTTGAGGGCAAAAACAAGGATATTATAGACCGTAATTTTGTAGGGCATAGAGGCTTGCCAGTCGGCGAAGTGGAACAAAACAGCCATGGCTGGCTACGCTTTAAGACGGTGCATAAAATCGCGCGTCACGACGGTTTGCAGATAGATATTCCGGGGATGGAAAAGCCGTTTGGCTTCGCGGTGCAGAAAATGCGCGTTAATAAGCAGAATGTGTTTGAAGCAAAATCGGGGGCGGTGGTAGAAATTGAATTGCCGCGCCAATGTCCTCCGCTGGGCAAGGGGTGGAAGGTTTATTTAGCCTCTGCCAGCGAAGTAAAAGGTGCTTATCATTATGAAAAACCTAAAGCAGGATTATATTGTAATAATAATGATATAGCAGTTGAAGTTAAAGTTTTTGATAATCATATAACTGCTAAATCAGGTGTTTATGTGGCGGAGGTTAATGGACAGTTTGCGTCGGCGAATAATCCGCAGAAAAGCCAAGAGGCAATACAGGCGGCGTTTGCAAAAACCGGTGATACTAACTTTAACTTAGCTGAATTACATATTGAAAATCCAAATAATTTGTTTACTCCATCTTCACTGCTGAATGCATTGCGGCGTGAATTGTATAGTCAAATTAAGTTTGAACAGCCAGCTGTGGCTTTGCCGGAAACTGAAACGCGTACAAAAGACAGTTGGCAGCCTAAATTTGCGGTAAAAGTTGATAACCTTAACTATTTGAAAAATATAGATTTAAATGATATAAGTGAAATCATTTATTTAATTAGTCCGAATAGTGATTTGGACGGATTAAGTAAGCTGCCAAAAAATAAGGTCAGAATAGCTTTGCCAGCGGTTTGTCGTCACCCTCAGCTATATGCGGATATTATTGCCAAATTGCTTGCTGGCGGCTATAAAAAATGGGAGGTATCTAACTATTGGGCTTTGGAAGTTTTGCCGCTGAATCAGCTGGATATCAGCTTTGATTCATCTTTGTATATGCTGAATACGCAGGCAATAGCCATGGCAAAGGAAATTGGAGCTTCTAAAGTTACATTATCACTTGAAGATACAAAGACAAATATTTGTAAAATAATTGAAAAATCTTGTTTACAAACAAGTTTGGTTGTTTATCAAGATGTTCCTTTGTTTACAAGTGTAGGCTGTATCAGGGATAATGATTGCCACAGCTGCACGCATGGTGAAAAGTGGTTTGATATGGAACAAAACGGACATAAATACAAGGCGTTATCTCGAGATTGTCAAGTAATGATGTTTGATGCGGTTCCATATTGCATAGCTGCCGAGGCTAAAGACTTGCAGCCGGATTATTTTCGTATGGACTTTTGCTATTGTCCGTATACACCCGAGAAAGTTGCGAATATAGTTGATAAATTACTTAAATTTAATGATATATCTAACTGTATTAAATCAAATTTTTTAAGTAAACTTGTTTAGTAAACTCATCTAATGGTCTACTACTTTTAACTTTTTGTGCTTGTGTACTATTTTGTACACGGCGCTTGAAAATTCCATCGCATCTACGTATCCGAGTTTACAAGAGTATGGAGTATAGTCATTCTTAGCTTTGAGCGTCAGCTCATTCGCAGAGAATCCAGTATGGTGTATCCGCTTTAATAATATGGACATTATATTACTGGATTCTCGAGACAGTTCGCTAACGCTCACGCTCAAGAATGACGTTGAGAATGGAGGCGTTAAAGACACTGGTATTCATCAGCTGGTATGTGGTATAAAAATACTTCGTTCTTGTCGCTTGAAAATTCCGTCGCATCTATGCACGCTATTTGAGTTTCTGCGAGATTTGTGTAAAAATAATTTGACAAAATATGGCAAAACAATTATATTAAATCTGCTTAATTTATAATTATGTTTCGCTAAATTTTATTATTACTATTATGCGTAACTTAAACGATTTGTACAAAGAGTTTTTTGCGAGAACTATTAACTGCGGTCTTGCCTTGCCCGCAGAAATAAAAGAAATAGCTCAGCAAATTTACAGTTTGCAAAGTTCTTCATCTAAGGCTTCTGCCTACAAGGACAAAAAGCTAGATGATTTGGAAAAACGCGCTGAAAAAATGCGAGATAGAGTTAGTTTCTGCGGATTTACAAAATCTGACAACTGGAAAAAATTTTATTCAGACTATGCGGAATATCTGAATGAACAGCATCTGGGTTTTGAAAGATTTGTAAAAATAATGCAGCCCCTTTGCCAGAATAAATGTTTTAGCATTTCTGGTTTGGAGTATACAAAAAATAACCTACTCTACTGGATTTGTGTGGGAGGTCAAATAGCTCTTAACGATTGGACAAACTTTGTTTTATCCAATAAATCGGAAAAAAATGCGTTTTATCATCTCAGCAATCTGTATGCAAATAAAGGCGGCAAAATCTCTGCTTCTGATTATGATGTAATCACATACTGCATCAGAAATGGAAAATATCCAGAAACATTTGCCGGAATTCACTAATTCTATGAAAAAAACTCCGTTTATCCTTTATGGGTAAGCGGAGTTTTTTTATAAAATCATTTGACAAAAATATCTAAACAGATTACACTTACCTTAAATATTTATAATTGTGTATTACTAAATTTTATTACTATGGATAAGTTAGATTATTTGTACAAAGAGTTTTTTTATGCTGTTATTGATAGCGGAGTAGAAATTTCACCTGAAGCCAGCGGTATTGCAACTCAGATATTGGCAAATAGCAATGATGCCAATCGTTATGATACTGCTCCAAGCGTTGCCGCCTTAGCAAAGGAGCTGGCGGATAGTGATAGCGTGTCGACCAGTCGTTTGCATAACATACTTTTTGAGTATGAAGGGTGTATAGAAGATGAAAAATTTATCAATCTGATGAAACCGCTGTGCAAAGGCAGATATTTTTCATTTTCAAAATATGAAGCATCGGCAAAATCTGTTAAATTTTGGATTTTGGTCGGAGGCTTTTTGAATAAGTGGAATTGGTCGGATTTAATCTATTCGGGCAAATGTTCAGAAAAACAGTGTAAAAAGCTTTTAAGCTTGTATCAAAAGAATTGCAAAAAGATTCCTGAGCGTGACTTGTTTGTGATTTATAGAGATCTTAAAAATAGAAGGTCTTACTAACCAAAACTCCGTTTATCATAATGATAGACGGAGTTTTTTGTGATAAAACCATTTGACAAAATAGCCTAAATAGGTTAGTGTAAACTCACTTATTTATAATTATGTCTTATTAAATTTTTATGACTATGGATAATTTGAATGATTTGTATCAAGAGTTTTTTGACAAGGCTGTCTGCAGCGGTGTTGAATTAACTCCGGAGCTGAAAGATTTGCAACAAAAAATTGCTGCTGTGAAATTTGTACTTGCTCCGCCCGTAAGCGATTCTAAACTGGATGCTTTAGAAGCTAGAATCAATAAGCTGAAAGAAAAAGGATACTTCCGTTTTTCGTTTAGCACGGACTTTTGGCGTGAGTACGATGCGTATATTGATAAAACACATCTCATGCACAAAAAGTTTTTGGAACTTATGACGGAAATTATGCCTTCCGGATATGGTGATATGTTTTCAGGTTCAAAGCTGGAATATTCCGTGAGAAATATGGAATTTTGGCTTCTTGCCGGCGGGCGCATTACCATTCATGACGTTCAATATTTGATTGTTTTCAAGTCAGTCCATGACAAATATGTTATCTGCAAACTTGTGGAACTGTACTATGCAAAAGGAGGCTCATTTTCGAATGCTGGTCTCTTTTGTATAAAAAAATCTTTGGAATCACTGCAGGTAGGATATTTTCAAATGGAGGAGCAGATAGAGCGAAAAGATGAGCCTATGCGCTTTAATCCAACGAAGTATAAACCTGTGTGGTATGATCCAAAGAAGCCAAAAGATATTATATTGGAGGCTAAATATCTGTGGAATTCCAAGTATACAGACAATGGATTTGAACAAAACATACACGTTGTTGAGCCGATTTAAATATCGATAGCTAAAACAAACTCCGTTTATCATAATGATAAACGGAGTTTTTTATTTCTCATTTTTACAAATTCTTCAATTTTTGCTGTAACGCCCGCAGCTCGCTGATGGCGTCGCAAACTGGCGACAAATCTATTGGCGGCATTTCAGGCTCTTCTACTTTACGCGGCAAAGGTTCCAGCCCTAAAGGCAAATCAGGTTCTTCCTCTTCAAAAAAGTCTTTTTGAATTTCCTCTTCGCCCAAAAGATTCTTCAATCCTTTTTCTTTAATCAGGCGCTGCGCTCCTTCAATGGTGTAGCGATTGCCGTAAAGCAGATTCTTTATTAGCTTTAAAACCTCAACATCGTCCGGACGATAATAACGGCGTCCGCCGCTGGCTTTCATTGGTTTGATTTGGGCGAACTTTGTTTCCCAAAAGCGCAACACGTGGGTAGCAACCCCCAATTCGTCCGCAACTTCGGCAATTGTTCTAAAAGCAGATTTAGATTTATTCACCACAACCATAAGCGCAACCTTTCGCCATCACTTATTCAGCGTTAACAGCCTTTCTTAAAATTTGCGAAGGTTTGAATGAAATAACTGTTCTAGGAGTAATTTCGGCTTCTTTGCCTGTTTTCGGGTTACGACCGATACGGGCGTTTTTCTTGCGCAGGCTGAATGTGCCGAACGAAGAAATTTTTACATCCTGACCACTAACCAATTCATCTCTGATTTCATCTAAAATCATATCCAAAACATCGCCGGAATCTTTGCGGGATAAGCCGATTTCTTCATAGATTGCTTCAGTAATGCTGATACGGGTAATAGTTTTCATTTCATCCTTCCTAAAAATAAATTAACTCAACATAAATTTAGATGACTGTAACACATCTTTAACATAAGAAAACCTTTTTAATAAATAAATCAACAGTTTTTTGATTTATCGGCAGATTTTTTTATTTTGCAGGCAGAATTTCACGCACAAAACGCGGATTTTTACCCAATCTCGACAATACCTCATAGCTGATAGTTCCGGCATCGCGGGCAATATCGTCCAAAGTATATTCATCAAACACCAAATATCCCCAATCTCCGACTTGCAAATTGTCTATGCAAGTCACATCGCAAATTACATTATCCATAGAAACTCGTCCGATAATGCGCGCTTCATTCCACTTGCCGCACACATTGAAAAACACCTTGCCGACATTGGAGAGCGAACGCGGCAATCCGTCACCGTAACCAATCGAGACAATAGCTATTCTGCGGTTTGTCGCCGCACGGTAAGTTGCCGAATAGCCTACAAAATCTCCTTTTGGCAAATTGGCAATCTGCAAAACCGGAGCTTTTACCGTGATAATATTCTGCATCTGATTCAAACGGTACGGAGCTGTGTTTATACCATACATAGCCGCGCCCAAGCGTACCATATCGCAGCAGAAATCTGCGCCGAGAAACGCCCCGTCCGACGCCGACAGCGTAGCCGGAGTTTTAAGAAAATATTGCTGGCGGATAAAATTGAAATTATCCAGTTGATGCAGATTCATAAAGTGGTCTTTTTCATCAGCGCAGGCTAAATGGCTCAGCACAAAAGAAAATATTTTCAAATCGTTAGCGTTCAGTTTTTCCAAATCTTCCAAACGAAAACCCAAACGGTTTAGTCCGGTTTCAACCTGAATAACCGGTTTCACGTCTTTAATTTCGTGTTCTTTCCAAAACTGCAGCATTTCCGGCGAGGCAATAACCGGAATCAGCTTATATTTCTCAAAAAGAGCCAAACTATCAGCGCCAATTCCCTGCAGCACATATATTTTAGCTTCCGGTACTAAATGAGCGATTCGTTCGCCTTCTACCGCATGCGCCACAAAAAAGTTGCGGCAATCCGCTTTATTATACAAAGTTTCCGCCACCATTTCGGCGCCCAAACCATAGGCATTGTCTTTGACTACGGCAGCGGCAACCGCCGGAGAAGCAATCTCCCGTAGTTTTTTATAGTTGGCGACAAGGTTGTCTAAATTTATTTGTAAAACAGGTCTTGTAAAAATGCTCATAATTGCTATTATCTCCTCAATATTAAAGGGTTTTATAAAATGAATTATGCTGATACCCATATTCATTTGCAGGATTATAGTCCGGCAGATGTTAAAAATGTAGTAACAAATGCCAACAAAAACAATGTGTGCGAATTTGTTAACATTTCATCGCACCCGACCGATTGGCAAAAAGTGCTGGGCATTGCCTCTGAATTTAAGAGAGTTATTCCGGCTATCGGCGTGCACCCGTGGTATATTGCCGAAGCATCGGCAGATTGGGTGGAGCGGCTGGAAAGCCTTTTGCAGCAGAATCCGCAGTTATGGTTGGGCGAATGTGGAATTGACAGGCTGAAGAATCCAAACACTGGCGAACAGATGGAAATTTTGCAGACACAAATTGCTTTGGCAAAAAAATATCAGCGTCCGTTGATTATACATGCCGTAAAAGCTGATGAAATTTTGCGTCCGCTGCTGCCTGTTTTGCCGGAAAAAACAATTTTCCATTCGTTCACAGGTTCGGCAGAGTGGGGCAAAGAGCTGCAGAAGTATGGTTTTTATTTGGGATTAAATTTTTCAATATTACGCAAAAAAAATTATTCCGAATTGCTGCAGCGGCTTAATATTCAGCAGCTGCTTTTAGAAACGGACGGACCATATCAGTCAGGACAAAAGGGCGTTCAGTCTTTGCCGCAAAATCTGCCGCTGCTGGCGGAAAAAATTGCCGTCGCTTTTAATATTCCTGTTTGTGAGTTTT
The DNA here is from genome assembly GCA_963641885.1 of Bacteroidaceae bacterium. Classification (GTDB taxonomy): domain Bacteria; phylum Pseudomonadota; class Alphaproteobacteria; order RF32; family CAG-239; genus RUG410. Next base: position 16,937 of record CAVIDY010000024.1, read on the forward strand.
CAGAAATTATCGCCGCTAATTGGCAAAAATTTAAGGAGAAATAAAAATGCAGAACACACCAAAATCTTTACGCTTGCAAATTGCCATTTTCGGACGTGTAAACGCCGGAAAATCAAGCTTTTTAAACTTGGTGACTGGTCAAGAAACTGCGATAACTTCCGATATTGCCGGAACTACTACCGATGTGGTGGAAAAAGCGCAGGAGCTTTTGCCTTTGGGACCAGTTTTGTGGCTGGATACCGCAGGTTTTGGTGATGAAACAGCGCTTTCGGAAAAAAGATTGGCTAAAACCGCTCGAGTTTTAGACCGCGCAGATATTGCAATTATGGTGTGTGAGGGCGATAAAATAGGTAATGTCGAAAAACAGATAATCTCTCTTGCCAGCCAGCATAAAATTCCACTGATTAAAGTTTATAACAAAGCGGATAAATATAGCATTGCCGCGGCTGACGGGATTGCTGTCAGCGCTGTAGATAAAAGTTCCCGCGACAGAGTTTTAAATGAGCTTAAAGCGGCGCTGATAAAGGTGTGTCCTGAAGATTTTATAAACAGCCGTCCGTTGCTTGGCGATTTGGTGCCTGCTCACAGCACGGTGGTGATGATTATTCCTATAGATTACGAGGCTCCGAAAGGACGTTTGATTATGCCGCAAGTACAAGCTATCCGCGATTGTTTGGACCACGGGCAAAATGTGTTGGTTGTTAAAGAAAATGATTATCAGGCGGTGCTGCAAAATTTCAAAAATCCGCCGGCTTTGGTGGTTTGTGACTCGCAGGTGGTTGATAAAATGGTTGCCGAAACACCGGCGGATATCAAGTGTACGACTTTTTCCATTTTGATGGCGCGCTTCAAAGGCGATTTGCAAAAAATGGTCAAAGGTGTGGAGATGATAGACAAACTGCAAGACGGGGATAAAATTCTGATTGCCGAATCATGCACGCATCACGCAGTTGAAGATGATATCGGGCGGGTGAAAATTCCAAACTGGCTGAAAAAGAAAACCGGAAAAAATCTGCAGATTGATCATGTCAGCGGCTGTGATTTCGCCGCTAATTTAACCGACTATAAGCTGGTGATTCAGTGCGGCGGCTGTGCAATCAACCGCAAAGAAATTTTGTCGCGGATTTATAAATGCGAACAAGCTGGCGTTGCCATAACCAATTATGGTGTTTGCATTTCTGCTTTGAAAGGCGTGCTGCCGAGAGTGCTGGAGCCTTTTTCCATATAAAAACGAAAGACCGCTTTATCAGTTAAAGCGGTCTTTCGTTAAAAGATGTCAGTTACTTTGCTGCCGACAAAGCGTTTTGGATATAGGCTTTGCATTTGTGCAAATCCAAATATCCGTGGTCGTCTTTCAGTAGGTTCTCGGCGTCAATATAAATTTTGCGCTTGGAACTGAGAATTTTTGCGAGCTTTTGCAGTTCGGCGGCGATATTTTCCGCACCTAAACCGCCACAATATCCTTGCAATCTGTTCTTAAAGACTGGACGTTCGTATTTTTGCGGCAGGATATCTTCGCTTTGGAAATCGCTAAATAAGCAATCAAACATTACGTCCTTGCTATATAGGCGATAAATAAAACCAGCGTTGCTGTCATTATACGGCAGCACTATCGGCAAGCGTGCTCGGTCTGTCATTGCTTGACAGAAACGCCCAAAGTTGATGAGATAGTTGTTGCCTATCGAAAGGTCAACTTGCAGACGTTTTATAAAAAAACCATGACTACCGTCAGCCAAAGACAAAAAGTAGTCAACTTCTGGAAGCATCTCACGGTTTGCAAACTGCTGCACCCATTCGCCGCAGATGTGCAATGCGATGTTGGGAGCAAGATGCTGTTTGACAACCTTGTCATGCAGCGCAACCAGCCAGTCAAAACGCGGTGGATTTTTAGTGAGATTCGCGTGTGAAACCTGAATACCAATTTCCATCATAGGGTATTCTTTCGCCAAAGCCAACAATCATCAATGTTTGTGTGTTCGTCGGCACCTGAACATGTGATAAATTTTAAAACCATAATTAAACAGAATTATAAGATAAACGGTCTTTAATTTATTTATTTTATATAAAGAGTCAATAAAAAAATTAGGCGGTTAATTTTATACCTGCAAGCAAAAATAAACAGCCAATCAATATGGATATTATTAAATAAGCCACTCCCTCGGCAATTTTATTTTCATTTAGTAAAGTGATAAAATTTAATAAGTAAGTTGAAAATGTGGTAAATCCGCCGAGTAAACCAGTCATTATAAATAACTTAGCATCGGCGCTCAAGCTGCTTTTTGCAAAATAGGCATAGGCGCAGCCAATTAAAAATGCGCCAGTAATATTCACAATCATTGTGCCCCAGTGCGATGGTATAAAACTGCAGCAGAGCCAACGCAGAACCGAACCAAAACCGCCGCCTATAAAAACTGCAAATAAGCTAATCATTTTAATATTCCTCAAAAATAAACCTCCAACAAACGGAGGAGGTTGTTTTTTGTTATAAACTTAATAAAGCTCTATATAGTGATTTTAAATATAAAGCAAGAATATAAAGCAAGAACTCATTTTTTTATTTTTTTTCAAAAAAAGTCTTGACTTAGAGTAAGCTCTAAAGATTACACTCACTTCAAACAATAAATTATGGAGTTTAAAATGCTGAAAAAAGTTTTAAGTACAATCATTATTGGAACATCTTTATTTTTAGGAGAAAATACTATGGCTGAAGATAGTTTGAATGCAAAACAACAATCCATTGCCGAAGCTGCCGCATACGCAGCGCGCGGCGATCAAAAAGGCTTAAAAGAAGCTTTGACTAAAGGCTTGGATAACGGCGTCACCGTTAATGAATATAAAGAAATTTTGACTCAAGCCTATGCTTACTGCGGATTTCCGCGCAGCTTGAACGCCCTCGGCACGCTGATGGCTTTGGAAGAAGAGCGCGGCAATAAAGACGAGCAAGGCGCTTTGCCGTCGGCTAAACCGCAAGGCACAAGCTTGGAATTTGGTACGGAAAATCAAACCAAACTTGTCGGCACTCCGGTAAAAGGCAAACTGTTTGAGTTTGCTCCGGCGGTTGATGAATATTTGAAATCCCATTTGTTCGGTGATATTTTTGCCCGTGATAATGTGGATTGGCAAACTCGTGAACTGGCAACTATTGCCATGCTTGCTTCCCTTAACGGTGTGGAAAGCCAGCTCAACAGCCATATCAATATAGGCAAACACAATGGCTTGACTGATGAACAAGTGGCGGAAATTTTGAACATTGCCTCTGAAGCGGCTGCTAAAAACGTACTCTTTGGCTTTGGCACCGAAAATGTGGCTTATGCTAAATATTTTATTGGTAAAAGCTATTTGCAGCCTCTGACAAACGAGGGTGTACATATAGCTAACGTAACTTTTGAGCCTAAATGCCGCAATAATTGGCATATTCATCACAAAGGCGGACAAATTCTGCTGGTTACCGCCGGACGTGGCTATTATCAGGAATGGGGCAAACCGGCGCAAGAACTGCATGCCGGTGATGTGGTAAATATTCCGGCAGAGGTAAAGCATTGGCACGGTGCGGCTAAAGACAGCTGGTTTACGCATATCGCCTTGGCTGTTCCGGCAGAAGGCGCCTCCAACGAATGGCTGGAACCTGTAACCGATGAAGAATACAATAAATTGAAATAAAAGGAGTTTTTTCATGACTAAAGATGTAATGCTTTTAATCGGCGCAGGGCAAATCGGAATGGCGATTGCCCGCCGTCTCGACGCCGATAAAAAAATTATTATCGGCGATAAAAATTTGCACAATGCGCAAGCGATTGCTCAAACCATGACTAACGCCGGCTTTGACGTTGAAGCCATAGAAATGGATTTATCATCACGCGATTCTATAAAAAATATGATTGCAGTCGGGCAAAAATACGGCGAAATTGCTATGCTTGTTAACGCAGCTGGTGTGTCGCCGAGCCAAGCGCCGATAGAAACAATTTTGAAGGTTGATTTATACGGCACGGCGGTGTTGCTGGAAGAAGTCGGCAAAGTGATTAAACAAGGCGGTGTCGGTGTGACTATTTCCAGCCAATCCGGTCACCGTATGCCGGCTTTAACACCGGAACAAGATGAGCAATTGGCTTGTACTCCAACTGAAAATCTGCTGAAATTAGATTTATTGCAGCCGGAAAATATCCGCGATACATTGCACGCTTATCAGCTGGCTAAACGCTGCAATGTTAAACGAGTAATGGCAGAAGCCGTTAAATGGGGCGAACGTGGTGCGCGCATCAATTCTATTTCTCCGGGGATTATCGTTACACCGCTGGCGATTGATGAATTTAACGGTCCGCGCGGCGATTTCTATAAAAATATGTTTGCCAAATGTCCAGCACGACGTCCGGGGACAGCTGATGAAGTTGCTAATGTCGCCGAATTGATGATGACTTCTGCTGGTGCGTTTATTACCGGTTCGGACTTTTTAATTGACGGTGGCGCTACAGCCTCGTTCTTTTATGGTTCGCTTAAACCAACAAAATAAAAGGAGATTGCGATGGAATATAAAAAACTGAATAACGGTGTGGAAATGCCTATGCTTGGTTTTGGCGTTTTTCAAGTTCCCGAAGCCGCTGAATGTGAAAAAGTTGTCGGCGAAGCTCTAGAAACTGGCTATCGTTTGATTGACACCGCTGCCGCTTATATGAATGAAGAAGCGGTAGGCAAAGCCATTGCCAAAAGCGGAATCAAGCGTGATGAGTTGTTTATTACCACCAAATTGTGGATTCAAGACGCCGGATATGAAAACGCTAAAAAAGCTTTTTATACTTCGCTAGAAAAATTAGGCTTGGATTACTTGGATTTATATTTGATTCATCAGCCATTCAGCGATTATTACGGCTCGTGGCGCGCTATGGAAGAATTATACAATGAAGGCAAAATCCGCGCTATCGGTGTTTCAAACTTCTATCCTGACCGTTTAGCCGATTTGTGCTTTAATGCTAAAGTTACACCGATGGTTAATCAGGTGGAGCTGCACCCGTTCTTCCAGCAAAAAGAGGCTATTGCTATTATGAATGAGTTTGGCGTGCAACCGGAAGCTTGGGGACCTTTCGCAGAGGGAACTAAAGGTATTTTCCAAAACGAAACGCTGAATAATATCGCTAAAAAATATAATAAAACAGCAGCGCAAGTGATTTTGCGTTGGAATGTTGACCGTGGCGTTGTGGTAATTCCAAAGTCCGTGCATAAAGAGCGTATAGAGCAAAATTTTGATGTTTGGGATTTCAAACTTTCGGCTGATGATATGGCGCAAATTGCCGCCTTAGATACCGGTCGCAGCGATATCATCAACCATTTCACCGCCGCCACAGCAAAATTTTTGAATAGCTATAAAATTCATAAG
>CAVIDY010000025.1:0-19508 GCA_963641885.1 Bacteroidaceae bacterium
TATCTGAAGAATTAGAAAAAAATATCAGACAATTTTGCTATTATGGAGAATTTAATGAAAATAACGCTACTGAAATATTGTCTAAATTAAATAAATATATCCTACTTAGAAAAATAATGAAAGGAGAATTACCTGAAACAGAAATAAATCGTAACTCTATGTTTAATTTTCAAAAAAATGAAAATATTCTTTACTCTGAAGAATCTATAAAATATTCAATAATTAAAGATAAAATTTTTTATAAAGGTGGTTCTACAGGATATAGTGTAAGAGTCGCTAAAGGATTATATTTAAGACAGAATTCTTATAAAGGAGAACCAATTCATAATAAAGTTTTAGAATATGAGGATACTGGTATTTTCATTCTGACAAATAAACATATTTATTTTGGTGGTAAATATAACAAATTTCGTATAGTATATTCTAAAATATTATCTCATGAACCATATCAAAATGGAATTTTAATTCAAAAAGATACAACGAATGCAAACCCAATGTTCTTTGAAGTTTCAGATGCGTTATTTATTTGTAATTTAATTAAGGCTATTACACAACAAGAAGACAATTAATTTTTATACTTAAAATTAATAATTATCTAGTTCGGCTCGCCTTTAGGCGGGCTTTTTTTGTTATTAGTGCGGGTAAGGGATATTTCCTTCCGCTTAGTCTAGCCTGTTTTTTTAAACGCACCTAACCGAATTTTCAGCTAGACTTTAGGCGGTGCGCTGGTTTTATTGCCTCTAATAAAAATTATATCTTTTATATCAATTCAGCAAAAGGAGGAAACCATGAAAACACATACCTTTGCCAACGTTATAATTCAGGATTTATCATCAACCGAGCATTTGCACGGAGGCTTTGAAAACAGCCGCAATATTATCAGTCAAATAGTCGATGATTGGGATAAAAATATTTACACCATACCGCATAAGGCTTTGCAGTTTCATCATGAAGAGCCGCAGAAATATTTAAGCATGTAAAAAAATTTCCCTGCCCGACTCCTTGGTTTTCAGGTTAAATCTTTGTCAAGATAGACGATGTTTTATGTTTAAAACTTTTTTAACCATTATTAAGTTTTTATTGTCGCAATTATTTTAGAACGAGGTGAAAAAATGAATACATCAACACAAAATCAAAAATCTGAGCTGAAAAATTATCTTTATTTTGCCGGCACAATTTATGACAGCTTTGAGGCGCTGGAAGAAGTTTTAGGCAAACTTAAATTGGAACGTCCGCTGTTTTTGCTTTACGCCGCAAAAAAAGCCTATGCAGAAGAAGTTTTTGCCGCGGCTGGCGAAAAGCCGGAAAAATCAGAAGATATAATGATGATGCCGCGGTCGCAAATCAAACTGAATACCTGCCGTTATCCGCAGCAGTTGCAATAAATTCACTATTGAAATTTTACAAAACTATGCCATTATATCTCTAACAAAATTACTGTAGAGGAGATATAAAATGAGCGGCAAAGTAATTATCTTGATGATGGACTCTTTTGGAATTGGCGGTGCGCCTGATGCAGCCGCTTTTTCTAATATCGGCGCAAACACATTTGCGCATATTGCTCAAAAACAAGGCAAATTGGAAGTGCCTAATTTGGCTTATTTAGGCTTGCAGCAGGTTGGATTTGAAGCCAGCGGCGACAAAGCAGATTTGCATTGCCAAAACAAGCCTGCATTTACAATCGGGCATAAGTTCGGTCACGCCAAAGAAATCAGCAAAGGTAAAGACACCACTTCTGGACATTGGGAAATGGCTGGAACTCCGGTACTGTTTGACTGGGGCTATTTTAAGCCTGATTATCCGTCTTTTCCGCCGGAATTGATTGCGGAAATTTGCGCTAAAGGCGGTATTGACGGTATATTGGGCAATAAAGCTGCGTCCGGTACGGTTATTATAGAAGAACTGGGCGAAGAACACCTGAAAACCGGCAAGCCGATTTTTTACACCTCCGCCGACAGCGTGCTGCAAATTGCCTGCCATGAAGAACATTTTGGGCTGGAACGTCTGTATAAACTTTGTGAAGTCGCTTTTAAAGCGGCAAAGCCGTATAACATCGCCCGCATTATCGCCCGTCCGTTTGTGGGCGAGCATAAAGGAGAATTTACCCGCACCCAAAATCGTCACGACTATTCTGTTACACCGCCGGAAGTTACGGTTTTAAATAAAGCGGCAAATGCCGGACATGAAGTTATTTCAGTTGGTAAAATCCGCGATATTTATGCTGGTTCAGGAATTACGCAAGCCTATAAAGCCAGCGGCTTGGAAGAGCTTTGGAACGTGACGCTGGAACAGGTTAAAAAAGCGCCGCATGATGCGATTGTTTTCACAAATTTTGTGGATTTTGATATGGTCTATGGTCATCGCCGCGATGTTGCCGGCTATGCGCGCGGATTGGAATATTTTGACTCTCGCTTGCCGGATTTATTGACGCTGCTGAATGATGACGATATTGTCTTTATTACTGCCGACCATGGTTGCGACCCAACCTACGCCGGAACCGATCACACGCGCGAGCAAGTGCCGGTTTTGATGTTTGGAAAAAAAGTGCAGACACAAAATATCGGACAGCGCCAAACTTACGCCGATATCGCTCAAACAATCTGCGCTTATTACAATTTGGAACCGATGAAATTCGGGGAGAGCTTTTTATGAGTTGGCGGGCTTCTAATTTGATTGCTGCCAAGCATTGCTTTTTTGGTGCTGAAGGCGGTGTGTCGCAAGGCAAATACGCTTCGCTGAACACAAACTATAACAGCCAAGATTCAAAAGTCGCGGTGCGCCAGAATTTTGAGATTATCACCGCGCATTTTCATAAAAATTATGAGGATATGTTCACGCTGAATCAAGGTGTTTCCAATACGGTGGTTGAAGCCAATCTTCCGCAGCAATTTACGGTTACGGCTGATGGAGCTGTCACGACCAATCCCAATATTTTGCTAGGAATAAAAACCGCCGACTGCGCGCCAGTGCTGATGGCGGATTATAAGCACGGGGTTATCGGCGCGGCACATGCCGGCTGGCGTGGAGCTTATCGCGGAGTGGTGGAGAACACCGTGGCTTTAATGCTGCGTAAAGGCGCGGAACTGAAAGATATTGCCGCTGCAATCGGACCTTGTATGCAACAGGCTTCGTTTGAGGTGCAGAACGATATGCGGGCAACATTGCTAAAAGAAAATTCCGCTAATGAAAAATATTTTGCCGCCGGAAAAGCCGGTGAACATTTTTATTTTGATTTGAGCGGTTACTTGGAAGATAAAATCCATAATTTGGGGATTGACAATGTCGTTAATTCGCATATAGATACATATCCGGCGCAAAACGGCTATTTCAGCTATCGCCGCAACACGCATCTGGGATTGATTAGTCAACCGAAAGACTACCCGACCCAATATTCATTTATTTGTTTATAGAGGAAAAAATGAGAACACACATGCTGCCGTATTTTAATGAGCGTCCCTCTCAAATCAGCGCTTTGGTTTTACATTGCAGTGCGCACGACACTAAAGATATGATTTCCGTGCTGGATAAAGAAGAGCTCAGCGCTCATTATGTGGTGGGATTGAACGGCGATGTAACTCAACTGGTTCCAGAAGAAAAACGCGCTTGGCACGCTGGTATAAGTTCGTGGCGGGAATTTAACAACCTGAATCATAACTCTATCGGTATAGAAATCAGTTCTATGTCCATGGGGCAGGAACCATACAGCGAACGGCAGATAAACAGCCTGATTGAGCTATGCCAAGGGATTATCGAACGTCATCATATTCCGGCGCAAAATGTGGTTGGACATTCGGATATCGCTCCGACCCGCAAGCCGGACCCAGGGGTTGCTTTTCCATGGCAAAAGCTAGCGGAAAACGGTATCGGCTTGTGGTATGATTTGAACGATGCTGAAAAAGTAAAAGAAAATAATCTGGAAATTTTACTGCAGAAAATCGGTTATAATACTGAAAATTCAGCGGCGGCGATGTATGCTTTCTGTCGGCACTTTATTCCGCAGGAAGTGGCGATAAATCCGGATATTCACGATTTGCTGCAGCACCCGTATCCCGAAAATTTCAGTTTGCCGGAAAAATACCTGCCAATCCTCCAAGCCTGCTACGAAAAATATGAACTAAAATAAGATTATATAAATTTATAAAGAAGAGAGAAAATTTTAGCGTACACAGAAGTACGTGAATTTTCTCTCTTTCGCGGTTCTAACACAAACTCTCAGAAACTCGGATAATGAGGCTAATACGTATTAACTTTTTTGCGCCGTGTACAAACTAATACACAAGCACAAAAAGTTAAAAGTAGTAGACCATTAGACGAGTTTCCTTACTAATAGAAGTAGTAGCGGGCGCCGATAGTAAATTCCTTGCTGTTATTATATGCATCACCGTCAGCTAAAGAATAACGATACATTGCACGGAAACCCCATTCCGGAGTCGGGTTGATTTCCCCGCCAACACCAAGACGCAGAGCATTTGCAGTGTCTTTATCGTTTTTGCCGTTATATTTTAAGTTAGAAGAAATACGACCATAACCGACCGAACCTAAAATTGTGGCGTCAGAAACATTGTACATATCAATCAATACATCGGCGCCATAGCCATACAAACGGCTGCGGGCAACATTAGAGCCGATAACTTTCTTTTCTTGCGTAGAGCATTCGGCAAAAAATTCTATTGAACCATAGTCCACAAATTTTACACCAGCGGTCAGACTGCCCAAATCATAGTTATCAGCATGAGTATTTTCATATCTGCCTTTCAAGTTCGGTGTCATATTAACATAGTCAAAACCGACATACGGACGATATTCACCGGCATTTGCAGAAACAGCAGCCAGCAAACCTGCAGCAATTAACAAATATTTTTTCATTTTGCATTCTCCTTTTAATCTATTATCTCCTTTATACGGCATAATTTATGACTGAAAGGTTAATACATACTTGTTTTTATTTGTTTTAATGCGCTGAAGCCCAAGTGTCGCCAATACCGGTTTCCACCACCATTTTTACTGCCGTATCGGCTACATCTTCCATTATTTTCTGCAATAAAGCAGCGGTCTGTTCAGCGTATTCTGCCTTAACTTCCAGCACCAGTTCATCATGCACTTGCAGCAGCAGACGCCCGTCCAGCTGATGTTTTTGCATAGCATAATAAACTTTTTGCATAGCCAGTTTTACAATATCTGCAGCCCCGCCCTGTATCGGCGCGTTAATCGCCGCCCGTTCGGCAAATGAAACAATGCGGTGATTTTTGTCGTTAATCCCCAGCACGGCACATTTACGCCCCAACGGCGTCAGTACATAGCCGTGACTGCGGGCAAACTCAATTGTTTTTTCCATATAGGTTTTAACTTCCGGCATAACAGCAAAATAAGAATCTATATATTGTTTAGCAATTTCTTTGGTAGTACCGATTTGTTTAGCCAAGCCAAACTGGGATATTCCGTAAACAATGCCAAAATTGATAGCCTTGGCGCGGCTGCGGTGTTCGCGGTCAACTTCTTCCGGCTTCAGCCCAAACACCCGAGCGGCTGTGGCGGCATGAATATCTACACCGGCGGCAAACGCCTCTTTTAGGGCTTTAACATCGGCAACCGATGCCAGCAGGCGCAGCTCCATTTGGCTATAGTCCGCCGCCACAATTTTATAGCCCTTGCGCGCTACAAAGCAGGCGCGGATTTTACGCCCGATTTCCGAGCGGTTCGGAATATTCTGCAAATTCGGATTAGATGACGCCAAACGCCCTGTGTTCACTACCGTTTGCGAAAAAGTGGTATGCACGCGGTTGTTTTGGTCTTTTACTTCCAGCAAAGCCGTAGTGTAGGTTGATTTAAGCTTGGCATAGCTGCGCCATTCCAAAATTTTGGCGGCGATTTCATGTTCTTCCGCCAGCTGTTCCAAAACTTCGGCGCTGGTGTTATAATTGCCTGTTCCCGCAGTTTTTTTCGCCCCGCTGAAACCCAGCTTGTCAAAAAGGACTTCGCCGATTTGCTTTGGCGACCCCAAATTAAATTCCATACCGGCAAGCGCAAAAATTTCGCTTTCAATCTTGCTCATTTGGCGGGCAAACTCATTGTTCAATTCCGCCATGCAGTTTTCATCAATGGTAATTCCTTCGTCTTCCATTTTCAGTAAAACTTGCAGCAAGCGGCGATCAAGCATTTCATAAACATACATTTTATGCTCATGAAACAGACTGTCTTTCAAAATATAATAAAGCCGCAGCACATAATCTGCGCTTTCAAAAACATAATTGCCGTATTCCTGACTGAAAAAGTCTATTTTCTTGATTTTCTGCGTCAGTTTCGGCTGCGCTATTTTTTTATCCAGCAGCATATCGCTCAAAACCGACAACGTATGCTCATGCAGCGAGCTATCCACATCATACGACATTACCGCAACATCGTGATACGGCCACAAATCCAGCTGTTTGCCGCAAATTTTATTCAAATAATGCCATTGCGTTTTCAAATCCAAGGCAATTTTTAAGATATTCTGATTTTCCAAAACTGAGAACAGAAACTTTTTGACTGTCTCACTATCCAGCTGCGACACATCATGGTGCGCAAACAAATCCGCCTCACCCGCCACTTGCGGAATCGGCAGATAATAGGCGCTGTTTGCCGCCGTACTGATACTCAAAGCCTCCGGTTCTATCCCGTTATACAGAACCTGAAAGCTAAATTGCTGCGCCGAAATAATTTCTTGATACAAAGCCTTTAAATCATCACGGTTTTGAATTTTAAGATAGCGTGCTGGCTCTTCTTTTTTAGCTGCAGCAGGAGCGCCGCCCAAAGTGCAACAACGCTCTTCCACCCATTTTTGCAGCTTAGGCAAAATGCTTTTAAAGCCCAATTCTGCCACAAAATTCAACAAAGTTTCAGCGTCCGGCGCTTGACATTTAAAATCTTCAAGTGAATGTTTAACCGGTACATCATTTTTCAGCGTCACCAACTTCAGCGAAAGTTCAGCGTTTTCCTTATTTTGCAGTACAAGTTCACGCCGCTTGTTTTGTTTGATTTTATCGGCATTATCCAACACTCCCTGCAATGAACCGAACATATTAACCAGCTCTGCCGCCGTTTTCGGACCAATCCCTGGAATCCCAGGAATATTATCAATTTTATCGCCGGAAAGTGCCTGCACATCAACAACCTTATCCGGATAAACGCCAAACTTTTCATGCACATCTTCCGGCGAAAAGAACTTATCTTTCATACCATCATAAAATTCCACATGCGGACGTATCAGCTGCATCAAATCCTTATCCGCCGAAACCACTACCACATCATTTCCAGCGTCAACAGCTTGCTTTGTGTAGGTGGCAATCAAATCATCCGCTTCGTAACCTTCTTGTAAAATACACGGCAAATTCAAATTTTCTACTGTTTTATAAATCAGCTCAAACTGGGGGATTAAAAGCTCCGGAATCTCGGCTCGCGTTGCTTTGTAATCGGCAAAAAAATCATTGCGAAAGTTCTTGCGCTTGGCATCAAACAACACCACGCAATAGTCACATGGAATAGCCTTTATCAGCCGCATAAACATAGTTAAAAAGCCGTATACGGCGTTTACCGGCTTACCATTTGGCGCCGTCATGGTTGGCAAGGCGTAAAACGCCCTAAATATATAGCCTGAACCATCAATCAAACAAACTTTTGCCATTTTTATTTTCTCCTTACCCGCCAATATAACGGCTTTTTATGCGTTCGCCAAGCATTAAAAATTTTTCTTTACGCTTTTGTTTATAAAACCTTCTTTAACTTATTTTATATATAGTGCAAGCTAAGATTATTTGACTGAAAACGAGAGAATAAAATGCCGCAAAATGTAAAACAAAAAATCCGCCGCAACCTCAAAAAAGGCTTGGTAATTTTAGAAGACACTGTGCGTAAAACCAAAGCAAAAAGCGCTGCCAAAAAGAAATCGGCGCCCAAGAAAAAACACTCGGCAAAAAAGAAAAACAGTACTTCTTCGCGATTGAAGACTTTGTTTATTCTCGGCTTGTGGCTGGGGCTGTTTTTGTTTATCACTGTCGGCTCTTATGTGGCATATTGCTATTTTACCATGCCGGATATTGCAAAGGCTGTGGCGCAAACCCGCCAGCCTTCCACCACCATTATGGCGGAAAACGGTAGCGATATTGCCTCGTTCGGCAATGTTTATGCTGAGGTGATATATCCGAATAATCTGCCAAAAAATTTGACCAACGCCATTATTGCCACTGAAGACCGTCGCTTTTATAAGCATTTCGGCTTTGACGTCTGGGGCTTTGGGCGCGCCATGATTACCAACTTGTTCCGTGGGCGTTATGCTCAAGGCGCCTCAACCATCACACAGCAAGTGGCGAAAAACATCTTTTTAACGCCAAACAAAAATATTAAACGTAAAGTTCAGGAATTGCTGCTGGCATTTTGGCTGGAAAATAAGCTGACCAAAAATCAGATTATGGCGCTGTATCTGAACCGCGTTTATTGGGGGTCTGGAAACTATGGCGCCGAAGCCGCCGCTAACTGGTATTTTAACAAAAGTGCCGATGATTTAAATTTGCGCGAGGCGGCAATTTTGGCGGGTATGCTTAAAGCTCCGAACCGCTACAACCCGATTTTAAACCGTGAAAAATCACTGGAACGCGCCAATGTGGTTTTGCACAATATGCTGGAATGCGACTATATAAATCAAAAGCAATACGCTTCTGCCAAAGCTTTGCCAATCAACAATGGTCAGCAATACCGCGTCAGTGGCGGCAAACACTTTGCCCAATATGTTTATGACGAAGTTAACAGCTACATAGGCGAACGCACGGTTGACATCAACGTTATGACTACCTTAGACCAACAATTGCAGGAAAGCGCCGAAAAAATCCTGCGTTCGCATATTTGGGGCGCCAAAGGCAAAAACGTCAGCGAAGGCGCAATTGTGGTTATGGACTATAACGGCGCAATCAAAGCTATGGTCGGCGGCATGGACTATAACCGCAGCCAATTTAACCGTGCGGTGCAGGCAATCCGTCAATCCGGCTCGGCATTCAAGCCGTTTGTCTATCTCACGGCTTTGCAATACGGCTTTTCTCCTGACAGTATGGTTAATGACGCCCCGCTCAAAATCGGCAAATGGCAACCGTCAAATTACAGTAAACGCTATTACGGCAATGTAACGTTGGACTATGCCCTCACCCACTCGCTGAACGTGGCAACCGCAGCGCTTTCCAAGGAATTATATCTCAAAGACATTGCCTCCAATGCCCGCAAAATGGGCATCAGCACCAAAATCAGCCTGACGCCATCTATGGTTTTGGGCGCAAACGGCGTTAAAGTATTGGACATGGCGACGGCATACGCCGTGCTGGCTAACGGCGGTCAAGCGGTTTGGGCACATGCTATCAATGAAATTTCCAGCAAAGACGGTCATCAACTTTATGTGCGCCAATCGGGCAAACCCAAACAGATTATTGACGGCAATATTGTTAAGCAAATGGCGCAGATGCTAAATCACGTCATCACGCGCGGCACTGGTAAAAAAGCGCAGCTGCCGTATTTTGCCGCCGGAAAAACAGGTACCACCCAAAACTACCGCGATGCTTGGTTTGTGGGCTGGGCTGGAGGCTATGTGGCGGCGGTTTGGGTCGGCAACGACAATGAAAAGCCGATGAACAAAGTCGGTGGCGGCACTATTCCGGCAGAAATTTGGCACGATGTAATGCTGGCTGCGCATAATATTAACCCTCTTGACACCGAAGATGACGATATTGGCTCATTGATTGAGGATAACGTTTCAGCAGACAGCATCGGCGATTTAATTGAAGAAGAAAATCTAGTTGATGAACCAAAATCTGAATCATCAGCACTTGAAAGACTATTAGATAGTATTTTCTAAAATGGTACAAGCGGGCGGACTCGAACCGCCTGCCTACTTCTTAGGAGGAAGTCGCTCTATCCTGATGAGCTACGCCTGCAATAATTTTGTTTGCAAAAACAATAACTTAATAATTTTCTAATCGGCTAGTGTACAACTTGTGTACAACTTCATTTCACACGAAAAGCTTTATACCGCACTTTATTGCAAATTGCAAGCCGGATTTATTTTCCGGTTGCTAAAAATTCCTTAATCGGGCGATAGCTGCGCCGATGCTGCGGTGTTACACCATGCAGACGCAAGCCTTCTATATGAGCTTTAGTACCATAACCAGCATTTTTTTCAAACCCGTAATACGGATACTGTTTTGCCAAATCTTTCATCAGCCAGTCTCGATAAACTTTAGCCAATATACTTGCCGCCGCAATGGAATATGACCTACCGTCTCCGCCGATAAAACATTCATTTGCGCAAGGAAAATCCTTTGGCAGACAATTACCATCTATCAATGCAATGTCTGGTTTTTGCGGCAATTTTTCCACCGCGCGGCGCATTGCTAAAAATGTAGCCTGCAATATATTAAGCTCATCAATTTCCGCCGAACTCGCCTCGCCTATGCCGCACAAAATATGTCCGACTTGCTCTTCCTGCCGCAAAATTTCATATAAATATTCGCGTTTTTTAGCTGAAAGTTTTTTAGAATCATTGAGCTGTGTCAATAATTCGGGCGCCACTTCACGCGTTAAAAACACTGCAGCTCCTGCCACAACTGGTCCCGCCCACGGACCGCGTCCGGCTTCATCAATTCCGCAAATCACCCCTTGATGTTTGTCTTCTATTTTCCAATCCGGCATAAAGTTCTCCTTTGCCGGAACTATATCACAAGCCGCGCAAAACGCAAGCTTTAATGACGGATAATCGGCACTCCTTCATATTCAGCTTCCACCAGCCCGCCGATTATCACCGCCACATTATTAAAGCCTGCTTTTTCAAACATTTCCGCCGCCTGCGATGCCCGACCTCCTGAAGAGCATAAAATATTGATTGTTTCATTTTTACCGATATTGTTTTCTTTTATAAATTCCGCAGGATTAAGCGTTTCTAAATCCTGATTTATATGTGGCAGACCTATTTCTTCCACCGCTTGTTCTTCCGGTAAACGCACATCCATAATAAATGATTTTTCATTTAGATTTATCGGCTTTATAAAACGCATTGCAATCTCCTTTTCTCCTTAAAGAGATAATCATTTTACAATGAATTTAAAGAATTTTTCATTTAGCTTTTGGGATAGTATATTGGCTTATTCTAAAGCAAAACGCCTTGTTTTTTTCAAACAAGGCGTTTTTTATCGGCTGCTTATTATTTATTCCAGCCTCGCAGAATATAATCGCTGAGTTTTTCACTGAAGAACGAACTGTCGCTAATTGCCTCGCCTTCGGCAATTTTAGCTTGGTCAAGCAACAAACGGCAAACTTCTTCCACTGTCGGACGTTCTTTGTCATCAAACATACTGTCCGCCAATTTAATAATCAACGGGTGATAAGGGTTTACTTCCAAAATTCGCGAGCTGGCAAATGCGGTTTGTTGCTGATGGTTGCGCATTAAACGCTCCAAGTGAATGCTCATCTGTCCGTTTTCAACCGTCAAACTAACCGGACTCTTGGTCAATTTTTCGGTCGGAACAACTTTGCCGACTTCGTTTTTAAACAAATCAGCCATAAAGTCGGTAAGTTTCTTCAAACTGCCTTCATCAGCTTTCGGCTCTTTGCGCTCAAATTTCAAATCCACGTCGGCTTGAGAAACATGTTTAATCGGATAGCCTTTGAAGTTAGTCAAAGTCTGAACCCAAAATTCATCAATCGGATCAGTCAAAAGCAAAACTTCCAAGCCTTTTTCTTTAAAGGCTTCCAATTGCGGATTGTTGCGCAAAGTCGGAATATCATCGCCGGTGATGTAATAAATGGTGGTCTGCCCTTCTTTAACACGAGAGATATACTCATCAAGCGAGGTCAGCTTATCCTCGGAATTGGTTGAATAAAAACGCGAAAGTTCGGCAATTTCCACTCTATTAGCTGGATCTTCATAAATTCCCTCTTTGAAAGCCATACCAAAGTTTTTCCAAAACTTCATATAATCGTCATAGTCTTCCGAGCGTTTTTTCAATTCTTTAAGAATACGCGAAACTGTACCAGTGCGGATTTTTGCAATTAAGGCGTTTTGCTGCAGCATTTCACGAGAAATGTTCAACGGCAAATCGGCGCTGTCAATAATTCCCTTAACAAAGCGCAGATAAGCCGGCATCAAATCATCTACTTTATCCGAAATAAACACACGGTTGACATAAAGTTTCAAACTTTGCTGTCTATCCGGCTGAAACAAATCGTATGGAGCTTCAGACGGAATAAACAGCAATCCGGTGTATTCAATGCTTCCCTCCGCCTTGAAATGCAGGCGCATCCACGGCGTATCAAAGTTACGGGAAATGTGATGATAAAATTCATTGTATTGATCGTCGGTAATTTCCGCTTTATTCTTAGTCCATAGAGCCGAGCCGGTGTTTACGGTTTCTTCGCCGGCTTTGCCTAAATCCAAAACAATCGGATAGTTGATGTGGTCGGAATAAGTACGGATTATGTGGCGCAAATAAATAGTGTCGGTAAAGTCTTTAGCGTCGTCTTTCAAAAACAGCTTAATATCCGTGCCGTTTTTTTCTTTTTCGGCTTCTTCAATTTCAAAACCATCAACACCGTTGGAAATCCATTTATAAGCCTGTTCTTCTCCTGCTCTCTTGGTGGTAACTTCAACTTTGCTTGCCACCATAAAGGCGGAATAAAAGCCCACGCCGAACTTACCGATTAAATCCACCACCGAGCCGTTGTCTTTGGCATTATTAACAAAGTCAGCTGTGCCGGATTTGGCGATTGTACTTAAATGATTAACCAAATCTTCTTTGTTCATACCAATACCGTTATCACTGATAGTCAGCGTATTTTCTTCGGCATTCGGTGTGATAATAATTTTAAATTCGCCGTTGTTTTTGGTAACTTCCGGTTTCATCAGCGAATAATAACGCAGCTTGTCGCAAGCATCGCTGGCGTTGGAAATCAACTCGCGCAGAAAAATATATTTTTCCGAATACAGCGAGTTAATCACAATATCCAGCAACTTGCTGACTTCTGTTTTAAACTTTTGTTTTTTACTCATGGTTATTTCTCCCTCTAAAACTACTTATTTATATGGGATTTTATAACCGCCAGCGCAAGAGGCTAGCTGAATTTTTTGTTGCGCCAGTAAAAAAAACTAATCGCTTTCTTTTATGCGTTCTATATTTGCACCCACGGCTTTAAATTTTTCTTCCAAATGCTCATAACCGCGGTCAAGATGATATACGCGGTTGACAATAGTTTCGCCTTCCGCCACCAAACCAGCTAAAATCAAAGCAAATGAAGCACGCAAATCTGTTGACATCACCTGCGCGCCGGAAAGCTTTTTCACTCCGCGCACAATCGCCGAAGCGTGACCGTGCACATTGATGTTTGCGCCCATACGAATCAGCTCCGGAACGTGCATAAAGCGGTTTTCCCAAATACTTTCCGTAACCATAGCTGCACCGTTGGCAACACACATCAAAGCCATAAATTGCGCCTGCAAATCTGTCGGAAACCCTGGGTAATAATCAGTATAAACATCAACGCCCTGCAAATCCGCATGCTGTGCGTCTACAATAATTCCATTTGCTGTACGTTCTACCATTGCGCCGGCTTTTTGCAATATATCCAACGGTGATTGCAAATAGTCAGCATTGGCGTTTACCAGTTCCAAACGTCCATGGGTAATGGCGGCAGCAACAGCATATGAACCCGCCTCTATGCGGTCGTTGATAATTTCATGGGTAACGCCATGCAGTTTATCCACCCCGTGAATGGTTAATGTTGATGTATTTGCCCCTTCAATATCTGCTCCCATTTTATTCAAAATATCTATAAGGTCGGCAATTTCCGGTTCTTTGGCGGCATTTTCTATAATTGTATCGCCTTCCGCCAAAGTCGCTGCCATCAAAATATTGCAGGTAGCGCCGACAGAAGCCGAATGGAAAGTAATATGCGCACCCTTCAAACGATTTTTAATATCGGCAATCACATAACCGTTTTTGATTTCAACATTAGCCCCCATTTGCTCAAGCGAGCTTAAATGAATATCCATCGGACGAGCTCCAATAGCGCAACCACCTGGCAAAGAAAGTTCAACATGGCGGTATTTTGTCAGTAACGGACCTAAAACATAATACGATGCCCGCATTTTGCGCACATAATCATAAGGTGCGACAAGACTGGTCGGCTGTGGAGTGTGATATGTAAACGTCTGTGTAATATGTCCGTTAAGCTCTTCTTGCCTGCCCTCAATCTGCGTACCGATTTGCTGCAGCAGCAAATTAAGCGAAGTAATATCCGAAAGAATCGGTAAATTACGCAAAGTTACAGGTTCATCAGTCAACAGCGAAGCACAAATAATCGGCAATGCGGTATTTTTAGCGCCGCTGATAAAAACTTTGCCAAACAGCGGGTTACCGCCGATAATCTTAATTTTATCCATTTTTCTGCTCCTTTTCTTGTTTGCGACGGTTTAGTTCTTCCTGTTGTTTTTTGCGTTTTTGCAGATTCTTTTGCAAAGCTTTGGCTTCTTTTTCAAAACGCAGCTGTTGCGCCGATTTTGGCGGATTTTTAGACGCTGACATAACAATTCTCCTTAAAATGATTATATTTCATCATAAAAAATTAAAGTCCAAAAGCCTAGTAAAATCTTGATTTATCAACACCTTTAACAGAGTTATAATTTTTTTTGAAAAAATATGAAAAAAGTTCTTGCAATTTATTTTTTTATAAGGTATAGAATATCTTGTTCGCAGATGATGCGGGTATAGCTCAGGGGTAGAGCGCAACCTTGCCAAGGTTGATGTCGTGGGTCCGAATCCCATTGCCCGCTCCAATAACAAAAGAAGGTTACCGAAAGGTAGCCTTTTTTTGTTATTTGGTATGGCGGGATAAGGAGCCACGAAAAAGTGGGTGCGACCGCAAGTGAAAGCCGAGCGGAAGCGCGGCGGTAATCTGAAAGATTATGAACGCAGCGGCGGCGAAGCCAATCCCATTGCATTACAAACAATATACTATTTAAAGACTCTATCTTTTCCTAACATATCTTTGATATTTGAAATATGTTTTTCCCTAATATTCTTACTTTGCCCATTATTAACAGTTTTATTCAATATACTTATTACTCTTTGCTTGTCTTTATAATTAGCAACTGGATTATTTTTCATTATATTTTCAATAACTTCTATTATTCTGTATGATTTAGTAACAAAAGTATTTCTAGGAATAAAACTAATATCTTCTAACCTACAATTACCAGCAAATACTATCACAGAATAATAAGGAATGTTTTCTTTTAAAATTCTCTTCAATTGAGATATATGAACCCTATTTTGCAATATCGGGTTATAAAAGCGATATTTTTCTCTACCATGCGATAGCACTTGAGTCCATTTCTGTTGATTGCCGTTTCCATATATCCAGCCGCTATAATCTTTTACCTCAAACACAATAATTCCAACATTTGTTGCTACAACTACATCTATTTGAGACATTTTACCATTTGGTTTAAAAATATAAATCATGAAATATTGCCTTAGCGTTAATTCCATATTTTAACAAAGATACTATTAAAAATCTTTCACTAGGCGTCCCTTTAAACATAGATGAAACAGTATTTAATAATTCAATATCCGCTGGTTCAAGAGAATTTTCTGAAATGTGAGGCAAATTAAAAATGCATCTTTGTTGTAAAATTTCTGTTTGGGCTTTTCTATACAGAAAATACCCAATAGCTAAAACTAACAATAAAAAAACTATAAATTCCATAAGTTAAAATCTCATTCAATGATAACTGCTGGAACTGTTTTTTGTATTTCCTTAGCCGTTATATATGTATATATACCAACCTGTCTAGCACATTGATTATTTGGATTTTTAATTTTTTCACCATCATAAAAAAGTCTTCCTGATTCATCTATAAGCAACATAAATGTATCATAATCATGAACAGGTCTAGCAAGAGCTAAACCATCAGATAATGTTTGAAATATTTCAAGATTATTTGCTGTTATACAGTCTCCTTTATCTTCCAACATTTTCAATCCATTTATTCCATAAGGATTATCATAACTAAAATATTTTCATATTTCCGAACATTTTTTGCAATTAAAAATATGGCGATTTCACGATTATAATTTTTAATTACATTGTTGATGTCTTTAGTATTTATGGTTACTTTTGCAAGTCTGTATGCACCTTTAAGTAGAGCTTGCATCTTATCAAAAATTATATCAGCCTTTTTATCTTCGTCTTTAATGTTAATATCCGTTATATGTACTTTATCTTCATTCATTTTTGCTACCTTTGATATTTTAATATTGCATAAATATATCACAATTTATCATAAAATCAAAGCGTTATATGGTGCAATTTATGACAGCTTCTCAGATTTTGGCGGAAACAGCGATATTTATTTTGACTTTTGAAATCTTAACAAATATCATAATCGCAACAGTTTATAATTTTACAAAATTAAGAGGTTGAAGATGGCAGGAAAAAATAACGCAAATATCGGTTTTGAAAAGCAAATTTGGGATGCGGCTTGTGAATTATGGGGACACATTCCGGCGGCGGATTATCGTAAGGTAATTATTGGTTTAATCTTTTTGCGTTATATTTCTTTTGCCTTTGAAAAGCGCTATAACGAGCTGGTTGCCGAGGGTGAGGGTTTTGAAGATGAAAAAGACGCCTATATTATGGATGGTATTTTTTATGTTCCGGAAGCAGCACGCTGGAGCAAGATTGCCGCTGCAGCTCATATGCCGGAAATAGGTCTGGTTATTGATGATGCCATGCGGGCTATTGAAGCGGAAAATAAATCTTTAAAAGACGTTTTGCCTAAAAATTATGCTAATCAGGCTTTGGATAAAAGAGTTTTGGGCAATGTAGTAGATTTGTTCACCAACAATATAGATATGTCGGAAACAGACAAAGACAAGGATTTGTTGGGGCGTACTTATGAATATTGCATTGCCAAATTTGCCGCGTATGAGGGGACTAAGGGCGGAGAATTTTATACTCCGTCCAGTATTGTGAAAACCATTGTAGAGGTGCTGAAACCGTTTGATAACTGCCGAGTTTATGACCCTTGCTGCGGTTCGGGCGGTATGTTTGTGCAGTCGGTCAAATTTTTGCAGGCGCATGGCGGCAACCGCGACCATATTTCTGTTTACGGGCAAGAGGCAAATGCAGATACTTGGAAAATGGCCAAAATGAATATGGCTATCCGCGGTATTGATGCTGATTTTGGACCATATCAGGCAGATACGTTTTTTAATGACCAGCATCCGCACGAAAAATTTGATTTTATTATGGCTAACCCGCCTTTTAATCTTTCTAACTGGGGACAAGACAAACTGCAGGACGATGTGCGCTGGAAATATGGCATTCCGCCTGCCGGCAATGCCAACTATGCGTGGATTCAGCACATGATTCATCATCTGGCGCCGAATGGCAAAATCGGCTTGGTGCTTGCAAACGGTGCGCTTTCTTCGCAAACCGGCGGGGAGGGAGAAATCCGTAAAAATATTATAAATGCTGATTTAGTTGAGGGTATAATCGCTTTGCCGCCGCAGCTGTTTTATAGCGTCACAATTCCGGTTACATTATGGTTTATCAGTAAAAACAAGGCTCAAAAAGGGCGTACGGTATTTATTGACGCGCGCAAAATGGGCTATATGGTAGACCGCAAACACCGTGATTTTACTGATGAGGATATTGCCAAAATTGCCGATACGTTTACCGCTTTTCAAAATGGTAAACTGGAAAATGTTAAAGGTTTCTGTGCGGTGGCTACAACGGCAGAGATTGCGGCGCAGGACTATATTTTAACTCCGGGGCGTTATGTCGGGATTGAAGAACAGCAAGATGACGGCGAACCGTTTGAAGATAAAATGAAACGTCTGACCGGAGAGCTTGCGGAGATGTTTAAGCAGTCTGACGCTTTGCAGGCGGAAATCCGCGAAAAACTGAAAGCTATCGGCTGGGAGATTAAATAAATGGAAACGAATGCTTTAAAAATATATGATACACCGTATGGTGATATAGATGTTCAGATAGACTATCAGGCAGATACTATTTGGCTTAATAAACAGGAAATTGCTAAATTATTTAATATAGACAGATCAGGTGTATCACGGCACATCAATAATATTTTAAAATCTGGGGAAATTGAAGAGAAAAGCAATGTGCAAAAAATGCACATTCCTAATTCAGATAAACCTGTTGAATTCTACAATTTAGATATAGTTTTGGCGGTTGGATACAGAGCAAACTCAATAGAAGCAAGTAGATTCCGCAAATGGGCGACAGGTATATTAAAACAATATCTTGTTGACGGGTATGCAGTAAATGAAAAACGTCTGTTGGAACAAAAATCTAAAATTATCCAACTGCAAAATGCAATTAAGCTTTTACATCGCTGTATTGAAAATCAGGCAAATACTCTTGATGACGCGCAAAATTTGGCTAAGGTGTTAGAAAATTTTGCTCAAGGTTTGGGGCTATTAGATGATTATGACAATAAAACTCTGGCAACAAAGGGATTGACTAAGCGAGAAGCAGTTAAAATTTCTAAAGAAGAGTATTTGCAGCTTATTGCGGAAATGAAACCGGAGTTTGGTTCCGATGTGTTTGCAAACCCTAAAGATGATAGTTTTGATAGCTCAATTAACCAAATTTATCAGACATTCGGCGGAGTGGAGCTGTATCAGACATTAGAAGAAAAAGCTTCAATGTTATTATATTTTCTGGTAAAAAATCATAGTTTTACAGATGGCAACAAAAGAATTGGCGCTGCCTGCTTTTTATATTTCTTAGATAAAAACGGTATTTTGTATAAAAATAGCAGTCCCATTATTGATAATGCCGCACTATTTACACTCACACTTCTTATTGCCGAAAGTAAGCCGGAAGAAAAAGAAACAATGAAACATGTAATTCTAAGCGTGCTGAATAATGGGTAGAAATTAAAAAAATATATACATTTTCAATTTGTAATGTGATAACATTTGGATAAATGAAAATTTGTAAATAAACAAGCATAGGAAAAACAAGGTGTGGTAATATGAGTATTAACAATGAAAATTTATGGTGTTGGATTTGTCATCCTTTAGATTCTTTTCATTCTTTGGAGCCAAATACTTTTTTATTTATGTTTATAATAATTGGTTTTGTCTTGGCATATCTTGTTTATAGAATTTCAAACAAATGGAAAAAACTTGATATAAAAAATTATCTTGTTATTGCGATGTGGGCTGTTTTGGGCTTTTTTCTTTGCTTTATTAGTCCTTTTAGACCAGATCTCAAAGAAGCCATGAAAAATATAATAGATTGTTTATCAGCATTTGGTCCGACTATAACAGCTTTGTTAGTTGCTTGGATTTCAGTATGGCAGTTTGATTTACAAAGAAAACAGCATAATTTAGCTTTATACGAAAAACGTTGGGATTTTTGGGAAGAGACAAAAAAATTAGGGAATGAAGCTCAATCATTTAAGCATATAT
>CAVIDY010000026.1:0-18149 GCA_963641885.1 Bacteroidaceae bacterium
TAGTAGTCGCTGTTGCCGCTATAGTGGTGCAGGTCTGCGGAGACGTTTTTTCACAGGTTCCGCATCGGTTGCTGTCTTTATCAATTTTGTCAGCATACTTAAACTCTTCATCGGCTGCGCACTCCGACGCTGTTTTCAGACCACCCATTTGCGCGCAGGTTTTTCCTTCGCAAGTGCCGCATATTTCACCATTTTTATCAGTAATGCCGTTGGGCTCAAATACTTTATTACCAACGCTGCCGCAACCAGTTGTCTTAGATATATATCCCATATCTTCGCAGGTGGACGACTCTTCGGGATTATTATCTTTTACTAATTTATAGCAGTTGCCGCAGCCCACGCATTTTTGCGCTGTTTTAGAATTGTCTTTAAGCCATGCTGCAAGAGAACTTTCAGCAGCTTTTTGGCAGTCTTCGCTATTGTCATAGATGCCGTTGCTGTGGTCATTTTTAACATCGCACTTAGCATACCAACACATTCCGCTTTGATATGGTACTTGACAATCTCCTAATTTAACATCTGCCTTTGCTTTGTAGGTGCAGCCTAATTTGTTTTCGTCTTCATTATAAGCGGCTTTGCCCATTTCACAGTTTTCGTCCGGCAAAAAACACACCCTTGCAGAAACATTCGCAATGCTATACAAATTAAATATACCAATAAGGCATATCAAAGTTAGACATCGTTTAATCATTGATTTTCTCCTAATTATACCTCAACAATTCGGCAAAACCAAGATGTCCTGCCAAGGCTAACGGCAAAAGCTAATCAAAAAAACGATAGTTCTTTCAATTCCCCAATACTTCCACCAATTCTATCATATCATAAGGTTTGTAAATTTTCAATAAATATCAAAAAATCAGGAAAAAATTTAATAGGAATGTAACATATTATAAATGACGTCATAAATGGCGTATCCGGCGAGGCTCGAACTCGCAACCTTCGGCGTCGGAGGCCGACACTCTATCCAATTGAGCTACGGATACTTTAACGATTCGTGATAATTTTTCATCTTTTTACATAATTTTACTTGACTTGTCAATGAAATGAATGTATTAACAAGCAACAAATATATGTTGAATTTTAACTTTGAGGATTTTTTAAAATGGCTAAGAAATGTGATATTTTGGGCACCGGCGTTATGAGCGGCAATAATGTAAGCCATGCAAACAACAAGACTCGCCGTCGTTTTTTGCCTAATTTGCAAGTTGTTTCTCTGTTTAGTGAAGCATTAAATAAAGTTTTCAAACTGAAAGTTTGCTCTAAAACTTTGCGTTCTATTGAACACAACGGCGGTTTGGATTCTTATTTAGAAAAAACATCTAACACTAAATTAACAGAAGAAGCTAAAAAAATTAAAAAAACTATCGCTTCTAAAAAAGCTGCTGCTTAATTTAGATATTTGAAAATGCAATAAAAAACTCCGATGTTGAAACGCCGGAGTTTTTTCTATGACTAAGCTAATCCAATAGGGTAGAGAATATAATACATCGTCCCTCCTATTATTGCTAAACTACAAAGTGTGGTTGCAATAAAGTAAGAGTAGCATTGGATTGCGCTTGTAGCGCCGCGCTGTTTTAAAAACACCTTATCAATAACCTTTACAAAAAGCAAAAGGGTGAAAATAATGGTGATAAACAAAGCCGCCAAGCTAATAAGCGACAGCGCACCCCATACAATATTATAGCCGATGGTTGCTTGCATATTAAGGCGCTCAGTAATAAAATTACCGGCAAACCAAAAAATACCAAGCATAATGGCGAACCCAAAGCAGACGGGAAAAATCTCATCCCAAAGTACCTGAACTAAAGTTTGCCTGCTGCTTGTTTTGATGCACATGAAAAGCATGCATGCAACAAAAAGAGCTAAAACCACCCATGAACCTATTGTAAAGGTGCACAACCACGCTGTAGTGCAGGCAAATAACAAAATGCCCACAGTCGTAACAACGCTTAAACCTAAAATTTCTAAAAATTTCATAAGCCTAAAAATTAGTTAATAATTGAATACTAAAAATAATATACGAATAAATGTAAATTTTGTCAAGAAATATGTTGCATTTTGCCAAAAAAGATGTATAGTAAGCTTAACATTTAATTATTAGTCCAATTATTCACCCTTTAATTTTTACTTTTATGGAGAACAAGGATTTAGTTAGCGCTCGCCTCATCGTCGGGTTGCTGGGTTTTGCTGTAATCACGTCATTATGGCTTGTTAATGTTGTGCCTCTCGGGTTTGTGGTGCTTCTTGACCTGATTTATGTCGGAACCGTTGCAAAACTTCAAATCGGGCATGCTCTTGTGGTCAGCGCTGTTGCTGCAGTCTTCCTACTTTTGGGGTTGTATATGCCTATTGTGGAAATCTGGCCAGTACGGTTAGTCTTCCGCGGTGGAATGACAGCAATAAATGTGATGATTTTCATCAACATTATTGTCAACGCCATTATCTATGTGGCGATTGCGGTTGTTCTGCTGCTTGCTGGCGGCTATGCTTACTTGAAACTTCGTGACAAATGAGTCTGAAAGTTTCCTAAAAACTAAAAAAGAGTTGTCTAAAAGGCAACTCTTTTTTTTGTTGAATATTCAAAATTTACAGCTTGTCTACTTCGCCGACATACATGCCAATGGCGTGTGCGGCTTTAACGCAGTCGCTGTGGGCGTCCAAACCGGTGGTGCCGGCGGCAACAACTTCGTCCAAAGTAAAGGAAGTGATTTTGCCGTTGCTGAGCGATACCATGCGGTCGGTGTGACCTTCTGCCAGCAGGCGAACAGCTTCAGCAGCTAAAACCACAGCCAACGTGCGGTCAAATGATGTCGGGTTGCCGGAACGCTGAACGTGACCTAATTTGGTAACGCGGGTTTGAAAACCTTTATAGTTAGCGTTGATTAAATTGCTCAGGTAGTCGCCGATTCCACCATTGATTTTTTCGCCGACCATATTTACGGCACCGGTAACGGCTTCACCGTTTTCAGTTTTAACGCCTTCGGAAACCACAATCAAAGCACTGGTGCGTCCGCTGGCTTTTACCGCTTCCAGCTTTTTAACAATGCCGTCCAAAGTATATGGAATTTCCGGAACCAAGCAAATATCGGCAAATCCGGCAATAGCGGAGTGCATAGCCAAGTGTCCGGCGTCGCGTCCCATAACTTCCAAAATCAAAGCGCGGTGATGCGAGCGGGCGGTGGTCATTAAATCGTCCAAAGCATCGGTGCAGACCTGGCAAGCGGTATTGAAACCAACAGAAAATTCTGTCAGAGGGGTGTCGTTGTCAATGGTCTTAGGAATACCAATCATTTTTACGCCTGCCATTTTGCAATAGGTGCTGACGATGTTCATACTGCCGTCGCCGCCAACTACTACAACTGCGTCCAAACCAAGCTCGCGCACGCCTTCACCAAAGCGTTGAGCCAAAACTTCTTGCGATTCTTTTACACCGGTGTTTAGTGAGCCTAAATATGAACCCGCCATTCTCGGCCAAGGAGTGCTACTAAAGTTTTCTTCTGTTAAAATTTCATAAGAAAGCGGACGGTTGGTTAAGCCGTCTGTGCCGTCGTGAACACCGTAAACTTCCCAGCCCTGTTTGGTGGCGGCGTTTACTACAGCCATAATCACAGCGTTAAGTCCGGCACAGTCGCCGCCGCTGGTTAAAATACCGATTTTTTTGATGTTAGTCATTCTATAAAAACTCCGTTTTAAATTATTGCAATCAGTCAAAAAATAATGTATACTCTTTACAACTTTGAACGAAAAAATCCACAAAAAAATGGATTTTGTTACAAGAAAATTGCAGAAAGGGTTATTTTACTGATGATAGGTAATGATAAAGCGGCTAAACTTCAACTGCTGTTATGTGAGCTGAAACTTGAACAAAGACATGTTAATACCGATATGTCAAGATTGCTGAAACAAGGGAAAACTATTGACTTTTATCAGGCAAAACAGTTGGCAGGACAAAAAGTCGGGCTGGCAAAAAAAATCAGTAAAGTAGAAAATTCTATCAATCCTAATATCATTGCATAATATTTTAGGCAGAATTTGAAAGGCTCGCTGTTCAGCGGGCTTTTTTATTTTAATAATTTGACAAAAAAATAAAAAGATGATATAATCAAATTGCTTTATAAAGAATTATGTAAAATTATTAGGATATTGATTATTGGTTAGAAAGTTTTGCTTGTATAACTGATTGACTATGTCTGAATGTTTGAAGATTTTTTGTAAGGTGTTGTTTCTCGGCTAAAAAATATATTTTTTCCCGAAATCTCTGAAACAGCTTATAAATTTATTCACGATGACATTGGGGATTGTGTTATCAAAAATCTTTTTTCATTATGAAGAATGTTTTTGTTTGCAAGGTTTGTAACTTTGTTGAGTCGGTCGGCGCTTTTTTGTGGAAAGTCTTGTCCGGTGTTCTGTTGTTGCTTTTTTCGGCGCTTATCGCCTGCGGATTTGCCGTGACTGCCGTAATAGCTACTCCGGTGGCTGTGGTTGAAGCACTGCTGATGCTGGTTTGGGCTTATGTCTTTCCTGTTTCGGCAGCTAAATGCTGGAACAGATGGCGGAACAGAGGCGGCTGCAGAGGTATGGGAGATGCTATTGTCTTCTATATCAACAACTATGATTTTGAGTGGCATTATCCGATAGCCAAGGAAGTCTTTATTGTCCTAACCTCATGGGTAGAGTCTGCAAAGTTCAGATTTAATCCATATTTTGTGGAGCAGACTGAACTTTATATCTGGCCAATTGAAAATCAGATTCGCTGGTATGAAGAGCTGCATGAGAGCGATGCTAAAGCGCTTGCTAAGCTGTCTACATCTGCATTTATAAGAATGTATAATGCTGGCAACGAAACGAAAAGACTTCAAATGGCTGAGCTTATGAAATCTCAGCTTTCTGAAGAGGCGCTTTTTGCGTTTATGTATGAGGATATTGTAAATTGGAAACTGGTATCTGATTGGTTTATGGCCCGTTGCCGTTCTAGCAGAGCTGTGAATGACCTTATAAATGTTGCGCTCCAAGGTTTGGTGTCTCCATGTAAGATTGCTGAGGCAGTTGTGCTGAGAAACGGATTGCCGCAAACAGTTATTGCTAATTTGCTGGAAAAGAAGAATAATAAGGCGGCTAAACGTCTTATTGCTGCTAATACAAACTATGAGTACATTGTTGCCCTCAAGTCGTCTGCAAGCTGCAATTTGGTAAGTCTTTTGCAGAGCTGCAAGAAGATGAATCCGGAGTTTGATGGTTTTGATTCCGTTGTTGAGATGTATCTTAATGAGGCAACCTACAAAATCTATCATAACAACGGCTATCATCTGAAGGTTGCGACTGTTAAGAATATGTTGTCTTCCGACAATATGCCGCTTTCTCTTCTCAAAGAGATTGTTGCTAACGAGCCGATGTTCAAGGACTTAGCTTCATTGGATGAGGATGTTAAAGTGCTTCTGAATTCTAAGATGAAGTATCTGTCAAAACTCTTTTAACCGATAAATTATGGCGTTGCTCTTGTTATAGAGAGCAGCGCTTTAATTTTTTATATAAGTTTATGTTTTTTGCTTGAAAAATTAAATTTAATGTGCTAAATAGAACTCAATTTTGGTTTAACTTTTAGATAAAATTAGAAAAGAGGTGATTTAAGTGGTACAAGTAACAGTTATCGGAAACGATGTAAACCAGTCTTTGAAAATCTTGAAAAAGAAAATGCAAAGAGAAGGTGATTTCCGCGAAATGAAACTGCGCCGTTGCCATGAAAAGAATTCTGAAAAGAAAGCTCGTCGCAAAGCAGAAGCTATCCGTCGTGCTCGCAAACAGATGCGCAAACGCTTAGACACCGAAGGTTTCTAGTCTTTTAGAATACTTTAATAAATCCCCGCCCGCTTGAGCGGGGATTTTTGCAAAACAGGGAGAATTTATAATGAAAAAACTATTTAGCATGTTAGCCGGAATTTGCCTTTTGGCAGGCTGCAGCAATGCAGAAGAAAGTGTTTCTTTAGCCGGAAAAAATTTTGTAATGCAAAATGCCGAAAACGGCGCAACCATCACTTTGGGATTTTCTGACAATGATTATCACGGGCAGGTTGTCAACAATTATTTTGGCAGCTATAAAACTTCGGGCAATAAAATCACTTTCGGCGCCGGCGGAGCAACCATGATGATGGGACCGCGTGAAGAAATGGAGGCGGAACGCCATTATTTTGCTGATTTGGAAAAGGTTAAAACTTATACCTTGCAAAATGACGTTTTGACACTCACCACTTCAGACGGCAAAGTTTTGGAATTTAAGGAAAAATAAATCAGATTTTACAAATCAAAACGTTTTGGCGGCGGTGAAAGAAATTTTGCCGCCGCTTTACTTTTTTTGTTGACATTATTATATATTTATGATTTATTAAAAACAATCTAAAGTTGAATAAAGCAAAAGGCTGAAAATGATTAAAAAAATAGGAAATATAATTTATAAATTGCTTTTTGCGATTGCTGTCGTGGGCTTTCTTATATGTTTTTCTGTTCCCTTTGGCAACGAGTTTTATTTAAGCAGTTTGCAGCAATATTTTAACTCAGATGAATTATCGCTTTTTTCTATGCAAAGCAAAGTAGCTGTATGCGTGCTTGGTATTTTACTATGGCATAAATTAGGCGAAAAATACTCAGTTTTTTATAAATATGAAATGCTGGCTTTAATGATTTTGGGTATTGCGGTTTTACATATATCGCAAAGCAATCCGGCAAGTCACAAGCTGACAGATATTCAGTATTGCATAGAAGATAATCATTGTCCTGATTATGTTAATGTTTTGCTGAAAAGAACAGGAACTCAAACTGATGACAATGAGTAAGTTTATTAAAATATCTGCAAAAGGTCTGTTAACTAGTTTTATTCTGTTAATGCTTTGCATTTTGCAATATGAAATAGAGAGCTTTGCCGAAAAAATAACATGGTCAATATATTTTGAAAGAATTTTGCTGGTATTAACGGTTATCAGTTTAATTTTCTTTGTGTTTTTGCCATTAAATAAAAGAAATGCTTTGTTCTTTAGTTTGCCTCTGATTTTTCTTATTCTCTTTGTGGCGGTAAATCCTGAAATTCAGGAAATTTTAGAACGTGAAAGATGTTTATTTGATCTAGGAGGTTGTTCCAATCCTGAAATAAGGAGGTTGTATGAGCAAAATTCTTGAAAATAAAAAGTACAGTTAGCTATATCATTTTTTAAATGGCTGGCTCGGATTTGTTATTGGGTAATAAATGGTATAACCTTATTTTTAATAACTGTATTTATGATATTTTATGTTATGATTGATTCATTTGGTTACCCCGTAAGTTATATGCAGTTTTTAACAAAAGAAGAGCTTGCTGTTATCTATAAATATGATGAAATTTGGGGATGTACTCTTATCATGTTGATATTGTATTTGCTTGGTATACTATGCGGATTGTTCTCAAAGTTCTTTAGAACTGTAGAAACTGCTGGCATGCTTTGTTGCTGCTGGATGATATTTAATGTGATATATCAGCTTCAGGCTGACGATATTGCAGTATCTACCCCACAGCCTGTAGAGGTGAGCAGCGAGGCAGCAAATGAATAAAATTCTTGAAAATAAAAAAGTGCAGTTAGCTGTATCATTTTTTAAATGGCTGGCTCAAATTATGTTTTACGGTCTTGCTGTTTTGGCATTTTTCTTAATATGCGTCTTGATGATAGGAACTATGTTTGATGTAGGCGACAAATATCCTAAAAGCTATTGGATGTTTCTTTCTGAAAATGAAACATCTAGCGCTTACCAATATTATGATATTTTGGTAGATACTCTGCTTATATTGGTGGTATATATATTAGGGGTAACCTTAGAATTATTTTCAAAGTCCTTTAGAGCCGTGGAAACTGCCGGTATACTTTATTGCTGCTGGATGATATTTAATGTGATATATCAGCTTCAGGCTGACGATATTGCTGCAGCATCGGCGCAGAATATAAATAGTGAGGTTATAGATGAACAAAATCCTTGAAAATGAAAAATTACAAAAAACATGGACTTCTTGCAAATTATGGTCAGGCAGAATTTATAAGTTTGTTTGCCGGATAATTGTTTGTGCCGCAGCTGCATTCGTGTTATTCAGCTTTTTTCCAAATGTTTTTATCAAAATTTACAACAAATTATTCGCGCAGAACGAGGTGTTTTTTGCGAAGCAATATCGTGAATTGCTGCGCTTGTTCGGTTATATTTTGCTGTGGCACTTAGCCGGCATAAGATTTAAGATTTTCCGTAAATTAGAAATTTTTGCAATGGTGTGGTTCGGTTTCAGCGTGTCATTTTGGGAGGCTCAATATAACGATGCTTCCAGAAAATTATCCGGCATTTCAAGCTGCTTAAGCGAAAATGATTGCTCGGCGGATATAAAAGATATGCTGGTTGAAAAAGGCGTGAAGTTTGAAAACGGCAAAGTGATTATTCCTGAAGTAAAAGAAAAACAGCCTAAATTAGGGAATGTAAAATAGTGCTTGCAAAGCGGGGACTAATTGTCTATAACGAATAAAAATTTTAGAAATACAGCCCGTTAGGAGTTTTGATTATGGGATTTAACTGTGGTATTGTCGGTTTGCCGAATGTCGGCAAATCTACGCTTTTTAACGCTTTGACGCAAACTATCGCCGCTCAGGCGGCTAACTTTCCGTTTTGCACCATTGAGCCGAACACCGGACGCGTGGCTGTTCCGGATAAGCGTTTAGATAAATTGGTGGAGATGGTTCAGCCTAAAAACGTGGTGCCGACCCAGCTGGAATTTGTGGATATTGCCGGTTTGGTAAAAGGCGCGTCCAAAGGCGAGGGACTGGGCAACCAATTTTTAGCCAATATTAGGGAAACAGACGCGGTAATCCATGTTTTGCGCTGCTTTGAAGACGATAATATTACTCACGTCGAGGGTTCAGTAGATCCTGTACGCGATGCCGATATTGTTAAAACCGAGCTGATGATTGCCGATTTAGATTCTCTGCAGAAAAGGATAGACCAGCTGCGCAAAAAAGCCACAGCCGGAGACAAAGACGCCGCTGTGAATGTACGGGTTATGGAACCGATTATTGCCGCTTTGCAGGCCGGCAAGCCAGCACGTTCCGCCGCGCCTGACGCTCAGGATAAAGAGGCGGTTAAGTGCTATAAAATGCTGCAGCTGCTGACTTCTAAGCCGGTTTTGTATGTTTGCAATGTTGATGAAGATTCGGCGGCTACCGGCAACAAGTTTTCGGAAGCCGTGCAAAAAATGGCGGCAGAAGAAGGCGCAGAGTCTGTAATTATTTCAGCGGAAATTGAGTCGGAAGTGGCTCAGTTGGAATCCGAAAGTGAAAAACAAGAGTTTTTAAGCGCGTTGGGATTGGAAGAAACTGGCTTGGCAAAAATTATCCGCGCTGGCTATAATCTTTTGGGGTTGCAGACCTATTTTACGGCAGGACCGAAAGAAGTCCGCGCTTGGACTTTTGTTAAAGGAATGAAGGCTCCGCAATGTGCCGGAATTATTCACACCGATTTTGAACGTGGCTTTATCCGCGCCGAGACAATTTCGTATGACGACTATGTAAAATTCGGCGGCGAACAAGGCTGTAAGGACGCCGGAAAAATGCGTTCCGAAGGCAAGGAATATGTTGTTCAGGACGGCGATTTAATGAATTTCTTGTTTAATGTTTAAGTGTGAGGCGGCAGTGATGCCGCTTTTTTTATATCTGTAATAAATATTCTGAAAAAATTGACATTATTGCCTTTGGCTTTATATTAAAAGCAAAGGAGACAATATGAAAGAACCTGCAGAATTAAGCCGTGAAGAAGCGGCGGCTGAATTGGCTTATTTGGCGGCGGAAATTGCCCGCTCCGATAATGCTTATTATCAAAATGACGAGCCGTATTTGACCGATGCCGAATATGATAAGCTGAAACACCGCAACACGGCAATAGAAAAAATCTATCCGGATTTAGTGCGTACCGACAGTCCGTCTAAGCGTGTCGGTGCCGCCGTGCAAAGCAAATTCAATAAAATAGAACATCGTTTTCCGATGTTGTCGCTGGCAGATGTTTTTTCTATTGAAGAAGTGGAAGATTTTGTGCAAGGTGTGAAACGTTTTCTGAATACGTCAGAGAATATTCCGTTTATGGCTGAACTGAAAATTGATGGTTTATCTTTTGCTGCGCGCTATGAAAATGGTCGATTCGTTTCGGGGGCTACCCGCGGCGACGGTGTGGTTGGAGAGGATATAACCGAAAACTTAAAAACGATTCGCCAGCTTCCTTTGCAGCTGCCGGCAGGAGTGCCGGAAGTGCTTGAAGTGCGTGGTGAAGTTTATATGGCTAAAAAAGATTTTTTAGCGCTGAATGAAAAAAATGCGGCGGAAAAAAAGAAAATCTTTGCCAATCCGCGCAATGCCGCTGCTGGTTCGCTACGTCAGTTAAATCCGAAAGTTACAGCCGAGCGCAAACTTAGTATTTGGGCTTATACCTGGGGCGAGGTATCGGAACGCCAATGGCAGACGCAGGAAGAATTTTTTGCAAAATTGCAGGAATGGGGTTTTCCGATAAATCCTAACAACAAAGTTTGCAACTCTATTGCCGAAATAGAAAAAAATTTTGCTCACGTTATGGAGATTCGCGCTGATTTGCCGTATGATATTGATGGCTTGGTCTATAAGGTTAATTCCATAGAATTGCAGGAACGCCTCGGCTTTTTAACCCGTACACCGCGCTGGGCGATTGCGCATAAGTTTCCGGCAGAACAAGCGATAACCCGTATCAATAATATCCGTGTTCAGGTTGGACGCACCGGAGCTTTAACGCCAGTTGCCGATTTGGAGCCGGTAAACGTGGGTGGAGTGCTGGTTTCACATGCTACTTTGCATAATGAAGACGAGATAAAACGCAAAGATTTCCGTATTGGCGATATGGTGGTGATTCAGCGCGCCGGCGATGTGATTCCGCAAGTTGTGGAAGTGATTTTGGATAAGCGTCCGGCGGATTCGCAGCCTTATGAGTTTCCGACGATTTGTCCGGAGTGCGGGGCGCACGCCATTCGTGAAGAAGATGAGGCGGTTCGACGTTGCACTGGCGGTTTGACTTGTCCGGCGCAGGCTAAGGAACGCTTGAAACATTTTGTTTCCAAAGAGGCGTTTGATATTGTCGGGCTGGGCGATAAAGTGATTGAAGAATTTTTTGATGAAGGTTTTTTGCATGGTCCGGCGGATATATTTACGCTGGAAGAAAGAAATCAGGCTCCGGAAAACGACTTGTTCAGTCAAAATACTCGGGCTTTGCATTTAGAAAGACGCGCTGGTTGGGGAAAATTGTCGGTTAAAAAGCTGTTTGCCGCTATAAATAGCCGCCGCACCATTTCTCTGCCGCATTTTATTTATGCGTTGGGTATTCCACAAGTCGGCGCGGCTACGGCTTTGCTGCTGGCTAAAAACTATGGGACTTTTACAGCGTTGCAGCATGATATGGAAAAACGTGAAACTGAAAAGCTGGTGACAATAGATGGTATCGGAGCCTCTATGGGAACGGATATTGTCGAGTTTTTCTGTGAAGAACATAATCAAAAGACTATTGCCGAACTGTTGAAATTTGTGACGGTTGAAGAGTATGTTGCGGAAATTGTTTCGGATTCGCCGCTGAACGGTAAAACGGTGGTGTTTACCGGTACACTAGCTGGTTTAGCCCGCGCCGAAGCTAAGGCTATGGCTCAGAAATGCGGCGCCAAAGTCGCAGGTTCGGTATCTGGTCATACGGATTATGTGGTTATGGGTGAAGACGCTGGTTCAAAAGCTAAAAAAGCGCAGGAGCTGGGTGTAAAGATTTTAACAGAAGACGAATTTTTGGAAATGACAAAATGAAACATACAAAAGCTGACAATGTAAACGGCTGGCTGATTGTAGATAAGCCATGCGGTATGGGCTCAACCGAGGTCGTGGGTAAAACGAGGTGGCTTATGCACGCCAACAAAAACGGTCATACCGGAACTTTAGACCCGTTTGCTAGCGGAGTTCTGCCCATTGCTTTTGGCGAGGCAACCAAATTGGTACCGTTTGTAACCGACGGTAAAAAAGAATATGAATTCATTGTTAAATGGGGTGAGCAAACCGTGACAGATGACACGGACAGCGAGGTTATTGCCCGCTGCAATAAAATTCCGACACATGATGAAATTTTGGCGGCGATACCGCATTTTGTCGGCAAAATAACTCAAGTCCCGCCCGCCTATTCGGCAATAAAAATCAATGGTCAGCCAGCATATAAACTTGCGCGCAAAGGACAGGAAGTCAGTATTCCGCCACGTGAGATAGAAATATATAATTTAGAGCTGTTGGTGGAATATTCCGATTCGGCAAAGTTTAGAGTGGAATGTTCCAAAGGAACTTATGTCCGCACTTTAGGTAAAGATTTAGCTCAATTTTTGGGTACATTGGGACATTTAATTCTGCTAAGGCGCACAAAATGCGGAATTTTTGATACTAAGCATACGATTTTACTGGAAAATTTAGAAAAAATGGAGTATGTAGAAAAACGGCGTAAGCTGCTTCTTCCGATAGAAACATCCCTGCGCGGCATCGCGGAGATTGCTGTTTCGGAAGAAGATGCAAAAAAATTAAGCATGGGGCAAAGTGTTTCGCCTAAAAACTATGACGTTAACCCGTCAGAATGTACGGCAGCTTATTCCCATGGTTGTTTGATTGCTTTGGTGCGGATTGATGAACGTAAAATTTCACCGATTCGCGTGTTTAATTTAGATTAAAAAAGGAAAGATAAAGATGTCGATTACAAGTGAAGTTAAAAAAGAAATTATTGCCAAATATGGTACATCTGCTGATGACACCGGTTCTCCGGAAGTTCAAATTGCTATTTGGACCTATCGTATTAACGCTTTAATTGAACACTTCAATGTTCATGCAAAAGATTTGCACTCACGTTTGGGCTTGATGAAGATGGTTAGCCGTCGTCGTCACTTGCTTGACCACTTGAAAAAAACAAGTGAAGAAAGATACCAGAATATCATTAAAAAGTTGGATTTGCGTAAGTAATATCCGGCAAAAAGGGGTTGCGGCTGTGTTCGCAGCCCCTAAAAAATCCTGTTTCTGGACAGGTGAGGTTTTATAAAGATGATATAGAGATGAAGAGAAAGGAATAGAATATATGATCGATTTTAAAGTGTGCCGCAAAGAGATGGAATGGGGCGGACGTAAGTTAGTTTTGGAAACTGGCAAAATTGCCAGACAGGCAACAGGTGCAGTGGTTGCATCTTATGGTGATACTAAGGTAATAGCAACGGTTGTTGCCGCAAAAGAGGTTAAGGCTGATCAGGATTTCTTTCCTTTAACAGTAAACTATCAAGAAAAATACTATGCTACTGGTAAAATCCCTGGCGGATTTAACAAACGCGAAGGCAAACCTTCTGAACGTGAAATTTTGATTTCCCGCTTGATTGACCGTCCGATTCGCCCGCTGTTTCCAGATGCTTTCAAAAATGAAGTGCAGATTATTTGTACGGTTGTTTCGCATGACCAAAAGAATGATTCAGATGTTGTGGCAATGGTTGCTGCGTCTGCTGCTTTGGCTGTTTCTGGCATTCCGTTTATGGGACCGATTGGCGCTGCAAAAGTTGGCTACAAAGATGGTATGTACATTTTGAATCCAAGCATTGAAGAACAAAAAACTTCTGAATTGGAATTGACTGTTGCTGGTACTGAAGAAGGCGTTTTGATGGTTGAATCTGAAGCTAACGAACTTTCGGAAGAAACAATGCTCGGCGCTGTTATGTTTGGTTTTGACAGCTTCCAGCCGGTTATTTCCATGATAAAAGAATTGGCTGCTGAAGCTGGAAAAGAAAAATGGGCTGTTCCTGAATTTCCTCCGGAATATGAAGCTTTGAGCCAGCGCATTATGAAAGATTACGGCGACCGCTACAATGCTGCTTTTGCGATTACCGATAAGCAGGAACGCGGTACGGTTTTAGGTCAGCTGGCTGAAGAAGTTAAGGCTTCTATTGATCCGGAAAACGAAGTTGAAAACGCTTTCGTTGCTGATGCTATTGAAAACGTTATGCATCACACAATGCGTGAGAAAGTTCTGTCTACTGGTCATCGTATTGATGGTCGCGACACCAAAACTGTTCGCCCGATTCAATGCGAAGTCGGCTTGCTGCCGGAAGCTCATGGTTCTGCTTTGTTTACCCGCGGTGAAACTCAAGCTATGGTTGCTACCACTTTGGGTACGCCTGATGACGCTCAATTGGTTGACGGCTTGCTGGCTGAATATGACCAAGACTTTATGCTGTTCTATAACTTCCCTCCGTTCTCTGTTGGTGAATGCGGTCGTTTAGGTACTCCTGGTCGCCGCGAAATTGGTCACGGTAAATTGGCATGGCGCGCTATTCACCCGATGCTGCCGAAAGATAAAGATACTTTCCCATACACTATCCGCGTTGTTTCCGATATTATGGAGTCTAATGGTTCTTCTTCTATGGCAACAGTTTGCGGTACTTGTCTGTCTTTGATGGACGCCGGCGTGCCGATGAAAAAGCCTGTTGCTGGTATTGCTATGGGCTTGATTAAAGAAAATGATGGTCGTGTGGCTATTTTAACCGATATTTTGGGCGATGAAGACCACCTTGGCGATATGGATTTCAAAGTTGCCGGTACAAAAGACGGCGTAACCGCTTTGCAAATGGATATTAAAATTACCTCCATTACCAAAGACATTATGAAAAACGCTTTGGCTCAGGCTCATGAAGGACGTATTCACATTTTGGGTGAAATGGCTAAAGCTATTGCCGAGCCTCGTCCACAGGTTTCGCCGAAAGCTCCTCGTATTTTCTCTATGAAGATTCCTGTAGATAAAATCCGTGAAGTTATCGGCACTGGCGGTAAGGTTATCCGTGAAATTATTGAAAAAACCAATACTAAAATTGATATTACCGATGACGGAGTTGTAACTATTGCTTCTAACAACAATGAGAACTGCGAAGCTGCTATTGATATCATCAATGGTATTATCGCTGTGCCGGAAGAAGGCAAAATCTACAAAGGCGTAATTACAAAAATTATGGACTTTGGTGCATTTGTTCGTTTCTTGGGACAAACTGAAGGTTTGGTTCATATTTCAGAAATTAAAAACGAGCGCATTGCTTCTGTTTCTGATTTCTACAAAGAGGGTGACACAATTTGGGTTAAATGCATGGGGTCAGATAACCGCGGCAAAATTAAATTGTCGGCAAAACGTGTTAACCAAGAAACAGGTGCAGATTTGGAAAAATAATTTTCTAAAACTTGCTGTAAAAAAGGCTGTCATATTTGGCAGCCTTTTTTGATGAAAACTTGACAAAAATATAAAAATGAATATACTAAAGCACAATTAGTAATTATTGTTGAATTTAAATTTTTGTGTATGCGTGTATTTAAAAAGCTGTATGATTATCTGTTTGCTAAAAATAATAATGGTTTTGCAGACGATAAGGTTAAATCTTTGGTTAGTTTTGAATATCGAGTGGCAAGTCCAGAAGATATTTTGTCAGGCTTGGGCGTTGCAATATCCTATGACACTAAAAAAGTGGTTAGCCTTAATTTGAGCGCCATCAAGCTGCGTAATATTTTTAATCGCGATGACGGCTCCTATGTCGGCTGCTGCTACATGGTGGAATATGATGGGAAAATTATGGTTCCATGACAGGAACAAACTATATTTTCTCGTGCACCCCTCGAACTTTTGACTTTGTCAAAACTGACGTTGTGACCATTCCGCTGCAAAAAGTAGAAAATAGCGAATATTATCTGCTTTGTAGTTTGAGCAAAAACCTGCATTTGCAGGCGAACAGCGTTAAAATGGTGAGTTTGCCTGATGAAAATGAGCATATTTTGGTAAATTTTACCAAAGGCTATTCCTTTAACGAGGCAATGCGGTATTGCCGAAGAGTTGGCTACTATGGTGCATAAACTCTAGCAAAAAAGCGTCTTGAATAAAATCAGGACGCTTTTGCTTTTTTCATATACAGAATAGGAAACGGGTTGCCTTGTTCGTCCAGCTCGGTCCGTTTATAGACAGCAAATCCTAAATGTTCATAAAATAGCTTTGCCTCCGGATTCTGCTCATTTACCGACAATTCGTTTACATGATATTTTTCAATTCCGTATTTTAACAATGTCGTGCCGATTCCTTTTCTTCTTTCTTCCGGCAAAACAAACAGCATTTCCAAAAAATTATCGACTATCCCCATAAAAGCCAGCGGAATATTACTTGAGTTTACGGCTATAAACAGGTGCGGTACATTTTTCAAGGCCTCAGGCACATATTTTTTGATATTTTGAATATCCGATTCGCTCAAAAATAAATGTGTGGCACGGACGGATTTTTCCCAAACCTCCAGTAAATCAGCCATCAATTCCGGAGTACGATTTTCTATTTCGATGATTTTCATATTTTTATTCCGTAAATTCAATAACAATAATTTCCGGTTTGCAGTTAAACCGCACTGAAATGCGGCTTGTTCCTAAGCCTTTAGAAACAATCATTTTTTTGCCGCTTTCTTCAATAAATCCCTCGGCATAGCGGCGACCGTGCTCCAAAGGAACTATCAGCGCCCCGATAAGTGGTAGTTTAACTTGTCCGCCGTGGGTGTGTCCCGCTAAAACTAAATCGACAGAATCCGTCACATCGGGTAAAACATCAGGCGTATGAGTTAAGAGGATTCGTGGTTCTGGAGTATCTTTAAGCGCCTGATGTGAATCGGCAACGCAGGTAATTTTGTCTGCGACTCCGGCAAGTGTAAACTTTCCATTCTTAAAAGGGATAATTTCATTGTCATTTTCCAACACCACAATGCCTGCCGCTTGCAGGGCATGCTTCATTTTGCGCCCGCCGATATACCAATCATGATTGCCCAACACGCTGAAAATGCCCAATGGAGCATGTAATTTACGAAGCTTTGCCGCGATTCGCTCGGGAGGCAAAGTGCGTAAATCATTATGACCTTTAATAAAATCTCCGCCCAACAAAATTAAATCAGGGTTTTGCTGCTGAATAGACTCTATTATTTTTCCCAAACGCTTTACGTCATGCTTCCCAATATGAAAGTCAGCAGCAAACACGATTCGCAAGCCGTTTAAGCGCGAATCGCGTATGGTATAACGCTTGATTTCCAACAGATTCGGTTCAATTCTAAAAGCCCAAATCAACAGGCTTATGGCAAATAGCGATAGAATCGCTGCAACGATAATCAATATTTTTATACTCATGGTCTACCTACACAAAAAGCCCCGTGGTTGGCGAGGCTTTGCAAAAAATGGATTCGATTTTATTTAGCTGGTGCCACCACCATAGTCATTTGTCTGCCTTCAAGTTTCATTTCAGAATCTACTTTGCAGACGCCGTCTAAATCATCAAGTAACTGAGTTAAAATCTTTTTTCCCATATCATTGGCGCTAAGTTCGCGTCCTTTAAAACGCATTGTGAACTTAACTTTATTGCCTTGGTCTAAAAACTTTTTAGCTTGCTTTACTTTTACTTCGTAATCGTGAGTTTCAATCATCGGACGCAGTTTTAATTCTTTAACTTCCACAACCTTTTGATTTTTCTTGGCTTCATTTTTACGTTTTTGCTGTTCATAGCGATATTTTCCAAAGTCAAGAATCTTGCAAACTGGCGGAGTGGCTTGAGGTGAAATTTCAATCAAGTCCAAACCGGCTTCTTCAGCCAAAGACAATGCTTCCTTAATAGACACAACGCCGCGGTTTTCGTTATTGGCGTCAATCAGGCGAACCTGTTTTGCTTTAATATTTTCGTTAATATTCGGTCCGTCATCATCATGTAATTGCGTGTCGCTCATTATAGAATCCTTATTCCTCCTAAAATTATACTTACAAACAATATAATATATAACATTACGCGATAATCAAGAATAAAAAACGACTCTGCCTTATTATTTTACACGATTCCGGCAGCGATTCCAAATTATATAAGGTAATCTCGCCCATATTTTAACAAAACGAATCTATTGAATATCTGCGGCATACCCTATATATAATAAGTATAAAATTGTTAATATGCCAAAATAAAACATAATTTTTTCAAAAATAAAATGTGCTAAAAACAAGTATTTAAGTTGTGATGATAAAAAAAGTAAAAAAAAGTGAAAAAAG
>CAVIDY010000027.1:0-506 GCA_963641885.1 Bacteroidaceae bacterium
CTCTCAAACTAAAGTTTCTGCTGGATATGATGATATTAAAAAAGAAAAACAAGCCCGCGGACTTATCTCTATGAAATTACAATAGATTTTAAATCTTATTTTTAATATTTAATAATTATGGCAGCTGCTTATTGTATAGCGATTTTGGTTTGCACATTTATTTACCTTGGCTTGCTTGAAATGACAAACAAGGTAGAATATGAAAACCGTTATAAAGAAGATAAAGAAACTTCTTGGAAAATAACAAAATGGTATGCTATCGCACTAGCGGTAATAACAATTTATTGTATGTGCGTAAGATAATTTAAAATCCCCTTAATTTAATTATAGATTAGGGGGATTTTTTGTTTAGAAACTTTAAGTCTTATAAGTGATATTATCAGCCGTAAACATTTTTGTATAATTTATCTAGCAACATATATATCAGAAGAACTTGCTTCTGCCTTGCAATATTCTAATAAAGCAGGTGACATATTATCAGGATGAGTGAATTCACATCTAAAACT
>CAVIDY010000027.1:516-17396 GCA_963641885.1 Bacteroidaceae bacterium
TAACCTCGCTTTGAAGATATTTTTTGTAATTTTATGGTATAAAATTGCAAAAATCAATAAATAACCTATTTTATTTATTAAAAATTACCTGAAATGAATAACTATATTTGCTAGGGTCTCTGCCATTATAATGGTAACATAATTCTTGAATATCATTAACAGTTAAAGTATCTAGGCACAATGTGTTTTTTACACAATGCTTATTACCATAAGCCACATAAAACTTATAATCATCACCCGAAGTCGGGCGTCTATATATTTTCCAAATATCACCACTAAATGCCATTGATGTTTCAACAATAGCCTGACAAATTAAAAAACTCGTTTTATCAATAGACATAGAATATAAAATGCTAAAATTATTATTACCGTTCGCATTATCATAATAAAATCTAACACTGTGACCATACATATCTATTAGGTTTCGCCAATTACAATTTTTGACAACGCTAAACTCTTTCGGTATCATATT
Organism: Bacteroidaceae bacterium; assembly: GCA_963641885.1. GTDB lineage: Bacteria > Pseudomonadota > Alphaproteobacteria > RF32 > CAG-239 > RUG410. Next base: position 989 of record CAVIDY010000027.1, read on the forward strand.
TAGCGCTTCCATTATTTCCATATAATTCACATTTGGGTCAACTCCTTCTTTAATAAATTCTTCTTTAACCTGCACAAAATTAGAAAATAATGTTATTAAGGAGTCTCGGTATTTATTTAGTTTATACATTTGCATTGCCTTAGAATATCCGGCAATTCCACCGACAGTAAGAACAGCAATGACAGCCAGAATTCCCAGCATTTCTATCATCGAACGACCGGATTGCAACACACTCCGGTGGTCATTCTCGGCTTTGAGCACCAGCTCATTCGCCGAGAATCCAGTATAGTCTGTCCGACTCAATAATAAGGATATTATATTTCTGGATTCTCCGGACAGTTCACTTCGTTCACGCCGAAGAATGACGTTGAGAGAGTAGGAGAAAAAACGAGAATATATTCTATTTTTTAACTTATACATATTTCTAAACCTCCTAAAAGCGCCAAAAATAAAACCCGCACAAAGCGGGCGGATGTTCAGAAACCATTAGTTGCAGATGCAGAATGGCTCGGCTTATTCAGCACATAGCCTTATTCAACCGACATCCGTCCAATGACAGAAATCGGCATAATCAGATTAAAGTCGCTTATGCTTAAAGCGACTATCTGCAACTAAAAGGGTTTCTGACGCCCTAGATAAACTCTTGCTTATCTGATTTTTAGTTTAATTAAGCAAATTTGTTTTGTGAAGAAAAAAATCCGTTTCCTTAGCCTGCAGATATATATTAGCTGCTGATGAATAACAAAAAAAGCTCTCACAAGGAGAGCTTTTTAATGGTGCGCTAGGCCAGACTTGAACTGGCACGGGATAAATCCCAACAGATTTTAAGTCTGCAGCGTCTACCGATTCCGCCACAAGCGCATTACAGTTTTGTTATATACATAAAATTTTTAGCTTTTGCAACATAAAACTTGTCTTTTTTTGCAAAATATGCTTAATTGTATGGCGGAAAGAGGAAATACATTCCTCTAATTTAACTTTAGAATACATCAGAAACAGCGTTTCGGTATTCTTTGGGGAGAAAAAAATGAAATCTGTCGACACATCTATTCATCATTATTTTTTTCCAAATATAAATGAAGAAGGGTGGAAATTTGTCAGCGTTTTAGCTTTTATCTCAGTGCTTTTTTCGCTTATGTGGTTTCCGCTTGGCTTTTTTTTGTTTTTATTGACTGTTTGGTGCTTTTACAGTTTCCGTGACCCAGTCAGGGTTACTCCGGTTTTATCCGGTGCGGTTATTGCGCCTGCAGATGGTTACGTTGTAGCCATAAACAGGGAAAAAGGTCCGGACGCCTTAGGTCTTGACCGTAAAAATTACACAAAAGTAAGCCTATATATCAGTCCTTTTGATGTAAATATTAACCGCGTGCCATTAAAAAGCACCGTAGCTAAAATTTTTTATGACGCAGGTCAAAAATTTTCCGGCTCTACTGATAAAAACGATATTAGAAATGAAAGAATGTTGATTGCGTTTAAACATAGCAGCGGCATTGAGCTGATATTGCAGCAGACAGCTTTGTTTTGCAACAAACGTATTATTGCCAATTTGAAAAAAGGCGATGAATTTGTTGCCGGACAACGTTTTGGTTTTATTCGTTTCGGCGGATATGTTGACTTGTATCTGCCAGAAAAAATGGAGCCGCAAGTTTGTGTTGGACAGTATTTAGTCGGCGGAGAAACAATTGTTGCCGATATAAAATCAGATGCTCCCCGCCTTGAAGGAGAAATAAGATAATGGCTAAAAACTATCAAAATAACCGCCCTACTACCGTTCGCGGCGGTATAAAAAAGAAAGCAATCGGTAAATTTAAAGAAGTTCCTTTTCGTAAAATGGCGCCAAACATTGTGACGTTGATGGCTTTATGCTCCGGCGTCACCACCATAAAATTCGCAATTATGCAAAACTGGACATTTGCTATTGTCTGCCTGTTTTTAGCCTGCGTTTTTGATGGCTTGGACGGACGCGTTGCCCGCAAGCTTAAAGCCTCTTCAAAATTCGGCGCAGAGTTGGATTCCCTCTCTGATTTTGTAAGTTTCGGCGTGGCTCCGGCAGTTTTGATGTACCAATGGTGCTTAAACAGCATTCCGCATTGGGGTTGGATTTTTACTTTGATGTTTGCCGCCGGTATGGCTATGCGTTTGGCACGCTTTAACACTATGCTGGAAGATGCAACCGTTCCTGAATATTGGTCGCACTATTTTGTGGGTGTTCCGGCACCGATGGCGGCAGCTATTGCAGTTATGCCTTTGCTGATTTCATTCGATTATCCGGAATATGACTTTATTTTGCGTAACAAATATCTGTGCAGCGTTATTATGCTTTTGGTAGCCTATTTAATGGTTAGTCGGATTCCGACGCTGTCGCTCAAAAAAACCCGCATTAACGCTGATTATTTTTTACCGTTGATGGTTTTGTTTGCATTATTTGTAAGCTGTTTGTTGACACAGCCATGGCTGACTTTAGGTTTGTTCACTTTAGGTTATTTACTGACAATACCGTTTACAGTTATCAAATTTTTGCACGACAAAGCAGTATATGAAAAAAACTTGAAAACAGACAAAACAGAAGTTAACGCCTGATTTAAGAAGAAAAAAATAGCCCTAGTTTTGAAACTGGGGCTATTTTTTTTAAGTTTACTACAAATTATACATACATTTGAAGCTGTAAATTTCATCATCGCTGAAAACTTTGGGAAGAATAAAAGACTTGAACTTAGGCATTTGCATTTTTGCTACATTATACCTAAAGACTTTTTCATCAGAATATTCCTCATGGAAATGTTCAAACGGATCGAGCTTGCCTTTACAAATTAAATAGTAATCATTGGCAAAAAGACGCAGTATGTCACGAACAACGTAATTAAGATACTGGCGCAGCCAAATGTCATTTATTTGCGGCAGCATCTCATTAAGCAAATCATCGACCTCCCAAAACGTTTGCATAGCCAAGCAATCAGGATCAAAAGACATATTCCAATCAGCGTACCCCGGTCCTCCGAGGCTAAACTTTATTGAGGCTAAACTGGCATTTAAACAGTCATTCATATTCACATGACGCTTATATATACGTTCGGCAATAATGCATAGAATTATCATCAGCCTTAGGCGCTGTTGATATTCCGAAGTTTTTTCACCCTTAACCGAGTGAAGATTAAGGTAAAAACGCAAATCCACATTCAAATCGGTGAATTTATATTCCGGAAGAGTAGGCAGTAAAGAATCCAAGGCGGAAATAATTGTCTTATTGACAAAATCTATATGCTCTTGCTGACTTTTGTTAAGCTCTTCGCCTGCGTCTACTCTTTTTTTGACATCTGCAGGATACTCTTCCTTAGGAACTTCAAAGAGCTTATTACCATTCAGAGCAGCCGAAATTATAAAGCCGATTTCATCACGAGGACGCCAAACAGAAACAATATCCAGATTAAAAGTCTGCCAAGGAAACTTAAAAGGCATTCTACCGGCATAATATTGCTTGCTGATAAAAATTTCTTTTTCCTTTTTATCTTGCGGATACATTTTCCAACCGTCAGCTACGGATTTAATCTTTTTAATCACATAGCTTTTTTCAATAATAAACATATTCATAATAACAAGTTTAAGTTAATAATAAAGTTTGTGGTTTATTATAGAGTTATAGTAAAAAAAGTAAAGCAGATTTTAGGCATAAAAAAGGGATAACCGCAGGGTTCAATCAAGAACGCTGCGGTTATTTTTCGTTGATAAAATTTAAAAACTACGCTGATTAACTTATGGGGAGCCTAAGTCTATGTGTCAGTTAATAAAATCAATCTCTGCATAAGTATCATAGCACATGATCGTCATGCACATTCATTCTGCATTGATTTTTCTTTGTAATTGTACAAGCTATCAAACTGTTCCTGACCGCTTTGCACATTCGTTTGCGCAGCATAACTCAATATTATTGAATTATACTCAAAATCCGGATTATTTAATGTAATTACAAGCTCTAAAGCGCATTATTACTAAATACTAAATCAATGACCGGATTCGCATAACCAACAGACTTATCATCAGCAATGTCCCTTAACACATAGGTGCACGGATAAGGTTCGTATTAGGACTATTTGTCTTTAAAATACTACCGAAAAACCCAGACTTCTTTACAATTCTCCTAATTGAACTGTCTTTCATCTTCTGATTTTCTACCTTATCAACAACTGTGACACCTTTTGATTCTAATCCTTTTACTAAAAGGACTGCGAGAATCGCATAAAATAGAAATGCAAAAAGATTAACCATAATTATTGAATTTAACGTGAAAAGATATAATGCTAAACTCACATATTGTCAATAAAAAAATAACCGCAAAGCCTTTTATAACAAAGAACAATGCGGTTATTGGATTGGCAAAGATTATTTCCAGAAATAATCCCGAGTTGGCGAACGAATATGAGGGAGATTGATTCTCCTAAGGTCATCACAATTTGCAACAGCTCCCCTTATTAAGCGGTAGGATATTGCAACAACCCGATTTTTTATATTCGCGGCAACCAAAAACTTTTCAAAATAAATCAAGGACAAACAAAGAAGTATAAGTCCAAGAATAAATGTGAAAAAAAGAATTATACCAGCCATAATTATTAAAATTTAGGTTTGTATAACATTATGATTTGCATTTGTCAAGCCTATAATCAAACTTTTATCTTACATAACACCGCCGGTGTGCAGGCAATAGTCATGATTTTTTAAATTATAGTTTTTATAAACATCACATTCACTGCAGACACAGCCTTTATCCTGATAAATACAGTTGCTTTTTTCAAACGCGCAGTAAAGTTTTTCATAGTGCTGCATATTTTGTAAATTTTCCAGCGACTTCAAAAAATTCTCCGGCGCATTTTTAAGTTTGCAATGTTCCGTATATGACGGACAAGTCATACAGCGGCACAGCTTGATATTTTCGGTGGTTTTATCTACTTTTTGCATATTTGCCTCCTTTTTTTATTCAGCAAAAATATATGCACTAAATTGTTTCAAAAAAACCTGATCAACAGTTTTAAAGGCGTTTAAATACACCGTTCTCCACCGGCGGAAAATAAGAAACAAGTTCGGGTGAATTTTTAACACTATCCACCCGCGCAAACAACGGACCTTTATATAAAGAAATTTCAAGCTGCTGTAATTTATCTTCAGCACCGCTGGCTAAAACCAGCACATCGCCGCTCGGCAGATTGCAGACATAGCCGGATATACCGCCAATCTCTAAAACGCGGCGCAGGGTCCAAAAGCGAAAACCGACGCCCTGAACCCTGCCGTTGACTAAAAAGCATTTAAGCATTATTTTTTACCATGTAAAAATTCTTCTATTTCTAAAAGTTCATTTTTCACACATTTACGTCCTTGCTCTGCCTCTTCATCAACACCCCATGACTTACTTTGGTATAATTCTTCCAAATATGCCAGCTCAAACGCCTCTGAAGCGGTGATTTTCTTTTCGGCAAAGGCAAGTGCCAGCAACGGAGATTTTAAGCGAACAGCGACTAAATAATAGGCTGTTAGGGTTTTTAGGCTCATCTTATCTAAAATCTCGGTAAAGCCAGCGCGGTTATTTTCATTTTGTGGCGGCGGAGTCAGACTGTCTGTCTCCTTTAAGGTGATTTTGAAACGATTGTTCAGCCATTTCAAAACAGGCAGCCATTTTTCCGTTTGCAGAGCCTTAATCTCATCATTGGCACTCCAAAACAAAATCACATCGGTAAAAGAAAACTCCACCAGTTTTTCTATAACTTCTGAACGATGTTCTTTTATTTCTTTTTCCGCTTGTTTAAAATCCAACATTATTTTACCAAACCTTTCAAAAGATTGCCAGCTTGATTGCCCAAATCTTTTACAGTGTCTTTGGTATCGGTCAAAGACTTTTTAACGGCGTCTTTAGTATCGGAATATGTCTTAGAAGCGTCATTTTTTACACCGCCTTCAGCTGCCTTAAAGTGGTTAGCATAAGATGTTCCCTGCAATGCCGTATGGCAAGGAGAAGAATCAGCGCTCAAAATCATATCTCCTGCATTATATAATCCGCCAGTAGCAATAATGCCGACCACAGCTTTAGCGGTTTGAGTTTTATTTATGCCAACACTAGGATTTGACATAGTACCGCTAATACTTAACAAAGAACCTAAAACCGAGGAAACGTTAGTATCAGTAATACGACCAGAAAACGGCTGCAAATCCAAGTCAATTTTTTCATTATAGAGGTTGACGCTGCCGTCGGCTACAACGTAAAAATCGTTAGCGTCAAAAGCTATGCCTTTTGGAAATTCAGCCACGCCTTTTTTAATATCGCTGCGAACCACCGCGCAATTTAAGTTCATGTCTTTATTAACAATGTTTAATTTCAAGTTGTTCAAAATCTGAACAATGATATTACCCTGCAGACGCTCCAAGCTTTTTACATTCATCACAGACGGATCAATAATTGCCACAACCTGACCATCCATATTGGCTAAATATTGGTCGGTATCTGCGCCGGAAGTGTTAAGTTTGATATTAAAGTCTGTTTTACCACCGCTTTTAACATACAAAACTTCATTGCCGGAGTTTGCAAAATCTTTATTCAGCTTTTGCAAAACAATGTTGCTTCCGTTCAAGTTAACTGCCATATTTTTCGCATTGGCATTAAGAGTTGCGCTGCCTTTAATAACGCCGTCGCCGCCGCTGATATTCTTTATATCAGCTTTAAATACACCGTTTTTCAAAGTTAAATCGGTTAAAATATCAGTTAAAGCCATATCCGGTGTGATATTAACAGTTTTAAGGTCAATATTAACGTCTGCGTTTACTGTTTTTAGCACATCATAAGGAATCGGTGTGTTTTTAATCAGTTCATTTGCCTGCGCTTCCGAAATTAACAAGTTGTTTTCAGATGTTTTTGTTTCGCTGAACTCATAAACATTCAAGTTATCGCTGGCGGCATTAAGCTTTAAATACGGTGTTTCACCTGTTAAATCAGCCAAAACGTTACCATTGATTTTATTTGATTTATATGTGATTTCATAAGCACCTTCAGAAGTAAGTCCTTCAGTAATTCCTTTAACTCCGCCTTCATAATTCAGAGTATAACCTAAAGCATTTACCTGCAATTTAGCATCCACATCGTTATATTCAGAATCTTGAATTGATTTGAAAGAAGATGTTGTACCTTCACCGGTAATTTGAATACCGGAAACAACCGTATCAAAACTCAAAGTAATCGGCGAATCAAAGCTATCCATTCCAACAGCCAAATTTTTAATTTCCACACTGTCTTTATCACTATAAAAAACATTGGTATCAGAAGTTTTAACAGTATTCACCACAACTTCTTTTTTCAAGAGCGGAAGCAAAGAAAACTGCACCTGAGCCTGACCGATTTGCGCCACTGTCTGATTATTTTCGGCTTGAGCAACCGAAACATCGTTTAACTCTATGCTTGGCTTGAGTGAAACACCAATTTTTAAATCACCGTTTATTTTAACAATCATATTCGCATATTTCAAAGCCAAAGCTTCAATTTGCGGCTTATAGTTGTTAAAATTGGCTAATTTCAAAAAGGTAATTAAACCAATCAACGGAACAAAAATGATTATTGCTAAAACTATTAAAAATTTTTTCATTTTTTATACTCCAATCCAAAAAATTCACAAGCTTCTTTATAATACTTTGGCAATTCGGCGCAAATCACCGTCTTTTTACCATATATAGCCGATAAATCTATTTTATACGCATGTAAATATAGTTTATCCGCAACTTCTTTTAAACGGACACGCTCCGTTCCGTAATATTTATTATCTCCTAAAATCGGACAACCTAAAGCTTCTAAGTGCGCGCGAATCTGATGAGTGCGTCCGGTTAAAGGCGATGCTGCCAATAATGCGTATTTTTTAGCCGCATTATCTAAAACTTCATACGTTGTAACTGCTTTTTTCCCGCCTTTTACAACTTCCATTTTTTCACCGACTTTTTCTAAAGGCAGGTTAATCTCTCCACTAAGCTGCTGCGGACAGCCGCGCACCAAAGCCAAATATGTTTTTTGCAGACTGTGTTCGCGAAAAGCTTTAGTTAAAATGTCGGCTGACTTACGGTTACGCGCTAAAAGCAAAATACCGCTGGTTTCTTTATCAATGCGATGCACCAATTTAGGCTTTTCGTTATTTTCAAACTTTAACACCTCTAAAAATCCGTCCACATGGCGGGTGGTATTGGTTCCGCCCTGAACAGCCAATCCGGACGGCTTGTTAAGCGCAATAATGTCTTTATCTTTGTAAATAACCAAAGACATTATATAATCTGCATCATTTTGGCTGATATTTTCAGCTGTTTTAACGGCTTTTTCATTATCCAGAGGCGGCAGGCGCAGCTCTTGACCGGCAGTTAATCGGGTAGAAGTTTCGGCTCTTTTGCCGTCTACTTTAATTTGCTTTGTACGCAGCAATTTCTGCAAGCGTCCCAGGCTTAAAGACGGATACTCACGCAAAAACCAGCGGTTAAGCCTTATTCCGTCATCTTCGGATTTTATTTTAACGATTGTTACACCTGACATTTTTATCTACCACCTTTTTTCTTTGTGTTAACTTTTCCTATTGTTCTTGGTATATAATACTTTTGTTTTATATTTTTAGATTCTGCTAAATCAGGCAAATTCATTTTGCACTTAATTTTTTCTGCAGCCTCATTTATATTTGTTTCAAACAAATTTTTAATATTACGCTGTTTCGGCAATGGAGTATTTACAACCTCATACTGCTCTAAATTTTTCTTTTCATTATCTGCTAATTTTTCATAATCTTCTTTAGAAATATGAATTTCCAGCCCTACATGATTTTCTTCAAGATTAGGAATAATATCGCATTCCTGCAGCTTGCAAAAAACATTATAGCTTACACATATTTTATAGATATAATCAGCCATTTTTTTCTTTCATTTTAGCTTGTTTTTCTTTACGCAGCTTATCAAAATATTCTATACGCTTTTTAATTTCGCGCTCAAAACCGCGGTCTACCGGATTATAATATTTAGCACGGCTCATACCGTCAGGAAAATAATTTTGACCAGAAAAGCCGTCTTCTAAGTCTTGGTCATAAATATAACCGTCGCTGTAGCCTAAGTTTTTCATCAGCTTAGTCGGAGCGTTCAAAATATGCTTAGGCGGCATTAAAGAACCTGTTTGTCGTGCTGCTGTGATAGCTTTTTGCATTCCTTTATAAACAGCTGCAGATTTAGGAGCTGTCGCTAAATAGGCGGTAAGCTGCATAACCGCCAATTCTCCTTCCGGCGAACCTAATCTTTCATAAGTCTGACTGCAAGCTATGGCTTGATTAACGGCATTTGGATCCGCCAAAGACACATCTTCAATAGAAAACTGCAGCAAACGGCGTAAAATATAACGCGGATCTTCGCCGGCTACCAGCATACGCGCCACCCAATACAAAGCGGCGTCGACATCTGAACCTCGCAAAGACTTATGCACGGCAGAAATCAAATTATAATGTCCGTCGCGCCCCTTATCATAAACCGGCGCCCGCGAGCGGATAATATTCAAAATTTGGTCTTTATTAAAAATTTCTCCATTTTGGGCATACGACCAAATATTTTCAGCAATATTCAGAATATAACGCCCATCGCCATCGGCAATTTCTTTAATAAAATCTCTGGCTTCTTCGTCTAGCGGCAGTTTACGTCCTTCTTCTTTTTCCGCTCTTTCCAGCAAAATTTCAAAATCATCAGGCGACAAACGGTTAAGCACAAACACCTGACAACGGGAAAGCAAAGCGGAATTAAGCTCAAACGAGGGATTTTCGGTAGTGGCGCCGACCAAAATAACCGTACCGTCTTCAACATAAGGCAAAAATCCATCTTGCTGCGATTTATTAAAACGATGAATTTCATCTACAAACAGCAAGGTGCCTTTGCCCTGATTGGCACGGCGTTCCTGAGCATATTGAAAAACTCGCTTTAAATCGGCAACGCCTGAAAAAACAGCTGATATCTGCTCAAAATAAAGGTTTGTATATTCGGCAATTAAACGAGCAATGGTAGTTTTACCGCACCCCGGCGGACCCCATAAAATAAAAGAGCTTATTTTGCCAGATTTCAGCATGCGCCCTAAAGGAGCATTAGCCCCGACAATCTGGTCTTGTCCAACAACTTCTTCTAATTTTGTCGGACGCAGCCTGTCTGCCAGCGGACGTTTAACTTTGTTTGAAAAAAGCGTGTCTTCCATTATCTTTCCCTAGAAGAATGTGCTTGCTGCATCAGCATAGTTTTATTTTCTTTTATCTTTTCTCTAATTTGCTCACGCATTTTTTCTTTATTTTCCCGTTCATGTTCTTCTTGGCGGCGCTCTAAAACCTCGCGTTTATGTTGTTCTATGGTTTTACGCAGCTCTTCAACATTGCTTTCTTTCTTTTCAGATTTATGCGTTTCTTTATCTTTACCGAATTTTTCCATTATTTTATCATCGGAATCACGTTTTTTGAAAGACTTAAAAATTTCTTTGCCTTTTTTGCCGATAGCTCCGACATCTAAAGTCATACGCGTGGTATCTAAATCAAAACTTTTATTTCCGCCGGTAAAGAAATCTTCAAAATCAATACCTTTCATTTTTTGCCCGCGCTTTTTATTTTTCGGTGCCAAAATTTTTTTCAATTCTAAAGCTGTCGGCACATGTCCTATAGCCTGCTCAATTTGCGCCGGAGAAATAATACATTCACTCAAATCCAATTCATATATATTTACACCAGTAAAATCACAGCCGGTAAAATCAACACCGCGTAAATTAACCTGCGTCAAATCAATACGTTTCAAATCAAGCAACGTTAAGTTCAAACGAGTCAAATTAAGCTTGTACGGATAATATTTTGCTAAATATTCAACAAGTTCCTGCAATTCTTCAATAGAAAGATTATCTAAATCGGCATCAAGCAAAATAGCATCTTGCAAATCAGCATTTTGCAGCTTAACATCGTGCATGTGCGCGCCAGTAAAGTTTGTTCCGATAAGCTGCGCCCCGACAAAAATTGCACCATCAAGATTAGCTCCGCTGAAATCGGCGCCGCTCAAATCTGCTCCGGTAAAATTAACATTTTGCAAGTTTGCGTTTTTAAAGCTGCTTTCCTGCATATTGCTGCCGCTAAAATCGGCATTAGCAAAATTTTCGCCGTTAAAACTGCCGCCTTGCAGCATTTTGCCCGAAAAAACTATATCGTTTACAATATGTCCGTCAGTTGATTTTTCCGAAAATTTATCAAATTGCTTAGCTATTGCCTGCCAAGATTCACTATGACCTAAAATGCTATCCATATCATCTTGATAGCGTTTCTCATAATATTTTTTTACCGCCTCATCTGCGGAAGATTCTTTTTTATTTTTTTCGGTCATATCAAAATCTTTCACTCAAAAACACTATCATTATAACGCTTTTTTTCAAGATTTACAATCGCTATTTATCCTTTTTAAGGCAAAACCAAACAATAATTAAACTTGGCAGGCTTAAAAATCCGCAAATTATAAAAAATACGTTCCATGAAACATATTGCGCCAACAGTCCGCTGGTTGATGAAAATATATCTCGAGACAAACTCATCACCGATGAAAGCAACGCATACTGCGTGGCGGTATATAATTTGTTGCACAATGATGAAATATAGGCAACTAATGCTGTTGTCGCTAAACCTGAAGAAAAGTTTTCAAGCGTGATTATCAATATAAACAAAGGCATATTGTGTCCACACTGCGCTTGAACGGCAAACAAAAATGTGGTTAAGCATTGGGTTAAACCAAATAGCAGCAAACTGTTTTTCAGACCGAGTTTCATTACAATTAAACCACCGACCAAACCGCCGACAATGGCTGCAACCATACCGTAAATTTTGATAACAGAGGCTATTTCTGCTTTAGAAAATCCTAAATCCACATAAAAAGGAAAACTCATTGGTCCAAAATAGGCATTACTCAAACGATAGGTAAAAATAAACAACAAAATCCAATACCAATGCTGACGCTTGGCAAAGTCTTTAAATGGATTAACCAATGAATTTTTAATAAACGCCGCACCGTCTTTCCATTTCAGTTTATAATTTTTATAGTGATACTTCTGCGGCTCTTTGGCTAAAAGAATAGCCGTAAAACCAACCAGCAAGCCAAACGCCATAATAACATAAACTTCTGTCCAGCTTAAAACCGACGCCATATAAATAGCTCCGGCTCCGGAAAAAATAAGTCCCAAACGATAGCCAAGCACATACATTGCAACACCTGACGCCTGTTTTTCCGGCTCGTTTTCAAAACTTTCCACTCTATATGCATCAAGCACTATATCTTGCGAGGCAGATAAAAAACTGGCTATAAAAGCAAAAAGCGCCGTATGCAGCGTATGCTGTTCAGGATTAGAAAAAGCAATTGCCGCTAAAGAACAAAACAACAGAACTTGAATAAAAACAGCCCAAGAGCGGCGGCGACCCATTTTATGCAATATCGGCAACTTTACATTATCTATCAGCGGAGACCACGCCCATTTCAAGGAATAAGGAATTTTCACCAAAGAAAAAGCACCTATAAGCGAATATGATATGTCTAAATCTTTCAGCCAAAAACTTAATGTGCCAAAAACAAGCAAAAAAGGAAATCCGCTGGTAAAGCCGAGCGCCAGCAAAATTAACATTCGCTTGTTTATATAAGTGTCATATATGTAATTAAGCTGTTTAAGCATTATTTTTGTTTTCACTTTCAATATCTTGCAACCACAAAGCATTCTTTATGCTTTTTTGCAAAAAATCAATATGCGCCTGCTGCTCTTCAGCGGATATAGGAAAACTGCGTTTTTGCACATTTTCAGCGGCAAAATTAACGCTTTCCGAATGCCGCTGTGCTGTTTCTGCAGATGACTGCACAAAGTTAATACTCGGTTCATCTCCACCTAAAAGCTGCAAATAAACTTCTGATAAAAGCTGAGCATCTAACAAAGCTCCGTGAAAAGTACGTGCAGAGTTATCTATATTGAAACGGCGGCATAGTGCGTCCAAATTATTGCGTGCCCCTGGGAATTCATTTTTAGCAATAGCCAAAGTATCAACAACTCTATCCCATTCATAAGTCTGAAAGCCGCATTTTTTAAGCTCAAAGTTAATAAATTTCAAGTCGAACGCGGCATTATGCGCCACCAAAATTCCATCATCGCCTATAAAATCAACCCACGACTGCGCAATTTTGCTGAAAATAGGCTTATCTTTCAAAAATTCATTATCCAATCCGTGAACTTTTACCACTTCTTCAGGCACATCACGCTCAGGATTGATATATTCATGATAAATTTTACCAGTCGGCAGATGGTTAATCAATTCAACAGCACCGATTTCAACCAATCTATCGCCAGTATCCGGATCCAAACCAGTAGTTTCCGTATCAAAACATATCTCACGCATTTTATATCAACTCTTCTATTATCTGTATCAATTCAGCTTTTAATAAATTTTCAGTCTTATCCGTATTTATTACCACATCGGCAAACTGCTTTTTCTGCTCATTATCCATTTGCACAGAAACAATTTTTTCAAAATCTTCGGCGCTTATGCGGTCGCGTGTCATTACACGCTGCTTTTGAATATTTTTATCAACATCGGCTAAAATCACTGCCTGACAATATATATTCCATTTCATTTCATAAAGCAGCGCCGCGTCAAAAAAGAAAACTCTTTCTGTTTTAGCGTTTTGACGGATAACATTTAATAATTTTTGTTTTAGAAACGGGTGAATTAACTTTTCCAGCCGTTTTAATTCTGAATTATCATTAAACACCAAATTTCTTAATTTTCGTTTATTAAAACTGCCGTCATTCTCAAAAACTTCAGGAAAATTTTGCTTAATAGCTTTTAAAAACTCCGGCTTATAGTATAAATATTTACACCATTTATCGGCGTCAAAAACAACATATCCCAAACTTCTGATAATGTTTGATAAAAAAGTTTTACCGCAGCCGATAGAGCCAGTAATCGCAATAATCTTCATCTTTTGCCTTATATCAAAAAGTTATGAATTTTATCCACAAATAAACCTTTAAATGTGGATAAACCATGCTTATATAAAGTTTTTAACAAACTATTCACTTTTTGTAAAAACGTTATACAGACTTATTAACATCAGATAGTTTTTATTAAGATATGTTGAAAAAAACGTTAACTATTTATTAACATCTTGAATCATTAACTTTTTATTAACCTTACTAAATAATCTGTTAATGTTAGTAAGTCTGTGGATAGAATCTTATACACATTTTGCGCAGGGATAAATAATAATAACTATTTATTTTTTTAAATTTAAAAGGGAAAATTTTTTGTGTATAAAAATGATTGACTTTTGCTGGTATATTTAATATAAGCAAAGCAACAAAACTTTCAAGTTTTACTGTTCTATTTTAACAATCTAAAAAAATTTAAGGTTAATATGCATTTAAAAGAATTAAAGGAAAAGTCTCCGACCGAGCTGTTGACTCAAGCCGAAGATTTAGGAGTTGAAGACGCATCTTCTATGCGTGTTCAGGATTTGATTTTTGCCATTATGAAAAAATTGGCTGAAGTAGATACCGTTATTTGCGGTGACGGCGTTATTGAAGTTCTGCAAGACGGTTTTGGCTTTTTGCGTTCTGCAAAATCTAATTTTTTGGCAAGTCCTGATGATATATACGTTTCACCGGCTCAAGTTAAAAAATTCGGCTTGCGCACCGGAGATACGGTTGAAGGCGAAATCCGTGCGCCTAAAGACAATGAGCGTTATTTTGCTTTGACTAAAGTTAATGCTATTAACTTTGACGACCCTGAAAAATCTAAACTGCGGGTGAATTTTGATAACTTAACGCCGCTGTATCCAACAGAAAAGCTGAATTTTGATATTATTTGCGGCGATAAAGATTACACTACCCGCGTGATTGATTTAATTGCTCCGCAAGGCAAAGGACAGCGCGGTTTGATTGTGGCTCCTCCGCGCACAGGTAAAACCGTTATGCTGCAAAATATTGCTCATGCCATTTCAACAAATCACCCTGAAGTATATTTGATGGTGTTGCTGATTGACGAGCGTCCGGAAGAAGTTACAGATATGACGCGTTCGGTTAAAGGAGAAGTTATTTCTTCTACCTTTGACGAGCCAGCAACTCGTCACGTACAGGTTGCTGAAATGTGCATTGAAAAAGCTAAGCGTTTGGTAGAAAATAAAAAAGACGTGGTAATTCTTTTAGATTCCATAACCCGTCTAGGACGCGCCTATAATGCTGTTGTTCCTTCGTCAGGTAAGGTGCTTACCGGCGGTGTTGATGCTAACGCTCTGCAGCGTCCAAAACGCCTTTTAGGTGCAGCCCGTAATGTGGAAGAAGGCGGTTCTTTGACCATTATCGCCACTGCTTTGATTGATACAGGCTCTCGCATGGATGAGGTTATTTTTGAAGAATTCAAAGGCACTGGTAACTCGGAAATCATTTTGGATAGAAAATTAACCGATAAACGTTTGTTCCCGACTATTGATATTACCCGCTCAGGAACACGTAAGGAAGAGCTTTTGGTTGACCGCGCTACCTTAACAAAAATGTGGGTTCTGCGCCGCGTTTTAATGCAAATGGGTATGACCGATGGTATGGAATTTCTATTAGATAAGCTGCGTCAGACCAAGAATAATGCTGATTTTTTCCAAAACATGAATTCATAGCTTGTCTAGCAGCGCATCTAGCGCCAAAACTGCGAAAGAGAGAAAATTCACGTACTTCTGTGTACGCTAAAATTTTCTCTCTTCTGGTTTTAACGCTATCTACACTACTATACAAACTATGAAAGTTACACGGCGCAAGCTCATTATCCGAGCCTCTGAGAGTTTTGTGCGTGTTATATTTATAATTTTTTTGTAATCAGCTTTTTGATGCTGTTTTTCATATAATCAAAAGCAATAGCGCAAGTTATCGGTATAATTATTCCGACTAGGCAATATAATATCCACCAGCCGTGTGAAATATCATAGGTTGGAAATGAACTTAGTCTATATGTCGGTAAATTATAAAGTTTTACTTGTATGTATGTTATGATTTTAAAGGCTGTCAGATGTAAAATTAAGATACTCATAGTATATTGACCTATAAATATAAATAAATTTGTTAAAATTTTATTATATGTGAGTATATAGGCTAATGTATAAGTGAATAAGAATCCTAACATACTTTCTAATATAAATAATGAAGGGTAACTTATATTGTTGTTGCTTAAATCTATATTGAAATTTAAATCTTTCCGTAAAAAGCAAATAATGAAAATTAATGTACAGCATGATATTAAATATAATGTTAGGCTATTATTAAGTTGATTGAGATTGTATTTTGATTTTATAAAATTTGTAATTAAAAACAGAGGGAAAACTGTATATGCTGTATATG
>CAVIDY010000028.1:0-17188 GCA_963641885.1 Bacteroidaceae bacterium
ATTCAGAGACCGGACGGTGATAGCCCATAACACGGGTCCAAATTTCACAAGGTTGTCTTTCAGCATCGCTCAAAGTAATATCTTCAATCTTGATAACAGCCATTTTTATTCTCCTTTATATTATCTTGTTTATAACTTGCTTGTACTACATATAGTGTTAATAAAAAGTAAACAGACTAGATATAGTATTTTTATCTTATGCACACCTTTCTATTTTTTTCTACAAGATTCATAAGGTTAGGCAAACGTAAAATTTTTTATTCAGATCAAATTTTTTCGATATTAAAATTTGCTTTAAAAATAGAGTTCTTTGTATGATTTTGGTTAATGTCCTGATTTTGCAGGTATTTCTATTCTAAATCGCTAATTTTCAGGTCACAAATACGAGTCCTTTTTTGGTATTTTCAGATTCGCTATAAAAGCAACACCTTTTTAGCTTTCGGCTCAAAAGGTGTTGCTTATTGTTGAATTTTGAATTTTTATTTTTCTTTGGCTTTGAAATAGTCAATAATCATCTGATAATATTCAGCATTTTGCGGCTCGCTTTCTTTCAAAACTTCGGCTTTTTCAGCTGTAATTGCCGATTCTGCAATCAAGTGTAGGGTCGAAATTTTGCAGACGTTGTTTGCCGCATCAACCACACCGCCATCAATAAAATAGGTGGTGATAGGTTGGTTATCGGTGTCCAAAATCTGCAGCGTGCCTTTGTTCAACAGCAAAGAAGTCGGCGCCCGCTCATCAATCAAAGTCAAATTGGTTTTGCCGTATGGCAGCACCACGCGGTAAACTTTTTTGTTGAGCGCCGTTCTTTCCGGTGTGAATATTTTTAAGCTAATATCAGCCATTAGTTAGACTCTTTCATTTTTTCTGCTTTAGCCACAGCGTCTTCAATGGTTCCTACCATATAAAAGGCTGCTTCCGGCAGGTCGTCGTATTCGCCGTCCAAAATACCTTTAAAGCCTTTAATAGTGTCTTCCATTTGTACAAACACGCCTTTTAAGCCGGTAAATACTTCCGCTACATGGAACGGCTGCGACAAGAAACGCTGAATTTTACGAGCGCGTGAAACCACGATTCTGTCTTCTTCCGAAAGTTCATCCATACCCAAAATGGCGATAATGTCTTGCAGAGAGTTATATTTTTGCAAAATTTCCTGCACACGACGGGCAACATTGTAGTGCTCTTCTCCCACAATATCCGGACTTAAAGCGCGGCTGGTCGAGTCGAGCGGGTCAACAGCAGGGAAAATAGCCTGTTCCGAAATTTTACGCGACAGTACGGTTGTGGCGTCTAAGTGCGCGAAAGTTGTTGCCGGAGCAGGGTCGGTCAAGTCATCGGCAGGCACATAAACTGCTTGCACAGAAGTAATAGAACCGTCTTTAGTAGAGGTAATACGTTCCTGCATGGCGCCCATATCCGTACCCAAAGTCGGCTGATAGCCCACAGCTGACGGAATACGTCCCAGCAAAGCAGAAACTTCTGAACCGGCTTGTGTAAAGCGGAAGATGTTATCTATAAACAGCAACACGTCTTGATGCTCTTGGTCGCGGAAATATTCAGCCTGTGTCAAACCAGTCAAAGCTACACGGGCACGGGCTCCAGGAGGTTCGTTCATTTGTCCGTAAACCAGCACGGTTTTAGATTTATCGCCTTTAAGGTCAATAACGCCGGACTCGGTCATTTCATTGTACAAGTCATTACCTTCACGGGTACGTTCGCCCACACCAGTAAATACAGAGTAGCCGCCGTGACCTTTGGCAATGTTGTTAATCAATTCCATAATCAGCACAGTTTTGCCCACGCCGGCGCCGCCAAACAAACCAATTTTACCACCTTTGCTATATGGTTCCAGCAAGTCGATAACTTTAATACCAGTAACCAAAATTTCTTCTTTGGTAGATTGATCGGTAAAAGACGGAGCTTCACGGTGAATAGGCTTATAATTTTTGCTGGCAATCGGACCACGTTCATCAACTGGTTCGCCGATTACGTTAATAATGCGTCCAAGCAATTCTGGACCAACCGGAACTTTAATCGGTTCGCCGGTGTTAACAACTTCCAAGCCGCGAACCAAACCATCGGTGGTATCCAATGCGATACATCTTACCACGCATTCGCCCAAGTGCTGTTCTACTTCCAGCACTAAGCGCTTGCCATGGTTATCGCATTCCAGCGCTGTATAAATATCCGGTAAATCGGCTTCGTTATCAAATTTTACATCGACAACCGCGCCCAAAACCTGATAAATATGTCCGGCTTTGAGTGATTTATTTGCGGTTTTTTCTTCTTTAGTCATTCATATCTCCTTGTTTTAAACGGCATCTGCGCCGGCGATAATTTCAATCAGTTCAGTAGTAATTGCCGATTGGCGCAGGCTGTTATATTTTAAAGTCAAGTCGCTAATCATTTGTTTTGCATTGCGGGTGGCATTATCCATAGAGGTCATGCGCGCTCCGTGTTCGGAAGCTGCCGAATTGACCAACGCCTGAAAAACAGTGTCTTCAAAAATAATCGGCACAATCTGTTCCAAAATTGTTGATTTATCAGGCATATAATCATAAAACGCATCGCCGGAACGATTGATGTTTTCAACATTCTCGTTGTTATGTTTTAGTTGCAGCGGGCAAACCTGTTCTGCCTCAAAAGTACGGCTGATAGCCGATTCAAAATGCGCATGTATCAGTTCACACACATCAAAATCATGGTTTTGGAAACGCTTTAATATATATTGAGCCAAACGTGTTGCCGCTTCCGGATAAGAAGCGTCTTTACTCAAATTGTTGGATAATGTCATATCCAAATCACTGAAGGTACGTTTCAAAACATCATGTGCTTTTTTACCAATGCAAATGACTTTAATGTTTTTCTTTTGACGGCGCAGTTCTTTTATGCGTTCAATCGCTTTTTTAGCCACATTGCTGTTATAAGCGCCGCATAGTCCACGATCAGAAGAAAAAACATAAAGTTCGTATTTTTGCTCGTTTTCATTTTGCTGCAACAGAGCCGGACGAGGGTAGTTTACGCCGTTTTCTGCCTCTTCTGTTTCAATTTCAGTTAAAACACGCAAAGCAGAACGCCGTAAATTTTCAGCGTAATCCTGATTCTTGTCAACCAGAATTTGAACACGGCGCAGGCGCGAAGCAGCCACCATTTTCATCGCAGAAGTAATTTTCTGTGTGGATTTGATGGCTTCAATGCGTGTCCGTAATTCTTTTAAGCCTGCCATTTACGCCGCCTTTTCTTGTTTAGCTAAAAAATCTGCGGCAAATTGTTCGTAAAATTCGCCCAATTTTGTTTCCAATTCCGGAGAAATAATCTTTTTCTCACGGATTTCCGCTAAATATTCCGGATGGCTGGCACGTAGTTCTTTCAAGCTTTCTTGCTCAAAAGTCTTGATATCTGCCACTTCAATTTTGCTCAAATATCCTCTAACA
This sequence comes from Bacteroidaceae bacterium, assembly GCA_963641885.1. Lineage (GTDB taxonomy): Bacteria > Pseudomonadota > Alphaproteobacteria > RF32 > CAG-239 > RUG410. The sequence continues at coordinate 3,435 of CAVIDY010000028.1, forward strand.
CCGGAGAAAATAGAAACAACTTCTTCTTCCGTAGCCATTGGCTCGTGAACCGGCTGTTTTAGCAATTCAGTCAATTTAGAACCCTTATCCAGCAAGCGGCGGGTTGATTTATCCAAATCGGCTGAAAATTGCGCAAACGCTGCCATTTCACGATATTGCGCCAAATCCAGCTTCATGGTTCCGGCAACTTGTTTCATCGCTTTGATTTGCGCTGCCGAACCCACACGGGAAACCGAAATACCAACGTTTACGGCTGGTCGAATACCTTGATAGAACAAACTTGTTTCCAAAAAGATTTGACCATCAGTAATAGAAATTACGTTTGTCGGAATATAGGCAGACACATCACCAGCCTGAGTTTCAATAACCGGCATAGCCGTTAAAGAACCTGAGCCGTATTTTTCGCTCATTTTTGCCGCGCGTTCCAACAAACGAGAGTGCAGATAGAACACGTCGCCAGGGTAAGCTTCACGTCCAGGCGGACGTCTGATCAGTAGCGACATTTGGCGATAAGCCGTGGCTTGTTTAGACAAATCGTCATAAAAGATAACCGCATGCATTCCGTTGTCGCGGAAATATTCGCCCATGGCTGTTCCGGCATAAGGTGCAATAAACTGCAGCGGAGCCGCTTCAGAAGCAGTGGCCGCAACCACAATGGTATAATCCATAGCGCCGTAGTCGCGCAGTGTTTTAACCACCTGAGCAACCGAAGAGCGTTTTTGACCAACAGCAACATAAATGCAAAACAGTTTTTCGCTGTCGTTTTTAGCCATGTCGTTAGTGCGTTTTTGATTGATGATTGTATCGACAATAATAGATGTTTTACCAGTTTGGCGGTCGCCGATAATCAGCTCACGTTGCCCGCGTCCGATAGGAATAAGCGAGTCAATGGCTTTTAAGCCGGTTTGTACAGGTTCGTGCACGCTTTTTCTCGGAATAATACCAGGAGCTTTAACTTCAGCATTGCTGTATTGCTCGGCTTTTATGCTTCCCATACCGTCAATCGGGTTGCCCAAAGCGTCAACCACGCGACCCAGCAAAGCTTTACCCACCGGAACGCTTACGATTTTATCAGTTCTTTTTACGGTGTCGCCTTCTTTAATTCCCTCATCGGAGCCAAACAGCACCACGCTGACGCTGTCTTCTTCCAAGTTCAAAGCCATACCTTTTACGCCGTTAGAAAATTCAACCATTTCATTCAGCTGAACTTTATCCAATCCGTAAACATGAGCGATACCATCGCCCACAGAAAGAACCCTTCCGACTTCGGACATATCGGTAGATAAGTCGAAATCAGCGATTTTTTCTTTTAATATTGAAGATATTTCGCTTGCCTGTACAGACATTTTATTTTGTCCCTTTCATCAGTTGTTCTAAACTGTCTAATTGATGCTTGACCGAACTGTCAATCAACACTGTTCCGCATTTTATCACTAAACCGCCCAAAATTTGCGGATTCAAATGATAATTTATAATTACGTCTTTTTTGAAAAGATTTGTAAGCCTTTGTTTCAATAGCCTGTCTTGCTCTTTGGAAAGTTCAACCACTGTTTCAACCTCAGCTTCAATAATGTTTTGCTTTTTATTATATATTTCCTTGAATTGGTCTAAAATCAACCCCAGTTCATTAACTTTGCGGTTTTCCACCAAAATTTTGAGCAGGTTGGTTAAAGGCGAACCCAATTTAAGCTTTTTCGCAATAGCCAAAACAATTTGCTCTTTTGCTTCTATTGCCCAAATTGGATTATTCAGCATCGCAAAATCAGCGGATTCGGCGGCTAAAACTTTTTGCAGTTCAGCGGCATCAGAATGCGTTTGCTCCAGTTTTTTGCATTGTTCAGCCCCCTCATAAAGCGAGTTGGCGTATAAAATGGCATTTTTTAGCTTAGACCCTTTGTTCACTTTTCAAACTCTTTTCAAACTTACTAATTCCTTATATACATATAAAATTGTCTTTTTTATAGCAAGAAGACTAATGAATAATCAACAGCTTTTTTATTATTTTAAGCGATTCCAGCCTTTTTTAACCGGAGTGTTCGGCTGTTGATCGCTTTCGTTTTGATTGTTTTTAGAATCGGTGTTCCATTTTTTCGGCGAAGAACCAGTGTTAATTTTGCGGACAATTTCTTTTTGGTCTTGCGTCAAAACCTGACCGTTTGGCACCATTTGCCCCAAAAGCGCCGGCGACAGAAATTTTTCTTTTAAAGATGAGTAGGTTGTTACTATTTGCTCTACAATGTTTTTCCCAGGAGCCGCGTTTAATGTGGTAATGTCGCGCCCATGGAAAAACGTTAGCGAATGGCACGGAGCGGATAATAAAATATCGGTGCTGTCGATTCCGTTGATATAGCGCAGCATAACGCGCGGGCTGATGTTGCAGCTGTCTTGGGAAGAAGAAAAGGCTAAATTGTTATTTAGCAGCATTTCTTTTATCAATTGACGCCCGTCGTTAGAAAGTTCACCGCAAGAACCGGTAATTGCCAAATCATCAATGAGGTAGCCGTCAAAATCTGCAGCAGCATAATCTACGGTATAGCAAAACACTTTTTCGGCTTTTTCAATGTTTTTGGCAGATGCAGCTGGTATTCTGCTGGAAATAAACGCAGATAAAACTTTGTTGTCGTTTTTGGCGGCTGTTTTATCGTCAAAGTCCGAAACATCATCGGTAAACAAATCGCCTCCGCCCAATTCGTCGGAAAAATCATCGGCGGCGCGTGTGATTTCAGATATTCCGTAGCTTAAAATAAACGCTAATAAAAATAACGGCTTTTTCATACTCATTCTCCTTTATGCCGAGCATAACTTATCAACAGTATAGTAAAATTCTAGTAAATTTAAATAGAAATTATCTTCTTTTTAAGACTTATTTTATATATTCGCTTTAAAATTTCTAAAAAATAAGGGAGATTTAAGATGTTTTCACTGATGTATTCCGATTGGTCGGTTTTGTTTCGTGCCGGACTGGCGTTTGCTTTGTCCTTGTTCTTGGTGCTGATTTTAGGAACTCCAGTTATAAATTGTTTACATAAACACCAAAAAACCGGACAGCCGATACGCTCAGATGGTCCTCAATCGCATCTGAAAACCAAAAAAGGCACGCCGACTATGGGGGGATTGCTTATATTGGGCGTCTCGATTCTCTCTATTTTGCTGTTTGCTAACATTACTTATCATTTTGTGTGGGTAAGTTTGCTGATTTTGCTGGTTTACGGCGCAACAGGCTATGTGGATGATTATTGGAAAGTAAAACGCCAAAATTCCAATGCTATGACAGCTCGTATGAAATTGTTTTTACAGTTTTTGACAGCGTTGGTTGCTGCTAGCATCATTACCGCTGCTACGCCGAAAGGTTTGAATACTACTTTATTTTTCCCTTATTTCAAATCATTGTGCTTAAATTTGTCATGGCTTTATGTACCGTTTGCCGTAGTGGTGATTTCCGGCGCTTCCAACGCTGTTAATTTAAGCGATGGGTTGGACGGCTTGGCGTCGGGGCTGATGATTATAGCTCTGTGTGTGTTTATGGCGGTGGCGTATTGCTGCGGACTGCCGAATGCTATTGATTATAATATGTTCTTTATTCCGCGCAGCGGTGAAGTGGCGGTGGTTTGCGCTGCTTTAATCGGAGCTTGTTTGGGATTCTTATATTTTAATAAGCCTAAAGCCAAAGTGTTTATGGGGGATACAGGCTCACTCGCTCTTGGAGCGATTCTAGGCGCAATTGCCGTAATGACCAAACATGAAATATTATTGGCTGTGGTCGGCGGTGTTTTTGTTATGGAAACGGTTTCGGTGATGATTCAGGTTGCCTATTTCAAAAAGACTGGCAAGCGCTTTTTCCGCATGGCGCCGCTGCATCACCATTTTGAACAGCTTGGTTGGTCGGAAAAGAAAGTGGTTTTGAGTTTTTGGGGCGCGGCTTTAGTATTGGCTATGATTGGCTCTTTGGCATTTTTATAATAGGGTGAACGGCAATGGTGAATTTTTCGCGTCAAAGTCATAATGCGGTGGTTAAATGGTTATGGACCGTTGATAAAGTCACATTGTTTGTGGCGTTTGCTTTGCTGCTGATAGGCGTGATTTTGGATATTACCGCCAGTCCGGCTATTGCGCGCCGCTTGAATTTGGACGATTTTGCTTTGGTGCGCAAACAAATTCAATTTGTGGTGCTTGCTGGAGGAATTATTCTTGGTATGTCGCTGTTCAGCTTGCAGACTATCCGTCGTATTTCAATCTTTGGTTTTATCGTGCTTTGGGGGTTGCTGCTTGCCACCTTGTTCTTTGGGGTGGAAATTAAAGGCGCTCGGCGCTGGATATATTTTTTAGGCTTTTCTTTACAGCCGTCTGAGTTGATGAAACCTATATTTATTGTTTGGACGGCATGGCTTTTGGAACGTAGTAAAAAACTAGACTATTTCAATGGTTGGAAATGGGCGATTGCGTCTTATCTTATGGTGGTGATTTTGCTGTTGAAACAGCCGGATATCGGTATGACGCTGCTTATTAGCTCAATCTTTATGCTGCAGCTGTTTTTGGCTGGACTGCCGTGGATGTTTGTTGGAGTTGCCGGTGCAGGCGGCATTTTTGCTTTGTTTATTTTGTATTTTACTTTTCCTCACTTTAGAGCGCGTGTTGATCAATTTTTGTATGGTACGGACGAAACCAGCTTTCAAATCAACAAAGCTATGGAAGCTTTCCAAAATGGTAATTTGGTTGGCAGAGGTCCGGGGGAAGGCACTGTAAAACTGAGTATTCCAGATGCGCACACCGACTTTGTTTTTGCAGTCGCCGGAGAAGAATACGGCGTTTGGCTGTGCCTTATTATAATAGCGCTGTTTTCGGTTATTGTCCTGAGAACATTGCTGCAGTCGGCTAAAGAAAGCAATTTGTTTGTAATGTATGCCGAGGTTGGCTTGGCTGGCTCGTTGGGCTTGCAGGCGTTTGTTAATATGGCGTCGTCTTTGCATATTATCCCGACCAAAGGTATGACGTTGCCGTTTATTTCTTATGGCGGCTCTTCATTGCTGGGAACGGCAATAGAAATTGGAATGCTGTTGGCGATAACACGTAAAAATACGGCGTCTGAAGATAAGGATTTGTACTGATGACAGAATTGCTGCAAAAATTGCCTGAGGTTGAAGGTAAATACAAATTTAACGAACCTCTGAAAAAATATACCTGGCTTAATGTCGGCGGACCAGCAGAAGTTATGTTTTTCCCAAAAGATGAGACAGATTTGCAGCGTTTTTTGCAAACCAAACCAAAGGAATTGCCTGTTTTTGTTATTGGTTCAGGTTCAAATCTGTTGGTGCGCGACGGCGGCGTGAAAGGCGTCGTGGTCAAATTGGATACGCCTGCGTTTGCGCAGTGTAAAATTGAAGATAACGTTTTGTGTGTCGGCTGCGGATTAAAAAATACGGCTTTGAAAAATATTTTGCTGCAAAATAAAATCGGCGGACTGGAATTTATTTGTTCAATTCCAGGAAGCATCGGCGGCTTGGTTCGCTCTAACGCTGGCTGTTTTGGCGGTGAATTGTCCACTGTTTTGCTAAAGGCGCTGGTTATTGACGGCAGCGGTAAAATCTTTGATGTTTTACCTGAAAAATTTAATTTTGCATACAGACACAGTGATTTTCCGGCGGATTGGATAGTGCTTAGATTATATCTGAAAACAGTTCCGGCGGCTGCTGAGCAAGTGGCGGAAATTATTGCAAAAAACGCCGCCTATCGGCAGGAACATCAGCCGCAGGGTGTTCGTACCGCTGGTTCCACATTTAAAAACCCCGCAAATGGCAGAGCTTGGGAGTTTATCAAAAATGCCGGAGGCTGCGGTTTGCGTGTCGGCGGCGCTTCATTTGCTGAAAAGCATTGCAATTTTATGCTTAACAACGGCAGCGCTAGTGCTGCAGATTTAGAAAATTTAGGCGAGGCTGTGCGCCAGCGCGTATATGAGCAGACCGGCGTAAAATTAGAGTGGGAAGTTAAAGTGATTGGTGAAAAAAATGGGAACGCCGGACAATAAAATATATTCGCCGGTAGTATGGCCCTATCGGTTGCTGGGAAATTTGATTTTAATCGGAGCTGTTTGGCTGGTGACTTTCAGCGTGATAACCATTCGTCATAATTTGGTGAGTAAGCATATAGATTCGCTGTTGACTGAATTTTATAATAAAACAGCCGCTTCCGGCTGGGGACTTGACGATGTGACATTGGAAGGTAGGGTTAAAACCTCTAAAGACGATGTGCTGCATGTTATCAATTTGAACCGCGGCGATAATATTTTAAAAATAAATTTGCAAGATGTCTGCGACAGAGTTAAAACGCTTCCATGGGTTAAAGATGCCAGCGTCAGCCGCCGCTATTTTCCGAATATAATCCATATTAGTATCCGCGAGAAAAAAGTGAAGTCAATATGGCAGTATCAGAATGAGTTTTATCCGATTGATGAAGATGGAAAAATCATAGAAACAGAATTTGTATTGCAGAAAAATATTTTGCAAATTGTTGGACAGGGCGCGCCGGAACATATCAATTCTTTGCTGAAAATTATTGAAAAGGATAAAGAATTATTTTCTCGGGTTAAGGTGGCTAATTTTATTTCAGGTCGGCGCTGGAATTTGGTGTTTGACGACGTTTTGCACGGAATAACCGTAAAATTGCCGGAAGATGATGTTGAAACGGCGTGGAAAAAATTAGTTAAATTAGATAAAACCCGCGGTATTCTTAAACGTAAATTAACTTTCATTGATTTAAGATTAAAAAATAAAGTTATTGTCAAGATAAGTAACAATAACAACGGTGTTTAATTTTAAAATTGAAGGTAAAATACATTGAATCGCTCCACTATTGCCGCTTTGGATATTGGCTCGTCAAAGGTTTGTTGCCTTATAGCTCACGTAAGCAAAGATAAAAAAATCAATGTTACGGGGTATGGTTATAACGCTTCTAAAGGCATTAAGAACGGCGTTATCACCGATATCAACGATGCCACGATTTCTGTGTGCAATGCTGTTGAGGCTGCTGAGCAAATGGCTGATGACCGCATCGAGAGCGTGATATTAAATGTTTCCGGCGACAAAACCTGCAGCAGATTGTGCACTGCGTCAATTTCTTTGAAAAAAAATCGTCCGATAAGCGATATTGATGTGGAAAAGGTTAAAAATAAAGTTAAAATCAATGTCGAAAATAATGAGCTGATACATTGTCTGTCTACCGGTTATCGCGTTGACGGCAGCGAAGATATAAAAAATCCGCTCGATATTTACGGTGAGGAGCTTTCTGCAGGTATTTTGCTGGGAATGTATCCGCATATTTTATACCGCAATTTGCAGTCGGTAGTGGAATCTGCGCATTTGGCGGTTGAAAAAAGTGTGTTTTCTGCTTTTGCCTCCGGTATGGCGTGCTTGGTAGAAGACGAACGTGAATATGGGGCTACTATCATAGATATAGGCGGCGGCACCACCAGTATAGCCACTTTTAAAAACGGCGGACCTATTGCTTTTTCTACCTTGCCTGTGGGCGGAATTAACATTACAAAAGACATTACTCAAGGCTTGACAACCTCGTTTGCGCATGCCGAAGATTTGAAAAACCGTCATGGCTGTGCTTTTTTGGTCAGTCACGATAAATATGAAAGCATAAATGTTTATCCTTTGGGCGAAGAAGACGACAGTTCCATTCGCCAAATGCACCGTTCGGATTTAATCAATATTATAGCACCGCGGGTGGAAGAAATATTTGAAATGGTGGCGCGTCGTTTGGCTCAGCAAGGTTTGAAAAATAATAAAAACCATCGGGTTGTGTTAACCGGCGGCTGTAGCCAGCTCCCTGGGATTCGCGATGTTGCAGCGGTTATTTTGGATAAGCAGGTGCGGCTGGGAAGTCCCCGCAATATTCAGGGAATACCGGAAATTATCAATAATCCGACTTTTTCTACAGCGCTTGGTATGCTGCAGCTTGCCACAACTTCTATGGAACGCAAGCCGCGTAAGGTTAGCAACAGTCCAAGCAGCGAAGGCGGCAAGCTGATGAAAATTTTTAATTGGATACGTCAAAATTCTTAAAAACGGTAACAAAAACTTAATATATTTCAGCTATCTTATTCCATATATGTAAAATTTTCTAGTTGGGAGAAGAATATATGTCAATAAAATTGGGTGTTGCCGATACAACAGTATCACATTTGAAACCGCGTATTGCCGTAATCGGCGTCGGTGGTGGCGGCGGAAATGCTGTTAATAATATGATAGCTAAAAATTTGGAAGGCGTGGATTTTGTTGTGGCAAATACCGACGCGCAGGCTTTAGCTCATTCTTCTGCCAGCCGAAAAATTCAGCTGGGTTTGGAAATCACTCAAGGATTGGGCGCTGGTGCTCGTCCGGAAATCGGTAAAATCGCCGCCGAAGAGGCTAAAGAAGAAATTGCCCGCGAGCTTGAAGGCGTGAATATGGTGTTTATTACTGCCGGTATGGGCGGCGGCACAGGTTCAGGCGCTGCACCAGTTGTAGCTCACATTGCTAAAGAAAAAGGCATTTTGACCGTTGGCGTTGTGACAAAGCCTTTCACTTTTGAAGGTCGCAAGCGTATGGAAACAGCCGAAGGTGCATTAGCTAATTTTACCAATGAAGTTGATAGTATTATTGTTATTCCAAACCAAAACTTATTCCGTATCGCCGACAAAAAAACAACATTAGCCGAAGCCTTTTTAATGGCTGATGACGTGCTGTATTCTGGCGTGCGCTCAATTACCGACTTGATGATGATGCCGGGGTTAATCAATCTTGATTTTGCCGATGTTAAAAATATTATGCAGGATAAAGGCAAGGCTATTATGGGAACCGGCGAAGCAGAAGGCGAAAATCGCGCGCAGGAAGCTGCCAAGCAGGCTTTGTCAAATCCGCTTTTGGACGATTGCACTATGCACGGCGCTAAAGGCGTTTTGATAAATATTACTGGTGGCGATGACATTACTTTGATGGAAATTGATGAAGCGGCAAGCATTATCAAAGAAGAAGTAGACGACAACGCTAACATTATTTTCGGTTCCAGCTATGATGAGAATTTAGCAGGCAAAATCCGTGTTTCCATTGTGGTTACCGGAATCGGCGACGGCAAGCCGCAGCCGGAATTGCAGCCGCGTGTTAAAGAACCGTCTTTGATTGATCAAAGTTATGACGACAGCGGTTTTGTCCCGACAGTTACTCCAATGCCGGAAGTTGATGACAACGCCGAGCCAGTTTCTTTAGAGCCAGCAGAAGATGATATTTCAAGCTCATTCTTAAATACTTCAGAAGATGAAGAAAAAAATGAGGAAACCATTTCTTTGGATAATGATTTTTCATCTTTGGATAAATCTGATGAACTGCCGGAAGTTCCGCAAGCCACAGCTTTGTTTAACGCCATTATGAACAGTTCAGCTAATAAGGCAGAAGACCAAGAGTCCGGCAATGCTGAATTAAACACGGCAACAGCTAAAGATGACGACTTTTTCTTTAGTTCAACTTCACTGCAGAGTGTAAGCGACAAAGAAGACGACGCAACCTTGTTTAAAGAAAATGATTCCGATATTTTCAAAGACATCAAACCAGCAGAACCGGTTGAAGAACCTGAAGAAAACGCTGAGGAAGATGAAGACTCTAAACCTACATTTATTGAAAGAATGATTGGTATTCGCGGAAAAAAGAAAAAGGAAGAAAACGAAGATACTGCAGAAGACGTTGTTAAATTATCTGATGAAGATAACAGCGATATGCAGGAGCTTTCAAGCGATGAATTGGATATTCCGTCTTTCTTGCGCCGCAAATAACAGGTGCTGAATAATAAGAAAAGTTCCGCTTTCGCAAAGAGAGTGGAACTTTTTTTATTGCTGATTTTTAAAATATTTGACAAAAATTGCAGCGTGCTGTATATTTTAAGCAGAGTTTAAATCATTATGTTTCACTAATTTCGACAATTATTATGAAAAGGTCTGAAATTTCGCTGGAAGATTTTACAATGTCTGCACATGAGTATTGTAAAATCTCTTCGCAAAGAGATGCTGAAGAATGTTTTGCTATGCAAGGCTTTGACGGCAAGGTAGCGCTTGAAGCGGTAACTACAGTCGGTGCCGACCTCAACAATGATGTCGTGCTGCCAAATGGTAAAAAACTTGGTAAAGTTGTTGTTTGCTGGGTGTGTCGCTGTACTGACGGTTCAATAGCGTATAAGCCTTTGTTTGAAGATGATTCTGATGTAGATGAGCTGTACTGCAAAAGTTCGGTTGTCATCAATGATATGGCATATTTGGAGCATTGTGGCGTCATCTTTTTAGTTTTTTCTGACAGAGAAGGCAAAGTGGTTGTTCGGTTGATGACAATGTACTTCAGTCAGTTTCTGATTGAAAAATTGGCAGAGTTTCAGGGATTGAAAGTGAGTGATGTTTATTTGGTAAAAATGAACACCATTCAGGACAATAAGTTTATCGCTGTTTGTTGGAGCATTGTGTTTGACGATGTTGACGAAGACGGTGAAATTGTCAATTCTAACCTGCTGATGCCAGTTGATGTCTTTGAAAGCACTCGCTTGACACTGGTGGGGTTGAACTCATTAAATTCGTCTCTTGTACATAACAAAGAAATCGTTAAAGTTGGCGGATTGTATTTCACCGTGAGAAAGGACGCTGCTGGCAAAACTTATTTAAGTAAAAATGCCATTCAGATGCCTGGTGCTGAAAACAATAGCCGCCAAGAGGCTGAAAAGCTTTGGGAAGAGCTTGTTAAACAGCAAACCGCAGGAAAGAATCAGTCCAAACAGCGGGGAAAAATTGTACCTCTGTTCAAAAAGGATTGAGAATGATTAAAAAGGGTGGAGCATAGTATCCATCCTTTTTTTCTTGACAAAAAATAGAAAAAATACTAGTCTAAATCTATCATTGAATTATTAACTAATCACTATAATTATGGGAAAGATGAGTATTTTGCAGTCGAGCACTCAAGCAGATTATTCGTGTGCCGTATTTTGCCGCAGTCAGGCTAACTTGCTGCTGAAAGCTGTTGACCCTGATTTTAACGCAGAACTGTATCGAGTGTTAGGAGAAAATGGTGTCGTTTACTATGTGTGGGCAAGCATTAACGATGTTAATGGCGAAATTGCCTATAAACCGGTTTTTGTCGGCGAGGAAATTCCGCCAATAGAAAACTTTAAGCCGATAGCGGCAGGTGAGGCGTTTGAACACTGCGACAACTATTATGTGACGCATCTTAATTCTGTCGGGGATTTAGTTATTCGCCGTATAACGGTTGTCAGTAATGAGCAGATGCTGCGCCAAATTCTGTCTGATGACGAAGATTTTGCCGAAATAGATGAAATTTATTTGGTTAAGCTTTATGCTATTGACAAAGGAAAAAAGTTTTTAACTTTGGCGTGGGGAATAGCTGGCGAAGGTTCAATTACTTATTTGCCGATTACCGACAAAGACTGGCGGTTGTTTGATGAATACAGTATAGGAGTTTTGCTTAAAGAGCGCGCTGTTGCCGGTATTCCGCTTAAAATGCACAATAAGTATTTTACTCCGTTGCACAATTCAAAATCAGGTTGGTATTTGGATTGTAGCACAAAACTGCGTTTAATACCCCAAAACGGCTGAGCTTGTTCTTCAACTTAAAACCCTGTAAGTTTATTGCTTGCGGGGTTTTAAGTTTTTTAAATAGATATATAACAAAAAAGGAAGCCTATTAAGACTTCCTTTTTTTCTTTAAGCAGATTAAGCTTAGTTAGCTTTTTTCAAAGCTTCGCCCAAAGCGTCACCCAAAGAAGAACCTGAAGAGGTGTTAGAATATTCTTCCAAAACTTTCTTTTCTTCTTCTACTTCCAAGGCTTTGATAGACAAACCGAATTTGCCGTTTTTCTTATCCAAAGATGTAACTTTGGCTTCTACTTCATCGCCTTCTTTGAAGTTATCAGGGTTTTGACCGGCTTTGTCTTTAGACAAGTCAGCTTTTTTAATCAAAGTAGACAAACCGTTTACTTCAACAATAATGCCTTTGTCTTCGGTTGCTTTTACAACAGCCTTAACAACATCGCCTTTTTTCAAACCAGACAAAGCTTCATTAACAGTATCTTCAGACAACTGTTTGATACCCAAGCTGATGCGTTCTTTTTCTACATCAACGTCAATGATTTTAGCTTCAATTTCTTGACCTTTAGAATAGTCTTTAACAGCTTCTTCGCCGGATTTATCCCAAGAAATGTCAGACAAGTGAATCATACCGTCGATTTCGTCTGTCAAACCAACAAACAAACCGAATTCGGTAATGTTTTTGATTTTGCCAGTAATAACTGATCCAACTGGATGTTCTTCAATATAGGCAGCCCAAGGGTTAGCCATGCATTGCTTAATACCCAAGCTAATACGTCTCTTTTCCGGATCAACTTCCAAGATTTTAACTTTAACTTCTTCAGAAGTAGAAACGATTTTACCCGGATGAACATTTTTACGAGTCCAGCTCATTTCAGAAACGTGTACCAAACCTTCGATACCGTCTTCCAATTCAACAAATGCGCCGTAATCGGTGATGTTTGTAACTTTACCAGTGTAAACTTCGCCAACATTGTATTTGTCGGCAACAGCCTGCCATGGGTCATTTTCAAGTTGTTTCATACCCAAGCTGATGCGTTGGTTGTCTTCGTTGAAACGAATAACTTGAACTTTTACATTTTGACCAACAGTCAAAACTTCGGCAGGGTGGTTGATACGTTTCCAAGAAATATCGGTAACGTGCAGCAAACCGTCTACGCCGCCCAAGTCAATAAATGCGCCGTAATCTGTGATGTTTTTAACAACACCGTCCAAAATAGCGCCTTCTTTGATGCCATCAATCAATTCAGCGCGGGCTTCAGCTCTGGTTTCTTCCAAAACCACACGGCGAGAAACAACGATGTTGCCTCTAACCTTGTCCATTTTCAAAATTTGGAACGGCTGAGAAATACCCATCAAAGGAGTAATGTCGCGGATTGGACGGATATCAATTTGAGAGCCAGGTAAGAAAGCAATAGCACCGTTCAAATCAACAGTGAAACCGCCTTTAACACGACCGAAAATAACACCGTTTACGCGTTCGCCGGCGTTCATGCTCTTTTCCAAATCAGCCCAAACTTCTTCACGGCGAGCTTTTTCTCTAGAAAGAACAATGTTGCCGTCTCTATCTTCATAACGATCAACCAAAACTTCTACTACATCGCCGGCTTTCAATTCAGGATTTGTGCCGAATTCACGCAAAGGAATGTTGCCTTCAGATTTCAAACCAACATCAACAGTAACGAAATCTGGAGAAACTTTAATAATGGTACCTTTTACAACAGTACCCAAAATGCCGTTATCGCCGAATTGTTCGTTCAACAAATCAGCAAAATTTTCTGTCATTTCAGGCATTTTAATATCAGTATTTGTCATATAAATTTATATTTCAAAAAATGCCAACCCCACAGTGGGCGGACTTGTACGCGGTTAAAAATTTACGCCGCCTTAGTCGTACCCCCAAGGCAACTGTTATTTTTATAGCGGAAAATTATTATTTTTCAAGTATTTTTTTAGTTTTAGGCGGAATTTTTTTACCACTTTTATGGTTATTGAGTGATGTATTTTTCATTTATTGTCATTACCCCCTCTCTTCTTTTATCGTCACACTCTTTTATCGTCATTGCGAGCAAAGCGAAGCAATCCAGTAACCTCGCCCCTTGAGGGAGAGGTCGAGGCTTTAGCCTCGGGTGAGGGGTAT
>CAVIDY010000029.1:0-851 GCA_963641885.1 Bacteroidaceae bacterium
GCTTTGCAGATTCGGCATAAACCCGCGGCTATTCCGTAATAGGTGGCTCCTTTGCCGGCAATAATTTTGTATGCGGCATTACGCACTTCGCTGTCTATGTGGTTTTTTATTTCTGCATTTAAAGAAATTCCCGTTTCAGCGGCGTAGGTTTCAAGCGGCATATTGCCGGCCAAAGCCGCCGACCAGATTAAAACCTCGCTGTCTCCGTGCTCGCCTAAAACATAAGCGTGTATGGATTGCGGCGCAAGTTTGAGGTGCTGGCTTAAAATGATGCGAAACCGAGCTGTATCCAAAATTGTGCCGGAGCCGATGATACGGCTGGCCGGAAGACCGGACTCGCTTAAAGTGTAGGCGGTTAGCAAATCAACCGGATTGGTGGCTACCAAAATAATTGAATCCGCAGCGTACTTTATTATATTATGAATAATGCCTTGAAAAATCTGTTGATTGCGTTCAAGCAAATTTAAGCGGCTTTCTCCAGAAGTTTGGTGCGCTCCCGCCGTGATAATCAAAATATCCGCGCCGGACAAAGCGGCGTAGTCTCCGGCATAAATCCGACAATACGCCGTATAGGGCAAAGCGTGTGAAATATCCAGCGTTTCAGCTTGAGCGCGGTTTTTATTGATGTCAACTAATACAATTTCATTAGCCAAGCCTGTGGTTGCCAATGAATAGGCGGTTGTGCTGCCGACTAATCCCGTGCCGATAATGCCGATTTTCATAATTTGCTCCTTTTTTTGTTTCAATATGCTTTATGTAGTGCTTTTTACGGCAAAATCAATGCAAAGTGTGGCAAGCTTAACCTATTGTTTTTTATGCGTTTTTTTGAGATATAAACAAATTGTTTAGGC
>CAVIDY010000029.1:861-14744 GCA_963641885.1 Bacteroidaceae bacterium
GTCTAAATACTGCATATATAATGATTTATCAGTAAAAAACAACTGAATTTGTGTATTTTTATACTTTATCTAACATATTGATTTATTTATATTTTTTTGAGATATGAACAAATTATTTAGGTAAAAATGAAAATAATGCTTGTCAAATAGTATAAAATTGTGCTAACTAAAGGGCACAGGCGATAACGTCTGAAAAAATTGTTTTAATTTTATTGAGGTTAAATTAAATGACTGATACCGCAGAACGCGTTAAGAAGATTGTTGCCAAACATTTAGGTGTTGATGAATCTAAAGTTGTAGAAACAGCTAGTTTCATTGATGACTTGGGTGCAGACAGCTTGGATACAGTTGAATTGGTAATGGCTTTTGAAGAAGAATTCGGTTGCGAAATTCCTGATAAAGCTGCAGAAAAAATTCTGACTGTGAAAGATGCTATTGACTATCTTTCTAAGAATGCGTAAGTCGTAAGGCTTTGTTTAATTAAACTCGCTTTAGCCTATAACGGAACAGCGAGTTTTTTTATAAAAATAACATGAGGTTTGATATATGAGAAGAGTTGTCGTAACAGGTTTAGGCGTGGTTTCGCCTTTTGGTCGCGGCGTAGACTATAACTGGGAATGCTTGATGGCAGGCAAATCCGCAATCCGTAAAATTGAAAATATAGATTTGAAAGATATTCCGGTTCACATTGCCGGACAGGTGCCGTTTGGCGAAGGCGAGCATGAATTTAATCCGGATACGGTAATGGCTCCGAAAGACCAAAAAAAGGCTGACAAGTTTATATTGTATGGTGTTGCCGCAGCTAATGATGCATTGAAAGATGCAAACTATGAACCAAGCGAATTGAGCGATGAAGAGCAATGCCGTGCTGGTGTGATGATTGGTTCCGGTATCGGTGGATTGAATAATATTTACGAAAATTCAATCTCTTTTCATGAAGTCGGAATTAAACGCATTTCACCGTTCTTTATTCCGTCTTGCTTAATTAACTTAATTTCCGGCACAGTTTCTATTGACCACAAGCTGCGCGGACCGAACCATGCTTGCGTTACTGCTTGTTCTACTGGCACGCACGCCATTGGCGACGCTACCCGCATTATTGCCATGGGCGATGCTGATGTTATGGTTGCCGGCGGCGCCGAATCTGCTGTAAACGTTTTGGGTTTGGCAGGCTTTTCACGCATGCATGCTGTAACTGCCGAATTTAATGACGAGCCGGAAAAAGCTTCACGTCCATGGGATAAAAACCGCAGCGGTTTTGTAATGGGCGAGGGAGCAGGCGTGCTTGTTTTAGAAGAGTTAGAACATGCTAAAGCCCGTGGCGCACATATTTATGCCGAAGTTGTCGGTTATGGTATGAGCGGCGATGCTCACCACATGACTGCGCCTTGTCCGGACGGCGACGGTGCATACCGTGCAATGAAAATGGCTGTAAACCATGCCAAAGAGCATGGTGTTGAGTTGGAAGACATCAATTATATCAATGCACACGGCACATCTACTCCGCTGGGTGATTTGGGCGAAGCTCAAGCCGTAAGACGCTTGTTTGGCGATAAATTAAACTGCACTTCTATGTCTTCAACCAAATCTTCTATCGGTCACTTGTTGGGTGCCGCCGGTGCGGTTGAGGCGGTTTATACCATCAAAGCCATTGTAGAGCAAACATGCCCTGCTACTTTGAATTTGGAAGATCCTGCCGATGAAGTTAAAGATATGGATTTGGTGCCTTTAAAGCCAAAGAAAAAGACTATTAAAGCTGCTATGTCCAACTCTTTTGGTTTTGGCGGAACAAACTCATCTTTAATCTTCAAAAAATTTGAAGACTAAAGACTTTCCAAGGAATTAGATAATGAAAAAGCTGTTGTTACTACTGTTTATAGGCTGTGCGGCGGCAGCTTTTTTGTTTGACTATTTTGTAAATTTGCCGCAATCAGCTGAAAAAGATGTTCTGTTTTTGGTGCATAAAGGCGATTCACTAAACAAGATAGCTCAGTCGCTGGAAGAACAAAAGCTGATAAATAATAAATATTTATTTATTTTATATTCTAAAATCAATAAGATATATCCGCAAGTTAAAGCTGGTGAGTACCTTATTGATAAAAATGTTTCTATTAAACAAATTGCAGAAAAATTAAAATCAGGAAAGGTTTATTTACGTAAAATTACTTTTCCTGAAGGGCTTACTTCGGTAGAAATTGCTGGTTTGCTACGAAGCGATGAATTTTTAGCTAAAGAAGATTTTGATATTCCGCAAGAAGGCAGCATTTTGCCTGAAACATACACTTTTATCCGCGGTGACAGTCCTAAAAAGGTGTTGGCTCAAGCGCAAAAATCTATGTCAGAAGTCTTGGAGCAGGCGTGGAATGAACGCGCCGAAAATCTGCCTCTGAAATCAAAAGAGGAATTGCTTGTTTTGGCGTCGATTGTCGAAAAAGAAACTGGTATCGGCATGGAGCGCGCTCAAGTTGCTTCAGTATTTGTCAACCGCTTGCGCTTGGGAATGTTGCTGCAGACCGATCCGACGGTAATTTATGCTGTAACCAACGGACAAGAGAGCTTGAACCGTCCACTGACTCGCAATGACCTAGGGGTTGATAGCCCGTATAACACATACAAATATGCAGGTTTGCCGCCGACGCCGATTTGTAACCCCGGAAAAGACGCAATTTTTGCCGCCGCGCATCCGGCAGAAACCGATTATTTGTATTTTGTGGCGTCCGGCACTGGTGGACACAATTTTGCCACCACGCTTTCCGAACACAATGAAAATGTGCGCAAATGGCGTGAATTGAATAAATAAAACTGGACAAAATTAAAATAAACTGTTATTCTAGCCCTATATAAATCAAGGATAAAATTGATGAGTGTAACGGCAGAAAATTTGAAAACGGAAAAAATAGAGAATCTTGCAGCGGGAAGATATGTTGAATCTCCGTTTGGGTTTGGCATCGGAGTTCGTGACGAAAACGCGCCGAACCATTGGAAAGAAGTTACCGACCTTTCTTTAGCCGATAAAAAGACGATTTTTATTCTCCCAGGCAGCGGCACCAACAGCGCCGAAACAGCTAACGGAATGTGCAAAATCGTGCAGAATATGCTGCCGGAAGACCAGCATCATAATTTTCAAATTTGTTCAATGTATTATGCTAATTCCAATACTTCGCGGATTCCGGTTGTTGTCCGCGCGCAGGTATTGCTTGATGACTATATTATTCCGCTAGTGTCCGAAAAAGATGAAAACGGTGATTTGCATCGAATTTCTGCCGCTAAAGCTGCTCATAATTTACGCAATTTACTGATTGTTACGCATTGCTATGGCGGCTATATCTTGCAGGAAATTGACAAGCATTTGAATTATGTAATGGAAGATTTAGGCTATTTGACCGATGAACGTAAGTTTATTCAAAGGCAGTTGATTGCCGTTCAGCATAACTGTATAGATAAAGATTTAGGTAAAACAGATCTTCATTTTACCAACTTCATTCGTCTTAGCTCATCGGACGAAGAAACCAGCGTTCAAGAAACAAAACTGGGCACGTTTTATCACTATATAAAAGCTTATGAACCAGCAAAAAATGATGTTTTATATCTGAAATTGGCTGATAACACGCAAATTTTGTTGGTAGAAGGTGTAACCAAGCTAGGTGTCAGCGACCATAACGGCGGCTATTGGAAAAACGCTGTGTACAAAACTCAAGCCGGTAAAAAAGAAGAGCAGCTGTTTAAGACTATTTTTCAAGAGGCGGCGGCTTCCGGCTATTTAATTGAAAACGCCGAGCAGATTGTTTATAATGCCTTGCAGCACCAGCCGCAGCAAAGCGAATTGATGGCAGAAGCCACAGCTAAAGGTGAAATTTATAAGGGCGGTTTTGACGAGTTTGTTCATCGTTTGCAGGCAGAATATAAAGAAGCAGAAAAGCACCTTATCGATAAAAACTTTTCAGCAGAAAGTTTATCTAAAGAAACATTACTTATGGAAGATAAAGAAAATAACTTTTTGCTTGATGAGGCTCTCCATCTAAAACACTATAAAACAGCGGAAAAAATCGCCGTGGCAATGTTTGCTAAGCTGCCTAAGTTGCAGTCTAGTAAAGTTGAATATGAACGGTATATGCCGTATCCCAAGAGCGAAAATGAAGAAGATGCTTTGGCGAAGATGCCTAAATGGGCGCAGCGTGCCATTAAAATAAATTCAACCGCCTTGCTGCAAGTGCTTTTACCTAATTTGAAAATCGAAAAGTTTAGAAAGCTGAATTTTGAAAATGCTTCAGAGGCGGTTATGAACATTGCTGTGCAGGGAATTTTACAAAAAGAAAATCCTCCGGTTTTGGATCGTCAGGAATATTTCAGCCAAGCCTTTACCAACATTTATGCGCGGGTGGAAAAACTGCCGGAAAGTGCCGAGCGTGCGGCTATGCTGAAAAGCTTAAATCAAAGAGTTCTTGTACCGGCAAACGGAATGCAGAAACCAATGTCTTATTATATGCTGGAAAAAATGCAGACATTTGCGAAGGAACAAAATGTTGACGGATTGCAAAAAGTGCTGCAGAATTGTGAGGAATTGCAAAACACGCTTAAAAACCGCAGTTCAATAATTAAAGATGTTAATATGCGTTAAACGAGGTTGATATGTCGGAACAGAAAGAAAAAGAATTTACGTTTTTTATGGGAATCCGCGATTTAAATGCTCCTAATCATTGGCGCGGAGCTCCTAGCAATTATTCTTTTTTAGGACACAAAACAATCTTAATACTTCCGGGAAGTGCAACTCATTCCGCCGCAGCTGCTAATGGTATGTGCAAGGTGGCAGAACGAGCTTTGCCTGAAGAAATCCGTAAAAATGTCGACATCTGCTCTTTATATTATCCTCAAAAAACCAGCGGGCGCACCGGAAGCGTTGAACGAGCTTTGACTTTGCTTGATAAATATATTATGCCGCTTGTTTCTAAAAAAGATAAAAATGGCGACTTGGTCAAAATTTCTGCGGATAAAGCGGCGAAAAACCTGCGTAATCTCACGGTCTTTACTCATTGTTATGGTTCATATATGATAGAGGCGATAGATATAAAATTGGCAAGCGACTTGCAGAATTTGGGTTATAACAAGCAAGAATGTGAAAATATCCAGCGCCAGTTATTTGTGGTTCATCATAATGACATCAGTAATCTGTTGGGCGTGGTTAATATGAAATCAACCAATTTATATCGTATCACTCAAGCCGATGAACGCCGCAACTTGTGCCGTTATAAAAGCGATAGTTTTCAATATTATGCGCAAACTGAACAGCTGGGCGAAGATGAAGCTCTTTATGTTAAGGTTGGAAAAAATGAAAGAGCATTGCTGATAAAACAAATTACTGAAGAAGGAGAAGACGAGCACAACGGAGCTTATTGGCATGATGATAAAAAGTCGGAAGGCGGAGACAAAGAGCGTGCTCTCTTTGAGGCGATTTTCAGTGAGGCTGTCCGTTCCAACTATCCTTTGGATAATATAGAAGAGCTGGTGCGTCAGCTAACCAACCGTCAGCCGTTTCTGAAAGAAGAATTTACCGATCCAATGACTTATGGTAAGGAATTCGGCGATGAATATGTGCAGTATCATCAAAACATTGTGCGGCAGGTAAAGGCGCTGCGTGAAAAACAAGACGCGGATAACCTGAAGGAAAAAGAAGTTAAAACTTTGTCTCCGGAAGTTCTGCTGTATATGGATGAAAATGATAAGATGCTGCTGGATTACGCTGTGGAAAACAATAACTTGCCGCAGGCTAAAATTTTATGGAATGCTGTGCGCAAGCAGCTGCCTAAAAAAGAGGTGCTGATGAAGGCTGATTTCGAAGATTTGGGGCAGAACTACGGCGCTGCCTATAACCGAAACCATATCTATTTGCAAAATATGCTGAACGAAGGCAAGCCGGAAATGTTTGCCGCTTTGGCAAAAGGCGCCGATTGTTTAACTCAGCTGGAATATTCCAATGCCAATGATAAAACTTTGCTTGAAGCCTCTAAAGTTTACACCGGATTACCAGCAAATACCGGACAGCTGGATAGACTGCAGTATTATAAGCTGTTGGTATATATGTATGCCCGTGTAGAAACTATGGAGCCAAGTCAAGACCGAACTGACGTGCTTAAACAGTTGGAAACTAAGATGTTTACCAAAGCTAACGCCAAAGACAGCGCTGTCAAATATAAAGTAAAATCTTATTCTTCCCGCTATGGAGCCGAAGGATTGCTCAAAAAATGCGAACAGCTGTGGAGTGAAAAGCCGTTACTTCAAAATAGTGAAGAACTGCACAAATAAATATACGCTGAAAGCAGCTATTAAACCAGCGCAAACATCGTCCATCATAACGCCGTAAGCATTTTTCATTTTGCTGTCAAACCATTTAACCGGTCCCATTTTGCAAATGTCGAAAAAGCGGAAAGCGGCAAATCCAGCCAAATAAATCCACAAATTCTCTGTGCTGTGATAGAGCTGACCGCAGACAAAACTAAAAGCCAGCAACTGACCAACAACCTCGTCAATCACAACTTTCCCAGGGTCTTTCTCTTCTTGGTCGCGAATAATAACGTCGGTAGCCAACACTCCGGCGACAAAGCAAATGATAGCCGCCGTCAGAATGCCGTAGATTCCTGTGTAATACGCCAAAACAAAAGCAAGCGGCAATGTGCCGAGCGAACCGACTGTTCCTGGGGCTTTAGGGGATAATCCCAAACCAAAATAAGTTGCGGTGATTTCTGCTATTTTATTGGCGGCTGACATTTTATTCTCCTTAAAAAATTTTTTTACCTATTATCTATTTAGCCTATGTTTAGGCTGTTGACAATCAGATAACAATTTTTTACACAGTTACGCTTTTTAGCAAAACGTATATCTTATTTTAATTTATGATTTTTCAACAACGCTGCAAAAAGTGCTTTACATTTATAAAAAGTGTGCTATAAGTCTTGACAAGAATAAAGAATTATAAGAGTGGAGCTGAAAAGCCCCGCTTTTTTGTTAAAGGAAAATATATGCAAAAACACTATTTACAGGATTTGATTGAACCCGTTGTGGAAAAAGCAGGCTTTGAGCTGGTGCGCGTAATGACTATCGGTCAGGCTAATCCCACACTGCAGGTGATGATTGATGTTGCCGACCATTCGCGCGATTTGACAGTTGATGACTGTGCCGAGGTTAGCCGTAAGCTTTCGGACGTTTTAGATGAAAAAGATCCGATAAAAGAAAAATATTCGCTGGAAGTCAGCTCTCCGGGGCTGGATAGACCATTGACCAAACCTGAGCATTTTCAGCGTTTTTGCAACTATGTGATTAAGGTTGAAACCGCCGATAAGGTGGAAAACCGTAAACGTTTCAAAGGTATGCTTTTGCGTGCCGATGACAAAGAAATTGTTATGGATATGGACGGTGTTGAATATACCATTCCGTATGATGCCATGACTAAAGCCAAATTGGTTCTGACTGATGAACTTTGGGAAGAATATCAGGCAGCTCACGAAGCTGTTGAACTTTAATTTTTTGATGAGGAAAAAATGGAAAATTTTGAAAATATGCCGAGACCTGAAATCGTGTTAGTGGCTGACACGGTTGCTAGAGAAAAAAATATTGACAGAGAAGATGTTTTTGTGGCAATGGAAGTTGCTATTCAAAAAGCCGGACGTACTAAATACGGCTTTGAACATGATATCCGTGCGACGATTGACCGCAAAACCGGCGCTATTTCTTTGGCTCGCTATCGTGAAGTTGTGCCTGATGACGCTATTATTGAAAACGAGGCTGCTCAAATTGCTTTGAAAGACGCCAAATGCTATGACAAAAAGCTGAAAGTTGGTGATTTTATTATTGACCAGCTTCCGCCGATTGACTTTGGACGTATTGCTGCGCAAACCGCTAAACAGGTTATTATGCAAAAAGTACGCGAAGCAGAACGCAACAAGCAGTTTGAAGAATATAAAGAAAAAATCGGCACCATTATCAATGGTACAGTTAAAAGAGTTGAGTTTGGTAATGTTGTTTTGGATATTGGCAAAACTGAAGCTGTTTTGCGTCATGATGAGATTATTCCGAGAGAAAAATTCAAAAACGGCGATCGTGTGCGCGCCTATGTTTTAGACGTACGTCGCGAAGTTAAAGGTCCGCAAATTTTCTTGTCACGTACATGTCCAGAATTTATGGCAAAGCTGTTTACTCAAGAAGTGCCGGAAATTTATGACGGTATCGTGCAAATTATGGGTGTTGCCCGCGACCCTGGCTCAAAGGCTAAAATCGCTGTTCGTGCAACCGATAAAACCATTGATCCGGTCGGCGCTTGCGTTGGCTTGCGTGGTATCCGCGTTCAAGCGGTGGTAACCGAATTGCAGGGTGAAAAAATTGATATTGTTCCTTATTCTGAAGACAAGGCTCAATATATTGTCAGCGCTTTGGCTCCAGCAGAAGTTACCAAAGTGGTTCTTGATGAAGAAAATAACCGCATTGAAGCTGTTGTTCCTGAAGAACAGTTCTCTTTGGCTATCGGTCGCCGAGGTCAAAATGTTAAATTGGCTTCACAGCTTTTGGGTGCAGACATTGACGTGCTGACTGAAGAACAAGAACATGAACGCCGCGCTAATGAAAACAAAGTTCGTCTGCAACGCTTTATGGAAGCTTTGGACGTTGACGATATGATTGCCCACTTGTTGGTTGCCGAAGGCTTCTCAACTATTGATGAAATCGCTATGGTTGATTTGAAAGAATTGGCAGATATCGAAGGCTTTGACGAAGATGTTGCTGCAGAATTGCAAAACCGCGCCAAAGAATATATTGCAAAACGCAATGCGGAATTTGCCGAAAAGAGCAAGTCTTTGAAAATTGACGAAAGCTTGAAAGAAGTCAAAGGCTTGGATCAGGATATGATTATCGCTTTGGCTGAAAAAGGCGTTAAAAATATTGATGATTTGGCTGATTTGGCTGCTGACGAACTGCGCGATATGCTTGGTGAAAATGCTTTGTCAGAGGTTGAAGCCAACGACATCATTATGTCGGCTCGCGAACATTGGTTCAAAGACGAAAACAGCGAAAATAAAGAATAGTTTTTGCTGAAAGGAAATTGCAATGACTAAAGAGTTGGAAACAAGAAAATGCGTGATAAGCGGAGAAGTCCTGAATAAGGAAAATCTGCTGCGTTTTGTGACTTTGAAAGACGGTACGATGCTGCCGGATTTCAACAAAAAAATTGATGGTCGCGGTTTTTATGTTTCCAACTCTAAAAAGCTTTTGCAAAGCCTTGTTGAAAAACACCCTTTTAACAAAATTTTGCATAAAAAGGTGGAATATGCGCCGAATATGCCGGAAATTGTTGAAGGAATTTTAACCAAAAAAGGTTTGGACGCACTGAATTTGGCGCGTAAAGCCGGCGATTTGGTTTTAGGATTTGAAAAAGTAAAAGAATTGATTATAAAGGGTAGGGCAGCCTTTGTGGTAGAAGCAACGGACGCCGGCGCAGACGGCAGGCAGAAAATCGCAGAATTGTCCGCAGATTTAGAAAAGTTTACACTGTATGATACTGAAACTTTGAGTGCAGCGTTTGACCGTGAAAATACAGTCTATTTGGCTGTGAAAAAAGGTAAAATGAGCGAGATGGTCAGATTGGCTTTGAAACGGTATCAGACATTTTTGGATATATAATTGGAGTATTGACTAGATGACAGAAGAAAGTGCAAAGGGCAAATTAACATTGTCTGGAAAATCGACCCTCACTTTGAAAAATCTTAATAAATCACCGACCGCTGACGGTAAAAAAGTGGTGCAGGTTGAAGTACGCAAAAAAAGAGTAATTAACCAAACGGCTCAAGTTGCTCCGAAAAAGGAAATTGACGAGGCGACTGCGCAAAAATTAAAGCTGTTGGCAGAAGCTAAAGAGCATGACGCTAAACGCAAGCAGGAAGAAGAAGTCCGCAACGCTCAGCGGCAGAAACTGCAGGAAGAACGCGCCAAAGCTCAGCAGGAAAAAGAAGATGCTGAAAAGGCTAAAGCTCAGGCTGAATCTGATGCTAAAGCTGCAGCTGAAAAAGCTAAAAAAGCGGCTGAAGAGGCTAAAAAACAAACTCAAGCCGAAAAAACTGCTCCAAAAGCTGCGCCTAAAAATGACAATATGGAACATCGTTTGAAAAAGTCTAAAGAAGATTATGATGACGAAGACGATGAAGATGAAAATTATCACAAAAAAGGCAAAAAGTCGGCAGTGGTAGAAAAGCATGTTATGACCCGCGAAGAAACTTTTGAACAGGAACGCAAAAAAATTCAAAAACGCAGCTTTGAACCTCAGCGCCGCAATAATAAAATCAATATTAACGCTTATATGAACAACGATGATGACGATGATTACGGCTATGGTGCGCCGCGCCGCCACTTCAAGAAAAAACAGCCTAAACCGGTGCAAGTGCAAGCTCCGCAGGAAAAAATCATTAAAGAAGTGATTATTCCTGAAACTATTACGGTGCAGGAACTGGCTAATCGTATGGCAGAAAAGAGCGCTGATGTGATTAAACGCTTAATGTCTTTGGGTGTTATGGCGACTATCAATCAGGCTATTGACGCCGACACAGCGCAAATTGTGGTAGAAGATATGGGACACAAATTTAAGCGCGTTGCCGACAGCGATGTGGAAGAAGGCTTGACCGGTCCTGCCGATACGGAAGCCGATTTGAAGCCGCGTGCGCCGATTGTGACGGTTATGGGACACGTTGACCATGGTAAAACCTCGTTGCTGGACGCTTTGCGCGAAACTAACGTGGCAGCTAAAGAGGCAGGCGGTATTACTCAGCACATCGGTGCTTATCAAATTAAAGTTGCCAACGGTCAAAAAATTACCTTTATTGATACTCCGGGGCATGAAGCGTTCTCTGAAATGCGCGCCCGCGGTGCTAAAGTGACGGATATTGTGGTTTTGGTTGTTGCCGCTAATGACGGTATTATGCCGCAAACCGTAGAAGCTATCCGCCATGCTCAAGCCGCCGAAGTTCCTATTGTGGTGGCAATTAACAAAATCGACTTGCCGGGGGCTGATCCGCTGCGGGTTAAAACTGAATTGCTGCAATACGGCATCGGTGTAGAAGAAATGGGCGGCGAATGCTTATGTGCCGAAGTTTCGGCTAAAAAGCGCATCAATATTGATAAATTGGTTGAGGCAATTTTGTTGCAGGCTGAAATGCTTGATTTGAAAGCCAATCCGAACCATGCTGCCGAAGGTGCGGTTATTGAAGCCAAAATGGAAAAAGGACGCGGCAGCGTGGCAACAGTTTTGGTACAGCGCGGAACTTTGCATGTGGGCGATATTTTGATTGCCGGAAAAGAATGGGGACGCGTGCGCGCTATGTTTAACGAACACGGACGCAAAGTCAGCGAAGCTGAGCCGGCTACTCCGGTAGAGGTTTTGGGTTTGCAGGGCACGCCTATGGCAGGAGATACTTTTGTGGTGGTTAAAGATGAAACACAAGCCAAGGAAGTTACTGGTTACCGCATTCGCAAAGAGCGCGACGCCAAATTGGTTAAGAGCGCTAAGTCGGCTATGGAACAGATGATGGATAAAATTAAATCAGGCGAATCAAAACACTTGTCCGTGATTATTAAAGCAGACGTTCAAGGTTCGATCGAGGCTTTGGAAGGCACTTTGAAAAAACTTTCTAATGACGAAGTTTCGGTGCAAATTCTGCACTCGGCTGTCGGTCCGATTTCGGAATCTGATATTACCCTGGCTAAGGCTTCCGATGCGTTTGTTATCGGTTTTAACGTCCGCGCCAATGCTCAGGCTCGCGATATGGCTCACCGCGACGGTGTTGATATTCGTTACTACTCTATTATTTATAATGTGGTTGACGATGTGAAGAAAGCTCTTGAAGGTATGCTGACGCCTGAATTGCGCGAAAAGATTTTGGGCTATGCGCAAATCCGCAGTGTGTTCAACATTACTGGCGTGGGCAAAGTTGCCGGTTGTATGGTTACTGAAGGTATGGTTAAGCGCGGTGCTAAAATCAGATTGCTGCGCGACAATGTTGTAATTCACGACGGCAACCTTGGTCAGCTGAAACGCTATAAAGATGATGTAAAAGAAGTTAAAGAAGGTTATGAATGCGGTATGAGTTTTGAAAACTACAACGACATTCAGGTAAATGATTCTATTGAGTGCTACGAAGTAGAAGAAATTGCTAAAACCCTCTAAAGAAAGGAGTTAAAAATGGCTCATGAATTGTCGCAGCGTCAACTGCGTGTCGGGCAGGAAATCCGCAAGGTTATTGCCACGGCTTTAGAAAAAGGCGAGGTGAGAAGTCCTGAAATTGCCGAAGCGTTTATCACAATCACGCAAGTGATTATGTCGCCGGATTTGAAGTATGCCACAGTTTATTTGATGACCCTGAACGGCAAAAATCTGGGGGTTATTTTGGAACAGCTGAATGCTGAAAAATGGGTGTTTAAAAAGCTGGTTGCCGCAAAATTGAAACTGCGTTTTACTCCGGATATCAATTTTAGAGTAGACGATACTTTTGAAGAAGCGGACAGAATCAATAAGCTGATGAATGATCCTAAAGTCAGAGCTGATATAGAAAAGCTTGACTAATGGTCTACTACTTTTAACTTTTTGTGCTTGTGTACTTCTTTGTACACGGCGCAAAAAAGTTAATGCGTATTAGCCTATTATTCGAGCTTTTTAGAGGTAGTGCAACGCGCCTAACGGCACATCTAAAGGCAACTTACGTTCATTCAGAAAATTCATGTACTTCTATGTACACTAAAATTTTCTTCAGAACTAGAGTTGCCTTTATCTGTACCATTATTCGCATTGCTTGACAGAGTGTATTTTTTAGCTTCGTCCTTGTTTCTATCGTCATTGCGAGCAAAGCGAAGCAATCTAATAACCTCGCCCCGTGAGGGAGAGGTCGAGGCGTAAGACTCGGGTGAGGGTATTATAAAATACTTTTACTCGTCGCTTAAAATTTCCGTCACATTTACACACGCTATCTGAGTTCCGATTTGTTCTTTGTATTTTGATATAGCGCAAAAAAGTTAATGCGTATTAGCCTATTATTCGAGCTTTTTAGAGGTAGTGCAACGCGTCTAACGGAGTGTATGTTTTTTTATACTATTTATAAATAAAGCTTATGGAAATACAAAAGAGATGTCACAATATGTGTCGCTGTCACATATTTCACATGCAGATTTCATTTCGCTTAAGGTAAGTTGACTTAAGCATTTTTTATCTTTTCCATTACAAAATTTATCACCATAGTAATATTTATATTTTTTAGTATCATAGGTGTAGCCTTTTGATAGTTGAGAATGAAGAGGTTGTACTAAATCTTTGAATAATGACAAGCAAATATCTTGAGAAAATCCATTGCCTATTTCACGGTTATTAGAATCTACATGATATCCACCAATATTTATACTAAAACCTAATTCTTTATTTCTAGAGAAAATGGCGATAATATTTCCATTGGTGTCCCAGATTTTTAAGTTGTTTATTTTTTGCCAATTAGCAGGTATAGAACCAGAGGCTTGTAATGTTTCTATAAGACCTATTGCACTTGAATTGGAACTTAAATTTTTTAGGTTATCTAGATGCTCTAAAATATCACTAATGAGAAATGTATAGTCATTTAGCATTCTGTTAATTTTAAATTGTTTCATCGCTTTAGAATAACCTGCAATGCCGCCGACGCTTAAAACTCCGATAATCGCCAACACGCCGAGCATTTCAATCATACTGCGACCAACACAATTGTTATCCTTGGCTTTAAACTCTGAACCAAACAACAAGAATTTGTCATGCTTGAGCGTGAGCGCAGCGAACTGTCTCGAGCATCCAGAAAATTTATGGCAATATTTTTTAAAGCGGATATACCATACTG
>CAVIDY010000030.1:0-14657 GCA_963641885.1 Bacteroidaceae bacterium
ATGTTTATTTATTCTATTTAAGAAAACTAGAAAGGAATAAATGTTGCTTACTATACCTAAAATTGATTTTTTTGAACCATTAGCAACCAAAATTATTACATTAGAAAATCTGCGGGAAAAATCAATTTCTGTATCAACACCTGTACAGGCGTTTGCACAATTGCACAGTCTATTCCGTATTACAGAAAGTTTGGCTTCGGCACGGATAGAAGGCAATCATACAACTATTGCCGACTATGTACAAGATAAAATTGAGGGAAAACAAAATTCTCAGGCTCATATAGAAATTTCAAATATTGAAGAATGTATTCAGTTAATAAATCAAGAATTTGAGGCTAATCCAGATTATAAAATTTCTGAATTTTTTATAAAACAATTACACGGAGTTTTAACTCAAAATTTAACTAGTGAAGGCAGTCATACTCCTGGAGCATATCGTTCTCATAATGTAAAGATAACAGGTTCTAAACATACTCCTCCAGAATTTTTTAATGTTCCAGATTATATGACAGAATTATTTGACTTCATAAATAAAGAAGATCCTGTTCAAGCAAGTTTACTGAAAGTTGCTATTGCTCACCATCGTTTTGTTTGGATACATCCATTTGATAATGGTAACGGGCGAATAGCTAGATTGCTTACTTATGCGATGTTACGGCAATATGGATTTTTTAAAGTATATTTTTTGAATCCTGCTGCGGTTTTTTGCCAAGATAGAGAAGGATATATAAATGGATTAGAACTTGCAGATAGTGGAAATGATGAAAATATTAAATTATGGTGCAATTATGTATTAGATGGATTATTGCGAGAAAGTAGTAAAATAAAAAAACTTTTCAATAAAGACTTTCTTGATAATAAAATTATTATACCAGCTTTGGATTATGCAATTAATAATAATCTGATTTCAACTGAAGAGAAAAAAGTTCTGCAATGTTCTGTTGCCAAAAATGATTACATCATTATGGTAAAAGATTTAAAAGATATTTTTAAGGAAAAGTCAGACGCTCAATTAACTTATATTGTTAAGCAAATGCTAAATAATCATTTATTAAGAAAAGATAATGATAAATCACGAAAATATACTATAAATTTAAATGCACATAGGCTAACTCGTGGAATGCTTGAGAGTTTAATAAATGAAGGTTTAGTTGAATTTAAATAAAGGAATAAACTCATGACTTTTATCAATCCTTGTTCGGAAGAGGCGTATGAAAACTCCATTATAGAGTTGTTTGAGGGCATGGGGTATACGCATGTTTATGCTCCGGATATTGAGAACAGGGATTTTTATTCTCCTTTATATGAGCCGGTGCTGACAAATTCTTTGCACGCAATCAATCCGAATTTGCCAGATGAAGCCATTAGTGAAGCTTTGTATAAGCTCAAAAATTTTGAAAACGCCGATCTGGTACAGAAAAACGCCGTTTTTACGGATTATTTGCAAAACGGTATTCCTGTCCGCTATACCGCAAACGGCGAGGCAAAAGATACTATTGTTTATTTGGTTGATTATGCAAATCCGGATAACAACTCTTTCATTATCGCCAACCAATGGACGTTTATTGAAAATAGTAAAAAACGTCCGGACGTGCTGTTATTTATTAACGGGCTGCCTTTGGTTTTGATGGAGCTGAAATCTCCGTCGCGGGAAGAAACAGACGCCTTCGCCGCATATCGGCAGATACAAAATTACAAGCACGAAATTCCGACAATGTTTGTTTATAATGCAATTTGCGTTATGAGTGACTTGGCATTTTCTAAAGCCGGAACAATTACTTCGGATGAAACCCGCTTTATGGAATGGAAAACGGTAGACGGCTCTTACGAGAACACTAAATATGCTCAGTTTGACACCTTCTTTAAAGGGCTGTTTCAAAAAGAGCGCTTACTGGATATTTTGAAAAACTTTATTTGTTTTTCTGCCGAAAATAGAGGTATGGCAAAAATTTTAGCCGGTTATCACCAATATTTTGCGGTTCGCAAAGCGATTGAATCCACCAAACACGCAACCACAACCGACGGCAAAGGCGGAGTGTTTTGGCACACGCAAGGCAGCGGAAAATCTTTATCCATGGTGTTCTATGCTCATTTGCTGCAAAGTGCGCTGAACAGCCCGACAATAGTGGTTATAACCGACCGCAACGACTTGGACGGCCAGCTTTATGCGCAATTTGCCAAGTGCAAAGATTTTTTGCGCCAAACTCCGATACAGGCTGAAAGCCGCGCGCATTTAACTCAGCTTTTGAACGGGATTAAAGCTAACGGAATTTTCTTTACCACTATGCAAAAGTTTGAAGAAGCCGGCGAACCGTTATCCGAACGCCGTAATATTATTGTTATGGCAGATGAAGCGCACCGCGGACAATATGGCTTGTCAGAAAAAATTGACGCTCAGACCGGTAAAATAAAAATCGGCGCCGCCAGAGTTATCCGCAACAGTCTGCCGAACGCCACTTATATTGGTTTTACCGGCACTCCGGTTTCGCTGAACGACCGCAACACCCGCGAAGTTTTCGGCGATTATATAGATGTGTATGACATGACGCAGGCGGTGGAAGACGGCGCAACACGTCCGGTTTATTATGAAAGCCGCGTGGTTAAACTGAAACTTGATGAAAAAACTTTGCGCCTGATTGACGCAGAATATGATTTGATGGCGCAAAATGCAGAGCCTGAAGTCATAGAAAAAAGCAAAAAACAGCTAGGGCAAATGGAAGCGGTGCTAGGTAACGATAATACCATAAATTCGCTTGTGAGCGACATTTTAGAACACTATGAAAACTATCGTGCGAACTTATTGACCGGCAAAGCGATGATTGTGGCGTATTCCCGTCCGATTGCCCTGAAAATTTATCGCAAAATTTTAGAACTGCGCCCAAATTGGCAAAATAAAATCGCCGTGGTGATGACCTCCGGCAATAATGATCCCGAAGACTGGCGGGAAATTATCGGCAACAAAGCGCATAAAGAGGAATTGGCGCGCAAATTTAAGGATAATAACGATCCGTTGAAAATAGCTATTGTGGTTGATATGTGGCTGACCGGTTTTGATGTTCCGTCATTGGCGACTATGTATGTTTATAAACCGATGGCCGGATATAATCTGATGCAGGCTATTGCCCGTGTAAACCGTGTGTTTGCCGATAAAGAAGGCGGTTTAATCGTTGATTATGTCGGTATCGCCGGCGCTTTGAAACAAGCGATGAACGACTATACGGTCCGCGACCGCCAAAATTACGGCAATATGGATATTGCTGCAACAGCATATCATAAATTTGCGGAAAAACTGCAAGTGTGCCGAGATTTGCTGCATGGCTTTGACTATGGTGAATTTGCCGGCGGTTCAAATCTGGTCCGCGCAAATTTAATCAGCGGCGCGGCAAACTTTATTATCGCCCGAGAAAAGAATAAAGAAAAAGATGAATTTATAAAACAAGCGCTTATGCTGCGTCAGGCTCTGTCGCTTTGTTCTTCCGTAGCAACAGAAAATTTGCGTATTGAAGCCGCGTTTATGGAAGCTGTCCGTATCATGATTTTGCGTTTTACCGATAACGGCGGAAACAAAAAAATCTCGCTGCCGGAGGTAAACGCTCGTATAAATGAATTGCTGAAACAAAGCATAAAAAGCGACGGTGTTATCAATCTATTCTCTGATATTAAAGAAGAGTTTTCCTTATTTGACGCTAAGTTTTTAGATGAAGTGTCTAAGATGAAGCAAAAAAATTTAGCAGTAGAACTTTTGAAAAAGCTGATAGCCGAGCAAATCTCCGTTTATCGCCGTACTAATGTGGTGCGTTCTGAAAAGTTCAGTGAAATTATTCAACAAGCTATGAACCGCTATTTAAACGGTCTGCTGACTAATGAGGAAGTTATTGAAGAACTTTTGAATTTGGCAAAACAAATTGTTTCTGCTCAAAAAGATGGCGAAAGTTTGGGCTTAAGCAGCGAAGAAGCGGCCTTTTACGACGCCTTGACACGTCCGCAGGCAGTTAAAGATTTTTATCAGAATGATGAGCTGATTGCGATAACCAAAGAATTAACCGAAGCCTTGCGTAAAAATAAGACTATAGACTGGCAAAAGAAAGAGTTTGCCCGCGCCGGAATGCGTATGCTGGTTAAACGCCTGCTGAAAAAGCATAAATATCCGCCGGAAGGTTTGGACGACGCTGTGCAAACAGTTATAACGCAATGCGAGCTTTGGGCTGATAACGAAATGGATTTATGAGATAATAATTTGTCCTAAGCTTTGAATAATTATCTTTCTTGCAAAACAAAAACTGTTGTGTTAAACCTGCAAATATATGGTGATTATTTGTCGGGAGGTATGTGTATGTCCGGTGATGTTTGCTTTCATAACGCTGTTGTCTTTAACGGCTATTCAATGATGAAAAACTGCGCTGTTTTAATCAGAGATGATAAAATTGTTGATGTGTTTAATGAAGAGCGTTTTTTTCAAAAAAAATTTGATGTTTCCACTCGTTTGATAGACGTAAAAGGCTGCAGTATTGCCCCAGGTTTTATAGATACGCATATCCATGGTTTCGGAGGTTACGGAACCGAAGATTGCTCGGTGAAATCTATTTTGAAAATGTCTGAAGGGTTGGCAAATTGGGGCGTAACCTCATTTATTCCGACGCTGTATTCCGAAAAGAAAGATAAAATGATACGCGGTATTCGTTCGATTGTTGAAGCAATGGGAAAAGAAACTGGCGCCAAAATTTTGGGTATCCATTTGGAAGGACCTTTTATTTCTCCGGCTAGGTTGGGCGTTCAATCGCCTGATACAATAAGTCCGGTGGATTTGGATTTAATGGAAGAGTTGTGGCAAGCTTCTGAAGGTCATATTATCAATATGACGCTGGCGCCGGAAATAAAAAATATGCGGGAGCTGGCTTTGTATTGCATATCTAAAGGGATTGTTATGCAGGCGGGGCATACAAACGCTACCTATAAGCAGATGATTGAGGGTATGCAGGCAAGAATTATGCATGTAACCCATTTGTTTAACGCTATGAGCCGCATGCATCACCGCGACCCAGGAGCTGTCGGCGCCGTATTTATTCATCCTGAATTGTCGTGTGAAATTATTGCCGATGGTATTCATATTGATCCGGAAATTATAAAATTTTTGCTGACCTGCAAATCTTTGGATAAAGTTGTTTTGGTTACCGATGCTCTAAAACCGACCAAGCAAAAACACGGACCTTTGTTTGCCAACGGCGAGGAAGTGTATTTGGATAAATGTTTCTACAGAAAATCGGACAATGTAATTGCTGGTTCGGCGCTAACCATGCTAGACAGTGTAAAAAATATTGTTTCTTACGGGTTTAGACTGGAAGAGGCTATTCATATGGCGTCAACCAATCCGGCAAGAATTATGAAACAAGACAATTTAGGCGTTATCGCTCCGGGGTATGATGCGGATTTGGTTATTCTCAGCGATAAACTGAAAGTTAAATATACAATTATTAAAGGGCAAATTTATGAGAAAGGAAAATTAGTATGCGCGTAATAATAAAAGATGATAAAGACTGGGTGGCAGATTGGGCGGCAAACTATGTAGTCTATAAAATCAACCGTTTTAAGCCAACACCGAACAAACCGTTTGTCTTGGGCTTGCCGACCGGTTCAACGCCGCTGGGTATGTATAATAAATTGATTAAACTGTGTCAGGAAGGCAAAGTTTCATTTGCCAATGTTGTTACTTTTAATATGGACGAATACATCGGACTTGCTCCGGATCACCCACAAAGCTATCATTATTTTATGTATGAGAATTTCTTTAATCATATCGATATCCAAAAGAAAAATATTCACATTTTGGACGGGTTGACCAAAGATTATGAAAAAGAATGTTTGGGATATGAACAAAAAATTAAAGAAATAGGCGGTATTCATCTGTTTATCGGTGGGGTCGGAGAAGATGGACACATTGCCTTTAATGAGCCTTTTTCTTCGCTGTCTTCGCGCACTAGAGTAAAAACACTGACCGAAAGCACCATAAAAGCAAACTCCAGATTTTTTGATTATGATTTATCAAAAGTTCCGACACAAGCTCTGACTGTTGGCGTCGGTACCATTATGGACGCTGAAGAAGTTATGATTTTGGCAACCGGAAAAAACAAAGCTCAAGCCTTGAAACATAGTATAGAAGAAGGCATTAGCCATGTTTGGACTTTGTCGGAATTACAGCGCCACCAGCATGGAATTATTGTTTGCGACAAAGACGCAGCTTCGGACTTGAGTGAACCAACGGTAAAATATTTCTTGGAAATCGAAAATAAAATCACTGGATAGAGGAAAATTTAAAAGTTGTAATTTTTAAAACAAATAAGACCCTCTAAACAGGGTCTTATTTGTTTTATTGGTTGCGTAAAGAAGTCAAGTTTGGAAAAAATATACTTTTTTTATCCAGACCTTAAACAATATACTGATTCTTGATATTCTCTAACCACAGATTGGTGGTGATAATCATGGTTTTACGGCTGCGGGAGCAACCTTAGCGTATCCGTTCCAAGCAAACAGGGCTTCTTTGCTTTCATCGGCAAGCATCTTGTCGATGTTGCAAAGGTACAGGTAATGATCGCCGGCCTCCACTGTTTTCTCCAATGTAACCTCAAAGGCAATACGGCTATCTTCGGGGATCTGAATATCTGTTCCCTCAATGCTCTGCAAGGCAATAGGCGTTTCTGCCAGTTTGTCCTTTTTGCCGCCGCTCGCGCTGCCATAGGCCATAACTGCGTCTTTCAGGCTGACACCGGGAGCTGCCAAAACAGCCTTGCCGGTTCTGCGGATGTTTTCACCGCTGTTGGCAGCCTTGCCCATAGCAAAGACCAGCATGGGCGGGTTGAAAGACGCATACATGAAGAAAGATACGGGTGCCATATTCAGCTTGCCGTTCTCTTTCTTTGTGCAGACTAGTACCAGCGGATCGGGAGAAGTCAGAGCCGTTGCCTGACCGATGTTGATTTCTTTCATAGTATTATCTCCTTTTAACTTTTTTTGATTTTTTTGCCAAAACGCTTGATTTCGTTCGGTAGTTTTATTATACTAAGGACAGATATCAAGTCAAGTACGCAGATTATTCTGACTTAGTACGAAATATCATACCAAAGGAGCGATTCAATGAGCAAAGAAATATCTTATGCGGAATATATGGAGCTTGTTCATAACGGCATTACCACGCAGGCCGGAAATTGCCCTGTGACACCGCTTTTGGAAATGCTGCAAGGCCGCTGGAAATTCCAAATCATTTATGAGTTGTGCATCCAAAGCCCCATCCGCTTCGGAAAACTGAAAAAGGCGCTGGGCGGCATTACGAATACAATGCTGACATCCTCTCTGCGGGAGTTGGAACAAGACGGTTTGGTTGACCGGGTGCAATTCAACGAGATACCGCCCCATGTGGAATACTCGCTTTCTGACAAAGGGAAAGATTTGCTGCCGGTCTTTTACGAAATGACAAAATGGGGATTTAAGTATTTGGAGTAAAACAATGATTGATAAGATGCTGATTCGAGGAGCAAAGGTCCACAACCTTAAAAACATTGATGTCGATATTCCGCTGGGCAAAATTGTGGGAATTGCCGGCGTATCCGGCTCCGGTAAATCATCCCTTGCACTGGGCGTGCTGTATGCTGAGGGGTCACGCCGCTACCTCGAAGCCCTGTCGACCTACACACGCCGAAGAATGACACAGGCATCCAAAGCCTGTGTAGACGAGGCGCTGTATGCCCCTGCTGCGCTGGCGCTGCATCAACGCCCCGGCGTACCAGGCATCCGCAGTACTTTTGGCACAGGGACGGAACTCTTAAACAGTCTGCGGCTGATGTATTCCCGCCTTGCCAGCCACCGTTGCCCGAATGGACATTATATAAAACCGTCATTGGCTATTGCCGCAGAAAAAGAACTCATTTGCTCAGAGTGCGGCGCTCATTTTTATACGTCGTCTGCCGAGGAATTAGCATTTAATTCTCAAGGTGCTTGTAAGACCTGCGGCGGCACCGGCAGCGTCCGAACCGTAGATATGGCAAGCCTTGTGCCGGATGACACACTTAGCATTGACGAGGGCGCAGTTGCTCCGTGGAATAGCTTGATGTGGTCGCTGATGACCGATGTGTGCCGTGAAATGGGTGTGCGTACTGATGTGCCATTCCGTGATTTGACTGCAGAAGAAAAAGAGATTGTTTATCACGGTCCGGCTGTGAAGAAGCATATTCTTTACAAAGCAAAGAACTCCAATCAGGCGGGAGAACTTGATTTTACCTACTACAATGCCGTTTACACCGTGGAAAACGCACTAGCAAAGGTCAAGGATGAAAAGGGAATGAAGCGGGTAGAAAAGTTTTTGAAAGAGGATATTTGCCCGGAGTGCCACGGCACACGCCTTTCCGATGCCGCCCGTGCTCCAAAGTTGCGGGGGATTTCTTTGGATGAAGCCTGCGCCATGACACTGTCTCAACTGGCAGAGTGGGTGCGGGGTGTGCCGGAAAGTCTGCCGGAAGAAATGCGCCCGATGGCCGAAAGTATTTGCGAGGCATTCCAAAGCACCGCCAAACGGCTGATGGATTTGGGGTTGGGCTATTTAACGCTTGACCGTTCTGCCTCTACACTCTCCACCGGCGAGCGTCAGCGGATGCAGCTCGCCCGTGCCGTTCGCAACCGTACAACGGGGGTCCTGTATGTGTTGGACGAGCCGTCCATCGGTCTGCATCCAGCCAATATTGTAGGACTGACCGATGTGATGCACGATTTGGTAGAGGATGGAAATTCAGTCATTTTGGTAGATCATGACACCCGGATTTTGAAAGAAGCCGACTGGATCATAGAAATGGGGCCGGAGGCAGGTGCAAAAGGCGGATATGTAATTGCTGAAGGTTCAATTTCGGAAATTGAAAATAATCCCTCCTCTAAGATTGGGGATTTTCTTTCTGGCAAAGCCCAAACAATATATAGAAGCCGCTCGGACAAAGAAGAGCTGTTTGCTAAAGGCACTATACATCTGTCTACCTCTCAGCTCCATACGGTCAAACCGTTAGAGGTAGATATTCCCAAAGGGCGGCTCACCGTTGTTACCGGCGTGTCCGGCTCCGGCAAGACAACGATGGTGCTGGAAAGTCTTGTTCCGGCGCTGGATGCTAGCATCAACGGCAACGCCCTACCGGAGCATATCCGCACAATCAACGCCGAGAGTATTCAGCATATCAAGCTCATTGATGCCACACCCATCGGGATTAATGTTCGCTCGACCGTTGCCACCTATGCAGGTGTTCACGATGAACTGCGAAAGCTGTATGCAAAATCTGCCGATGCTAAGGAAAAAGGTTATAAGGCAAGTAACTTTTCCTATAACACCGGCTCTCTGCGCTGCCCCGGCTGCGACGGAACAGGCGTTGTCAGTTTGGATGTTCAATTTCTGCCGGATGTCAACATTCCTTGTCCGGATTGCCGCGGCTCTCGCTATGCAAAAGCTGCTTATGATGTGAAGCTCACAAATAAGGCTGGCAAGTGAGATTGGAAAGGCACAGGAAGATTCCGTTTTTGTATTTGACGAGCCATCTATCGGCCTGCACCCGCTGGATGTACGGGTTTTGCTTGGTGTTTTTCAGGCACTCATTGACAACGGTGCTACTGTCATTGTTATCGAGCATGACCTTGATGTGATCCGAAACGCCGACTATGTAATCGACATGGGACCGGGCGGCGGTGAAGCAGGCGGACAAATCGTGGCTAGCGGAACTCCGGAGGAAATACAGAATAATGAGGGTAGTATTACCGGGATGTTTCTATAAAAACGGCCGAACGATATGAACTATAAAGTTTGCATTTAATACATAAATGAAAAGCAACAAAAAACCCGAAAGCAAGGATTTTCAAGGCTTTCGGGCTTTTTGAAGTGGTTGTGCAAAGAAGTTTGTTCAGGGAAAAATATACAAAAATAATGCCTTGATTTTTAATTATAATTTAAAAAATGACCCAATATTACTACTATTATAACCTAGTACCATTAAAATTATTTTATTAAATTTTATGCGCTTGTCGTCGTAGGATTTTTCAATTTTTTCTCTGGTATCAGTTGGACAATCATCTAAAATCTGAAATT
The DNA here is from genome assembly GCA_963641885.1 of Bacteroidaceae bacterium. Lineage (GTDB taxonomy): Bacteria > Pseudomonadota > Alphaproteobacteria > RF32 > CAG-239 > RUG410. Next base: position 10,106 of record CAVIDY010000030.1, read on the forward strand.
TAAAATCCGTTAAAGTTTGCATCAAAATACTTTCAATCATCGTGTGTAAATACACTTTAGATGTTTTGTATACCGGCATCAAAACAGAAACTTTAGGGATAAACACTCATTTTAAGTTTAACTTTTATTAACATCGTTCTTTTTTATCAATAATTCGTTTTGAATATCTTTCAGCAAGGTATCTGGTAAGATAAACCACGCTGGTTTTCCGCGAACATTTGGATAGCCAATCAATTTTTCCCCGTTTTTCAAACGCTCTTTTTCTTTGGCATTACCTAAATTTGTATACCAACGAATAGCTAAACGTTTTTTTCCTTGTCCTCTGTAATCGACTAAAGCCAACACATATTCATCTTTATCCAGCAATTTTTCAATAAGCTGTGTATTTTGAGGAGTTTTAACCTCATTTGGAGGATAATAATCAAACTCTTCTCCATTTACTTTTTTACTCATCTTTTATCTCATTGATAAATAAAATTATTTATACATATCTTCTTTGTTCAGATAATTTTGCACGTAATCTTTTACACCATCTTCAAGAGATGTCATAGGTTGCAAATAACCAACTCTACGCAATTTATCTAAATTAGCCTGAGTATAATATTGATATTTGCCTCTTAGTTCTTCCGGCATATCTCTGAAACCAATCTTCGGTTCTTTGCCCATAGCACTCCAAGTTGCTTTGGCTAAATCATAAAAAGAGCGAGCGTGCCCTGTACCTACGTTAAATAACCCACTTATATTTGGATGTTCCAACATCCACAAAATAATACAAACAATGTCATTTACATATACAAAATCACGCAATTGCCAACCATCTTTATATTGTGGGTTATAAGACTTAAATAATTTAACTTCGTTATCATTTTTCACATCAGGAAAAATATGTGCTATCACGCTTTTTTGTCCGCCTTTATGGTATTCATTCGGACCATAAACATTAAAAAATTTAAGTCCGACATATTGTTTCGGTAATTTTCGTTTTTCATCTCGTTCGCGGCAAACTTTACGGTCAAACAAAGCCTTGCTCCAACCATAAGGATTTAATGGTCTTAAATTATTGAGATATAGCTGATTGTCTTCATCATCAAACCCTTTACTACCATCACCATAAGTTGCTGCGGATGAAGCATAAATAAATTGCTTGTTATTATCACGGCAAAAACACCACATATCCCAGCTTAGTTGGAAATTAGAACGAATAATCAAATCCACATCTTTTTCTGTTGTGGTAGAAATGGCCCCCATATGTATAACAGCCTGAATTTCATCTTTATGAGCATTTAAATATTCTAAAGCATTTTCCGGAGCAACTATTGCAGCAAGCTCTCTTTTAGCAATATTTTTCCATTTATCTTCGCAGCCTAATGTATCAATAACCACCAAGTCTTTATAATGTTGACGCTCCAATCCCTCTAAAATATTTGAACCGATAAAACCGGCTCCTCCGGTAACAATAATCATAGTTCCTCCATTATTTTAATAAAATTATCACCTGTAAACAAAAAGTTTTTGCCGCAACCGGCTTTTTGCGCGGCTTCTAGATCGCGTTCTTTGTCGCCGACAGAAACTGATTGCACCATATCAATGCTGTATTTGTCACGCGCTTTGATAAACATTCCGCAGTTAGGTTTGCGGTCGTTTCCACTCAATTCCGGACAATAAAAAACGTCGGTTATTTTGATTCCGTGTTTGGCAAATTCGGCAATCATATAACTATTTAGCTTAGCGAAATCCTGCTCGCTGAAATAACCGCGGGCAATACCAGACTGATTGGTTATCACAATAATCAAATAGCCTTTTTCCTGCGCTTTGCGGCAAAGCTCAAAAATCCCGTCGATAAACTCAAATTTTTCCGGCTGAAAAACATAGCCGTAATCAACATTGATTGTGCCGTCTCTATCCAAAAACAGAGTTTTAACCATAAATATTTCTCTCTATTAAATCACAAATCAGATGTCCGATAGCAATGTGCATTTCTTGAATATGTGCCGAGGTATCCGCCGGAACCGGCAAAGCGTAATCCGCCATATCTTTCATTAAACCGCCTTTGCGGCCGACCAACGCCACGGTGGTAATACCTTTTTTCTTGGCCATTTCAAAAGCTAAAACTACATTTTTAGAATTACCGCTGGTAGATAAGCCTATCAAAACATCTTCTGCTTGGCCGATACCTTCCAACTGGCGAGAAAAGACCACATCATAACCATAATCGTTGCCGATAGCCGTCAAATTAGAGGTATCAACAGTCAAAGAAATGGAATTCATTGCCGGACGTTCCAATTTATAGCGGCCTACCAATTCCGCCGCCAAATGCTGGGATTGCGCTGCCGAACCGCCGTTGTCGCAAAAAATTACTTTATGTCCGTTTCGGATGGCGTTGGTGCAAACTTCCGCCACTTGCGCTATGGTCGGAGCCAATGTTTTGAGTTCCGCCACATCGGCTGACAATTCATCAAACTGATTTTCAATATATTTTTGCATAATTTATCCTTTCATTTTTGCCGCTAAATTAGAAGTTGAATAACCTTCCAAACGTTGCAGAACTATCGGCTTTCCGCCGTAACTCAACACAAATTGCGCTTCCGGCCATTTTTCAATAGGGTATCCTTCTTTTGCTATAACATCAGGACGCAAGGCTTCGACAATATTCATTGGCACGTCATCGTTAAAGACAATGACATAATCCACAAATTCCAACGATGCTAAAAGCAAAGCACGTGTTTTTTCATCTTGTATCGGACGATTTTCGCCTTTGTGACGTTTGACGCAAGCATCGGAGTTCATAGCCACAAACAGCACGTCACAATGTTTTTTAGCTTCAATAAATGAGTGCAAATGTCCCAAGTGGCAGCAATCAAAGCAACCGTTGGTAAAGCCGATAATTTTATTTTGCTTACGTAACTCCGTCACGATTTTTTCGGCTTGTTCCAAAGTAACAACTTTGCGTTTTTGCGGCCAATTATTATCCGCGGTTTCCCGACACGACAAAGCATTGCGCATTTCCTCGGCGGAAACCGTGGCAGTCCCCAATTTGCCCACCACAATACCCGAAGCGGTATTGGCGAGTTTCAAAGCGTCCTTTATCGGCGTATCACAACCAAGAGAGGCACCTAAAGTCGCCAAAGCCGTATCACCGGCACCGGAAACATCAAACACTTCTTTAGCTTCTGTCGGCACTTGCTGAATATCGTCGGCATCCTCGGCACCAATGTGCAACATTCCGTATTCACTCAAGGTGATAATCAAATTTTTTATGCCGTATTTGGCAAATAAAAATTCCGCGCCTTGTTTGGCTTGAGTTAAAAAGTCGGCGGCTTGCGGATTATATTTGCGTCCGGTTGCCTCGGAAAATTCTTTTAAATTCGGTTTAACTAATGTCGCACCGGCGTATTTAGAATAGTCCGAACCTTTAGGATCTATAATGATTTTTTTATTTTGTTCACGGCAAATTTCCACAATCATTTGAGTGGTGACAGGCGTTAACAAGCCTTTGTTATAATCCGAAACTAAAACAATATCCGCCATTTTGATAGCCTGACGCAAAACCTTTTTAAACTTAGGCAAAAGTTCGGATATAACCGGCAAAATTTCTTCTTGGTCGGCACGCAATAAATGATTATTGCCGGCAATCAAGCGTGTTTTAACAATAGTCGGAAAATTCTTCAGTTTTAGAAAATGTGAAGAAGCTCCGGTTTGTTCCATTAATTCGGAAATTTTAGCCCCGTTTTCATCATCTCCGATAATGCCGATAAAGGTTGTTTTACAGCCCAAAGCCACCAAATTGGCGACCACGTTTCCGGCACCGCCCAGCATTTCTTTTTCGTGACTGAATTTAAAAATCGGTACCGGTGCTTCCGGTGAAATTCTCTCAACTTTACCGTACATAAACTTATCCAGCATCACATCGCCGATAACCAAGGCTTTTACTTTTGAAAAATTATTTATATGAGTTGTTAATAGTGACATAGCTGTTCTCTTTGAAAATTAAAGTTAATTACTTCTCTGATGAAGCTTGGCAAAGCTCTCTCTCTCTCTCTCTCTCTCTCTGGATTTTCTACATTTAGAGAGCTATTTTCTGCTTGTGAAAATAATAATTTGTTCATTAATTTAGAACCTGGTATTTCTATAATATGGTGTAAAAAAACAGAAAATAGAGAAGTTATTATTAAAATAATAATTGGCGTCATAACAATATGAGAAATTACAAAATCTTTGGAAAATATAGCATTTATTAATTTTAAAAATAATCCATGAGATATAAATAAGCAGAATGAATATCTGCCCAAAGTTACACTAAATTTTATCTCTAGAAGACGAGATAATACTCCTTGTTTAATAAGTAAAAATAAAAGTAAAAGGCTAAAAGCAATTATGTATATAAAATCATTAGAAATTGGATTTTTATAGAATGTAATATGAGAAAATAAAAATATAAATAAGCTTATTTCACAGATAGAATAAATATATAAATGATTTGTAAATCGGTAATTTTTGAGTTTGTCCAAGTAAAATAAACAGATAAGGCAACCAAGAGCTATTCCTGCTAAAC
>CAVIDY010000031.1:0-12392 GCA_963641885.1 Bacteroidaceae bacterium
ATTTTATACCTGTTTTATCATATAGGCGTAATAATACATATAACATTTATAAATTCTTTGGAATACCGGTATTAAAAATAAAATATTTATCTAATGGAATTACTTCTAAATATTACTTGTTTACAATAATACCAATATTTTAGAAAAGTCAGAGGACTTATAAATAAATGAATAGTTTTTTTATAAAGTTTTTTACTCATTTTATCAGTGATAAAAATAAGAGAAAACAAGTTAGAAATATTTTATTGTATAATAATATTATTTTGCCCTCTCCAATTAAAAAGGCATATGTTGGGTATTTAGTTAATGGAGTAAATAATAGAATAATTATTGTCGAAAATGGTACTGAAAGAGATTTAAAAGTTGGCGAAACAATTGCTGGGTTAAAAATCGAAATTAATGGAAACAATAATACAGTGAAACTTGAATTACCAATAAAAGCAGAAAATTCATTTATTCAAATAGGAAATGATAACGTTTGTGTAAATATTGCTTCAACGCAACGTTTTTATAATGTTTTTATTAGATGTTGTTTTGGAAATGGTCAAGTTGTCAAAATAGGAAGAAATACAACAATATCAGAGGTGGCTATATTTTGCGATGAACAGGCAAAATGTTTTATAGGTAGCGATTGTAAATTTTCAAATTCAATTAGAATTTGGCCAACTGATGGTCATTCGATTTTAGATGCGAATAGCGGAGAAATTCTGAATGAACCGAAAGGAGCTGTCACCATAGGTAATCACGTTTGGGTAGGCGAGGCGGTGCGAATTACCAAAAACGCCCGCATTCATGATAATTCTATTATCGGCGGTGGTGCGGTTGCTTATAAGGATTATGAAGAAAGTAATGTCGTTATTGCCGGTAATCCAGGGAAAATTGTGCGCCGCAACATAACGTGGGATAGGCGTAATACCTACTTTTTGCAGAGAGAGAGAGAGAGAGAGAGAGTAATTTTTAGCCTTTGCAAAAAAATTTTAAAAATTATGCATTATTTGCTTGCAATTCTCCTTATAGTTTGCTATAAACGCAATTACAACTTAAGTGTATGCAGCTCACCTAAAAGTATAGAATATTTTAAAAATCTATATTTTTCTGTTTTTCAGAAACTGATAGATTGTATAAATACTGACACCATGTATTTTAGCAATTTGTGTTTTTGGTATACCATTGTTGAACAGTTTTAGCACATTTTGTTCTTTGCCGTCTAAAATATGTTTCTTATTTTTACTTCCACTTACTCTTCCTAATTTTTTACCATTGGCTTTGAGACGGGCTAAAGCTTCTTTAGTCCGTTGGCTGATTAAATTTCGTTCTATTTCAGCAGATAATGAAAAAGCAAAAGCCAATACTTTGCTTTGAATATCAATGCCTAGACGATAGTTGTCTTTGATAGTCCAAACTTGTGCATTTTTTTTCATACAAAGATTAAGAATAGTCATTATTTGCAATAAATTTCGCCCCAACCGTGAAATTTCTGAACATATCAAAATATCACCATTTTTGAGCTTTTTTAGTAATTTTCCGAGCTTTCGTTTTTCAAAGTCTTTAGTGCCACTAATAGTTTCAGTTATCCATTTTTCAATCTTTATATTTTTATCTTTGCAAAAATTATCAATTTCAAACTTTTGATTTTCCAAGGTTTGTTTGTCGGTTGAAACTCTTACATATCCGTATATCACTTTATTTTCTCCATTTAAATACAAAAAACATTCATCGTTGTTAATGAGAAATACATATTATAGTTATTTAAATGAAATTGAGTAACTGATATAATTTTCTTGATAACTTAAATTTATTGTACCATAAAAAAACACCCACGGAGGGGTGTTTTTTTATTTGGTGGGCGCTGCAAGACTCGAACTTGCGACCAGACCGTTATGAGCGGCCGGCTCTAACCAACTGAGCTAAGCGCCCGCCTCGGTTAGCAAATAGAAACATAAAATAAGATTATAACTTAGTCAAGAACTATTTTAGTTTGGTCATACTTTTTTGTTTTTAAGTTGCTACTGATTATTAAAACCTTGAAAAATCCCAGCCAAGGCAGCATTTTCGCCACCAAAGCCACCACAATAAAATAAAAATCAGTTTTACTTGCGTCTGCCAAAAAACAATCCGGCTTCAAAAAGCAAATATGTCGGTATGGTAAGCATCAGCTGGCTGATGATATCCGGCGGGGTTAAAATACCGGACACTATCAAGATGCCGACAAAAATATAAGGACGCTTGCTTTTTAAAGTATTATAGGCAACAATATCCGCCCGCAGCAAAGAATAGGTTATCAGCGGAAACTGAAACATCAGCCCAAACACCACCGAAAGCCACAGCGCTAAACTCATAATGTTTGAAATGCCCCAAACTGCCTTAATTTCCGCCGTAGAAAAGCTCAAGCCAAAATTAACCAGCAGCGGCAGAATAAAAAACAAGCAAAACAGCACGCCGCAAATAAACAAACCGCTAGAAGTCAGAACAACAGACTTTATAAACTTGCGTTCATGCTCATAGAGGGCAGGAAGCAAAAACAACCAAACTTGCCGCGCGATATAGGGAAAGCATACCAGCAAATCCAGTACCAGCGCAATTTTGATATGCAGAATAAAAACTTCCATCGGTGAGAAATAGTTAAGCGTGACTTCATTTTGCCCAATGATAAAATGTATGAGTAAATCCAAAACATAAGGCGCCGCAAAAAACAACGGCACCACGCCGATTGCCAACGCCAAAAGGCATTTTATCAGCATGGTGCGCAATGCTTCTAAATGAGATATAAGACTGTCGTCTTGAGCGTCCATTATTTGTCTTTCTTTTCTTCTTCAGCCGCGGCTTTTTCTACCGTGTCTTTAAGCTCCTGCGCTTCATTCTGCAGCATTTCTTTTGCTTTTTTATATTCATACTGCGCTTTGCCCAAAGCTCGAGCCAATTCCGGAATCCGCTTGCCGCCGAACAGCACCAAAACCACCACCAAAATCAACAGAATTTCACTAACACCCAAAGACATTTTTTATCTCCTTAATCTATTATATAGGCTGATTATAAAAACCGTTTGCTTATTTGTCAACCAATCTGCAATTTCAGGCGGATTTATAAAAACGTGCAGAAATTTTAAAAGGCGGTTGATTATTAAAACAAATAAGCTATGATTGCGGCTATGATTGATATGATGCCTGAAATAAAAGAATATACTGTCAGCGAAATTTCTGCCGCTATTAAAAAACTGGTGGAAAATTCGTTTGCTTTTGTGCGGGTAAAAGGCGAAATTTTTGGCGCCAAACGCGCGGATTCCGGACATTGGTATTTGTCGCTGAAAGATGAAAACTCGTTGCTTGCCGCTGTTTGCTGGCGCGGCGTAGCAAATACCTTACCTCTTAAAATAGAAGACGGCATAGAAGTGATTGCCAGTGGTCGCATCACGACTTTTAACGGTCGCTCGTCTTATCAGCTGGTGATAGAAAAGCTGGAAATTGCCGGCGAAGGAGCTTTGCTGAAGCTTTTGGAAGAACGCAAGCAAAAGTTTTTAGCTGAAGGACTGTTCGCGCCTGAACATAAAAAAACAATACCTTATTTGCCGCAGACTATTGGCGTGATTACCAGCCCGACCGGAGCGGTTATCAGAGATATTATTCATCGGGTACGCGATAGATTCCCCAGCCGCATAATTGTATGGGGAACGCCAGTGCAAGGCGAAGGTGCGGCAGATAAAATAGCTGCTGCTATAAAAGGCTTTAATGATTTGCCATTGGGAGATAAAAACCGTCCGGACGTTTTGATTGTGGCGCGCGGCGGAGGTAGCTTGGAAGATTTGTGGGCGTTTAATGAAGAAGTTGTGGTGCGCGCGGTTTATGATTCTGAAATTCCGCTGATTTCGGCGGTGGGACACGAAACCGACACCATGTTGATAGACTATGCCGCAGATTTGCGGGCTCCGACCCCAACCGGCGCGGCAGAACTAGCAGTTCCGGTAAAAAAGGATATTTACAACACGCTGCTGACTGCTGATTTGCGCATGCAAAACGCCGTCACCCGCTATATGAGCGAGTTTAAGCAATATGTGGAAGCGCTGGGACGGGGAATTCCTCCGTTAGAGCAGCTGGTGCTGGAAAATCAGCAAAAAATAGACGACCGCAGCGAACGTCTGAAACTAGCGTTTGCAAATTTGCTCAAAGATAAAGATAATTTGTTAAAATTGACGAATTTGAAACCTTTTTATATTAAAAGTCTGCTGGACGCTAAAAAAGAAAGCCTGAAAAATTTGGCTTTGCGTCTAGATTCCGTTTCGGTAGAATCTGTGCTGAAACGCGGTTTTGCTTGGGTTTCGGACGGACAGTTTAAAACGCTGTATTCAACAACTCAAGCCAAACGCTGCGATGAACTGCATATTCGTTTTGTGGACGGAATCGTTAAGGTTAAAATGATGGAGAAACACAATGCCGTGCAAGGCGATTTGTTTGACGATTTGTAGTTTACTGACGGCGCTGCCGGCTGAAGCTTTGACAATGTGCGGAGCGGCGCAGCAAGGCGGAATTATCCGTTTGCAGGACGAAAATCTGGCTAAAATAAAATTAAACGGCAAAACTTACCGCGCTGATAAAAGCGGCGAATTGGCGATTGCCTTTGCTCGTGACGCCGAATTGCAGCAGCCGCTGAAAATTTTTTATAAAGACGGTGCAATGCGCACTTATAATCTGCAGCTTGCCCAAACTAAATGGGACGTGCAGAAAATAAATGGTTTGCCAAGCTCCAAAGTTGCTCCGGCAAAAACTGATTGGGCGGCTATTCAGAAAGAGCAAAAAGATGTGGGCAGTGCGCTGAATGAATTTAGTGTGTCTGATAGCTGGAAAGCTGATATGCTGAAACCAGTGGAAGGACGTACCAGCGGAAATTTCGGCGGGCAGCGAATTATGAACGGACAAAAGAAAAATCCGCATCAAGGATGGGATATCGCCGTGCCGGAGGGAACGGAAATTAAGGCGCCGGCTGACGGTGTGGTTACTTTGAGCAGCGGACCGTATTTTTACAGCGGCAATGTGGTGGTTTTGGAACACGGACAAAATTTGAGCACGGTTTACGCGCATCTGCAGAAAACTTTGGTGCAGAAAGGCGATAAGGTGCAAAGAGGACAGGTTATCGGCTTGGCGGGCAAAACCGGCAGAGCGACTGGCGCGCATCTGCATTGGGGAGCGTCGCTGAACGGCGTGCGCTTTGACGCTAAAAATCTGTTGGATTTCTATGATAAAAACTGCAAAAAATTAGAGGATTGAAATGACGACTTTTCATTTGGTTATGTTGGCTTTGCTGCAGGGAATTACCGAATTTTTGCCGGTAAGTTCCTCCGGACATTTGATTTTATTTTCTAAATTTACCTCTTTCCCCGACCAAGGACTGGAAATAGACGTGGCGCTGCATATCGGCTCTATCATTGCCGTGATGATTTATTTTTGGCGCGATATCTGGTATATGGCGGTTGGTATGGCTAAAAGCAAATTGCTGCCGGATTTCAAAGTATATGGCAGCAAGGTTTTTTATTTGGTGCTGATTGCCACGATTCCGGCGCTTGTCTGCGGGGCAGCTCTGAAACTTATGGGGACGGAAGAACTGCGCAGCACCAAGCTTATCGGCTGGAATATTCTGCTGTACGGTCTGCTGCTGTGGGTTATTGACAAGATGTCGCTGACTGCGCTTAAAATTCGCAATCTGGAAGTAAAAGACGCAGTTTTAATCGGTTTGGCGCAATGTTTGGCGTTGCTTCCGGGAACCAGCCGCTCGGGCATTACAATCACAATGGGCAGATTTTTGGGCTTGGAACGCCGCGAGGCAGCTAAATTTTCGATGCTGCTGTCTATTCCGACAATTATTGCCGCCGGTTTAATGGAAGGTTACGAGATATGGCAAAGCGGGGATATGACGCTGATTTTAACGGCGTTTGACGGTGTGATTTATTCTTTCGGCTTTTCATTGCTGGCGATTTTTGTGCTGATGCAATGGCTGAAAAAGTGGTCGTTTTTCCCGTTTGTTCTGTATCGGGTGGCGCTGGGTACGGCTTTGCTCTTGGACGCTTACGGAATTTATGACATAAAATCACTGTTTAGCTAGTCGGCGGTCATCACTTATTAACAGGATATTTTATTCAGAGCTAAAGTAAAATCTGCTTCTGTGGTGTTTTTAATGTCTTCCAGCGAGGAATATGGGCTGATTTCACGCAGTAGCAAGCCTTGCGGAGTTACTTCAAATACGCCTTTTTCCGTGATGATAAGATTTACTTTATGCGCCGCAGTCAGGGGCAGGGTGCATTTTTTTAAGATTTTCGGCATACCTTTAGAAGTATGCTCCATAGCGATAATCAGCTTTTTAGTACCGACTACCAAATCCATGGCGCCGCCCATTCCGGGGGTGAATTTTCCTGGGATACACCAGTTGGCGAGGTTGCCTTCTTGGTCTACCTGCAAAGCGCCTAAAACCGTAATGTCTATGTGACCGCCGCGCATCAGCCCGAAAGAAGTCAAACTGTCAATAAAGCAGCCTCCTGGGTTGATGGTGACGCCAACTCCGCCAGCGTTGGTGATGCGCTCATCTTTGACTGATTCATGTGGATAGGTACCGACGCCCAGCACGCCGTTTTCAGACTGTACAATCACTTCTACATCGTCAGGCAAATAGGTCACGGCTTTTGTCGGCAGACCAATACCCAATGTAATCACATCATTGTTATGAAATTCTTGTGCCACGCGTTTGGCAATTACTTCCTGCATTTCATCTTTTGTCAGCGTCATTTTACGTTTTCCTTTGCCACAATATAGTCAACCATAATCCCCGGAACAATTACATTGTTAGGATCCAGCGGCTCATCATGCAGATAGTCAACCTCAGCAATCACAATATCGGCGGCGCTTGCCATAACCACATTAAAGTTGCGGGTTGAGCCAAAATAAGAAAGGTTGCCGAATTTGTCGGCGTTGGTGGCATAAATCAAAGCGATATTGGCGCGCAGCGGCTTTTCTAAAATATAATCTTTGCCGTCTACATTGATAATTTGCTTGCCTTTAGCCACATCGGTGCCAATTCCGGTTGGGGTCAGAACTCCTCCAAGTCCGGCTCCGGCGGCGCGTATGCGTTCAGCCAGTGAGCCTTGCGGAGCTAGTTCCACTTCCATGGTTCCGGCATTCATCTGCGCCACGGTTTCCGGATTGGTTCCGATATGCGAAACAATCGCTTTTTTGATTTTATGCGCCGAAACCAGTTTTCCACGGTCGGAATCCGGCATAGAAGTGTCATTTCCGATTAAAGTTAAATCACAAACCGGAGTTTTCAGCAGCTCGTCAATAACCGCGGTCGGTGAACCGCATTTTAAAAATCCGCCAATCATAACGCTTTGATTGTTTTTGAAAAACTGCGCTGCTTCCGGCGCTGAGATAAATTTTACCATTTGTTCTCCTTAAAAACTTATCCCAGCAATAGCCGAAAATAAGCAAAAAGTCAATAATCGGGGAGGGCAGCGTGGATAAAAATACAGCCTGTCTGAAAAAATCAGGCAGACTGCAGTTATAAGCCAAATCAGTTTTTAGTGTTTGGTTTCCGGTTTCAGTTCCAAACCATTAGCACTGGCAGTAATCGAAACCATCGAGTTATCCGGCACCGCACCATCAAGCAGCAGAACTGATAGCGGATTTTCCACTTCTTGCACAATCAGGCGTTTTAACGGACGAGCGCCGAATTCTTCATTGTAGCCGTTGTCAGCCAGCCAATCTTTGGCTTTGCTGTCCAGCTGCAAAGTAATGTGACGGTCATCTAAGCGTTTTTGCAAACGTTTGATCTGAATATCCACAATTTGTCGAATATCCTCTTTGCGCAATGGGTTAAAGGTTATAATTTCATCAAGACGGTTCAAAAATTCCGGCTTAAAGAAACTCTTTAACTTAGTCATTAAATCACCTTCGCCTCCAGTAACTAGATTAGAAGTCAAAATAATGAACGTGTTTTTAAAGTCAACTGTACGACCCTTGCCATCGGTCAAATGACCTTCGTCAAGCACTTGCAGCAGCAGGTTAAACACATCTGGGTGCGCTTTTTCCACCTCGTCAAACAAAATAACTTGATAAGGACGGCGGCGCACAGCCTCGGTTAAAACACCGCCTTCATCATAGCCTACATATCCCGGAGGCGCACCGATTAAACGAGCGACCGAATGCTTTTCCATATATTCAGACATATCTATACGCACATAGGCAGCTTCTTCATCAAACAAAAACTCAGCCAAAGCCTTTGCCAGCTCGGTTTTACCCACACCGGTCGGACCAAGGAACAAAAACGAACCAATCGGACGATTAGGATCTTTCAATCCGGAACGAGAACGGCGCACCGCATTGGCGACAGCTTTTAAAGCTTTGTCTTGACCAACCACACGCAGAGCTAAATTCTTTTCCAAATTCAGCAATTTTTCGCGTTCGCTGCCTACCAGTTTATCAACCGGAATACCTGTCCATTTAGAAACTACCGAGGCAATCATATCCGGTGTAACGGTTTCCACTGTTTGCTGAGTTTGGTTATAGGCGCTCAGCTCTTTCAGCTTGCGTTCCAAGTCCGGAATCTCTTTATATTGCAGTTCTCCGGCTTTTTCATATAAACCAGCACGCAAGGCTTTGTCAGCTTCTATGCGGGCTTGATCCAAACGCTCGCGCAGGCGGTTTGCTTCCATGCTTGAACTTTTGCGGGCTTTCCAAGCTTCAGATTTTTCTGCTGACTCTTTTTCCAAAACAGTGATTTCCTGTTCCAGTTTAGCCAAACGCTCTTTAGAATTATCGTCCGTTTCCTTTTTCAGGGCTTCTCGCTCAATTTTATATTGAATCAGCTTACGGTCAATCTCGTCAAGCTCTTCCGGTTTGGAGTCCAAAGCCATTTTGAGTTTGCTTGCGGCTTCATCAACCAAATCTATGGCTTTATCCGGCAAAAAACGGTCGGTAATATAGCGGTCGGACATGGTTGCAGCCGCCACCAAAGCCGCGTCGGAAATACGTACTCCGTGATGCAGTTCATATTTTTCTTTGATGCCGCGCAGAATGGAAATAGTTTCTTCAACATGCGTTTCGCCCACATACACAGGTTGAAAACGACGGGCAAAAGCGGCGTCTTTTTCAATGTATTTCTGATATTCTTTCAGCGTGGTTGCCCCAATGCAATGCAGTTCTCCGCGCGCCAAAGCTGGTTTTAGCAGATTGGAAGCATCCATAGAGCCTTCGCTGGCTCCAGCACCGACAACAGTATGCATTTCATCAATAAACAAAATAACTTGCCCTTCGGCTGCCGAAACTTCTTTTAACACAGCTTTCAAGCGCTCTTCAAACTCGCCGCGGAATTTAGCGCCGGCAATCAGCGCGCCCATATCCAGCGACATCAAGCGTTTATGCGCCAAGCTGTCTGGCACGTCGCCGTTGATGATTCGCTGAGCCAAACCTTCGACAATGGCGGTTTTACCCACACCAGGTTCACCAATCAAAATCGGGTTGTTTTTGGTACGGCGCGACAATACCTGAATGGTGCGGCGGATTTCTTCATCACGCCCGATTACCGGATCAAGCTTGCCTTGTGCCGCTAATTGCGTAAAGTCGATAGCGTATTTTTTCAAAGCATCAAAACTGTCTTCAGCAGAGGCGGAATCTGCAGTGCGTCCTTGACGCATATTGTTGATGGCTTCGTTGAGTTTATGCACATCAACGCCGTAATTTTTCTGCATCAAAAGCGCCTGCAGCAAACGCTCTACCGTCACATAGCTGTCTTTAGCTTTTTCGGCGATTTGTTCTGCCGTATCCAGCATTTTCAAAAAATCTTTAGAGCAGGAAACCTCAACATTCTGTCCTTCAACCTGCGGCAATTTATTAAGTTCTTCAGCTACTTCTTCGCGCAACAAATCCGGATTAGCACCAGCTTGGCTCAGTAAATTAGAGGCAACACCGTTTTTATCGTCCAGCATAACTTTCAGCAAGTGAGCCGGAGTAATAAATTGGTTGTTGTTGCGCAACGCCAAACTTTGGGCGCTTTGTAAGAACCCTTGGCTGCGGTCTGTAAGTTTTTCCATATTCATATTTCTTCACACTCCTTTATCTATAAAAAAATATAGGAAGTGTAAAAAGCAAATGCAAATATCTTGCAAAAATTTTTATCTGCCTTGGCGATCGCTTAAATTTTTTGTGCCGCCGTGACCTCCACGACCTTGATAATTCGGACGTCCGTTAAATTGATTTTTTTGTTTTCTCGGCTGCGTCTTTTCATTATCAGGCAAAGATTTTGTTCCATCAAAAGCAGACATTTCCTTACGCTTAGCAAAATCAGCTTTTTTGCTTTCAATATGCTGGCGTGCCTTTTGAACATTATTTTGCGACACCTGTTTAGTGGATTTTTCAGCTTGTACCGGAGCTGGCGTTTCATTCGTTACCTGTTCGGCAGTTACTTTAGCTGCATTGGTTTCTTCAAGTTTCTTTTCCGTTTCAAGAGGCTGTTGGTTTCCTTTTTCTTGAACCGGAAGTTTCAGCAGATAATCTGGATTATAAATGGTTTCGCGGTGCAAGCCCATTAACCCTTCAATGCCTTCTTTTACACGAATGGCAATATAAAACTTTTTTTTGCTTTCTGTGTCTTGAAAGATTGTGCGGTAAGAAGTGGTGCTGTCTTCTCTACCCATCATTTGTCCGTTGCCTTTAACATTGTTTTCGGTAGAATGAAGCAAATCATGAGTTTTTTTATCCATTAGAACAATATTGCTCGGCTCGTTCATTTGCCACCATTTTTTGCCAGTCACTCTGCAAAAAGTATCCGGATCGTTAATAGCAAAATAATGATGCGCGTTGTATGAAACCTTGCATCTGTCCTCATACATGGCGCTGATAACATTGGTGACAGTCGGTGTTATCTCCGGAGCGTCAAGAACTTTTTTCAAATCGTCTATATTATAATCTTCATTATTTTTCTTGTCTTTGCGCATTTCGACAATGGTTTTTTCAATGTCCTCTTTGCTGACATTCTGTGCAGCCAAGGTATTTTCAACGTATTTTATATCGACTTTATCGTTGCTTTTTCCATCCTTCATCAACATTAAAGCTTTATTCCGCTCTTCTTCGCTGGCGCCTCGTAAAGTGAAGATGGTTTTCAAATCTTTGCTGTGCTTTTCATAATATTTTTTCAAATATTTAGCTCGTTTGCCTCCGCGGGAGCTGGTTTTTACTCCGTCTATTACATTATTATTTTCTATCCATTTTTTTACCTTGGCAGAATCTGCCTGACGGCTTTCATTGATTAAAAAAGCAATATCAGCATAGGTTAAATCTTCAACTTTTTCCGGCGGAAAACCACGATTAACCAAGGCTCTTTTCAGGTCACCTTTGAAAGAAGCAAATTCAGGGACTTCTTCACAAAGCCGCCATATTTCATTTTTTTCTAATTTATACTGTTTTTCGTTGTAATTGCTTGGAGCAGGGTGGTTCAACACATTTTGTAAAGTTTTTGAGCAGGAATATGGACTTTGCCTATCAATATAGCCGTTCCAAACAGAACGCAGAATGCTGGTTTTTGCTTGTCTTACAGCCTCTTCCTGTGTTGTTTCTTCTTTGACGGGTACTACTTCTGCCTGCATACCGAGCGGAGCCAATTTTTTAGCTAAATCCATTACGGCGCGTTTATGGTCAACTTTTACCGGACTCTGACTGTCATCTTTAATCAAAAAACCAATGGTTTCTTTTACATCGTCAATAATTTCTTGATCACTTTTTTCGCCCATCACTACTTTTTTGCCAGCCATTTTATCATTGATTTTGCCAATAGAATCAGCCATATGCTGCATTGTTTTGACCTGAAAATTCGGTGATAACTTTTTTACAGCAGCTACAAAATCTTGGGCATGATTTGTAATATCAGATAGTCCATCCTT
The DNA here is from genome assembly GCA_963641885.1 of Bacteroidaceae bacterium. Classification (GTDB taxonomy): domain Bacteria; phylum Pseudomonadota; class Alphaproteobacteria; order RF32; family CAG-239; genus RUG410. The sequence continues at coordinate 11,912 of CAVIDY010000031.1, forward strand.
TAAATCTTTGTCAAACTGAACAAGGTGTGCGTTGCCTTTTAGCTGAACTTTTAAGATGTTATTATCAAAATCAGCGGCTGTTTCCGGATATTCCTGCGCCAAAATTTTGGGATAAACAGTTTCAATACGCTCTTTTAGCAGTTTAATAATTTCTTTTTCAGAAATTGCTCTTTGTTTGTTTGGGTCTTTGTCAGATATTTTAATTTTATTATCCAATAAGTTCAGGCTGCGATAGATGCTTGACAGAGCAAAAGAATAAGAAACTTCGCGATTGGCTTTTTTTAAGTATTCAGCATCCAAGTCGGGAGCATAAATGGCGGAATCACTTGTTGTTCTCACATAGTTTTCTCTAGCTTTTTGAGCTATTTCCATGTCCTTGACTTTAGAAGCAAAACCCAAGCTGACAACTCCGTCATTCAGGGTAAAATCTACAACCATATTTCTTAATTTTAATGACATCGCACACCTCTAACGTATATAC
>CAVIDY010000032.1:0-5604 GCA_963641885.1 Bacteroidaceae bacterium
AACTAATGTTGCAAATTGATGAAATTGTAGTGATATGAGATGATATTTACAGATAGTGAATGCAAAATAATAGATAAATATGTTATGCCTTTTTTTCAAAAAATAACAAACTTCTTTATGAAAAAATTTTTTGAACATCGAAAAATTAAGGAAATGCAAGAATTTATTACTATTTTAGCAAATGACAGCAATAAAATAAAACAACTGCAAGAAATTATGGATATGCCAGATATGGGAAACAAGTTAATGAAAAAATTAGGAAATTCTAAAGAAGATGCTGAAAAAATTATGTTTATTAGGTATTTAGGGCCTAAGCCAAACTTAGAACAATGGTTAATGCAGGAATGGAGTTTTTCTTTGAATACATATTATATATCTATCAGTCCATTGTTTTATAAAGCATATACAAAATGGAAAAAATGCTTGAAATAAATTATATAACTTTAACAGCCAGTATGTATAACAGGCTGTTAAAGTTATAACCAGTTACACTTCTTTTACGTCTATGCATTTTTTGGCGGGATTGTAGGAAATCGCCAATTTGCCGCGGCAGAGCTTTTGCGCGTCGGCGCCAAAAACTTCAAAGCGCCAGCCTTGCATTGCCGGAGTGTTTTGCGGCTGGTTTAGAATAATATAGCGCAAATCTGCGTCCGAGGCAATCAGACGAGCCGAAACGCCGTTGCTTTGGCTTTTAATTTTCAGCAGCATACGCAGCATTTCAAACAAACTTTGCTCATGATTCGGCACGGAAACTTCTTTTTTGCGGTCTTTGCGGCAAAGTTCGGTTGGAATTGGGTTTTGACGGGCTAGTTGCAGCGCTTCCATAATCTCTCCGCCTAATTTGCCTTTGATAACATCGTTTTTTAAGTTGCGAACCTGTTTCAATTCATCGAGAGTTTTTGGGAAAGTGCTGGCAATGTTCAGCAGCACATCGTCTTTTAAGATTCCGGAACGAGGAGTGTCGCATTTTTGGGCTTTATTTTCCCGCCATGCCGCCAAATATTTCAGCGCCGAGAGAAAATGCTGGCTGTGAACATTGTGGCGGATACGCATCCATGCGTCGTCCGGATTGACATGATAGCAATGCTCGTCGCAAAGAGCCGCCGTTTCTTCATCAATCCAATGCAGACGATTTTCTTCTTCCATTTTATGGCGCAAAAACTTGTAGCAATCCACCAAATAAGTCACATCGTGCAAAGCGTAAACCAGCTGATTTTCATCAAGCGGGCGAATGCTCCAGTCGGTCAGGCGGCAAGATTTATCCAGTTCAACGCCGGTGATGGCCTGCACTAAATTGCCATAGCCGATATTGTCGGCAAATCCGCAGACCATGGCGGCAATTTGTGTGTCAAAAACATTTGCCGGAATTTTACCGGTCAAGTTATAAAAAATTTCTATATCCTGTCTGCCAGCGTGAAAAACCTTGATGATGTTCGGATTATCCAAAATTGCAAAAAACGGACTTAAATCCATGTCTTTAGCCAACGGGTCGACAATGGCTGCGTCTCCGTCATAGCCAAGCTGCAAAAGGCAAAGCCTTGGATAATAGGTATGTTCGCGGATAAATTCCGAATCGACGGTGATAAAGGGCTGTGTGCTCAAAGTTTGGCAAAACTGCGTTAATTTTTCGGTTGTGTCTATTAAATTCATTATTATTTCTCCATAATACGCAGAATAGCGTCGATTGCTTAAGATTTTTTTAATTTGTGATTGATTTTATTTTTATTTAGTTTTAAAACAGTAACAGTTTTAATAAATTTTAAGAGGATATAATGAACGAATATCGGACGCATACCTGCGGTCAGCTTAGAGCCGCCGATGTCGGTCAACATGTAAAGTTGGCAGGCTGGATTCATCGTAAACGCAATTTGGGCAATTTGTGCTTTGTCGATTTGCGTGATCACTATGGTATTACTCAATGCGTTTTTGACAGCTCATCTGATTTGTTTGAAAAAATTAAAGACATCAGAGTTGAAAGCGTTGTCGGCATTGAAGGTGAAGTTGTGGCTCGCGAGAGCGTGAACAAAAATATGCCGACCGGCGATATAGAAATTAAAGTTTCGGCAGTAGAGGTTTATTCGGAAGCCGATGTTTTACCGATTCAGGTTTTTGGTGAAGGCGACGAACCGGAAGAACTGCGTTTGAAATATCGTTTTTTGGATTTGCGCCGTGAACGTATCCACAACAATATTTTGCTGCGTTGTAAAGTGATTGCCGAAATGCGCCGTTTGATGACAGAGCAGGGTTTTACGGAATATCAAACTCCGATTTTGACCGCTTCTTCTCCAGAAGGAGCCCGCGACTTTTTGGTGCCATCACGCTTGAACCCAGGGAAATTTTACGCTTTGCCGCAAGCTCCGCAGCAGTTTAAACAATTACTGATGGTTTCGGGTTTTGACCGCTATTTCCAAATTGCTCCGTGTTTCCGTGATGAAGACCCGCGCGCAGACCGTTCTCCAGGTGAATTTTATCAGCTGGATATGGAGATGTCTTTCGTTACACAGGAAGATGTGTTTAAGGTTATTGAAACCACAATGGGCGGAATTTTCAATAAGTTTGCTAACGGTAAAACAGTTACGCAAGCTCCGTTCCCGAGAATTGCTTTCCGCGATGCTATGCTGAAATACGGCAGCGATAAACCTGATTTGCGCAACCCGCTGTTTATTGTGGACGCTACTCCGTTTTTCAATAACTCAGGTTTCGGCGTTTATGACGCTAAAGCAGCCAACGGCGAGCAAATCCGCGCCATTAAAGCTCCGGCAGCCGGCAACAAACCTCGTTCTTTCTTTGATAAACTCGATGGTTACGCCAAAGAAGAAGGTTTCGGCGGCATGGCTTATGTGGCTTTGTCTGATAACGGCGCTAAGGGTATTGCCAAGTATTTCTCTGAAGAGAAAATGAATGAGCTCAAAGCTATGTTTGATGTTAAAGATGGCGATGCGGTTCTGTTTATGGGCGGTCCGGCTAAAACAATCAACAAATTTGCCGGTAAAGTCCGCAATAAATTGGGCGAAGAGCTGGATTTGTTTGAGAAAAATACTTTCAAACTGTGCTGGGTAGTTGATTTTCCGTTCTATGAAGAAAATGAAGAAACCGGCGCTGTTGAGTTTTCGCACAACCCGTTCTCTATGCCTCAGGGTGGTTTGGACGCTTTGAACAACAAAAATCCGCTGGATATTTTGGCTTATCAATATGACTTGGTGTGCAACGGGGTTGAATTGGCTTCCGGTGCTGTGCGCAACCATGTTCCGGAAATTATGTACCGCGCATTTGAAATTGCCGGTTACGACCGCAGCGTTGTCGACAACAAATTCGGCGGTATGATTAACGCTTTCAAATACGGCGCTCCTCCGCACGCAGGCTGCGCTCCAGGAATTGACCGTACGGTTATGCTGCTTTTGGACGAGCCGATTATCCGCGATGTGATTTTGTTCCCGCTGAACGGCAAAGCGCAAGATTTGATGATGCAAGCTCCGAATACAGTTACGGAACAGCAGTTGAAAGAATTGCATATTCAAATTAAAGAATAAAAGCAAAAAAGGCTCTGTCATTAAAAGGCAGAGCCTTTAATAAATTGCTTGCAAATCAGATAAATCAGGTTAAACTAAAGTATATTTTAATTTTGGAGCTTAGACATTATGAATAAATATTTATTGATGGCCTGCGCTATGTTGATGGTTGTACCGGCATACGCATCAACAGACATGCTGATTGACAATGTGAAAAATAAAAACATTGACGCCGTTGAAACTTTGCTTGCAAATGGTGAAAATGTCAATGGTGCAAATGCACAAGGCAACACGGCTTTGCATTATGCCGTGGCTACAGGCGATGCGGATATGGTAAAGCTTTTGCTTGAGCATAACGCTGATATAAACGCAGTTAATTCAAAAGGTTGGACACCGCTTAAAATCGCCGAAAAGAAAAATGTCGGTGAAGTTTATAATATTTTAGAAGAAAAAGCCGCTTCAGATAATGCCGCACTTGAAGAAGCTGTTAAAGCAGCGGAAAAAAATAAGGCGGAAACGGCTAAAAAAGCTCAAAGAATAAAAGAAGCTCAAGCCAAAATAAAAGCCGAAAAAGCTGCTTTAATGCAAAAAGCCGAAAGTAAAAAGACTGTTGTCAAAGAAACTGTGGTAAAATCTGCGGCGCCAGCAAAAAACTCTTTGAAAAAAGAGGAAGCAAAATCTAACAAAGCTAACAAAGCTAAAGCATCTGCCCAAAAAACAGTTAAAAGCGCTGCAAAAAAACAAACCTTGCAAAATCATTCTGTTTTATCAAGCAAAATCTATCAGGGCGATGAAGAAGTTGTTTACTGCCTGCAATATTTAGGCTTGCAGGGTGAACAAAAAAATATGATGGTTGCCGCAAGTTATTATGCCGCCGAAAATGGAGTAAGCAAGGCTAGATATGATGAGATTGCAGCTGAGGCTCAGCATTATTTTGAAAATGCTTCTGCCGATGATATAAAAGCAAGAGTTGACGAATGCGGAAAATATATAACTCCGAGCAATACTGTTGCGCAAAATAAAATTATTCGCAGCATAAATAAATCTATAGGTTTTTAAGCTGACAAAAATAGGAAAAGGCTCCTTGCGTAAATAGACGTTAAGGTGTCTTTTTTTTACATAAAACTTGACAAAATATAGAATTTTGCTAAAGTATCAACATAATTTTATTTTTATGTGTAACTTAAATTATTGGACTTATGAATTTATATCTTGATTTTATTGCTAAGCATGAGGAAAAAATTTCTGTAACAGAATTTTTAACAATGGTAATTATCACAGCATTTTTGGGTAGTATGTTTATTTTTTCTTTGTCCTTAGCTGATAAAACTTCTGGTTTGGCTCTGTTAGTTATGTTTATGTTAAGCTTGGCGTCTGTTCATTGCTTTTTGGTGTTCCTGCGTGACTATAAAAAGTTTGGCAAGGATATTGAAGAAGCCTGTACACAAGCAGAAAAGAAATGGGGCGAGGCAAAGGAAAAGTTTGAAAAAGAAAAAAATGCCGAATTTACTGTTAAGTTCCGAAAGATTAAATTGGACGTAATTAAGTTCGGTGTTTTCTTTGTGCCGGTAGGGTTGCTAGGTTATGTAGTTGACTGGTGGGCGATTTTTCATAATATAAAAGAATGGCTGAATGCGCTGGGTAATATATGCATCGGAATTTTCAGCTAAATTCAAAAAAACTGTGGAGGTATTAAAACTTCCGCAGTTTTTTTTGTAAATATCTTGACAAAAATGCAGGAATTGTATTAAACTGCTAGGCAGAGTTAATTATTTTTATGTTGGTTTAATTATTTTTTTATCTTATGAAGTTAGAAAATTTAGGTTGTATTGTTTTTGTAGTTGCTATTTTTGCGGTTGCTTCTGTTATAGCTTTTTTAGTAAGCTGGAAGTTTTTTGCCGCATTTTTAATTGTGTTGCTCTGGGTTTGTGTCAATGCTTTTTTACCGACATTTCTGAGCAATGTGTGGTATGACAACCGCGTTAAGCAAATAGATGCCGGACGGACAGGAAAATACCGCAGCAAATCAGAACTGGAAGATGAAGTTGGTTCGTCTGCAGCTTTGTTGAGCTATACGCTTACTACGCTAATCGGC
>CAVIDY010000032.1:5614-10591 GCA_963641885.1 Bacteroidaceae bacterium
ATAAAATAAAAAAAACTGTGAAATCGTTGTGGTTTCACAGTTTTTTTGTGTAAAATGATTGACAAAATAATAAAGAATTATTAGATTAAATCCATAATTTTATTTTTATGTTTTACTTAAATTATTAGCTTATGATTTTGAATGAGATTAACAACTATGAGGAAAAAATTGCAAAAGAAGAAAAATACTCTGAATTTGCGTTTTTTGTAGGTGTGGTTTATGTAATGTTTTTTGGCTTTGCATTTATTCATTCCCTGTCTTCAGCGGATAAAACTTCAAGTTTTGTTTTATTTGCAATGCTGATTTTAGGCCTGTTGTCTATCTATTGGTTTTCAGTATTTTTGGCGGATAATAAGAAATTTGCTAAAGAAGTATTTAAAGCTTGGAGACAAAGTGAAAAAATGTGGGGAGATGCTAAAGAAAAGTTTGACAAAGAAAAAAATGCCGAATTTGAAATTATGAGTAAAAAAGTTAAGGGCGACATTGTTAAATTTGTAATTTTCTTTTTCTCTACTGCCTTGTTGAGTTTAAAAGTTGATTGGCTGACTGTTTTCCATAATATGGCAGAATGGCTGCATAATTTAGGAGCTATCTTTGTTGGAATTTTCAGGTAAAATAAAAAAACTGTGAAATCGTTTGGGTTTCACAGTTTTTTTGTTATTCTTTTTGTTCCGCTTCTCTGGCTTTGTCTTCGTAATATTTATCCAGCTTTTTCAGCAAGCGGCTGCGTTTGAGGCGGCTCAGGTGATCTATGTATAAAATACCGTCCAGATGGTCTATTTCATGCTGCAGAATAATGGCTAAAAAGTCGTCCGCCAAAATCTCTTGCTCTTTGCCGTTATAGTCCACATAGCGCACCCGTACTTTTTCGTGACGCTCAACATCGGCGCTTTGATTCGGTAAAGAAAGACAGCCCTCGCAAAACATAACTGTTTCTTCGGATTTCCAGATAATTTCCGGATTTACCAAATACATCGGACGGCGAGCCGATAAATCTTCATCGCTGGGATTAGGGTCAATCACAATCACACGCTTATCCGAGCCGACTTGAGGAGCGGCCAAGCCCACGCCTTTGTCGACATACATGGTTTCCAGCATATCGTCCAAAAAGCGGCGCATTTCATCGTCAACTTTTTCGACTTTACGGCATTTTTGCCGCAAAACTTCATCAGGATAAGTGTATAATTTCAAAACAGCCATTTTGTTCCTTCTTTTTTTAGTTTCTAACCGCATGAGCGATTTGGTCGAGCAGGGCGTTTACCATTTTCGGCTCATTCTTTGTAAAGAAAGCATACGCCAAATCAACGTATTCTTGAATAAGAACTTTAGTATCTACCGAGGTGTTGGCGGTCAGCTCATAAACGGCGGTCAGCAGCAAAGCCTGCATAATACCGTTCATGCGGTCATACGACCATTCGCCGCGCAGATAAGCATTTAGCGATTTTTCCAAATCTTCTTTACGTGATTGAATGCCGCGCACCAATTTTTCAAAATATTCCTTATCAATCGGTCCGACTTCTACCATATTTTCTTTATCTTCGCTTTCGCTGTCATCAATCACAAAGCGTCCGACTTTGCCTTGCACAAAGTCTTGAATAACCTCGTCAACCGGCAGCTGGCTGAAGGCAATCATATAGTTTGCCTGTACGGCGGCTAAACGTGCGCCGGATTTCATTTTAATTTTTTCTGAAACAAATTTAGACATTTTAGTTTTCCTTAATAAATTTAGGGTCTTCGTGATTGGTTAATTTTTCGATTGTCGCCACAAAATCTTCCAAATCCTGCAAAGTGCGGAAGTCCTTATATACGGAAGCAAAACGGATATAGGCGATGTTATCCAAGTTTGCCAGTACTTCCATAACGCTCTGTCCGATTTGCTCGGTAGTTATTTCCGCTTCGCCGGAGCTTTCAAACTTGCGCTGCAGCGAAGTCACAATTTTTTCCACCCGTTCGGCGGAAATGGGACGTTTGCGGACGGCGAGAGAAATAGAACGCTCCAGCTTGTCGCGGTCAAATTCTGTATGGTCGCCGTTGCGTTTTACCACAATCAGTTCCCGCAATTGCACGCGCTCAAACGTGGTGAAACGCGAGCCGCATTCCGGACATTCACGGCGGCGGCGCACCGAAGTATTGTCTTCGGTGTTGCGAGAATCTTTAACTTGCGTTTCTTCACAGCCGCAAAAAGGACATTTCATTTAGGCAGCACTCCCTTTTTTCAAAAGTTCTTCCGTCACTTGGTATAATTTAGACGAATATCTAGCTCCCTTTATAAGAACAGTATCGTCATTTTGCAAGAGTTTATTTAACAAAAAATCAGCCACTTGGTCTTTATTTTCAAAGTAGTACTGCTGCTTGTCTGCCGGCAGCTGCGCCAGCATATCTTTCATTTCCGGACAAACGCCGACCACCACGTCAATAGAACTGTTCGCCAGCAGCTTGCCGATTTCTATATGACGCGCCTTAGAGGTGTCGCCGAGCTCAGCCATTTTACCGAGCACCACGATTTTGCGCCCCACAGTTTGGCTTTTATCCAAAGATTCTATCCCCAGTTTCATCGCTTCCGGCTGACCGGAGTAGCTGTCGTCAATCAGGGTGTAGGTGCCGCCGTGAATAGCTAAAGTGTGGTGTTTGCCGCGTCCGTCCAACGCACCGAAATCTTTAATATAAGCAGCGGCTTTTTGCACATCTAAGCCCAAAGCCTGCACCACGGTAAGCGCGCACCAAGCGTTATATAAATATTGCTCGCCTTGTTCTTGGGTGGTAAATTCTGCGGCAGGGTGGGTGTTTTTGCCAAAGGTAATGATTTTAGCATTATGTTTTACCGCTTCTGCTTTCAGAATATCGGCAAAGTTGGTGTCTTCGTTGATAACGGCGATTCCGCCTTGCTTAGGCAGACCCTCAAAAATTTCCGCCTTAGCATGGGCGATACCTTCAAAATTAGGGAAAAACTCAATATGCATCGGATAAACATTGGTAACCACGGCAATATCCGGCTTTACCAGGTTTACGGAATGAGAGATTTCGCCTTTGGAGCTCATACCCATTTCAATCACGGCATAATGAGCGTCCATATCCAGCTCGCACAAGCTTTGCGGCACGCCGATTTGGTTGTTGTGATTGCCGGCTGTGGCGTAGGTTTTGGCAAAATGCGACAGCAAAAAGGCGATTTCTTCTTTGGTGGTGGTTTTGCCCGCGCTGCCGGTTAAGCCGATAACCGTGCCTTTAAATTGACTGCGGTTATAAGCGCCGATTTTACCGTAGGCTTCCAGAGTGTCTTTTACCACCAACTGTTTTTCCGCCGGAACATTTTGCAGCAAATGGTCAACCACAACCAACGGACAGCCTTTAGCCACAACGTCCGCTACAAAGTCGTGCGCGTCAAAACGTTCGCCGCGCAGGGCGATAAAAAGCGAATGTTCATCAACCTGACGGCTATCGGTGGATATTTTATTGATAACGACATCAGCCTGTGCAACAGCGTAGCCTAAAATTTCCGCCAGTTTTTGCGAGGTAATCTCTTTCATAATCAGCACTCAATATCTTTACTGGTTTTAACATAGTTTTCTACTAAAACCGTTCCACGTTTAGCCGGAATAACTGCTCCAGGACCGGCAATGCAGCCGCCTTCGCAGCACATAACTTCTACCATATTTGCGTCTTCTGGCGCCTTAGAGGCAAAACGCTTCAGCAATTTGCAGCTGTCTTTGGTCAAACCGTCAATCTTCATCGGTTTATATTCCGCCTTGTCGCCGACCACGAATTGTACGGCACCAGCAACGCCTCCGGAAATCGGAAAACGGCGTCCTTGCGCGGAAGATTCTACGGCAAATTTATCGGTTTCCAAGGTTGCCTGATTGATTTGCGCAGCGTCAAAAGCGGCTTGCAGTTCTTCAAAAATCAAAACATAGTCAACATTCGGATTGCGCTCAGCTTCCAAACGTTTAGCCATACACGGACCGACAAACACGGTTTTATATTCCGGAAATTCTTTTTTTATCACCTCGGCAATGTAATACATCGGGCTGCCGGAAGTGGAAACATATTCTTTAAGTTCCGGCATATGTTTTTCCATAGCTTGTATCCACGCCGGACAGCAGGAAGTTGTCATAAATTTTGCGCCTTCGTGTATACGTTCCACAAATTCCTCTGCCTCGTGTTTGGTGGTAATATCCGCGCCTTGCGCCACTTCAACCACCTCGTCAAAGCCAAGCTTTTTGAAAGCGGATATAACTTTGCCTAAGTTATTGCCGAATTGACCGATAACCGCCGGAGCCAGCATAGCGATAGTTTTTTGCTGCGGATTTTTCAGGGCTTTCAAGACGTCCAGCAGCTGAGAATTGTGGGCAATAGCACCAAACGGGCAGGAAACAATGCATTTGCCGCAAGAAATGCATTTGTCGTTGTCAATATGCTCCACGCCGTTTTCATCTTTGCTTATTGCACCTACCGGACAAGCGTCTTCACAAGGCACAAGGGCTTTGTTAATGGCGTTATACGGGCAGTTGCCAGCACATAAACCGCATTTGATGCAGTTATCTTGCAAAATGACGGCTTTTTTAGCCACAATGATAGTCTTTTTTGGGCAGTTTACGGCGCAAGGACGGGCGTAGCAGCCATGACAAGCGCTGGTGACTTCATAATGCGTGGATTTGCAAGCGTCGCAGACATTCGGCAAAACCGAAACCGTGGCTTTTTCCAATTCTGTGCGGGCTAAAAAGTCTTTGGCGGAATCCGACAAGCTTTTATCAGCGGCGACATTGCAAGGCGTGAAGCCTAAAGCTGCCAAGCACAGCTGTTTTACGGCGTTGCGGTCTTTCTCTAGGGTTCCTCGCATTGGTTTAGCATCATCAGGCACCAAATTTAGGGGGATATTTTCAATATCGGAGAGGTTATTATCTAAAAAACTTTTAGCGACATTTGTCAAAACAGCAAGCCGTAAAATAGCGGCGTTGTTTTTTGGATTAAGCATAAGAATAA
>CAVIDY010000033.1:0-9020 GCA_963641885.1 Bacteroidaceae bacterium
CGGACAGTTCACTTCGTTCACGCCGAAGAATGACGTTGAAAGAGTTGTGTTTAAAAACGTATGGTGAGTTAATAAACCCTGCAAAAACGTGCTGAACGGCGGAAAAAGTGCCTCTAATCAGATGTATAGGATTTGCAGAGAGAGAGAGAGACCTTTGGATTGCTTATTTTTCATCTTTCTTTCCTCATTTTTAGGTTAATTGATATACTTACTCTTATACATTTCAGCTCTATATGTCAAATTGCAAATGTTAGAAGCAAGGCAAAAGTGTGTAAAAATAACGGTCGTTTTTTTACACACACAAGGAGGTGTAAGGTGTTGAGAGGTAAGATTATGGCATTATTATTCAAAAGGAGTATATTCGCACAAGATTCTCGGGACAGACTGTGCGTCACGCGCGATAATGACTGGTGCTGGGGACGATGGCTTAGCGTTTGTTACAAGTTTTTAAAGCGGATATACCATACTGGATTCTCGGCGAATGAGCTGGCGCTCAAAGCCAAGAATGACCATCGGAGTGCGTTGCAATGTGGGCGTTCAATGATAGAAATGCTGGGTGTGCTGGCGATTATCGTGGTGCTATCGGTTGGGGGTATTGCTGGTTATTCTAAAGCGATGTCGATGTATAAAATGGATAAGTGGAAGGCGCAAATAGCCGATTTAGTTTTTTCGACCAAAGATGCTTATAAAAATGAAAAAAAGTACGGCAATCCAAACGAGAATATTCTGATCCTGATGTGCATGCAGTGGTTAATTGGGCTGATTATTTCAGAGTTTGCGGCAAATATGTGCAAGATGAATATAAAAGAAGATATCCATGCTTTGACTATGACTTACAACAGGTTGCAGAAAAATGTAAAATTTGTGAAAAACAAGACTGTACGCTGATACTTTTATACAGAAATGAGTAATTTGCGGCTTTTTCTAAAATTTCAAGTCTTAACATCTTGACAAAATTTGAAAATTGTACTTTATAGGTTGGCGGAAAAGAATTTATAGAAAAAATCAGAGGAAAAGATGTTAAAAAAGATATGGGAAAGATTGAAGGCAGATTATACGCCTAAATCTATAGAAGTTTTGCGTAAAGGTTATAGCTTGGCGTTGTTTAAACGCGATTGTATTTCAGGCTTGACTGTTAGTATTGTTTCGTTGCCGCTTGCCATGGCATTGGCAATCGCCAGCGGGTTGACTCCGGCTCAAGGTTTATATACGGCGATTGTTGCCGGTTTTGTGATTGCTTTAATGGGCGGCTCACGTTACCAGATCGGCGGTCCGACTGGTGCATTTGCCATTGTGGTTTTGGAAGTTTTGCAAAGTTATGGCTATAATGGTTTAATCGCTTCAATGATTCTAACTGGTATTCTTTTAATGATTGCCGGTTTTATGAAACTCGGCAGCTATATTAAATATATCCCGTATCCGGTGATTATCGGCTTTACGGCTGGTATCGGCTTAATTCTTATCACCTCGCAGGTTAAAGACTTTTTAGGCTTGACTAGAAATGATATTCCAAACGATTTTTTGCAGCGTTGGTATACTTATATTGTCAGCATTCCGCAAACTAACTGGTCGGCGGCTTTTATCGGCTTTTTGTCTTTGGCTTTGTATTTGGGAATTAAAAAATTTACACCGAAAATTCCTGTTTATTTGGCTATTTTGGTAGTTACTACTTTAGTTACATATTTCTTTAATTTACCAATAGAAACAATCGGCAGTAAATATGGTGATTTGCCGAAAATGCTGCCAATGCCGGAATTTCCAACAATGAGTTTGGATTTGTTCCGTTTGGTATTTCCAAGTGCTTTGACTGTGGCATTTTTGGCGGCTGTGGAGTCGCTGTTGAGCGCTAAAGTGGTTGATAGTATGAGCGGTGATATGCATAACCCGAATGCCGAATTGATGGGTGAAGGTTTGGCAAACATCGCTGCAGCTGCTTTCTTTGGTTTGCCCGCAACCGGAGCTATTGCCAGAACCGCAACAAACTATAAAGCTAACGCTTATTCTCCGGTTTCGGGAATGATGCAATCAGTATTTTTGTTGGGCTTTATGTTTTGTTTGTCTCCATTGGTTAAGTTTATTCCGTTGTCAAGCTTGGCGCTTATTTTGATTATGATTGGTTGGAACATGCTGAACTTGGATAAAATGTTGGGTTTGGTGAAATCTTTGCCTGGAGATAGATATACATTACTGGTTACGGTTATTTTGACTGTGGTAGTAAATTTGAGCGCAGCGATTGCCGTAGGCTTTATTATGGCAGCCGTTATCTTTATGCATCGTATGAGCAAGGAAATTGAGCTTGCTAATATGGAAGAGGTTTTGCCGGATATAGACTCGGAAGTGGCTCAGGATTTGCATGACAAAGGCATTGTGGTAGTGCGTGTTGCCGGTCCGCTGTTCTTTGGCGTGGTAACTCAAATTTCGGAATTTTTCCGTCAGCTGGAGAAAAAACCGAATGTGGTTATTATCCGTATGGGACACGTTTCTATGATTGATGCCAGCGGTGCAAATTTGATTGTGGAATTTATCCAAAAAATGCATAAGACCCAAACCAAAGTTATTATTTCTAACATCAAAACACAGCCGAAACGCGTGCTGCATCAAGCGTTTGCTAATGCACATGTTCGTTTGTCCGATATCTCGACAGCGTCAAATTATGACAATGCTGTTAAAATGGCTAAGCGTTATGTCAGCCGTAAAAATAAAATGCAGGCGGCAAACGAAGCCTCGGCAGCAGCTGGAATGGCGGCTGAATAGAGTTGGGTATTTTGTGGGAAAAGAGGAGCTTGCGGGCTTCTCTTTTTTTATTGCCAAAATAGAAAAAATATCGTATAATGACATTGTATTACATACATATTATTTGAAATTTTGTCAATTATTTTAGCCTTTTTCATAGTTTGATTGAGTTTTACTCTTTTGACTTTGATTGCTTTTGTGATTACGAAATTTTGAATGATGTACTTTATTTAACTTTGAGTATTCACATTTTAAGAGGATTAGTTAAGGAGCGAACCTCGTTAAAAAAATAAAAACTATGAAGAAGTTTATGATTACATTGTTGATGGTGTTGGTATCTGTTGTTGCTTTTGCTACAGATGTTTACAAAGTTAAATTTGTAAAAATTGGCACCGGCGACCGTGGAACAGAAGTTATTTGTGAAGGTGGTAAAACTTTTTATGCCGCTTTGCGTGAATTTAAGATGAGAGCTTTCTTTAACACTCTTCGTTCCGGCGATATTATCGAAGTTGAGGAGTATGAAAACGAAATTCTTGGTATCCGCAAGGTGGGGAATGAGCAGCCTACTACGATAACTAACGGCGTTATCGTGGAAAATGGTAACGGCTACGGTGCTTACTATGGCGGTGGTTACGGCAGTGCTTCTATCGAGACTAAGAATGTTGGTGTAGGTTATGATCCTTACACTGGTGTTCACGTTCGCGTTAAGGGTACTTATGTGAATCTTCCTGTTCGTTTGACCAGCAAGAAGAATCGCAGCAGCAGCAACTATGCTACTGTTAACAACAGCGGTGTGGTTACTGCCGGTCCTGCTACCCAAGCCGTAAGAACAGTAAACGCAAGTGATTTGTATAATAACAATTCATCTGCAGTTTCTGTTCCTGCACGTGCAACACGTTCTAATTCATCAACTCGCAGCATTTCTGTTTCCAAAAAAGCAGAGAATGCGGGCAGTGTAAAGGTATATTCAGGCTCCGTTGCCGGAATGTTCTAAAAAATAAAACACTTTAACTGTAAGGTTAAAGTGTTTTATTTTTTTAGTTTTCGTAAATTATTTTACTACTTTTCTAATTACTTTTTTGCCGTTTTTAGTTTTGCTGTGTGCGGCAGAAATAGCCAAAGCATTTTCCAAATCTTTTTCAGTGCACAAGCCAATAGCAACCGGATTCTTCGGTTTCAGCTCTGCCATATCGGAATATACGCCGTCACGGATTTTAGCAATGGTTGGTTTGGTGGTGCCAACCAGTTTGCAAATTTGCGAATCCATAATTTCAGGACAATGTTTCAAAATCCATAAAATAGCAGCAGGTTTGTCGCTGCGTTGAGACGGAGATAATACTTTTTTAGCTTTGGCATTGCGTTCTTTAACATTCTTTTCCAAAACGTTGGCAACCAGTTCCGCTGTCGGGTCGGCTTCGCAGCGCTTGATTTCTTCCCAGCTCAGCTGACCATTGTTGATTGGGCTTAAACCTTGAATGTTATAGGCAATATCGCCGTCGGCAATGGCTTGAATTTCCAGTTCGTGGATTTCACAAAACTTGGCAATTTGATGAAATGTTAAGGTGGTGTTGTCTACCAACCATACAGCTGTTGCCTTTGGCATTAAAGGAGCAGTCATTATTCAAATCCTTTCATAAATAAAACTTTTTTCTTACAATAGACATAGTTGCGGCAAGATACAAGTAATTTTTTTTGTTATAAACGCAAAAAGCCTGCAAAAGCAGGCTTTCAACTTAAATTTTCAAATTAGTTGCTAGATTTCAAACCGAAAGCACCAAATTTGCTGTTGAAGCGACCAACGCGACCGCCAGTATCAACAACACGGCGGATACCAGTCCAAGCCGGATGAGACTTAGGGTCGATTTCCAGCAACATTTTTTCGCCAGCTTTGCCCCAAGTAGATTTGGTTTTAACTTCAGTTCCATCTGTCATCACATATGTAATCTCGTGATAATCAGGGTGAATTCCTTTTTTCATTTTTATCTCCAAATAAAATACTTCATATAGTTTTTACGCTTTTATACATTAAGCAAACAAAATACGCAAGTATTATTTTTACTGTTTTTTAAATTTTTTTGTTATTTTGCCAAAGTGTTAGCCGCTTTTTGACGCAAAGCTTCATTTGTGGCAATCAATGCACCGCCGAATAAAACTTTGGTAAAGTCTTCGGAACGCACATCGGTTTCGCCCAAAGCAATAATGTAACCGCCGGCTTCTTTAACTAGAAGCATACCCGCAGCAATGGTTTGCGGAAGATTGTCGGCAGATACGACAATATCCAGCTTTCCGGCTGCTAAATAAGCCAAATCTAAAGAATTTGCGCCTTTTACCAACACATTTTTGCTGAGTCCGTAAGCTTTGCGGAACAATTCGGCGTTAGCACTGCAGCCGATAAGAGCTTGTTCGGTAACTTTAGCACCGGCAACGCGCAAACGCTCGTGGCTGCGGAAACCCTCTTTAAACGCACCGCAGCCTTTTTCAGCAAAAAACAGTTCGTCATAAACAGGATTGTATATCACGGCGTCAACAACCACGCTGTTTTCAACCATGGCTACCGAAACGGCAAAGCTGGCGTTGCCGTGAGCAAAGTTAGCGTAACCGTCAATTGGAGCAACTAAAAAATAGTTGCCGTTTGCCGGAATGGTGTCTTCTTTTTTGCTGATAAATGCATAAGCAGGTTTGAGCTTAGTCAGTTCTTCTTTAAGTGTTTTTTCCACTTTTTCATAAGAACGCTGAGCAAAGCGACCATCGTTGTGACCAGATTGCAGATGCTCTAATTCGTTAAAATCGCGCGACAAGGCAACGGAGGCTTTTTTGACAGCGTTAGCCATGGTGGTTAAAGCAGTTGAAATATAAGCCATTATTTTGCTCTTTCAACATAGTTGGCTTCGGAAGTGCCGACCACAATTTTGTCGCCTACGCCGATGAACGGAGGAACAGTTGTGCGTACGCCGTTGTCCAAGATAGCCGGTTTGTAGGAAGAAGAAACAGTTTGACCTTTAATCACAGGTTCAGTTTCAACCACTTCGCAAACAACTTGCAGCGGCAAATCAACAGAAATAGGACGACCATCAATGTAAGAAACTTTTACGTTCATACCATCTGTCAAAAACGGACGGGAATCGCCCAAAAGGTCAGAAGGCATAGTGAATTGTTCAAAGGTTTCAGATTCCATAAAGGTCAAACCGGTAGAATCTTCAAACAAAAATTGACAGTCTTTGTCTTCTACCATCAATTTTTCTACAGTATCTTCAGTTCTGAAACGTTCGTTAGTTTTGGTCCCAGCTTCAACTTCTTTCATTTCCACCTGCATAAAAGCACCGCCTTTACCCGGTTTAATGTGTACAGCTTTAGTAATAGTCCAAGGTTTGCCTTTGTATTCAATAACCCAACCAATTCTGATTGCTCCCGCAAGTTGTTTCATATTTTTATCTCCTATTTACAATGTTAAAAATGATTATTTAAGTTTGATGTCTGCAACATAAACCAACATTTTTTATTTCGCAACAAAAATCGTATAGGCGGCGTCGCTTAAAATTACAAAATCCGCCGGCAGATTTGAAACATCGACTTCATCTTCGGGCAGAACCGCACTTTGAATCAAGAAAAATTCACCGTACCATTTCAGCAGTTCGGCATTGGATGCGAATCCGTCTTTCCAAAAGCGGAAAATGATAAAATCAGGTTCGCATTCACTAACTAACATGGCTTCATGCCTGCGGTTGCGGCAAATTACACCCAGCAGGGCTTTTTTGCATTTTGCCTTTATTCCTTTGATTTTTTTAGCGGGATTTTCTTCTTTTGAAGTGTCAACAATCAGTCCGTCGCCAAGTTTTTGCAAATATAAATCAGCAGCGTTTTCGCCGGAAATCAGCACTAACTTTTCAGCTACTTTAGCTTTAGCGCAAAAGTTGGCAATAAAGCTTTGGGGCAGCGAATCGGGCAAAATAAAACATTGCAATTTAGAATCGGCAAGGAGTGAGGTATTTTCTTGAGTAATTTTAATGATTAGGTTTTGCATTTTGATATTCTTTGTGTTAGCTATATAAATATATTGCCGAAAGTATATAACAAATTGAAATAAAGGAAAGTCTTTTTTACCATGGAAACAGAAAAAATGGAACAAAGCCAAAATTCTTTGGAACGTTTGAGGAAAACGGTAGACGAGCTGATAGAGGCTGTGCATAAACAGCAGGCTGATTTTGCTAAAAAATTGCAGGCGGAACAAGATAAAACCGCACTGGAAAGCGCTAAAGCCGATGTTTTAAATAGTGAAAATGAAAAACTGAAAACAGAATTGGAAGCAGCTAAAGACAATACGGAAAATGAAAACCGTATGCAACAAATGCAGAATGAAATTGAAAACAAAGCGGCAAAAATCAGCAATTTGCAAAATGAAGTGCAAAATCTGAACAACGCCATAGCGAATCGCAAAACTCAAATTGAGGAGCTGGAGGCAAAAAATAAAGAACTGCGTGAACAGCTGGAAGAGGCTAATGGTCGGGTTTTGACTTTGGAGCAAACAAGTCAGGCAGGAAACAGCGAATTGGAAGAGCTGAAAGAGCAATTAGCTGCTGAAACTCTGCAAAAAGAAGATTTAGCCCAAAAATGTCAGGATTTTGAAACTAAACTGTCGGAAATGCAAACAACAATCAGCCAAACTTCGGAAAATATTGACGATGTTGTGGCAAGACTTGAAAAGGTGTTAGAAGAAAATGGGGCAAGTTACAATAACAATTGACAAGCGCGAATACGCCATAACTTGTGAAGATGGTGAAGAAGCGCACATTATAAAACTTTCGAGAATCCTTGACGCTAAGGCGAAACTGCTGTCCAAAAGCATTGGATTGGTTAATGAAAATATGATGCTGGCAATGGTTGGATTGCTGCTGGCAGATGAAAATCAGGACTTACGTACTAAAAACGGCAGCGTTACAGATGATGAAATGAAGCAGCTGGACACAGCCAATGCACAGGCAATAGATAGCGAATCGCAAAGAATCAGCAGCTTGGTTCAAAGTATTCAGCCATTATAAATTTGCGGTTGATTATTGCGGTGGATTTACTTTTTTGTGCTTGAATGTGTATGGTTTTTGCGTTAGTATAATTATATAAATAAAGACTGTCTGATGCGTCATCACCGCATGTCTTTCCGGCCAACATTATTTTTTAGGGAGCTGTCTCTGTCTAAATCGTGGTTTAGTTATATGGCACCCACCTTGTACAAGCGGTTCGGTAGAGAATGTTCTCGGATACGGTCAGACGGTCACAGTTTTAGCACCGCTCAAGCAGAGCGGTGCTTTAATTTTTGCTGTTTTATCTTTTTTCTTGACTTTTGACGGCGGTTTGTTAGCTTATTTTCAGATATAAAGTGTATTCTTTATATTTAGCGCCGTGTGGCGCGGGGCTTTCAACGGCTCTTACAACATTCGGTGTTAGGGTATAACATCGTCATATTGTCTGCTACTCAACGCAGCCGGCAATAAATATATCCCCGATACATAGGCAACTATGGTCGGGGAGCTTTTGGCGTATGTTCAGAAGTTTTTACGACTTTAAAGGCTAAGAGAATCATTTAATGTTGTATGATTGTTGAACTCTCCGGCCACCTTTTTGCAAGGTGGATTTTTTTTTAATAAAAAGAAGGAAGATAATCATATGAAAAAGAAACTTTTATTAACAACCGCGCTGGTTACATTACTTGCTATGAGTAATGTGTATGCTGTTGATTTGAACATAAAAGCAGGTGATACTGTTAAAAATCCTACTACAGGTGTAATGGATGGAACAGATGCCGTTAATTATGATACAGTTACAATTAACGGCGGAAATTTAGTTTTAGATAATTTCAAAATTCGCAGCAATAGTGATATGAATATTAGTGGCGGTAATATTGAGATTAACGGCGACGGCGGTTTACGGGCTCACAATGGGACGCTAAATATTACCGGCGGCACAATAACGGCTGACGGAACGGGAATTCACGACGGAATAACCAATATTTCTGGCGATGCGGTTATCAATGTTAAAAATTACACTGAATTTGGCGGAGATTCGGAATTGCACATTGCCGGTGGAACTTTGAATTTATCTAAAGGCATTGCGATTGTTTCTCAAGTTGATGACGGTCCGATAGGAAATGCTATGTTAGAAATGACTGACGGGGTTATCAATATGGAACAATCCTATTTGGGGAGTTCTAATGATACGCAAAGAACTGCCGGTACATCAAAACTTTTAGGCGGAACAATAAATGTTAATAAAGGCCGAAATATTTTTTTAATGGA
>CAVIDY010000034.1:0-8698 GCA_963641885.1 Bacteroidaceae bacterium
GGAATAAATTTTATAGAAAAATTATTAAATTTTTCATTCATATTTTCTAATAATTTTTTATTAAAATCACAAATTCCGCAATCCAATATATAAAAGTCAATAAATGATTTTGTATTGTAGCAGACACTAGCCATTGAGGTGGCTAAAATGTCTACTAAATCATCTTGTCCTTCATAAAATACAGGGATATGGTCTTGTTTTACAGACATTCTTCTATACCTTTATTTTTAATTCGGTTAAACCAAGTATTTTTTTCAGCAAGCTGTTATCCAGCAAGGTTTCTTTAGCGCGTTTGGCGGTAAAAATTTTGCTGTCGCCGTCCATGCGGATAGGGATGATTTTGCTTTCGTCCAGTCCGTGCCGACGGGCAATACGTTTGCCCAGCTCATATTTAGACAAGGCCTCATCGCCGCAGATGTTAACAATCGGATACTGCCGTGCTTCCGGAGTTTCCACCAGCTTAATCAGCATTTTTGCCGCGGTGTCAAAATCCAGCATAGAGCGCTTTTGGTCTTCAAACATTTCCATGGTGCCGCCGTTTTTTACGGTTTCTACAATTTCATCATAAAAATGCTTTTTGTTCGGCACAAGGCTTGGTCCCATCAGAACCGGAAAACGCACCGCGTTAAATCCGGCAGCGTTTACCATACGTTCGGCAACAGTCTTATGCGCGCCGTAGCGGTTTGCCGGATGCAGAGTGTCGTCTTCCTTAAAGCGATAGCCGTCTATGCCTTGTCCGTAAACCACTTCCGTAGACGGATAATACAGCGTTTTGATATTATCCATTCGGTTCAGAAACTCCGCCAGACAAATCACGTTTATCTGCCATGCGGTTTTAGGATTCTTTATCACCAAATCCGGATGATGATAAGCCGCTAAAAACACGACTTTCAGATTTTCTTCCGCCGCGCAGATTTTATTCAGGCGTTCAATATCCGCCATGTCGCAAATATCGCATTTTTCCCAACGCAGGCGCGGATTATCGCTTGTCTGCGGTGTTCTGTCCGTGGCAATGATGCTGTCAGCTGTTTCGCTTAAAATATTTTTAATCAGGTAGCGTCCCAAAAAGCCGCTGCCGCCAATCAATAAATACATTTAAACCTCCGCCGGATAAATATCTTTAACGCCGTTTTCTTCTTCTACGCCTTTGTCATACAAAGCCACCATGGTGGTGTTTTGCTTAAACAAAAATGAGTGAGCTGCATACGGCTTTAACACGAAAAAGTCACCGTTTTTGACTGTAACTTTTTCTTTTTGTTCGCCTTTGACCAAAGAAATTTCAATTTCTCCGTCAATAATATAAAACGCTTCATTATTATGTTTGTGATAGTGTCCGCCGCGGAAAACTCCGGCTTTGGAGGTGGAAACGTTAATTTGCTTCCAGCCTTGGCGGCACAGCTGCACCAGCGAGCCACGCTCGTCTTCAAAACAAAAATCAGGTTTTATAAATTCTATCAGTTCACTCATAGATTTTCTCCTTTTAGTCGGCGTAGGTGGTGTTTTCAGCAAAGCCGTTGTCGTTTAAAAGCTTTTCTTTAGCCGCGATTTTAGCGTCTTCCTGCACCATTTCATGCGCCAAGGCCGCTAAGTCATAGTTCGGCTTCCAGCCCAAAACCGTGCGGGCTTTAGTGCTGTCGCCCAACAGCAAATCTACTTCCGCCGGACGGAAAAATTCCGGATTTACCGCTACTACAACTTTGCCTGTCGCTTTATTTACGGCTTTTTCCTCAACGCCTTTGCCCGACCATTCCAGCTCTATGCCGCATTCTTTGAACGCCAGTTTTACAAAGTCGCGGATAGAAGTGGTGGTGCCGGTTGCCAGCACAAAATCTTCCGGCTTATCGGCTTGCAGCATGCGCCACATGCCTTCTACATAGTCTTTGGCATGACCCCAGTCGCGTTTTGAATCCAAGTTGCCCAAATACAGGCAATCTTGCAGACCGGCTTTAATGCGGGTAGCCGCCAAAGTGATTTTGCGGGTTACAAAGTTCTCGCCGCGGCGCGGAGATTCGTGGTTAAACAAAATTCCGTTGCAGGCGAAAATGCCAAAACTTTCACGGTAATTTACGGTAATCCAATAGCCGTAAAGTTTGGCGACGCCGTACGGAGAGCGCGGATAAAACGGAGTTTTCTCGGACTGTATCGGCTCTTGAATTAAACCGAACAGCTCAGATGTAGAAGCCTGATAAAAACGAGTCTTCTTAGCCAAACCGTTAATGCGGATAGCTTCCAGCAGGCGCAAAGTGCCGAGTGCATCGCTTTCTGCCGTAAATTCCGGACAGTCCCAGCTGATTTTAACATGGCTCTGCGCACCTAGGTTATAGATTTCATCCGGCGCGATTTCTTTTACCAAACGCACAATGTTTAATGAATCGGTTAAGTCGCCGTAGTGCAAATGCAGGTGCGGATTACTTAGCAAATGCTCAATGCGCTGAGTGTTGTGCGAAGAACTGCGGCGAACCTGCCCGTGAACTTCATAGCCTTTTTCCAGCAGCAGTTCGCTCAAATATGAACCGTCTTGACCTGTGATACCTGTAATTAACGCTGTTTTTGTCATAGTTTTTTCCCTTTATTTATTGTTCCATTTTTCTAAAATCCAAGAAGATGAATTGGCTTTGTTGTCGCCGCCGACGCCGAAAGCCAAATCCACCCGACATTCTTTGCAAGTCGCGGTTTCCGGAATATTATCCTTGCCGCGGTCGCCGCCGTTGGCAAACACCAGATGCGCGTCCGGATATTTAGCGCGGGCTTTGCGGATGCCGTCAGACGCCGTATTGTCCGAATCATCAAATTCCAGCACATCTATCACGCCTTTCAGGTTTTCTAAAATCGCCAGACGGGTTTTGATGCTGTGGAAATTCTTGCCCTTTTTGCGGCACAGCCACGCATCAGAATTGGCTAAAACAATCACGCCGTCTGAGTTAGCCGCTGACTGCTTTATCATTTCTATATGTCCTTCGTGTATCGGGTCAAATCCGCCGCTCACTATGTAATAGGTTGTCATTGCGTTTTCCTTTTGAATAAGTTTTTTTTGAATTTTTTAAATTTGCATTTCAGATGTTTTTTTACTAAGAACCAAGGATTATTCATCATTTTCATCAATTCAGAATAAATCTCCGGCACCTCAAGAAAACCTCCGGCAAAACTTTCGATAATTTTTTTGTAAGCCAGCCTTTTTTGAAAATAGCTAAAGCCGTTGTCTTTTACAAAACGTACAATTTCCGCAGCTTCAGCAACAACGTCGTTTTGCAGCTTGCTGCGATATTCCGGCGACCACGGCGCTGCATTGTAATAATACACAGCGTTTGGCACAGCCTTAATTTTGTTGGTAAAATAAAATGCCTTAAAAATAAATATGTTGTCTTCCCAGCGTATTTTTTTACTGCACTCAATTTTGTGCTGGTCAAGCAGCGATTTTCTGAAAATTTTATCAAAGGTTGCACCATTTTTCAGGCTGCCATATTTTTCGCCAAATGAGCGGAATTCACGTTCTTTGTCAAACCATACCCATTTGTGCCCATTCAACATTATATTGCCGCAGACAATATCCGTATCGTCATCTGCGGCGGACAGCAGATTTTTATAAAAATCTTTATCAATAACATCATCAGCTTCTACAAAACCAACCCATTCGCCATGAGCGTTTTGCACACCAATATTTCTAGCCCCCCCGGGACCAGTGTTTTCGGTTTGCTCTATAAGCTTAATTCTTTTATCGTTAAAACTGTTAAGAATGTTCAGCGTATTATCGGAACTTTGCTTATACACCACAATTATCTCAAGATTTGCATAGGTTTGCGACTGCACCGATTCTAAGCATTTTTTGATAGTTTTTTCCGCGGCGAACGCCGGAATTATGACGCTGACAAGTTTTTCCATTTTATTCGCCTTTATTTCCCAAGCACCTCTTTGGTTTTGATAACATACAGCGGGATTTTTCCAAAGATATAGATTTTGGTTATTTCGCCGCGGTGTACGATTTTTGTTATTGGCAAGCCTAAAAACTTTACGCGGCTGACATATTCCACATCAGGCAAAATCTTTTCCCACAACAGGGGATTGTCTCTCCTCACAAAATCTTTTATCTGCACGGTTTTGTCGTCCATCTTTTGCTTTTGTAAATGCGTGGTGTTGCCGGCAAAATTACGGTAGTGAAACAGCACTTCCGGCAGATTATGAAACTCGGTTTTGCCCACCAAACGGCAATACATCGCGTAGTCTTCCGCTGGAGAATATTCTTCCTCATAGCGGATATTATTTGCTTTCAGCACCGATTTGCGCACCATCGACGCCGAATGAATCACGCAGCACGACACAAACAGCTGACGGGTAATTTCGACATTATTTTCCGGATAAACAACAACTTTTGAGCCAATGATATTCTGTTTAGCACAGCTGACTACGCCGCATTTGGGGTGAGCGTCCAACCACGCAGCTTCTTTTTCCAAGCGCTCCGGCAGTGAAATATCATCGTGATCAAAAATAGCTAAATACTCGCCTTGCGCCATATCAATCAACTTGTTGCGGCTGGCGGAAATTCCCATATTCTGCGGATTTTTAGCATATTTTATGCGTTTGTCGGCGTATGATTTTACAATTTGCTCTCTGTCATCAGTCGGGCAATCGTCCAAAATCAGAAATTCAAAATCCGTAAAAGTTTGCGCCAAAATGCTCTCAATCGCCGTGCGTAAATACGCCTCAGGAGTCTTGTAAACAGGCATTAAAACTGATACTTTAGGCATTGCACACCACCTCCAAAGCTTGTATTTTAAAGATATTACTATTTATCCAACCAGCTATCATTTCCATCGGCTCAACATTTATTAACAAGTAAGTAAGGTTCGTTTGATGCTTATAGTTAAAGCAAGTATCAAAAAAAATATGAAATATTGGATATTTAACAGTTTTCCACAAAAAATAGAAAATCGCTATTGACTCAGATTATCCATTAAGAGTATAAGGAAAAAACGAACGTCAGATTATTCATAACTATAAGCATCAAACGAAGATTAAATGGAAAAGATGACTAAAATTTATGTTAACAAGCTTAAATATAAGAATATTGAAAAAATTACACACTTTGTATTTATGGCTTGTTGTCTCGATTCCGCACCGATATTTCGCAAGTCGGTGCGGAGTAACCACATTGGAGATATGGTAAATGCCTAAAGTTTCGGTTATTGTTCCTGTTTACAACGTGGAGAAATATTTGCCTCGTTGCTTGGATAGTGCGTGCGCTCAAACTTTGCAGGATATCGAGATAATTTGCGTGAACGACGGTTCCATCGACAACAGCGGAAAAATCTTGCGCGGCTACGCGGCTAAAGACGCCAGACTGAAAGTCATCACTCAGAAGAACGGCGGTTATGGCAAAGCGGTTAACGCTGGATTAAAAGCCGCGTCCGGAGAATATGTCGCTGTTTTAGAGTCCGATGATTGGGCAGACAGCGAGATGTATGAAACTTTGTATAATTTGGCGGCTGCTCAAAATTTAGATGTGATAAAGGCCGACTACTACCGCTATTGGAGCAACGGCAAAAACAAAATCGTTAAAGTCGGCAGTGCTAATTATAATCAGGCTTTTCGCCTGTCGCCGCAAGAATATGTTGGTAAAATTTGGGGTTCTATATGGTCGGCGCTATATCGGCGGAAGTTTTTGCTGGAGCACGATATTTGGATAAATGAAACCGCGGGTGCGTCATATCAGGACACGGCCTTTATTTTCAAAACCAACATCTGCGCGCAAAGAATTTATTTGCTGGAAAAAGCATTTTTGCATTATCGGCAGGATAATTTGCAGTCATCGGTTAAAAATCCCAATAAAATTTTTTGCCTAGATGCTGAGTATGATGAGCTTGACCGCTATTTGGAAAATCATGATTTAAGTCAGTGGCAAAATTTGGCAATGTTGCGGCGCTGCGAAGGTGTGTTTTGGAATTTGAATCGCCTGACGCCGCAGGGGCGCCGCACCTATATTGCCAAACAGAAAAATTATTTGCTCGGTTTGCTGGCAAACAAAGATTTAGTTTTGCCGTCAAAGCGAATTAAAAAGCTCAGACTTTTGCAATTTTCAGAAAAATTATTTTATCTCAGCTGGTTATGGCGTGATTTAAAGAAGAAACTTAAGGAAAAAATATGAAAAATTTAGTAGTTGGGGCGGGATTTTCCGGTGCGGCGATTGCCCGAAAAATTGCCGAGGAACTTAATCAAAAAGTGGTGGTGATAGACGCCAAAGAGCATATCGCCGGCAACGCGTATGATTACCGCGACCGCAACGGCATTATGATTCATAAATACGGTTCGCACATTTTTCACACCAATTTAGAAAACGTGTGGAGTTTTGTCAGCCGTTTTGCCGCTTTCAACACCTATATGCACAAAGTGATTGCGGTTATTGACGGCGTGGAAACGACTATTCCGTTCAATCTGCGCACGTTGTACGATGTTTTTCCGGAAAGTATGGCACGCCGTATGGAAGAAAAGCTGTTGACGCATTTTGCATATAATAAAAAAGTGCCGATTTTAGAATTTCAAAAACAAGACGACGCCGATTTAAAATTTTTGGCGGATTATGTTTATGAAAAGGTGTTTTTGCACTATACCACTAAGCAATGGGGTGTAAATCCCAATGAAGTCGACGGCGCTGTGACCGCGCGCGTGCCGGTGTATATTTCGTGCGACGAACGCTATTTTCAGGATAAATACCAAGGGATTCCGTTTTGCGGCTATACCGAAACCGTTAAAAATATGCTGAACCACCCAAATATTGAAGTGCGTTTGAATACTAAATTTGCGGACTATAAAGAACCGTACGACCGCTTGTTTTATACCGGACCGATTGACGAGTTTTTTGGCTATGAGTTTGGCGAGCTGCCGTACCGCAGTGTTAATTTTGAGCTGCAGGAATTGGATATGCCGTATTATCAAAGCAACGCGGTTGTGAACTATCCGTGCAACTATGATTTTACCCGTATTCACGAATATAAATATTATCTGAATGATTTGAGCGCCAAAACCGTGATAGCCAAAGAATATTCCGAAGCTTTCGAGCGCGGCAAAAATGAGAGATATTATCCCATTCCAAACGAAGCCAATGCTGCTTTGTACGCCAAATATTCAGCCAAAGCCAAAACTTTAAATAACGTATATTTTTTGGGACGCCTCGGCGATTATCGCTATTATGATATGGATAAAGCCATCAACCGCGCCCTGGAACTTTTTGAAGAGATTAAAAATGGTTAAAAGCATAAAAATATTTACAGCTTGTCACGCTCCAACTCCTGTCTTGCAAGATGGTATACATACAGCAGTTCAAGGTGGTCGTTACAATTATTTGAATTCTGAAAATTCAAAATTTGATAGACAATGGTTTGAACTAAATACGATAGGTGATGATACAGGCGACAATATATCAAAATTGAATGGTTATTACAATGAAATGACGATTTTATATTGGGTGTGGAAAAATTATGAAAAAATAGGAAATCCAGATTATGTTGGTTTTGACCATTATAGAAGACATTTTATTTTTGATAAATGGCAAAGATTAAATAATGAAAGATGGACTGTTGATTTCCCTTTTTTTAATAAACAGTATGAGAGCATTTTAAAAGAAGAAAATATTCAAAATTATATCAATAAATATGATTGTTTGTATACAAAAGCAGTTACTAAGGTAAGTGTGTATGAACAGTATAAAAATTCATATATGCACGATATAAAAGATCTAGATTTTGTTATAAAATATATAAAAGATAAATATCCTGAAATATATGCTTCAGCAATTAAATATGTTAATGGTGTTAATAATTATTTTTGTAATATGTTTATTCTTAAAAAAAGTTTATTTTTTGAATATTGTGAATTTACTTTCGACATTTTGAACAAATTTTTTCAACAAAAAGATTATTCAAAATCATCTTATGATGAAATGAGGTTTTATATTTCAGAGCGTGTTACAGGTATTTTTATTCAGTATTTAATTGATAAAAAGATAAAATCTTGTCCTTTAAATTGTACACTTTTGCAAAATACAGAGATACAAAAGGATATAATGCCATATTTTAAAGAAAAAAATGTTCCTATTGTTTTTGCGGTGGATGATAAATATGCTAAATTTTTATCTGTAACGTTAGTTTCTTTAATTGAAAATTCAACGCAGGATTATAATTATGATCTAATTATTTTATATTCGACTTTATCTTCTGAAAATAAAGAAAAATTAAAGTATATTTGTAAAAATCATAAAAATGTTTCATTGCGATTTGTCGATGTAACTCCATATTTATCAAATATTGATATAAGAAAATTATATATAGAAATACATGTTTCTTTAGCAACGTATTATAGATTTTTTGTTTCTGATATTTTCAAAAATTATGATAAAGTAATATATTTAGATTCAGATTTAATTATTAATACAGACATAGCTAAATTATATGAAGAAGATATTCAAAATTATTTACTGGGAGCGGCTATAGATATCAGGGAAAGTATACCAGTAAAGTTAAATATGATGGTTTCTAAAAGAAAATGGAAATCTTATGTAAAAGAAGTTTTGGGTTTAGAAGATCCATATAAATATTTTCAAGCAGGAGTTTTAATTTTTAATATTAAAGAATTTATTAGAAATAAAATAAAAGATAAATTATTTGAAAAACTTATAGAAGTGAAACGTCCTATTTTATCAGATCAGGAT
>CAVIDY010000035.1:0-5335 GCA_963641885.1 Bacteroidaceae bacterium
GAATACTTTTGAAACATTTAGACTATTCAAACAATTTAAATGGAGTATATCTATATATGTTTTATTTTACGCAATTCTATTGTCATTCTATTTGTCTCCCTCTCCTAAACACTATTGTATTTGGGAAAATGAAAATTGGTTTGAATTTAGCTTTCCGCTGTATTTAGCTGTAACTAAACTAATGCTGATTATATTTGCACTTTTATTTTTAGTCGGCACAAGCAACATGCGCAATCATCCTGTATTGGCAAGAATCATTTTCTTGTCAGCATTTTATTGGTTATATGTATTTATTCACTAAAAAGGATTTTTAAACAGAAAGTCTTAGGTTAGCTGAAAAAGAGATAAAAATATGGATAAAGAAAAACTAGCGGCTAAATTAAAAATACTGCCATTGTATATATTTAATTTATTTTATAATTTTAGGCGAAACAGCTATAATGGTTAAACAGATGACCTTTATACCTTTTTGTATCACTTTATGCTTTTTAATTTTTTATTGCTGGGGCGGATATAAACTTATTTTCAAATACTTATTTAAAACGAAAATCTGCATAGATAATGAATTGGAGGCTTTAAAATATATCTTAATACCTATTTTATTGATAGAAACCGGTGTTTTTATTTGCTATCCGGATGAAACTTTTCAAGCCTTATCACTATATACGGAAAACAGCAAATAACATAACTCTAGGAAAAATAAATGACAGAAAAGCAAATTAAATGGTTAAGAATATTTTTCTATAGTCTGTGGTGTTTAGCCGCTGTCAGCGCCGCAGCAGTTCTTTTAAACATCGCCATAGGAACTGACACGGCAGAAAGCTGCACTGCCCAAGTTTGGAAATACGGAGATATTTTCAATTATCCGACTGGTTTGCCCTGCACCGCAGAATTTTATATGGCATTGTATGTATTTTACATAATATTATATATATTTTTTGATTGCATACGTTGTAAAATTCTAAATAAAAACCTTTCTATCTTATGGCGATTGGCAGAAATCGGAGCATGCTTTTTAGTTTATTGGTTATGCCTTGCCTACAAATGGTCTGATTTTACGGTTTTATTAGCATCATTTGTCAGCAGCTTACAACTTTTCTGTCCGCTTTTTGCTATGGCTATATTAGTTAGTTTTATAAGGAAAAAGGCTCTATCACTTTTATAATATAGAATGTAGCAATAAATGATGAAGAAATTATGCGGCAAGCTAACAGCCAACGGCTTTGTGGAATGTTTTTTGAAAAACAGCTCTCACGGCATAGAGATTCCGTATGTCAGACAAAATCAAAAGAATAAACTGCGGCAGCTGGCTCAGCAGAATAATCGGGAATTTAAAAAAGCTTTTGCAGGCTAAAGCTGATTTTTGCCGACTATAGCGGATTTTCAAAGCATTTTGTTTCTGTTAAAGTTCAGTCATAAGATTCATTCAATAAAACAAAGGAGGATAATATGACTGAATTTTCAAGAGAAATTATTTTTGGTAAACGCCCGATACGCAGAACAGACCGTAAACCAGGCGAAAGCGAATGGTATTATTTAGACCCGCGAGGTGCAAGCACTTTTTCGGATATGAAACAAATTGATGTACCAACCGAAAACACGCCGAATCCGTATGCTAATGAAATCCAAAACTATCTCTATAAAAATGATGAATACAATTATAGAGAATTATACGGAGATACCCCGCCACCAGCTCCACAGACTGCAGCTCAACCAGCCGCTCAGGAAAATAAAGGATTTGGTTTCCAAAGCAATAACGGACAAACGACTTTTGCTAACACTTCAAGCAATACGTTCGGTCAGCAAAGCAATACTTTGGGGACAAATACAAGTTTTGATAAAAATAATGTAATACAAACTGAAATTTCTAAATCATATGACAATAATCTTTCTGCCACACAACGTGAAAATGCCATGAAAAATGGAGAAAAGCTATATTTACATATAGATGATAATCCACAAGAAAATGGAAACTGGAAGTTTTGGTGTGATATGGACAAAGGAAGAGAAGTTGTTAATACATACAACAATATGGTTGAAAAATATGCAAATAAATATAATGTAGATACAGATTTAGTTAAAGCAATTATGTTTTCAGAAAATGCTTGTGGTCATTATTATGGGATAAATGAGTTAATGGATTATTTAAAATTATCAAAAAGTCAGACACCCATGAATATTAGAGGAGATATTTGGAGTGATTTTCAAGGAAAACACTATGATACTTATAATCCTGAACAAAATATTGAGTTAAGCGTTCGTCTTATTAAGCAAATTTATGATTCTCTAGATAATCCAACGCCTGCAAAAGTTATCACTATATGGAATAGTGCTGGGAAAAATAGAATTAGTTCATTTGGTTATAGAGGAGAAAATGCTTACAAAAATAAATCATGGTTAAAGGAAAAATAAATAATGTCTGATGCAAAAAATATCTTTAATTCTATAACACGGAAATCTGCTGGTTATATTGTATGGTTTGCGCTTATTACTTGGCTGATGGCTAAAATTCTGGAAATCGGGTTATATGACAACAGCCAAGGCTCTAGATGCGATTACGAATCATGGACTGGCGGACAAATCTATCAATGGCTCTGGGACAGACAGCCTTGTGCCTACACCGCTGAATTTTTGTTCGGTTATATTTACTTTTTTGCATTATACTTGCTGTTTGATTATGTACGCAGAAAAATAGCCGGCTTTAATCCGTCTATTCGCCGGCGAATTGCAGAAGTTTGTATATGGTTCATACTATATTGGGGCTGTTTGTTATTTTTAACGGCAACAGAACTCGGAGCCATTAACTTAACTTTGCTCGGCAATTCGTTTATAGGAACATTGTTATTTTTCGCACCGATTTTGGGAATCGCTGTCGGCGCCAACTACCTGAAATCACGCGCAGAACTATGGATATTGGGGCTAATAATTGCCTTTTGCACTATACTGTATATAGGGTTTGTACTTTAAATTTTGGAGTTTGAACATGTTAAAAAGAATTGGTAAATACCTTGGCTACATACTGCTTTTATTATGTTCCTTAATAGTTATCGGCATAGCCGGAGGACTTGGTTTTGGGTATTATGTAGAATATGGCAATAAGTGCAACGACCTGTTTATTGCCGGCTGTATGGCTGCCGGTTTGAGCGAACAATCTTGTAAAAACAGACTATTTTAACAATAGGAAGTGGACAGATAATAAAAAAATAGAAAATCTACAGAGTTTTGCCAACAAACTTGGCTGGAACTGCAAAAACTGGATTAAAACTATTTATCCTCTTTTTCTTCTGCCAGCGGATAGTCTTGTTTTTTGAAAAAGCCTTTACGCTCTTTGCGGCTCATGGACCAAATATTGCCCCAGCCGTTTATCGGCTGCACTTCATACAAAGACTTAAAATCAAAATCGCGGGAAAAGAACAGCGAAGTAGCTTTAGTATAGTTATTCATCGGGCAGAAGCCGTAAAAATCCACCTGCAATAAATTAGCCTCACGCAAATATTTTACGGCGTTAAAATATTCCAAACTGGTGTTAATGCGGTCACTGTCGTCCAAAATCACCAAACCGCCAGCCGCTAAGGCTTTGACCGCATTGGCAGCGCATTCGGCGCGGCGCTTTCCGTCTACCACAATCACATCATAATTTTCGCCATCGGCAAAAATCATATCTTCATAGCCTTGTTTTTCATCGCAATAACGCATTTCCCAATTTGGAGCGCTGAACTCGGAGGCAAATTTCTCATACCACTCCGGCTTGTCTTCTATGCTGATGACCTTTTGCGCGCGTTTAGCCCAATACATAGACGAATAGCCCGTGCCGAACTCAAAAATTTTCTTTTGGCTGTAATCAAACTGCGATAAATATTCAATCGCCGGATAAGTATACCAGGGAATCGGATTGCCGTCTCTATCCAAGCATACTTTTTCATTCATACTGCGCTCTATGGCAAAATCTTTGCGCCACATATCTATAAACTGCTGAAAACGCTGACTATACATTTTTATCTCTCCTGCAAGACCTATAGCAGGATTTTCAGAAAAAGCCAAGAGTTTTCGCTTTATCTGCAATATTTGTTGATTTTAACAAAATTTCACCCTATATTTGAAAAAGATAATAAATTTAGGAGGATTTTAAATGTCAGAATCAGAACAAATTGTACGTAAATCTGCGATTGAACGTGTGGATGACGGATTGCGCCAATATATGATTAAGGTTTTTAATTATATGGGACTTGGCTTGGTGGTTACGACCTTAGCCGCTTATATTACTTTATATACACCGGTAATTACATGGATGTTTTCAGTTGACCAAGCAGCGCAAACTATTTCTCTTTCAGCTTTCGGCTGGATTGTAACACTTGCTCCGCTGGCTATGATTTTTGGCTTTAACGCCATTTTAGCCAAAGGCAGCATGGGAGCAGCACAAGCAATGTTTTGGGCATTTTCAGTAGTTATGGGAATGTCTTTGGCTGATATAGGCTTTCTTTATACCGGCGACAGCATTGTTCGCGTATTTTTGATTACTGCCGCTACATTCGGCGGTATGAGCCTGTTGGGATATACCACAAAAATAGATTTAACCCGTGTCGGTGCTTTTATGTATATGGGACTGTGGGGTTTAATTATTGCCAGCATTGTTAATATCTTTTTGAAAAGCAGCGGTCTGTATTATGCAATTTCATATATTGCTGTATTAGTTTTCACTGTTTTAACAGCCTATGACGTACAAGCAATTAAAAATATGTATTACGCATCAGACGATGAAGACAGTATGTCTCGCAAAGCTATTTCAGGTGCTATGAACCTTTATTTGGATTTCATCAACCTGTTCTTATACCTGATGAGAATTTTGGGTGATAGAAAATAGTTTTTATGCTCTAAAAAAATCATTAAAAGCCGGATATAAATTATCCGGTTTTTTTATTGCAAACGCCTGCTATTTTCCGATAAGCGTCGGATTTACCGATAAAACTTGACATTTTGCTAAAATTGTGTTATATATTATTTTGTCGTTGATAATAAATGAGGTAGCTTATGAGTAATATGCACACCGATTTTTCAAAAGACACCCCCGTATGCTCTGATGTTCATACGCCGAGGCAGCGTCCGATAAAGCGTGATATTCCAACGCTTTATTCTACGGATGTGTCCTATAAATTACAAAGGGTTGCGTTGGTCGCACAGGGCAATTCCGGATATAATTCAGATACGGTAATTACGGCGCTGATGAAATTTCATCAGCTTACGAGGTAAGAAACACTTAAACTTCAAGTAAACCTCCTAGCAGTCTGTTTTTTATGCAGGCTGCTTTTTGTTATGCTGATTTTAAACGATATTATGC
>CAVIDY010000035.1:5345-6106 GCA_963641885.1 Bacteroidaceae bacterium
TATTATGCAATTAGATTAAGAACAGGATTATAAAAATCAGAAGATAGGTAATAACACAAGCAAGTGTGAACAGCCAATTATTTTTGATATATTTTCTTAAAAGCGGCACACCCAATATATAGATAATTAAGAAGCTTACAAAGCTCAAATCGCTTAAATATTCTTCAAGATTTGAATTTGTAAATAAGATTTTTTGCTCATCGCTGGCAAAATAGTTAAATAATGCAAAAACAGCACTAGCCGTCAAACCTGTTGTGATAGCCCAAAGACTTAAAAAAATTATTATACGTTTCGCTTGTTGCCAAATTTTTTGCATTTTTATAGACCTTACAATGTTACTTTAATATTGTCATAGCATAAATTTTAGTTAGAAGCAAAAAATATCTTTATAATTGTCCTAGCAAAATAAAAATGTTACATTTTGAAATGACAACTTAATTTGTAAACATTGACTTTTATTTTCTAATGTTATTAACTACAGACTATAATAATATTAAACTTCAATATTCATCAGGAGAAAGATAATGAGAGTGCTTATTGGATTACTTACCATTTTAGCTATAGTGGCAATATACTTTTTGCCAACAATTGTAGCATTTAAGAGAAAATATAAAAACAGAATGAGTGTTTTTATAATAAATTTATTTCTTGGCTGGACGCTTGTTGGTTGGGTTGTTGCTTTAGCATTATCTTTTATAAACGATATTGATGAAAATAAAAAACAAAGCGACAAGGCTGTAAAATTAATTGGTATTCTAGGC
>CAVIDY010000035.1:6116-7580 GCA_963641885.1 Bacteroidaceae bacterium
TATTTGTAATATTTGCTATAATCGCATTTATTGGTTATAAAAAATATAATAAAGATAGTATCGCCAATCCTTATTTTAGTGAACAATCAAATATCTCAGATAATAAAAAACAGAACCCAGCAACTCTATTATTCAAGCCACATATATTAGGTAAAATGAGTCATATTAAAGAAATGTTGGAAAATTTATCTCCAAATGATGTAGAATTAGCATACGCAGAAGGGGGAAATGTCAATGCCAAAACGGAGTATTATACAGTATTAATGTATGCTAGTATGTATTGTAGAAATCCTGAAGTATTGAATGTACTAATAAAGCACGGAGCAAAAGTAAATGATGTGAATAGTTACGGAAAAACTGCATTAATGAGTGCCAGTCAATACAATAAAAATCCAGAAATTATTGAAACATTAATCATTAATGGGGCTTATGTGGATGCTCAAGATGAATATGGAGAAACAGCATTAGGATATGCTTGTGAATATAACAAAAATTCAGAAGTTACTGAAATGCTGATTGCAAAAGGTGCTAATGTAAATATGCGACAGAGTCAATATGAAAATAATACTGCATTGAACTATGCTATAAAAAATAACAACACACCAGATGTTACAGAAATACTATTAAAAAATGGTGCAAAAATTGATAGAGGCCACATAGAAGACATCTGTTATGCTAAAAATCCAGAAACGATTAAAGTGTTGATGAATTATGGGATTGATATAAAAAAGGAAAAAGTATGTTGTTATGGTTCTAACTTATTAATGGCAGCATCGAAATGGAATGAAAATTCCGAAGTAATCCAATTCCTTATTGATAATGGAATTAGTGTAAATTCAGTAGAAGATAATGGTAAAAATGCTCTGATGTATGCTTGTGATTACAACAAAAATATAGAAGTTATAAAAACATTAATAAGAAATGGTGCTGATCTCAATGCTAAAGATAAAAAAGGTAAAAATGCTTTTATGTATCTGTTTAACGTAGATAAATATAATAAACACTATGCTACTATTGAATCTACTCAGCTTTTTATTGATAACAATGTTGATATTAATGCTACAGATAATGAAGGAAAAACAACTCTTATGTATGCCTGCGAAAATGTTAAGGATATTGCTATTATCGAAAAACTGTTAGAAAATAATGCCGATGTTAATGCCAAAGATAAAAAAGGCAATACCATTTATGATTATGCTAAAAAAAATAAGAATATACTCTCTAGTAAAATCAAAGCAGTGCTAAATAAATATCAAAAATAATACAAATTCAAATTATAACGCTACCAAGATGATTATACTACGGTAGCGTTATAATTACATATCATTCTATCTAGTAGAATTCATTCTTAATCCATTGATGTTCTATATTATCTTTATAATGTATATTAAATAAGCACATTTTAGCACCCATTAAAGCCTCATCAATAGAATCAAAATTTCCATTAATTGACGATACATAAGG
>CAVIDY010000036.1:0-7227 GCA_963641885.1 Bacteroidaceae bacterium
TATTATGCGGACGCCAGCTGTCAACTTTGTTTATAGTCCGTCCTACGGCATTGTCATTTAGAACTTTTCCGACTTTTTCAAAAGCATTGTCTATGCCGTTGCTGACGGCGGAAACTTTACTGCCTAAACTTTTCTGTTGGGCTTGAGTTTGTAATGTTTCTCTTAAATTTACCGAAGTTTTGGCTTGCCCCTCAATCCCTTTATCCGGCTGCTGCTTTAATGTTTCTTTCATTTCTGCCGTGTTAGCATTTGCAGATGTTTCAATCAGTTGCTTCTGCTCGGAATTTATTGTTTCGTGGTTTACAGCAGTTTGTGCCGTATTTAGTAGATTTAATCGGTTATACATAAAATCTTTGCCGTTCATATCATATTCAGCAATCATTTTATTGCGATGTTCAATCATATTGCCAGTTAAATTATCATCAACAGGTGTATATAAATCAACAAATTCCTTCCATTTTTTATCTTTTATTAGACCGTTTTCATCAAGTTCCAATGGAAATATTTTTCTGGTATCTCTCCTGCCGAGAGCTTGCATGGCTATGTATATTTTTTTCAATTTATTTTGATGAGGTAATATGACTGTTTCATCACTTGGACCATCTTTTATTTGAGATATATCAAATTTGCCACCATTGTAATCACCGGCAAAATCAAGGGCAGTCATTTCTTGTTTATCTTTTCTGGCTTCATATTCATAAAAAAATCCAACTTCATAGCCGCCTAATTTTAGTTTTTTGCAGTTATGAGAGCTTTGTCCGAATGCGTAGCCGAGGGCGCCGTTTCCGTTTAAGTTTTTATACATATTTTTCGTAACAGCGGTCGCTCCATAAATAAAACACATATTTCCGCCATAATATCCATCTGTTGAGCACAAAACGGCATAAGGATTTCCGCCTTGCATTCCGGCGTGAAAAACTGATTCCGGATAGCCGTGTTCCAAAATATAATCTTTGCTTTTCCTATCTAAATCAAAAGGGTTTTCCGCCTTTGGATATATTTCTTTAATCATTTCATCTTGGCGTTTTTTACACAGTAACGGAGCTAATTCAGTTTCATTATTTTTTATAATGTCTTGAGCTAGTTTTTCAGCATTTTCAGAGTTCCAAACTTCACCGTTTTGGAGTAATTGGTTATATTTATTGTTTGTTTCAATTTTTATTTTAGTAGCGGTTTCAGGAGGAAGATTGTTTACAATCTCCGAAAGAATTGAATATGTTTTATGTTCTTTAGCCCAATCATCTTTAGCTGTTTGTAAAAAATTATTTAGTTTATCTTTCTCAAATTTGTCTTGCGTTAGTTCATCTTTTCTAAGTTGGACCGAAGATTTTGTTTTTTCACAGGCTCTTACCATGCTTTCTCTAAGCAAAGGGTTGGACAATCCGGTTATTCCTTTTAAATCCACTACGGATTCTATCATTATAATGTTAGCTTTCAAAGCATCTCTTGGGTCTAAAAATGGTGCGTGAATAGTATTTTCAGTAACGACGAACACGTCAGGGTTTTTAGCTCTTTCATCCGTATCAGAAACTGCATCCAAACCTTTTTCACGCAGCATGGAAACCATATCTTCTTGTAAAATACCGCTATAGCCCATGCGTGGTGCTGCCGGAGCGTTCAAGCCTTCATAGTAACGTCTGATAGATTGCCTGTTTTCTTTAGGGTGCTTAGAAAATAAAATAACACTGTCTATATATTCTTCAGTCAATCCGCTTGTTCTAATATCATCATAAGACATAACCGGCGGCTTTTGGATTTTTTCTTTGTTTTCATCTACAAAGTCGCGGATAATTTTGTTTTCGGTATCCTTAAAAGACGCATTTAATTCAAAGCCGTATTTTTTACTAGCCTCTTCGCATTTAAAGTCTTTTTCTTTAATAAAGTTTTCAACGTTTTCTCCATGGAAAACGCATTCTATTAAATCGTTATACCATGGTCAATTAAATATATCTTCTTTATGCTGCCATAAATATTTATAATTATCCCATTTTTCATCTATATCAGTCATAATAAAAACTTTCCTAAATTATCTCTCATTCTACCAAATCTGTACCTTGTATGCAAGCATTTTCGGAAAAAAGGATAGATTTTGTCATATTTTGGTAACAATCTTTTTAAAACTTGACTTATTTTAGGTTTGCGGATATGTAAAGTTATACTGTTTTGTAATCCTCATCGGAGGGCAAAAGCCGGATAAGGTGACTGGGTAAAACCAATTATTCTATCCGTTTTTTGTGTTTAAATTTAATTTATGGTGATTTTATGAACTTTGGAACAGATAAAATTTCAACGTTATTTCAAAAAATTTTTATTCCGACTTTACTGGGTATGATTAGTATGTGCGCCATTACCGCTATTGACGGTATGTTTGTGGGGCACAGCGTGGGCAGCGACGGTATTGCCGCTATCAACATCACTGCGCCGCTGTTTATGATTTTTACCGGCATCGGTCTGATGTCTGGCATCGGAAGCTCGGTTATCGCTTCGATGGCGCTTGCCAAAGGCAAAATTAAACTGGCGCGCTTAAACGTTTCGCAATCGCTGCTGTTTCTTTCTATTTTTGCGGTTATCCTTTCGGCGCTGATGTTTATATTTCCTTGCAAAACCGCTTATTTGCTGGGTTCTTCCGACTATCTGTTGGTTTATGTCAAAACTTATCTTTTGTGGATTTTACCGTCTTTTTTGTTTTTGATGTGGTCGTTGCTGGGGCTGTTTATGATTCGTTTGGACGGTGCGCCAAAACTCGCTATGTGGATTACCATTATAGAATCTGTCGCCAACACTTTTTTAGACTGGCTGTTTATGTTCCCGTTCGGCTGGGGCATTATGGGAGCGGCATTTGCTTCGACATTGGCTACGGTTATTGGTGGCGTTTTGGTGCTGGGCTATTTGCTGTATAAGGCTAAAAATCTGCGCCTTTATCCGATAAAAATCGGGCTACGCGGATTTTCGTTGTTTTTCAAAGGAATCGCCAACCAATGCCGCATCGGCTCATCGGCAATGCTGGGCGAGGCAACAATGGCGGTTTTGATGTTTGTTGGTAACCATGTTTTTATGCAATATTTGGGCGATAACGGAGTAGGGGCGTTCGGCGTTTGCTGCTATTATGCGCCGTTTGTGTTTATGGTCGGCAACGCCATCGCACAGTCTGCGCAGCCGATTATCAGCTATAACTTTGGCTTGGAAAGCATAGAGCGTGTGAAAGCAACCATTAAAATTGCCTTGGACACGGCTTTGTGCTTTGGTTTTATTACTACCGCGGTGTTTAGCGTATTTCCAAAATTTATGGTCGGAATGTTCCTGCAGTCGGATAATCCGTCATCGCTTTTGGCGGTGCAGGGTTTTCCGTATTTTGCCGCTGGTTTTACTTTCTTTATTATCAATCTGACAATAATCGGCTGTTTCCAAAGTTTGGAACGCATAAAGCCTGCTACGTTCTTTGCGATTCTGCGCGGTTTTGCTTTTTTAATTCCAAGTTTTTTCCTGCTGCCTAAATTTTTTGGAGTGGAAGGAATTTGGCTGGCGATGCCGCTGTCGGAAAGCCTGACGTTTTTGTGTATTGCCATATTTTATATTTACGGACGCCTAAAAAAACAAGCCTTGAGTTAATTCTCAAGGCTTGTTTTTTGCAGATGTCTTCAGCGCAAAGCGAGCAGCACATTGCCGTCGTCGTCAAATTCGCTGGTCCAAATTATTTCTCCGCTTTGTGTGCACAAATGATATTTAAAATCATTTGCCTGTTCAGAATCATCGCCCGTATACACCCACATCAAAGCTTTTTCCAGCGGAAAATCACTGGCAATCAAGCGCATTTCTGAAATGGCGTCCCAGCAATATAAAACTTCGCGGTACTCATTTTGTGTCAGAAAGCGGGTTTTGCACTTGTGTGCTAATTTTTGGGCTTTAGCCAAATCATAGCCTTTTCCACAGCCAATCATTTCATGCAAAACCAAACTCGGAGTCAGACGGATTCCCAAATAAGGAATACCGCGCTTTTCCCATTTTTTGCTTTCATAGCCGTCAGCCCAAACATAAGCCAAATTCTGCTTGATTTTTTCCAAACGCTCACTCTCGCTAAAAACAATGTAAAGCCGAGGGTTGGGTGTCAGGTCAATTTCCGCGTCCGGATAGGCGTACACAGGCTTGCAACTAGCTAAGCTTGAACTGCCTTTCATCCATACTGCAAACTTGCCCGCATAAAGGGGAAAGTTTTGTTTCAACTTTCTAAAAATACTCATAGCATAAAAATTTTAATGATACATAATAATTATTTTAAAACTTTTCTATAAGCCGAGCAAGGCGGCGGCGTAGTCGTGAGCGTTAAACTCATCTAAATCTTCTATTTGTTCTCCCACGCCCACAAAATATATCGGCAA
This sequence comes from Bacteroidaceae bacterium, assembly GCA_963641885.1. Classification (GTDB taxonomy): domain Bacteria; phylum Pseudomonadota; class Alphaproteobacteria; order RF32; family CAG-239; genus RUG410. The sequence goes on from CAVIDY010000036.1 coordinate 4,377, forward strand.
AGCAAATTCTTCGGCGGCGGCAACCAAAACACCACCTTTTGACGAGCCGTCCAGCTTGGTGACAACCAATCCGTTAACGCCGGAAATATTCTTAAATATCTGAATTTGCGAAAGAGCGTTCTGTCCGGTGGTGGCGTCTATGGTCAGCAAAACCTTATGCGGCGCGTCCGGAATAACTTTTTGCATAACGCGGACGATTTTTTTCAGCTCGTCCATAAGTCCGTTTTTGTTCTGCAAGCGTCCGGCGGTGTCTATAAAAACCACGTCATCGCCGTTTTTGATAGCCTGCTGCAGACCGTCATAGCATAAACCGGCGCTGTCGCAGCCGTCGGCTCCGCTGAACACGGAAATATTCAGCCTTTCCGCCCAGACTTTAAGCTGTTCTACGGCGGCGGCGCGGAAAGTGTCGCCGGCAATAAATGAAATTTTTTTGCCCTGAGCCTGCAGTTTGGCGGCTAATTTGCCGATTGTCGTGGTTTTCCCTGCGCCGTTTACGCCCACCATTAAAATTACATAAGGCTTATGCTCGGCAACTGAAAGCTTTTGCTCGCAAGGCTTTAAAATATCCTCAATTTTCTGTGCCAAAAGTTCGCGCACTTCTTCAGATGTAATATCATTGTCCAGTTTTTGTTTGGCAAAATCGGCTAATATGGCGCTGGTCGCTTTAACACCTAAATCAGCGGTCAATAGCAAATCTTCCAAATCTTCCAGGGCAGCGGAGTCAAGTTTGCGTTTGTTGAAAATATCGGTGATGCTTCCTCTTATTTTATCAGAAGATTTTTTAAGACCGAAACCTAATTTTTGCCAAAAGTTGCTCATAATTTATTCCTTGCTTAATTCTCTTAAAATTGCGGCGCGGCGGCGGCGTTCTTCCATCGGCAGCTGCGGCATGCGGGCGGCAGGCGTTCCTTCACGTTCGGAATATGGAAATACGTGCAGCTTGCTTAAACCAGCTTCTTCAACCAATTTACAGGTGTTTTTAAAAGCCTCGATAGATTCAGTTGGAAATCCGCAGATAAAATCGGCGCCGAAAGTAGATTCGGAACGGACGTTGCGGAGCTTTTTGCATAGTTCAATCACTGTTTCGCGGCTGTGTCTGCGCCCCATGCGTTTTAGAATAAGGTTATCTCCCGATTGAATCGAGAAATGAAAATGCGGAGATATGTTTTTGAATTTGCTTACTAATTCTATAAAATTATCATCAATAGCCGCTGGGTCGAGCGAACCAAATTGCAAACTTGGAAGCTCCGGAATTTGCTCTAAAATATCTTTTACGACTCCGCTAAAAGACGGTTCATACGAGCATATATCGACGCCGGTTAAGCAGATTTCTTTGAAACCTTGCGCCAAAAGTTCTTTGATTTGCTTAATAATCAGCGGCAGCGGCACCGAGCGGTTATGTCCGCGGGCATAAGGAATAATGCAATAAGTACAGCGGTGGTTGCAGCCTTGCTGAATTTGTAAAAAAGCCTTGTGTCGTCCTTCAAAACCAGTAATCATAAAGTCATCGCAGGCAGAATCTTTGGCAATGTCGCTGACCAGCTCTTTGTTGTTTGAGCCTGTTAGTAAGGCGATATGTTTTTCTATTTCTTTTTTTTCTTTATTGCCTAAAACCAAATCAACTTCAGGCATGGCAGCAATCTTATCGGCGCTGACTTGAGCAGAGCAGCCGGTCACAACTATTTTTGCCTGTGGATTTTCGCGGCGCAGTTTACGGATAGCCTGCCGACACTGCCGTTCTGCTTCGCCTGTAACGGCACAGGTATTGATAACAATCAAATTATCAATATCTTTCAATTTTTCTTTTAAAACTTCGGACTCATACGCATTCAAGCGGCACCCGAATGTAACAACTTCTGCCATATTTTTACCTCAATCCCTAAATGTATATAGAAAAAATAAGGTTTTGGCAATATTTTTTTAATTATGTATGTAATCGCGGATTTTTTCGGCGCTTTGCCGCAGCAGGGCGTGCTCAGAAGCCGAAAGTTCGGGATATAAAATGCGCTCTATGCCGCTGCTGTTGATAACGGCGGGCAGTGAAAGACATATATCTTTTACGCCTTCAACTTCATTATGGTATGCCGATACGGTTAATATGGAGTTTTCATTATGGACGATGGCTTTGCAGATTCTAGTTAATCCTGCGGCTATTCCGTAATAGGTTGCACCTTTTCCGGCAATAATTTTATAGGCGGAATTGCGGACCTCGCTGTCTATGTGGTTTTTGATTTCTGAATTTAGGGATATTCCGGCTTCGGCGGCGTATGTTTCCAGCGGCATATTTCCAGCTAAAGCTTCCGACCAAATCAAAACTTCGCTGTCTCCGTGTTCACCCAAAACATAAGCGTGAATGGACTGCGGCGCTAATTTCAAATGCGAGCCTAAAATGGTGCGGAAACGCGCCGTGTCCAAAATTGTGCCGGAACCTATAACCCGTGAAACCGGAAGCTTTGATTCTTTAATGAAATAAGAAGTCAGCAAATCAACAGGGTTAGAAGCAATCAAAATCAAGGCATCAGCGGCATATTGGATAATGTTTCTGATTATGTCATCAAAAATCGCCGCGTTTTTTTGCAGCAAGTCAAGCCTACTTTCGCCTGAAATTTGGTGTATTCCCGCTGTGATTATAATAATATCGGCGCCTTCCAGTTCGCTGTAAAAGCCTGCTTTGACACGACACGAAAAAGTGTGTGGCGTGGCATGCAGAATGTCCAGCGCCTCCGCTTCGGCTTTGTTACGGTTGATGTCAACTAAAATAATTTCCCGAACCAAGCCGCTGCAGACTAAAGAATATGCAGTGGTGCAGCCCACCAATCCGCAGCCGATTATGCCAATTTTCATATTTTAT
>CAVIDY010000037.1:0-7151 GCA_963641885.1 Bacteroidaceae bacterium
ATTACCTACAAATTGTGATAAAAAATTAAGTGTATTCGTAGGAGTTCCTATTCCGGTCAATAAAGAAAATATGGTGAGTTCGTTATTCCAGCCTTTATTTAATAAATTTAAAGCATGCATACCTGCAAATATGAAATTACATATAACAGATGCATTAGCTTCAGAAAACCAAGCGATTAAAAATTTAGCGATGGAAGTAAAAAAAGGATATTTAGAAATATTTAAAGAATATGAAGGAAAATTTATATTTGGAGCCAAAAGAGCGAGTATTGAAAAACAAAATTTTGCTTCAAAGCAGGCATTACTAAAGAATTTACGAAACACAATGAATCCCAATTTAGATATAAAAGTTCCTTATCCACGAGAAACGTTGGAAGGATATGCCTTTTTAGATTTGTTCGGGAAAATAGAAGCTTTTACTCAGGATTACGAATTTGATAGGGCGAATCTTTTTCTTGATAAAATTGATGACGCAAAAAAGAAAGAATATGAAGCTCAAATAGAACATTTTCGCAATTTAAATGATCAAACCTATCATAAAGTGACTGCTTGGGATAAGATGAATAAAAAAACTGTAACACAAGAAGGTTCAATCTCTTTTAGTGTTAAAGGAATTCATTTAGAAAATAGGGTTGCTAATATACAAATTGCTGGAAAAGATAATCCTTTAATTTTATTGGCTGATATTTTGGCAAATGAAATACATAGATATATGATATCAATACCTGAAAATGCTAAGTTACATGCAGAGAATAGTTACTCTGACTTTGAACTTGAAAAATTTATATACGGTTATTATGATAACTGGATTAGTGATATAATGTAAAATTATCATAATTTCACATTATATTCTCGCTTTGTTATTGCCTGAAACGGGAAAATAATGACACATTTTGCAAATAAATACATAGGTCGCCCGTGGGTGGCTGGCGCGCAAGGCCCTGACAGTTTCGATTGTTGGGGCTTTGCTCGTTATATACTAAAAAACGAATACGGACACGACATGCCGCCGGTCAATATCAATCCCGACAATTTGCGAGATGTTTTACACGCATTCAAATACGACAAGACTTTTCAATCGTTTTATGAAGTACCGGAGCCGCAAGATGGCGATGTCGTCTTAATGCGACAAGCTAAAAATCCTGTTCACGCCGGTATATGGATTGACGTTGACGGCGGGGGTGTTCTGCATTGTTGCCGGAACAGCGGCGTGGTGTTCCAAAACGTACCGTCACTTAACGCAACCGGTTGGTTTTTACATTCCTATTACCGAGTAAAAGAGAATATTTAATGCTATACTTTAACTATTTTACAAACCCTTGTCAGCCTGACAAGGGACGGATAAGTGCAGTTATTCAACAGCCTAAAACCGTTTGGCAGCTTGTTAAAGAGCAAAAAGTTGACCTAACCATGCCGATTTTGTGCCTGATTAACGGCGTGCCGGTAATGCGTAAGAATTGGAACGATTTACTGAATGATAATGACATTGTAAGCATTGTCTCGCTGCCTCTCGGTGGCGGCGGTGGAGGCTCCAATCCGGTACGGGTTGTGCTTACGGTGGCGGTTATCGTCGCTTCGGTTTACACCGGTGGAACTGTCGGCGCGGCGTACGGAGCAGGCTGGGGAGCAGCCGCGGCAGCAGGCGTGTCCATCAGCGGCGGAATTCTGGTAAACACGCTTGTGCCTACACCAAAACCGACGTTAAACGGAATGACCTCGTCGTCTTACACCCAAAGTCCGACATATTCCCTGCAAGCGCAAGGCAACTCAGCTCGTTTGGGCAACCCTATACCGGTCATTTACGGCAGACATCTGATTTATCCGGACTTTGCCGCTCAGCCGTATTATCGATATCAAAACAACGAACAATATGTTTATCAGCTCCATTGCATCGGGCAAGGTTCGTACGACGTGGAGCAAATACGCATTGAAGACACGCCGATAGGCTCATTCAAGGAGATAACCTATAAAATCATCACCCCCGGAGAAAGTAACACTTTGTTTGATGAAGATGTGGTTACTTCCGCCGAAGTCGCCGGTCAAGAACTGTTAAAAGGAACGATTGTCGGCGGCTTTGTGCTTAATTCCACGGAAAGTGAAATCAATAAAATAGAAATTGACATCGCTTGCCAGCGTGGTCTGTATTACGCCAACGACAATGGCGGACTTAGTGAGAAAACCGTACAATGGCGGGTTGACGCTCGTCTTATTGACGATGAAGACAACGCTCTCGGCAGCTGGTTCACTTTGGCTACGGAAACTCTTACCGGCTCCACGGTCAACGGCATATACCGAACTTACGCCTATTCGGTGGCGCATGGACGGTATGAGGTTCGGGCGACAAGACTTGACGACAAAGACGACAGTTCTCGCTCCGGACACGAATTGCGTTGGATTTCCGCCAAAGGTTACGTGGTGTCAGACAAAAACTACGGAAATGTTACATTATTGGCCATAGTGATGAAAGCGACCGACAATCTTTCGCAGCGAGCCAGCAACTTGGTAAACTGCGTTGTCACACGCAAGCTAAAAACTTGGTCGCCAAACAGCGGTTGGAGCGGTTTGACGACAACCCGTTCCATCGCTTGGGCTTTGGCGGATATTCTAAAAGCCGATTACGGTGCGAAATTAACCGACAAATCCATTGATTTAAATGCACTTTACCTACTGGACCAGAAGTGGTCGGCTCGCGGCGATACGTTCAACGGCGTGTTTGACAGCAAATTAACGGTGTACGAAGCTCTTTCCAGAGTGGCGAAAGTCGGACGCGCGGTGGCTTTTATTCAAGGCGGAATTGTGCGTTTTGTGCGCGACGAGCCTAAAACTATTCCCGTCGCTCTGTTCGGGCCTAGAAACATTGTCAAAAACTCTCTTTCCATTCAATACATAATGCCGTCTGAGGATACTGCAGACAGCGTTTGCGTGCAGTATTTTTCTGAAAAAACTTGGAAAACTTCGGAAATTACCGGAACCTTCAGCGGTTCAACCTCAGATAAGACCGCGACTGTTGAATTGTTTGGCTGCACAAATAAAGAGCAAGCTCAGCGCGAAGCCGTTTATATGGCTTTGGCCAACCGTTATCGGCGGCGAGTTGTGACTTTCAGCACCGAGCTTGAAGGCTTGATTCCGACTTACGGAGATTTAATCGCCGTCACGCACGATATGGCACGTTGGGGACAAGGCGGTGAAGTCATAGCGCAAAACGGTCTAAAACTCACGTTGTCCGAACCGGTTATTTTTACCGACGGCGTTAAAAACATATTGGCTTTGCGAAGCAAAAACGGTTCGCTCGCCGGAACATACGAAGTGGCAAAGACAGAGCTTAGCACCGAAGTAATGCTGAAAAATCCGCCGGATATTAAAATATTGACCTCATCAGGAACAGAACGCACGCATTTTGCCTTTGGCACGGCTGACAAATGGAGTGTTTTCGCCCGTGTCACTGGTATTCGTCCACGCTCTAATCAGGTGGAAATAACAGCGGTTATAGAAGACGACCGAGTGCATCAGAATTAAGGAAAAAATTATGGATTGGCTGCAATTTTTACAAATAGTCTGTGTTCCGGCGTTTGTTTGGCTGGTTCATAAATTCGGCGAAATGCGCAAGGAACTGAATGATTTTAAGGTTCAAGTCGCCAAGGAATACGCCACGCAGGTGAATATCAATCGGCTTGAGCTTAAAATTGACGAACTTCGGCAACTTATTTGGGAGATACATAATGAAGCAAAAACTACCGCGAGGAATAAGAAATAACAACCCCGGCAACATACGTCACGGGCAGAATTGGCTGGGCTTGAATCCAGAAGGCGGGAAAATCGATCCCGCCTTTTGCGTGTTCACATCGCCGGTTTACGGTATCAGAGCACTGGCGAAGGTGCTGATAAATTATAAGAAGATCCATAATTTACGCACAGTGCGGCAGATTATCAACCGTTACGCTCCGCCGAACGAAAATCAAACGCAGGCGTATATTCAAGCGGTGGCGAAACAGCTTGGCGTTTATCCGGACACAGTCATAGATATTAAGGAAAAAGGCGTGCTTTGCGTGTTCATCAAAGCCGTAATCCGTATGGAAAACGGCGTGCAACCGTATTCAGACGAAACAATTTTACAAGGAATAAATCTTGCTTGTTAACCCGCCCTAGCAGGGCTTTTTTTTATGAAAGGAATAAATATGCTTAAACTTATTGAGATTCTAAAACTTAATCAGCCATCAACATGGCGCGGTTTGATTGGTCTTTTGTCAGGTCTTGGCGTGGTAGTAAGTCCTGAATTAGCGGAACATATCGTCGCATTGGCCGTTTCCGCGTTTGGTATTGTGGAAATTGTCAGAAGTGAAAAGACCGGCAAGTAAAAGGATAATTGACGACACTAATATAAGATAAATTTAATACCTCTCATTAGCGATAATGGGAGGTTCTTTTTTTGTATTTAAATGGAGATAAATAAGATGATATACGGATATGTAAGAGTTTCAACAGATAAACAAACTTTAGAAAATCAAAAATTTGAAATTAATAATTTCTGCCTAAAGGAAAATATCAAAGTTGAAAAATGGATAACTGAGACTATTAGCGGAATCAAAGATTTTGAAAAACGAAAACTCGGAAAATTGCTAAAAAAGCTCAAAAAAGGAGATATTTTAATATGCTCAGAAATTTCGCGTTTGGGACGCAATTTGCTGCAAATTATGACAATTCTCAATCTTTGTATGAAAAAAGAAGTTCAGGTTTGGACTATTAAAGATAATTATCGCTTGGGCGTGGATATCCAGAGTAAAGTCCTAGCTTTTGCCTTTTCGCTATCGGCTGAAATTGAACGAAATTTAATCAGTCAACGAACAAAAGAAGCCCTAGCCCGCCTTAAAGCTAACGGTAAAAAATTAGGACGTGTAAGCGGCAGTAAAAACAAAAAACATATTTTAGATGGCAAAGAGCAAAGTGTCTTAAAACTTATCCACAAAGGAGTGCCAAAAACACAGATAGCAAAAATCCACGGGGTCAGCATTTATACAATCTATCAATTTTTGAAAAATAAAGACCTTTGAAGCATTGGAAAATTCTGCATCACAGCAAATCTATACCATATTAGAATTTAAGGTTCGTTTGACGCCCATAAATGTTAAAAGGTGACAGAAAAATACGGAATATGTTGATATTTAAGTAATTTTTTGCACTAAAACTAGAATTGCCATTGACTCAAATTGCGGTTTAATAGTATAAGATACAAACGAACCTTACACGCTAATAACTTTTGAGCCGATAAAGATGATAGTTGGTTACATAAATAGCAATAAAAAGAACGTTGATGTAGCAACACAACGTCAAGTTATTAGTGACTATGCTCAAGCTAATGGTTTGATTATAGATGCTTTTTACACCTACGATAATGTATCGCAGCTGGCAGATAGTTTTCAGACTGGCGGGCACACCGTGCTGTTTGCCAACATCGTCAGCGTGGGCGGAACTTTGGCTCAAGTTAAAGATAATTTGCGTTTTTTATTAGATAAAGACTTAAAAATAATCAGCATTAAAGAAAATATGTGTTTAGAATCGGGCAAAGACGCTGATTTTTTATTACAAGGCTTAGATCGAGCTTTAGAGATTATGAAAAGTATGATTTCGGTTGTAGCAAAACAATCTTTGGCGAATAAAAAAGAGCAAGGTTATAAACTTGGCCGAAAAGTCGGTAGTATCAATAAAAAATTTATCTGGAGCGGCAAAGAAGATGCGATTAAACAGAAGTTACTAGCCGGTGTACCGCGTACACACATTGCTAAAGAGACCGGTATGTCTATCTTTTCGCTTTACAACTACATAAACCAAACACCAGAACTTAAAGAAGCTTTATGGGGTAAAAACGATGACTAAAGTTTATACTATAGAGCTTAAATATAAAATTACACGCTTCCTATGTAGGACTTGTTACATAGTTTCCGCACCGATATTTCGCAAGTCGGTGCGGAATAACCATATTGGAGATATGGTAAATGCCTAGAATTGCCGTGCATTTTCATTTATATTACATTGAACAGCTAGATGAGATTCTGCAGAAACTTAGCTATTTGAATGGCTATGATTATGATTTGTTTATCACTATGTATGAATTAAATCCACAGGTTCAAGAAAAGATTTTGAAATTTAATTCCAAGGCAACACTTTGGCAAACTCCAAATTTGGGTTATGACATCGGCCCGTTCATTGAATTTTTGCATAAAATAAACTTGAATGCTTACGATTATGTCTTGAAAATCCACACAAAACGCGTTAGCGGCGATTATTGTCTGTTTAAACATAAGCGCTTCAGCATAAAAACGTGGCGCGATATGCTGCTTGACAGCGTATTATATTCTCCGCAGACTGTGCAAAATAATTTGCGTATAATGGCGGAAAATCCAGCTATTGGAATGATCGGCAACGATTATATTTTAACCAACGAAAAAGAATGTTTGCCGTCAGTGCAAATGTTGACGGCGGAAATGCAGAAAATCGGCTTGGCGATGCCTGAAGATTTACATTTTGTGGCCGGCACTATGTTTTTAGTGCGGGCCAAATTGCTGCAGCCGTTTTTGAAATATCAAATCACGGATTTTGCCGTTTCCGATAAAAATGTTCACGACAATACATTGGCTCACGTTTTAGAACGTCTGTTCGGCTTGGCTGTAACGGCGCAAGGTTATAAAATCCAAGGCGTAAAATACAAATCTTATAAACTGCAAATAATGACAGACAAATTAAAGCGTTTTCTGTTTCAAAAGAAAATAACCCACCGCGGAAAATTAACCATCAAAATTTGCAGAATTCCTGTATATGTAAAGGAGATATAGTAATGGCATTTCCTTTATATAAATATTATGATTATTTGAATGCAAAAATCAATAAATACCAAAAACTATATGGCGATAATTATAAAAAAGTAGCCTTGAAATTAGTTTATTGGAATTTAAAATTTTATTGCAGATTACCTCTTTCTTTACAAAATTTTAGTGATAATGTGCAGCACATTTTAATTATAATGTCTGGAGGTCTAGGTGATTTTTGTTTTACAGCAAAATATATTGAAGCTTTGCACCTATATTTAGGAAATAACACAATATTTGATATCCAAGTACCCAAAGAAGACTTTTATTTTCTTGAGTATATTTTAAAAG
>CAVIDY010000038.1:0-6989 GCA_963641885.1 Bacteroidaceae bacterium
AGCGGATATACCATACTGGATACTCGGCGAATGAGCTATCGCTCAAAGCCAAGTACGACGTTGAAGTTTCTTTATTAAACCCTGCAAAAACGTGCTGAACGGCGGAAAAAGTGCCTTTAATCAGATGTATAGGATTCGCAGAGAGAGAGAGAGACCTTTGGATTGCTTATTTTTCATCTTTCTTTCCTCATATTAAATTTATTAACCTACAATCTAAACATTAAAATTATATATGTCAAACATATTCGGATAATTTACTTCTAAATAAAAATTAACCGCTGAAATAATCAAACTTCAGCGGTATCAATTCAGTTTTAGCAACTATTTTTCTACGGTTACATCGTTTAAGACAAAGTAATCAAAGTCGCCCTCTGTCGCAATTTTCAGACGGCTGCGGCTTTTTGCCACCATAGCGGTTGCTTCAGCTCCGCCTTCATAAATTACAGCGCCGTTTTTATCGTGAAATGTAATGGAAATTAAAATGCGTGAAATATCATTGTCGCTGTCATTTTCCACATATCCGCACACGGCTTCTCCACATTTTACCAAGCCATAAACTTTAACACCATCTTGATTATAAGTGTTCATATCTTCTTTTTCTTTTATATTGGAGGCGCTGTTTTGTTCAGTTTGTTCTTGAGCTGCCACGGCTTTGTCCGTGTTTTCACTTCCTGATGGCGTCACCGCCACGCCTCCGGCAAGAACCACCAGCAAAACCACCACCATCGGTACTTTTTTGCCTTTAAATTCAATATATTTGCCTTTGATATGCTTTTTATAAATTGTATAAAAAACTACAAAAGATTCCTTTACGGCTCTGAAATATTTTTTTTCTTTTATCAGAGTACCCAAAGTTTTTATTTCATTTAACACGCTTTCGGCATCTTCTGCGCTAAACTGCGGCGTTTTGTCTGTCATTATTTTATTCCTTTAATAAAATCTTACCCTTTATTAAAATTTAGCCTAAATGTATTGAAAAAAAGTAAATAAAAATAAAAAAACCGCCGATAAAGGCGGTCCAAATTTATATATAATAACTATACTAGTTGTCAAACAGCGGCACACCGCGCGACAAACGAATACGCTGCGTTTCAATGGTGGTTGACAAGTTCATCTTGCCACTCTTGATAATGCCGCGAACCTGGTCGCCCTTTGTGCCGTCCGGATTAGCAAACACATATTCAATTTTAGCGCGTTTCGGTACGCCGACCAAAGTTTGGTGCAACACCGCCAAAATACCGTTGCCCACCAAGTCGTAAGCCATTTCTTCTGAAATACCAGTCGCTGCTGCGTATTTCACAATAGATTGAATAGCATCGGTAACCGTGCTGGCGTGAATCGTAGACATAACCAAGTGACCGGAAATAGCGGCACGCAAAGCCTCTGAAGCAATTTCCGGATCGCGGATCTCGCCTAGGTATACATAACGCGGTTTAGAACGCAGCATGGATTTCAAACCAGCTTCCCAAGAGCCTCCCGGCGGGTTCATCTGCTTGCAAATGCCAAGCTCGCCGTTAACAGTGTGATAAGTTCCGTCCAACGGCATTTCTATCGGGTCTTCCAGCGTGAACGCATAGCCGCCGTCGCGCAGCAAAAATTCTCTGAGCAAAGCCGAAAGGGTGGTGGTTTTACCGGAACCGGTAGTGCCGGCAAGCAAAATAAGCCCTGGAGCGCCGCTTAATGATTTTAAATATTTAAGCAGGTGTTCTTCAATTCCCAATTTGTTAATATCAGGAACGGAGTGTGGCATTTTGCGGGCACAGTATTGCTGACCTTCCAAAGTCACAGTGCGCTCCACACGATAGTTCAACCCTTTGAATTTTACTTGATAACTTGGATTGTGACCATCATAGGTGTTCATAACCGCTTGTAAAAATTCATCATAATCATCGGGTTGTACTTGAACAAGACCGCTTGGGGTTTTTCTGCCCCAAATATAAGCGGTGCCATCAGGGATAATATAAATATCCGAAAACTCCGTATCATTAACTGTTGCCATTTTTTTATTCCTATTTGTTAAACTTAGTGATTAAAACATAATTTTATTTTATTAAGTTTTGGTTAAACCTGAAATATTTAGCAAAAAAACAGAGTTATCCACAGTTAAAATGGTAAAAATCAGAGTTCCAGCCCCCATAATAAATATTAGTATCCTTAGAGATACCACTAAATTTGCTTTATTAACCTTTACGCTCCTAACACTATATGCTAATTCTAAAAGCAGTAATTTAATTTTATAAAGGAACTGTTATGAAAAAAATATCTGTAGCCGCTGCTGTGGCTTTGTTGGCAAGTGTGGGCAACGCTAACGCCGCCGGCTATCAACTAAATGAATTTTCCGTTACCAACTTGGGGCGTTCTTTCGCTGGTATCGGTATTGCTGGAGATGACTATTCGGCGTTGGCTTATAACCCTGCTGGTATGACATTGGTAAAACGTTCCGGTATGCAAGCTGGCTTGACAATGACCGAAGTTGCTTCAAAAATCCGCGGCGTCGGCGATACAGCTGGTAAAAAAACGGATATGGATTTTATGATTCCGCTGCCGAGTATGTTTGGACAATATAATGTCAACGATAAACTGTTTTTAGGCGCCGGCGTCTACGTACCATTCGGTTTGGCTACCCGCTACAATCACGACAGCTTTGTTGCCGAAGGTGCAACTGGTGTCCGCCGTTCCGAGCTGCAGGTTGTAGATACAAACATTGCCGCCGCCTATAAATTTGATAATCATTTGTCTTTAGGTGTAAGCGGCATTTTACGCTATATCAAAGGGAAACTGACCTCTAATTTAAACAATCCAGTGTCAAATTTTGGCTACAGTGATTTTAAGGTTGATGGCTGGGCAACCACTATGAATCTTGGCGCTATGTATGAATTTGATGAAAACACCAGACTTGGCTTGTCTTATCGTTTCAAAAGCACGCAGCGCACTACCGGACATCATGACGTAACTATCAATTCTCAATATGCTGATATAGCTAAAATGTTTGGTTTTCAGCAATTTAATCGCTTTGATTCTGTTTCTGATCCGGAATTGCCTGCCAGCTGGATTCTTTCCGGATATCATAAGTTTGGCGAAAAATGGGGTACTTACGCCACCGTAAAATATACGCAATGGCATCGTTTCTATGTATTTCCAGCCAGCACAACCGCTCCGCTTAAAGGTGGCAATCTTGATGTTGACTATCGCTGGAAAGACGCTTGGAATTTTGCTTTAGGACAAGATTATTATCTGAATGACAACTGGACTTTGCGCGCCGGTATCGCTTGGGATCAATCTCCGGTTCCAAACAACACCTACCGCACCAACCGTATTCCGGATACCGACCGTTTATGGACTTCATTCGGCGTCAGCTATGCAACCGGAAACCATCAGTTTGACTTAGGATATGCTCATTTGTTTATGATGCATGGTAAAGTTTGGAACTCTCCAGAACATGACGCTAACGCCAAGTACAAGAGCTACAGCAACATGTACGCCTTGCAGTACCAATATAAATTCTAATAGTTTGGCGCAACGCGTCTAACAGTACCGCACCTTTCTGGATCCTAGGCTTTGAGCGTTAGCTTACGCCAAGAATCCAGAAAGGTGTACCTATTTTAAAAATATTGTATTTCTAGATGCTTGAAATGGTTTGTTTATACTCACGTCTAAGACTGGAGTTGAAATCAGAGATATTAAAAACGCAAACGTTAGGTGAGGGGTTATAAAATAGCTTGTATATGCGTCAATACACAATATTTTCAAAACATCTGCGGCGTCATATTTTTTATATAATAATCTGCTTAAAAAGTTATTGACTCTCTTGGTTTTTATGTTATTATCCGCCTAACTAAGACCAGATGTGCAAACATTTGGTGGTTAGTTTTGTGTAAATTTATAACTTTTAAGGAAAATGTGATGCCTACAATTAATCAGTTAATTCGTAAATCACGAACACCAAAAGTGAAGAGAAACAAAGTTCCAGCTTTGAAATCTTGCCCACAAAAACGCGGTGTTTGTACAAGGGTTTATACAACAACCCCTAAAAAACCAAACTCAGCTTTGCGTAAAGTGGCTCGTATTCGTCTTACTAATGGCTTTGAAGTAATCAGCTATATCCCTGGTGAAGGTCACAATCTTCAAGAACACTCAGTGGTGCTGATTAGAGGAGGCCGTGTAAAAGACTTGCCAGGTGTTCGTTATCATATCATTCGTGGTACCTTGGATACTCAGGGTGTTTCTAAACGTCGTCAACGCCGTTCTTTGTACGGTGCTAAGAGACCTAAATAGGAGATATAATAATGTCACGTCGTCATAGTGCTGAAAAAAGAATCGTACTGCCTGATGCTAAATATGGTAACAAGGTAGTAGCAAAATTTATTAACAACATCATGGAAGATGGTAAAAAAGCCGTTGCAGAAAAAATTGTTTATTCGGCTTTTGATATCATGGCTGCCAAAACTAAACAAGACGCTTTGGAAGTTTTCACAACCGCTTTGGAAAATGTTAAGCCGGTTGTAGAAGTTCGTTCTCGTCGTGTTGGCGGTGCAACCTATCAAGTTCCTTGCGAAGTTCGCGCAGATCGTCGTCAGGCTTTGGCTATCCGTTGGATTATTGCCGCTGCCGCTAAACGCTCTGAAACAACAATGACAGATAGAGTTGCCAATGAGTTGTTAGATGCATTTGCCAACAAGGGTGCTGCTATTAAAAAGCGTGAAGATACCCATAGAATGGCAGAAGCCAACAAAGCGTTCGCACATTACAAGTTCTAATATAAGGAAATTGCAATGGCTAGAACACACAAATTGGAATTATACAGAAACATTGGTATCATGGCTCATATTGATGCCGGTAAAACTACAACAACCGAACGTATTTTGTTCTATACAGGTGTAAACCACAAAATTGGTGAAACCCACGATGGCGCTGCCACCATGGACTGGATGGAACAGGAACAGGAACGCGGTATTACCATTACATCAGCGGCTACAACCTGCTATTGGAAAGGTCACCGCATTAACATCATCGATACACCGGGACACGTTGACTTCACCGTTGAAGTTGAGCGTTCTTTGCGTGTATTGGACGGTGCTGTTACCGTATTTGATTCGGTTGCTGGCGTAGAGCCTCAATCTGAAACAGTTTGGAGACAAGCAGATAAATACAATGTACCAAGAATTTGTTTCTGCAACAAAATGGATCGTATTGGTGCCAACTTCTATCGCTGCTTGGATATGATTGTTGACCGTTTGGGCGCTCGCCCGATGGCTATTCAATTGCCAATCGGCGCAGAAGCAGACTTCAAAGGTATTGTAGATTTGGTTAGAATGAAAGCCATTATCTATACCGGTGACACAGCAGATGCTCCAATTGAAGAAAAAGAAATTCCGGCAGATTTGCAAGAAAAAGCCGCTGAATATCGTAACCAATTGGTTGAAATGGCTGTTGAACAAGATGAAACTGCTATGGAAGACTATTTGGAAGGTAAAGAAATTTCAGAAGAAACCTTGAAAAAATGTATCCGTAAAGGTACATTGAGCCAAGATTTCGTACCTGTTCTTTGCGGTACAGCTTTCAAAAACAAAGGTGTGCAGCCTTTGTTGGACGCTGTAGTTGATTATTTGCCGTCTCCAATGGATATTCCGGCTATTCGCGGTGTTAAACCTGGTACGGATATTGAAGAAGACAGACATCCAAGCGATGATGAACCTTTGTCTGCTTTGGCATTCAAAATCATGAACGATCCGTTTGTTGGGTCTTTGACCTTTACTCGTATTTATTCCGGAACAATGACTGCTGGTTCTTACGTTTACAACTCTGTAAAAGATAAGAAAGAAAGAATCGGTCGTATGCTGTTGATGCATGCCAACAAGCGTGATGATATCAAAGAAGCTCATGCTGGCGATATTATCGCTTTGGCAGGCTTGAAAGATACCACCACTGGTGATACATTGTGCGATGCCGATAAGCCGATTGTTTTGGAAAACATGGTATTCCCTGAACCGGTTATTCAATTAGCTGTTGAGCCAAAAACTAAAGCCGATGTAGAAAAAATGGGCTTGGCTTTGTCTCGTTTGGCTATGGAAGACCCGTCTTTCCGCGTAACATCTGATCCGGACAGCGGTCAAACCATTATTGCCGGTATGGGTGAATTGCACTTGGATATTATCGTAGACCGTCTGAGAAGAGAATTCAAAGTTGATGCTAACGTGGGCGATCCTCAAGTTGCTTATCGTGAAACCATCACCAAACCTTGTGATATTGAATATACTCACAAAAAGCAATCAGGTGGTGCCGGTCAGTTCGCTAAGGTTAAAATTAAATTTGAACCTACCGAAGACCACACTGGCTTTGAATTTGTTAACACCGTTGTTGGCGGTAACGTTCCTAAGGAATATATCCCTGGTGTTGAAAAAGGTTTACGCACTGCAATGGATACCGGTGTATTGGCAGGCTACCCTGTAACCGGTGTTAAATGCACATTGTATGATGGTGCATACCATGAAGTGGACTCCAACGTTATGTGCTTTGAAATTGCCGCTCGTGCTGCCTTCCGTGAAGGTATGAAACAGGCTTCTCCAAAGCTGTTGGAACCTATTATGAAAGTTGAAGTTGTAACCCCTGAAGAATATATGGGCGACATCATTGGCGATTTGAACTCTCGCCGTGGTTTGGTGAATGGTATGGATCAGCGTGGTAATGCCCGCGTTGTCGATGCTTTTGTTCCACTCGCAAATATGTTTGGTTACGTTAACACTCTTCGCTCACTTTCTCAAGGTCGTGCTCAGTTCACAATGATTTTTGATCATTATGCTGAAGTTCCAAGAGAAGTAGCAGAAACTATCAAAGCGAAAAACGCTTAGATAACTTAATGTTAAAGACTCCGGAGGGAAGGTATGCCAACCTTCCTTTCGGAAAAATGAAAATCTGTATTTTATGGAGAAATTATAATGGCAAAAGAAAAATTTGAACGCAGCAAACCGCACTGCAACATTGGTACAATC
>CAVIDY010000039.1:0-5359 GCA_963641885.1 Bacteroidaceae bacterium
CCTATTACAATCATTTAAAAATATATATTTTTCCGTATCAAAAGTAAATGACACTGTTGGACCACTAATACTAGATAAAAAGCCTTTTATGTTCTGTTCTTCGTATGCTTTTAGAATTTTATTGAGAAATCCTTCTTTATACGTTATCAAGTCATTAAGATTTAAATGTAATTGAGTAGCTAAAAAACAAAACTCACCTTGCATTTGCCTCTTAAATTTTCTACGCTCTATTGACATATTAAACCGATACGCTAAAAAAGCACCAATAAAAACAGAAAAGCACGTTATAATATGCTGTATCCAATCTGTCTTTTGCATTTGTTCAAGCAATGTACTTAATATATTTGCAATATCAACGTTCATTTAGGCAAGCCCCAATATTTTATTTATATCTGCTAAAATGCTATCAATATTTGCATTTAATTCTGTACGTCTGGCTTGATATTGATCAATCAGCTCTTTAGGGTCTAAAATTTCTTCTTCAATTGTTGGATAACCACACAAATCAAGGTTAAAATTGCGAGCCTTTAATTCTGCAAAAGTATATTGTTTCGCCTTGTCAAATCCATCTTGTTGTATCTCTTGCCGATTATTCCACCATTCCTTGGCTGGCGCAAAATGCTCTATTGTCATCGGATTGGTTTTATTAAAGGCTTTTACTCCTTCTGGCATATCTAAACGATAAAACCACGTTGTTGTGGTCGGACTGCCTTTTTCAAAAAACAGTAAATTGGTATTGATAGATGTATATGGGGCAAAAACCGACTTAGGCAGACGAATAATCGTATGTAAATTGCACTCAGTCAACAATTTTTCTTTAATACGTGTTTTAACACCTTCACCGAACAATGCGCCGTCTGGCAACACCATAGCGCATTTTCCACCGTCTTTTAACAACTTCATAATCAAAACTAAGAATAAGTCTGCCGTTTCTTTAGTGCGTACATCAGCAGGAAAATTGTTTTCTATACCGTCTTCTTCCATACCGCCGAACGGAGGGTTAGTCAAAATTATATCAACTTTATCATTTTTACCATAACTGTTCAAAGGCTTAGCCAAGCTACCTGCAATTAAATGTTGAATATTCGGCACATCAAGACCGTGTAATATCATATTAGTTGTACATAAAATATGCGGAAGCTGTTTCTTTTCCCAACCAATAATACCTTTTTGTAGTTTTTGTTCATCATTGGGATTTACAACTTGCTTTCTCATATAGTTAATAGCACAAGCCAAAAATCCGCCTGTCCCGCAAGCCGGGTCTAATACTGTTTGACCTAACTGCGGATTAGTCATCTCGGTCATAAACTGCGTAACGGCTCTCGGCGTGTAAAACTCACCAGCGTTACCTGCTGATTGTAAACCTTTTAATATCTGCTCATATATATCACCGAAAATATGGCGATCTTCGGACGAATTAAAGTCTATTTCATTGATTTTATTGATTATCTGGCGCAACAGTTGTCCCGACTTCATATAATTAAACGCATCTTCAAAAATGGAACGAATCATATAAGCTCGCTTATTACCTTCTGTTGGCAGATTTTTAAGTGTCGGGAATAATTTATTGTTTACAAAATCAAGTAGTTCGTCACCTGTTATACCTTCATCATCACTCGCCCAAGCCGACCATTGAAGCTCCGCTGGTATTGGCGATTCGTAGCCATCTTCGTAAAAGCTCCAATTTTCTTCACTATCCGAAAAAATCTTCAGAAACAGCATCCACGAAAGCTGACCGATACGTTGTGCATCACCATCAACGCCGGAATCTTTACGCATAATGTTTTGAATAGTTTTAATTGTCGATGATAAGTTTGTCATTGATTATCCTTCATATATTGCATTCTTCAATTTTTTGGTAATTTCGATATATTTTTCATTACCGCCAATTTTTCTTACAATTTCAACACCTGTTCCATATCGCGATGTAAATGGCTCTATACGAAGTGTATTACGATTTTCTAAGGCAGAAATACCGACCTCAACATATTTTGCCATCACATCAACAAAGATATTTTTACAATCACCTTCAAGCTGTTCAAGTATTTTGTTTGCTTTTTGTGACCTTTGCTCTCGTGTTAATGGCTCTGTGCCGTATGTGTTTTGCAGAATAACATCATACACATCATATTCCCGTCCATACTCACGGCGCAACTCATCTAAAAACAAACCCGAATCACTCAAACCAGCAAATAACTTTGTTTTATTTGAAGCTGATTGCCAAGCATCAACAAAATTTTTTTCATTTGGATAGCGTTTAAGCATAAAATTTTTACAAAATGACTTTATATTTTCTGCAATTAGTTTACCATTTTCATCAAGGTATTGGACATTAACATCAACGACTTCAACCTCTACATCGTCAACATAATATTTTTTGGCTTTGTGTTCTTCTATTGGATCAGCTTCGTCCCAATCATAAGTATCTTCAATACCTTCTTCAAACTCAACATCATCAATATCGCCTTCATCGGCATCTTGTTCAGCAATATTGGCACCAAGCTCTAACTTAACTTCGGTCGGATAACCATCAAATTCTGGGTTGGCAAATTGTTTTGTTGCATTTCGAAAGTCCATAATTGTAAAGTAATATTTACCATATTCTTCGTTAACGCGTGTACCTCTACCGATAATTTGTTTAAATTCAGTCATAGAGCCGACAGTACGATCCAGCACAATCAATTTACAAGTTTTAGCATCCACACCAGTTGACATTAACCGAGAGGTAACTGCTATAACAGGATAACGACTGTCTAAATCAATAAAATTATCAAGTTCCGCCTTACCTAAAGCATCATCACCTGTAATTTTCATAATATATTTGGGATTTTCTTTTACGAACTCTTGAGCTTCTTGGCATAATGCGGTTCTCATTCTATCGGCGTGGTCTATATTTTCACAAAAAACAATCGTTTTGGCGTACGGATCATTTTCTCTTTGAAATTGCATAACTCTTTTAGCAACTTCTTTGGTGCGTTTTTCAAGCACTAATGTACGATCAAAATCTGATTGAGTATATTCTTTATCTTCAATTTCATTGCCATATCTGTCTAGCTTTCCAAGCTCAGGTCTCCATCCCATCAAATCACGATTTAAGCCTATCTTCAAAACTTTATATGGAGCTAAAAAACCATCTTCAATACCTTGTTTTAGAGAATATGTGTAAAGAGGCTCTCCAAAATATGTTGAGGTGGATATATTAGATTCCTCTTTTGGTGTTGCTGTCATACCAATTTGAGTAGCCGAATCAAAATAAGTCAAAATATCGTGCCAAGCTGAATCTTCTGCTGCCGAACCTCTATGACACTCATCAACAATAATTAAATCAAAAAAGTCTTTTGAAAACTGCTTATATACGTTCTTTTCCTCTTCTGTACCTGTTACGGCTTGATACAATGAAAGATAGATTTCATATGATTTATCAATAGTTCTATTGGTAATTTTAGTCATAGCCTTACCAAACGGGGCAAAGTCTTGGTTTTTGGTCTGGTCTACTAAAATATTGCGGTCTGCTAAAAATAATATGCGTTTCTTTTGTTTTGACTTCCATAAACGCCATATAATCTGAAATGCGGTATAAGTTTTGCCAGTGCCTGTTGCCATAACGAGCAATATACGATTTTGCCCTTTTGCAATTGCTTCAATGGTACGATTTATGGCGATGCGCTGATAATAACGAGGAGAGCGTCCTGAGCCATCATCATAATAGGGAGCAAATATTTTATTTTCTTGTTCTTCTGTTATATTTTGTGCTTTTTTATAACGTCTCCATAATTCAGTTGGTGATGGAAATTCGTTTAATCTAATTTCACGCTCTGCACCAGTTAACAGATCGTGTTCATAAAAACCTTTGCCGTTAGAACTATAAACGAAAGGAATATTTAATGTTTGAGCATAATCAATACCTTGTTGAATACCAGCACTAACCGTTTTATATCCAGATTTTGCCTCAACTATTGCCAAAGGAAGATTAGGCTTATAAAACAAAACGTAGTCAGCCCTTTTAGGCTCTTCGCGTTTGACCTCTTTACCTCTGACCATTATACGACCTTTGGTAAAACTAAACTCTTGTCTTATTTGCGTTTTATTATCCCAACCTTTTTCGACAATGGTTGGGGTGATTTCAATCCGTTTTGTATCTTCTTCCGACAGTTTATAATAACTCATAGTTCATACCGCTGCAAATTTAACTTAATCCATAATAAACTTTGATTGCATAAAAACAAGCATTAATTGAGCTTATTTACTTATTTTCACAATAAAAAGACTCTATAAATTGAAACCTAAAATTCGAAAAAAGCAAAATTTCAGAAGCCTCTTCAGATTTTCAGTTATTAAATAGCTCTCTCTGTGGTTTATGCATTACCCTTGAAATTCTTTACTAATGAAGTATTTCTATGAATTATCATTCAAGAGTTTATGCAACGAATTATTTATTTTTTTAGCTTTTCAATCTCATTCTTTTGCTTTTCGCTAAACAAGGCATATCCGGACTGTGTGAATGCCAACGGTCTTATTTTTTCTTCTTTTATCCAATAACGGATAGAAGATACCGGAACGTTGCATAACTTGGCAAACTTAGAAATGGTTAAGAGTGTCTTATCGGCTTCCGGCTTATTAATATCCAACAAATCAATCATCATTTTAAGCGAGCGATTCATTGCGGATAGCATAAATCTGTAATATGCTTCCTTATTTTCTTGTGTTTGATAGGTTTCTAATGCGCTCAGATATCGTTTTCTATCAATAGGACGAATAATAATTGGCTCATAGCCGTTTTCCATTAAAATGCTATTGAGCAATAGCCGTGCAGTTCTGCCGTTTCCGTCAATAAAAGGGTGTATGGAAACCAAACGATAATGTGCTTCAATGGCTTTTATTAGCATATCATCATCTTTTTGTGCTAGCCATTTAGAAAAATTGTCCATTAAATCAGGAACTTTTAACGGATTAGGCAAAATTGTTTGCGAACCAGATATTCTAACTCGGACAGAGCGATAAAAACCGGCGTTAGTGTCGTTAATTCCTGTTAAGATGATTTTATGAATCTTTAAAATGTAATCTTCATCAATTTTAACATTATTTTTTGCAGATTTCATTATAAAATCAAAAGCTTTTGCGTGGTTTACAGCTTCTAAATAATCATTTATAGGCTTTGCGCCGGAAGTTATTTTTTCTTCAATAGCTAATTCGGTTTCTTTACGCGTCAAGGTATTGCCCTCAATAGCGTTTGAAGTGTAGGCAAGCTCTGTTTTCAGCCATTTATCGAGGGTTATTTGATTATCTTTATTTTTCAGTAATTTTTGAAGCGTTTTTTTATTTTCTTCAATTTTTGCTCTGATTTCCAGCATATCAGCTC